>KB889826.1 GCA_000372785.1 gamma proteobacterium SCGC AB-629-P17 | reverse complement strand
TATCGGGGAAAAATAGTGAAAAAATCACTGTAATTGCGCTTAATGGATAGACAAGAATTCCAAGTGCATGAATGGGTTTACTAAAAGAAGTAACAAATAGCATTGTCGCGACAACCCATGCAACAAAAGAGGCACTAGTTGCTAAGCCAAAAAAAAACGCCATTATATTGCCATTGATCCAACAAAAGATAGCCATGCGAGACGCAACCAATCAAGAGTAATAGGTTGACACTTGTATAGTGCTGATTGGTTACTGTTTCAAGCGTAAAGTACCTAGTTAATAGAAGTGCAGCTAATAAATAGGTAGCAAAGGGCAGAATGTATAGTAACGGCATCAGTTTCTTTGTTAAGGTAAAAGATTATATAATACGATATTTCATCCAAGTCGTAAGCAATGTTTGATAATTTAACTGACCGTCTGTCCAATAGCTTCAAGGCTTTGCAAGGAAAAAGCAAGCTGTCTGAAAGCAATATTAAGGATGCAATTCGTGAAGTAAGAAGATCCCTTTTAGAAGCTGATGTTGCTCTTGAAGTGATCAAGGTTTTTATTGATCAAGTACAAGCGAAAGCGATTGGTCTGAAAGTAAGCGAAGGACTTACTCCTTCACAGGCATTTATAAAACTTGTTGAGAGCGAATTAACCGAAATAATTGGTGGTGAGAATGAAAAACTCAACCTTGCCATTCAACCACCAGCAGTTATTATGGTTGCTGGTTTGCAAGGTTCTGGTAAGACAACTTCGATTGCAAAACTAGCGCGCTATTTGAAGGAGCAACAAAATAAAAAAGTGCTCTTAGTTAGTGCCGATGTCTATCGACCTGCTGCCATTGAGCAACTAAAAGTTCTTGCTGAACAGATAGAAGTTGATTTTTTTCCTTCAGCTGTTGAAGACAGGCCTGAAATAATTGTTGCTGAAGCAAAAAAACAAGCTCAAAGAAAATTTCATGATGTATTGCTGGTTGATACTGCAGGTCGCCTGCATGTCGATGATCAGATGATGTCTGAGATTCAAATACTACAGAAAAAAGTCAGCCCAATCGAGACCTTGTTTGTTGTTGACTCGATGACAGGTCAAGATGCAGCACATACTGCAAAAGTGTTTGCTGACACCTTACCTTTAACAGGAGTCATATTAACCAAAACGGATGGCGATGCTCGTGGCGGAGCCGCTCTTTCTGTAAGGCACATTACTGGAAAGCCGATTAAATTCTTAGGTGTGGGAGAGAAAACCGATGCCTTGGAGCCTTTTCACCCTGATAGGGTTGTTTCACGTCTTCTTGGGATGGGTGACGTGCTCTCCTTGGTTGAAGAAATATCTAAAAAAGTTGACCACAAAAAAGCGAAAAAAACTGTTCAAAAAATGGCAAAAGGTCGCTTTGACCTTGATGATATGCGTGAACAGTTGATACAAATGCAGCAAATGGGCGGTATGGGCGCTTTAATGGATAAGATGCCTGGTATGGGTCAACTACCTCAGAATGTTAAAAATCAAGTGATTGGTGATACTGAAAGTAATCGAATGGTTGCGATTATTAATTCAATGACTCCAAAAGAAAGAAGTCATGTCAACCTCATTAAAGGTTCTCGTAAGAAAAGAATAGCGAATGGCTCTGGTACAGATGTCCAGCATGTCAACAAACTGTTAAGACAGTTCGAAAAAATGCAAAAAACTATGAAAAAAATGAAGGGTGGCAAAATGAAAAAGATGATGCAACAGATGGGTCAAATGCAGGGTGAAGGAGGTATACCAGATTTATCTAAAATGCCAGGTGGATTGCCAGGCATGGGAGGAAAAAAATTTCCCCTTTAAGCAAATCATTGAAATGACAAAAAGCTTTTTATTTTATTAACAATTCCTTCGCTATTTTATTTTTATTAAAAACCTCTTATTGGCGATTGCGTTTTATTTTTTTTAATATAAAATTCGCTCAATCATAAAAACCTTATTGATTTAATGCATTTTTTTTACAGGGTATGTAATGAAGTTTAAAATCCGTATATTGGCAATATTATTAATTGGCGTGTTTTCAATTCAGCCAACTATTTCTTTGAGTGATGATTCACTTGAGACTGTACAGCTTACCCTTGTAATTACCTCTTCTGATGAAATAAACCTAACTGCTGTTAAGCAAGTTGAGAAGGGCATTGATTCTTTCGAAGCGATCAGTCAATTAGTTGCTATGGAAGCAAAAGAGACCGACTGGGGCCCCCAAATCATGTCCTTAGGAGGGGTTGATGCGATTGGAAATACTTACTGGGCGCTTTATGTTAATGGTTCAATGTCGATGGTGGGCGCAAAGGATGTTATACTCTTAGCCGACACATTTATACGCTTGAATCTGGAAACCTTTTAAGATAGTATTAAATGCATAAAATATAGGAGAGTTGTTTTGGATATTCATGAGCATAAGTTAAATATGAGCTTTAATTATTTGATTATTTTGGCGATGTTGATTGCGTTAGGGGTTGCAGGTAGACTGTTGCCTCATCCGCCCAACTTTACACCAATGGCAGCCATTGCACTTTTTGCCGGATTTATATTTTTGAAAAGATATATGGCCGTGATAGCAGTCGTTGTAACGATGCTCCTAACTGACTATTTCGCCTTTGGCTATCTTTCTGCAGAATGGTTTGCCTCTAAATCAATGTGGGTGGTTTATCTTGCCTTATTATTTCCGGTTGTTTTTAAAAACTTTTTACAGAAAAAGTTAGGACTGTTTAGAGTTATAGGTGCTGCTTTAGCAAGCTCCACTGTATTCTTTGTATCAACTAACTTTGCGGTATGGGCTTTTTCACCAATGTATGAGAAAACATGGGTAGGACTTGTGCTTTGTTATACTATGGCAATTCCATTTTTTCAGAACACAATTGCCGGAGATTTAATCTGGTCTGGCGCTATATTTGGCACTTATTATTTATTAAGCAACTATTCAAACTTGCGTGTTTTCAAGCAAAAAAATTCTCTCATTTATAGCTCACACTAGTTATAGAGAGGCCGATGAAAAGTCGTGCAGAATATTCTATTACTAATCGAATCTATTGGAATGAAGTTGCTTCTGTCCATCAAGAAAATTATGTAAACGACCTATTGCAGAGGATTAGTGAACCTGACTTTACAACATTCGATCCTATAGAGCAAAAATTATTTAAGAGATTAAATTTATCAGAAAAAGCGGTAGCTCAAATCTGTTGTAATAATGCAAGAGAACTAATATCAGTTAAGAAGGCTGGTGCTTTTCGCTGTGTAGGTTTTGACATCAGTGATGAATTTATTAAACAAGGAGAAAAATTAAAACAGGCCGCGGAGGTAGAAATTGAACTGGTATGTACTGATATTTATGAGTTAGGTGATGCTTACGATAATCAATTTGACTTACTATATATCACGATTGGTGTTCTAGGGTGGTTACAAGACCTTAAAACTTTCTTTACTATACTAGGGCGACTACTGAAACCTGGTGGTCAAATTTTTATGTATGAAATGCATCCTATTTTGGAGTTATTTGAAGAAGATTCAGGAGGCACTATTAGAAATGATTATTTCAACAAAAAACCTTATTTTGAAGAGGGCGGAAACGACTACATGAACCCAAATGAAATAATAAAATCGCCGTGTTATTGGTTTCACCATCCCTTGTCAGAAATACTAGGGGGTCTTATAGCGCATGGTTTTAATATCACTCATTTTGATGAATATGCTCATGACATTTCTAATAGGGCAGCTTTTTTGTCTGAACAGGAAAATCGTCCACCGATGAGCTTTAGCTTGATAGCAAAAAACACTCAATATAGAGAATAACTATGTCTAACCATCTAAAAGGTATTTTGATGTCATTTATTGGCGTTATTATTTTGAGCCCAGACTCTGTGCTCATAAGACTGGCTGATGCTGACAGCTGGACGGTACTTTTTTGGAGAGGTTTGTTAATGTCGATTGGTGTTACGATATTATTGCTTTTCACATACCGTTCAAAGACTATTGATGAGTTTAAGAAAATAGGCAGAGGTGGGTTGTGGATAGGTTGGCTACATGGAATTATGACCGGAACATTCGTTTTTGCAATTATGCTTACCTCAATTGCTAATACCCTCGTCATTATTAGTACAGGCCCTATTTGGATTGCAATTATTTCCTGGGTGACTATACGTGAAAAAGCGAGTCTAATTACTTGGCTGGCAATGATAGTTGTATTTATCGGGATTTATATTGTTATGAGTGCTAATTTTGGTGGAGAGAATTTAGTGGGCGACCTTTTTGCATTGATTACAGCTATTTTGATGGGATTTGTTTTTACACTTGTCCGTAAATATAAGACTATTAATATGGTTCCAACGATGTCAATTGGTGGAATCATTGCTGCATTAATTGCATGTATTTTTGCCCCTACCTTGGCCTTAAAGCCTGAAGCGATCATTTATGTCATTGCAATGGGAGCAATCCTCGCGATATCATTTAGTCTGATTACGATTGCACCGAGATATATGCCAGCAGCTGAGGTTGGAATGATTATGCCTTTGGAAACTGTCTTGGGAACTTTAATTGCCTGGATAGTCATACATGAAGCGCCTTCGAGTAATGCCATAATTGGAGGCGTAATTGTAGTAGTGACATTGTTTTTTTATGCTTGGTATAGTGCTAATTTAGCAAGTAAAGAGCTCAAACAAAAATCAAACTCCGATGTTAAATAAGTTAATTTCTGACAGGTGTTTGGTGTGAATACTCACCTGAAAGGATTGTTGATTGCGTTTTTTGGAATCTTGATATTGACTCCGGATGCTGTATTGGTAAGGCTTGCTGATTCTAATAGCTGGACAGTTCTTTTCTGGCGCGGAATATTTTTTGCCACTGGCATTATTGTTATTTTGCTCATAACCTATCGCTCTAAAGCGATTAATGAGTTAATTAATATTGGTAAAGAAGGGGTACTTATTGGCTTATTAACGGCCTTAGGCGGCACCTCGTTTATTTTGGCAATTCATTACACATCTATAGCCAAAACACTAGTCATTATTAGTATCTCTCCTATCATGGTTGCGATTGTTTCTTTGTTTATGCTCAAGGAAAAACCTTCTTTATATACATGGCTCTCGATGATTGTTGTATTTTTTGGAATTTATATTGTGATGTCTGGAGACACAAGTGGAATGAATTTAATGGGCAACCTTTTCGCTTTGGCTGCGGTAGTTATTGGGGGCTTTTCTTTCACTCTTTTACGAAAATATAAAAATGTAAATATGGTTCCCGCAATGGCTGTGAACGGTATTGTGATAGCTTTAATCGGCTTTGTTTTTGCAGATTCATTAGTTCTATCATCCCAGTCTATGCTTTATATTCTTGCTAGCGGAGTTGTTCTTGCAGTTTCATTTAGTTTGATAACAATCGCCCCGCAATACATTCCAGCTCCTGAAGTGGCAATGTTTTTTCCTTTGGGAACAGTGCTGGGAACATTAATGGCTTGGATTGTTGTTAAAGAGCAACCTTCCAGCAACGCTTTGATTGGTGGTTCGATAGTTATCGTCACTTTATTTTGCCATGCTTGGTATAGTACTAAACTTGCACAAAAATTGAAATAACGTAAGGCATGAAGTCTCATTTTTGGATACAATGTAGGTCTTATTTGTTTGGTCGTTATTTTCTTACACTCCAAGCAGGATTTGATCAATCAGGAGAACAATATGAGTGAAGAATTATCAAGAGAATCGAAGCTAGCAAGTCGCCATAGAGCATTGGGCTCTGGCCTTGAAGATTGGAATGGCATGGGTGTCGCTTGGTCATATGACAGTAATCCAGAAGACGAACATGATGCGATTCGAGAAGCGGCAGGCCTCTTTGATGTTTCTGCGTTAAAAAAAGTGCATATTCGAGGCAAAGATGCGGAGGATGTGGTTGACCACATTATGACACGCAATATGCGTGAAATATATACCGGAAAATCTGCTTATGGACCAGTCCTGAACGATGAAGGCATGATTTGTGATGATGCCATTATCGCTAATAATGGCGACGAATGGTTTATGGTTTATGGTACTGGTGAAAGTTATGAAAGACTAGAAGAATCTACTGTAGGAAAGAACGTCGATATTGAGTTCGATGATGATATGCATGATTTGTCACTTCAGGGTCCAAAATCAGTAGACTTTATAAACTCATATACTCCGATGAATCTTCATTCACTTCAATATTTTCATCAGCAAGAAACGGAAATTTTTGGGCATAAATGTATGATTTCACGAACAGGATATTCTGGTGAAAGGGGATATGAAATATTTGTTGGTGCTGACGGTGTTGCAGACGTCTGGGATAGTATTCTTGACCTTGGTAAAGAAGAGGGTATTGTTCCATGTTCATTTACAGCTCTAGATAAGGTACGAGTTGAGGCAGCTTTGCTTTTCTATGGCTACGACATGAATACAGAAATTACCCCTTGGGAGGTTGGACTTGGCTGGGCAGTCAGTCGTAAGAAGGGTGATTTCAGGGGTAAGGAGAAGGTCTTTGCTTCTGAAGGAAAAGAAAAAATAAACTTTATTAGCCTTAACATTGACCACAACGAAGCACTCGAGGGTGGTGAGATTATTACCATCAATGGAGAAACTGTTGGTGTGGTTAACTGTCCAGTATGGTCTCATAGGATGAATATATCTCTGGCACTGGGTCATATTAACCCTAGGCATTCAGCGAAAGGCACAAAGGTTAGGATTTCGAGTAATACTGTTGACACCACAGCTGTGATTACGGAATTGCCGATTTACGATCCACAGAAAACAAGACCGCACGCCTAATCATTACACAATGAAAACACAAGCCCTGAAAACAGACTTGTTGATGCTCATTGCAGCTGCTATTTGGGGCTTCGCTTTTGTAGCACAGCGCGAAGGAATGGAAACAATGGGTCCATTTTTGTTTAGCGGGGTTAGATTTTTGATAGGTGTAGTAGCTTTATCCCCAGTGGTTTGGTATCTATCAAAAAAACCACAACAAAACCATAAGGCCGAGGTATCTACAAAGAAACTTATATTAGCGGGTACTGTCGCTGGTTTGCTTTTGTTTGGAGGTATTAGTTGTCAGCAGGTAGGTTTGCAGTACACGACCGCAGGAAAGGCTGGTTTTATTACCGGTTTGTATATCTTTTTTGTACCCTTGATTGGATTATTTTTGGGACAAAGAACAGGTTCAGGTACCTGGCTGGGGGCAACAATAGCTCTATTTGGTCTATATTTACTGAGCATTAAAGAAGACTTCACTATAGCTGAAGGTGACCTACTACAACTTATCTGCGCTGTATTCTTTGCAGCACATGTTTTAGTGATAGGTTATTTGGCAAAACGTATGGATACCTTGAAACTTGCGCTAGTTCAATATTTGGTATGTGGCGTCATTAGTTTGTTGATTGCGATCGCCATAGAAATGATTAGTTGGGAGATGATTGTAGCAACAACTATCCCTTTGCTTTATGCCGGTATTATGTCAACCGGTATCGCCTACACATTGCAAGTAGTAGCCCAACAACATGCGCACTCTTCTCATGCAGCGATAATCTTAAGCTTAGAGGGCGCCTTTGCTGTATTGGGGGGATGGTTATTATTGGATGAACAATTGCCAGCAAGAGGCCTTTTGGGATGTGCTTTAATGCTTACAGGGATGTTTTTGTCTCAGTTATTTCCTAAACTAGGTTCGTCATTGAAACGTGGCTAGCAACCCAACAAAGGGTTATTATTTCTCGTGGTATGATGAACCGTAATTGTTATGGGTGATTAATAGAAATAAGGCGTTGAAAAATATAATTGAACTTCAAAATATTACAGTATTTCAGCAAAGAAACAAAGTCTTTGATAACTTCTCTTTATCTCTAGAAAGAGGTCAAAATACGGTTATTTTAGGTCCTAATGGTGCAGGCAAAACAACTTTACTTAAGTTGTTAAACCGTGAACTTTACATTGTAGAAAATGAAAATAGTAGCATCAAACTATTTGGAAAAGATCGATGGAACGTACAACAATTGCGTGCTCATTTAGGGGTTGTTTCACATCACCTACAAAGCAATTATTCTAATAATACATTAGGTCTTTACGTGGTGCTGTCAGGTTTTTATGCAAGTGACGGAATTTGGCAACATCAGGATTTTGATACTGAACATATAGAGCTTGCCCATCAGGTTATGAACTTGCTAGGAATAGAGGATTTAAAGTCTCGTCAATTCTCAACGATGTCTACGGGTGAACAGCGAAAGTTTCTTTTGGCCCGCGCTTTGGTGCATGATCCCGAAGTTCTTGTGCTTGACGAACCAACAAGTGGTCTTGACTTGCGGGCATGCTTTCAATATCTTGAAATTATCCAAGGCCTTATGAGTAAAGGTAAAAATGTCATTTTAGTTACCCACCATGTCCACGAGATTCCGCCTGAAATTACTAGAGCGATTTTGTTGAAAGAGGCAAAAGTAGTAGATGATGGAGACAAAGCAAAGATTTTAACAAGTAAAACTCTAAGCAAATTATTTGATAGACCTATCAAAATTATTGAAGAGAATGGCTTCTATCAAGCTCTTCCGGGATGATTACGGTTTATTAACTCGATACCTTGCAGACAGGGCGTGTGCTTGAAGACCTTCACCATCAGCCAAAGTTTCTGCAACTTTACCTAAGGTATTGGCGCTTTCACGTGAAGCCATAATCAGACTTGATTTTTTCTGGAAATCGTAAACACCAAGTGGTGAAGAGAATCTTGCGGTACCTGATGTTGGTAACACATGGTTTGGACCTGCACAGTAATCACCTAAAGCCTCACAGCTGTATTTACCCATAAAGATTGCACCTGCATGTTTAATGTTATCTAGTAGGGTTTCAGGATTTTCAACCGAAAGTTCTAGGTGTTCGGGCGCAATCCTATTAGAGATTGCTATGGCATCATCTATATCTTCGGTATGGATTAGTGCACCTCTATTTTTTAAAGCAGTTTCAATAATATCTTTCCTGTCCATTGAAGGTAATAATTTATCAATACTTTTTTCCACCTTATTTATAAATGCCAAATCAGGACAGAGTAGAATGGATTGAGCATCTTCATCGTGTTCAGCTTGAGAAAATAAATCCATTGCTATCCAGTCAGGGTCAGTAGTACCGTCACAAATAATAAGGATTTCGGAAGGTCCAGCGATCATATCGATACCGACTTGACCAAATACAGCGCGCTTCGCCGCGGCTACATAAATATTTCCAGGTCCAACAATTTTATCAACTTTTGCTATACTTTCAGTGCCATAAGCTAGTGCTGCAACTGCTTGCGCACCACCAATAGTAATCACTATGTCAACTCCTGAAATATAAGCAGCAGCTAAGACAAGTTGATTCGTCTTACCATTCAATGTTGGTACCACCATAATGAGCTCCTCAACACCTGCAACTTTTGCTGGAATAGCATTCATCAAAACAGAAGAAGGGTAAGCTGCTTTTCCTCCAGGGACATACAAGCCAACACGATCTAGTGGAGTAATTTTTTGACCTAACATAGTGCCATCTTCTTCTGTGTAAGACCAGGTTTGTTGCTTTTGTTTTAAGTGGTATGCTTTAACTCTTTGTGCAGCAATTGTGATTGCATTTTTTTGTTTATCACTTAAATCATTAAATGACTTTTCAAGTTCTACTTGAGAAATCATAAGGTCAGCAATTGACTTTGCCTTAATACCATCAAACTTAACTGAGTAATCGATAAGCGCTTTATCGCCTTTAGATCTAATTTTATTAATGATTTCTTCGACAGTTTTTAAAACATCTTTGTTAGAAAAACTGTCCCAAGAAAGTAAGGAAGAAAGTTGTGTATTAAAGTCTCTTTGCTGTGAAGATAATTTAGTAATCATAAACTATTCTTGACTCTGTTAACCCAATCAGTGATTTCACTGTGCTTGGTGTTAAATGAGGCAGAGTTAACAATTAGTCGAGAGCTTATATTTTCAATTAGTTCTATGGGGACTAAGTTGTTTGCTTTTAAAGTATTACCAGTATCTACAAGATCAACAATACAATGAGCAAGGCCAACAATAGGTGCAAGCTCCATAGCGCCCGAAAGTTTAATTACTTCAACCTGTTTACCTTGTGATTGAAAATAACGTTTAGTGGAATTGATGTATTTAGTTGCTATCTTAAGAGTACCTTTTGTTAGGTCTTGATCTGCTTGAGCTGCGACCATAAGTCGACACTTAGAAATACCGAGATCTAGTAATTCAAAAAGACCAACAGCACCGTGTTCTAAGAGGACATCTTTGCCAGCTATACCAATATCTGCAGCACCATGCTGAACAAAAACAGGTACATCACTTGCACGAAGTATTATGACTTTGATTTCTTCAAGATTTGTATCCAGAATCAACTTTCTGCTTTTAAGCTCTTTAGCAGAAATAGAAAGTCCTGCCTTCTTGAGGAGAGGGAGCGTTTGTTCTAATATTCGTCCTTTTGGAAGAGCGATCGTTAGCATAATGTTGTTTGTATTGTTAACTTAGTGTTGAACTCGTTCTATATCAGCGCCCAACATTTTAAATTTTTCTTCGATCATTTCATAGCCACGATCAAGATGGTATACACGTTCAATGGTTGTTGAACCTTTTGCGGCCAATCCTGCTAAAACAAGACTTGCAGAGGCTCTAAGGTCAGTAGCCATTAAATTTGCACCAGTGAGGGATTTTACCCCTTTACAAACAACGGTGTTGCCTTCAAGTGTGAGATTTGCGCCCATACGGCTTAGCTCAGGTACATGCATAAAGCGATTCTCAAAGATCGTTTCAGTAATCGTACTATTACCCTCAGCTATTGAGTTAAGGGCCATAAATTGTGCTTGCATGTCGGTCGGAAAATTCGGGTATGAACTGGTACGTATATTAACTGCTTGGGGTCGTCTATTTTTCATATCGAGTTTAATTGAGTTCTTATTTGTTTGAATATCAGCACCTGTCTCGATAAGTTTTCCTATTACTGATCGCATCGAGTCTGGCTCAATATTATTTACCGTTATATTGCCACCCGTAATTGCAGCCGCAACTAAATAAGTACCAGCTTCGATACGATCTGGACAGATGGTGTATTCAGTACCACTGAGTCGATCAACACCTTCGATTATAAGTGTTGAAGTGTTTTCACCTGTTATCTTTGCACCCATCTTTCTCAAGCAATAAATTAAGTCCGTGACTTCTGGCTCTTGAGCTGCATTGTTGATTGTGGTTATACCTTTGGCAAGAGTTGCAGCCATAAGTATGTTCTCTGTTGCAGTAACTGAAACTAGGTCAAAGTTAATTTGAGTACCAATTAGCTTCTTTGCAGAAGTATAAATATAACCGTTCCTTACTTCAATTTTTGCACCCATTTTCTCTAGTGCATCGAGATGTAAGTTAACGGGACGAGTGCCAATCGCACAACCGCCAGGTAGTGAAATTTTAGCTTTTTTGTATTTTGCTAACATTGGTCCGAGAGTCAATATAGAGGCACGCATTGTTTTAACTAGAGAGTATTCGGCTGTCAGATTATTGAGGTTTGAAGAATCAATAAAAATAGAGCCATCCTCTTCAAGGACAAAGTTAGAGCCCATATCCATCAAAAGACGCAAGGTTGTTGAAACATCACTTAGTTGTGGTGTATTTGCTAGTTTAAGAGGACTATCAGCCAGAATTGAAGAAAAAAATATTGGCAAGGTAGAATTCTTTGAGCCAGAGGTTTTAATATTACCACTTAGAGGAATTCCTCCTTTGATAACTAGTTTATACATTATTAATTTTCATTGCTTTGAGGCATCTTCTGAAGAAAATATTTCAAACCTCCTGCTTGTTTTATTTTTTCATCGTAACTATATTCGAAATAGTCAATAAGACTAAATGATTGAAAAACTAAATCATAGACTCGCCAACGGTCTTTTCGAATTACTTTTAGAGTTACAGTGGCGGTTATGTATCGATATTCATCCTCAAGAGACGAGACTATTTTGACTTCAGCTAAATTATTAAGTTGAGAGAAATTTTTATCTACAGTGATAGTGAGGTGTTCCCAATTCTCCATATTAACTAGACTATTGATGTACTCGTTAATCAAAGTTGTCTTTATATCCCTTTGAAATAACTTTTTCTCCATGGAATCGAGTTGTTTCCAGTAGTCTCCCAAAACAAGCTCAGTACTGTATTCAAAGTCAATATATGGAATGATTTTCTTTTTAGTAAGACTGAGCGCACTAGCAAAAGTGTTATTGCCTTCAGTATGGAGATCTATAAATGAGCAGAGTATATCGTTTAGAATGGCCTCGGTTTGTTCTACAGGTGAGTCTTGAACTTCATTGGGAGAAACTGCTGGGCATGTATTAGCAGCAAAAATGATTCCGATAAAAGTGATATTGATCAGGAATGCCTTTAAAATATTAAGGACTATTTTCATGCGGCTATTGTACTATATTTAAGCGTTAATTGATTGAAATGAAAAAGCAAAATATTAAAATTAAACTTAAGAATATGAGTCAGCATTCTGGCGTCTACAAGATGCTTAATCGAACTGGTGCTGTTATCTATATTGGTAAAGCTAAGAATTTGAAAAATCGAGTTTCTCAGTACTTTACTCAGTCGAATCATAACAATAAAATACAAGTGCTCCAAAAGAATATTTACGATTTTTCAGTCATAGTTACAAAAACAGAAACGCAAGCACTTTTATTAGAAAACGATCTGATAAAGCAATATAAGCCTAAATATAATATATTGCTTAAGGATGCTAAGAGTTACCCCTATATTTATATTAGTAATGACAAACATCCTAGATTAGGACTCTATCGAGGTAGAAAAAATAAAAGTTACGAATACTTTGGTCCTTATCCATCAGCTCATGTCGCTCGAGATGCTTTGGGATTATTAAAGAAAATATTCAAAGTCAGGCAATGTACCAATAGTTTTTATCAGTCTCGTTCAAGACCTTGCTTAGAATATCAAATAGGTCTTTGTAGTGCCCCTTGTGTTGAAAAAGTTACTGATGAGAAATATTCACAAGATGTTGAAATGGTAACTCTTTTTTTGAATGGAAAGGGTAATAAATTACTTAGTAAAATCTCACAAAAAATGAAACAGGCTTCGATTGACCTTGATTTTGAAGCTGCTGCAAATTATCGAGATCAGTTGATTGGTCTGAGAACTATACAAGAGAGGCATGGCTCCCAATTTAGTTCAGATATGGATGTTATTAGTATTACACAAGAGTCAAATATTCACTGTATTGAAGTAATGTTTGTTCGTTCAGGAAAACAAATCGGCAATGAAAGTATTTTTCCGAAGAATGCAAAGGGTGAGACATGTGAAAAAGTTTTGAGTGCTTTTTTACCTTTATATTATTTAGGTAAAAGCACCCCTAAGCAAATCATTCTTAGTCATAAATTGGAAGAAAAGGCATTAATAGCATCTGCTTTGTCAACTAAATTAATTCAGTCTCCAGGTATTGATAAGAAGCATTTTTTAGAAATTGCAACGCTCAATGCTAAGGAAAACTTAAAGCATCATTTGTTGTCAATTTTTACTAAGAAGAAACAACTTGAGTGTATTCAGAGGACCTTGGCGCTTTCTAATATTCCAGAGGTTATGGAATGTTTTGATATTAGCCATACGATGGGTGAGGCAACTACAGCTTCATGCGTTGTTTTTGAAAAAGGGTTGCCAAAAATTAGTAAGTATCGACAATTCAATATCAAAGATATTAAGCCTGGGGATGACTATGCAGCTATCAATCAGGCAGTTTATCGCCGCTATTCAGGTCTACTTAAGTCTAATAAAGCTATGCCTGATATAGTTTTTATTGATGGTGGACTGGGTCAACTTAACCAAGCAATCATGGTAATGAATTCTATTGGAATAGAATCGATACAGCTTGTAGGGGTTTCTAAAGGTCAAGGTAGAAAAGCTGGTCTTGAAACACTAATCACAATTGAAAATGATAAGGTTAATCGAATTAATTTGGCCCCACATAATCCTGCATTATTACTGATTAATCATATTCGAGATGAATCTCACCGATTTGCAATTAAAAATCACCGAAAAAAAAGAGCTGTAAAGCGAAACACCTCATTGCTCGAAAATGTTAAAGGTATTGGTGTCAAGAAACGTAGAGCTCTAATGAATTATTTTGGTGGGCTACAAGAAATCAATAATGCCAGTATTGATGAGTTACAAAAAGTAGTTGGCATCAACTACAAATTGGCGACTAAAATACAAGTAATACTAAAAAATAATTAAAGTTATGTTTTTATTGAGAATACTAGTAGTTGCGTTGATTGTGAGCTACGTTATTTGGTTTTTTAATACTCGAATAATGGGTAAGAGTTTATCCTTATATAAAGTAACTTCATGGGTTTTAGTAGCAACAGTCGCGATTTATGTTTTTCTTGCAGTCGTTTCTTCTCTTGTTGAGGGTTTCTGATTCTTGCTTGAAAGGATCAATGTATTGAGATGCTTTGTGTTTGCGATGATTCGATTAGTTGCATTAACAATAATAGATAATTGAGATACCTCCCATATTGGCAAATCTCTCATATGGTCACCCATGTAATCAAAATTTCTCTCACCGAAACGTTTAACTAGGGTTTCTGCTTTATTATGACTTGATAAGTTAAAGTTCTTATTACTTGCCATAACATCATCAAAAAGCTTAAGATGTTTGGCCACAGCAAAAGCATAATTTTTATGGGATGCGGTTGCAAGAACAATTTTACAGCCTTGTTTTTTTCTTTGTAGAATGTAGCTTATGACGCTTTGATTGTATGGTAACTCAGGGATGTTTATCTCGAACCTCTTTACTAGTTGATCTTTTAGATAGCCTTTGCCTTTCCATAGCCAAAAAAAGTAATGAAAAACCAACCAAGGCCTTCTCACTAAAACCCCTAGAGAAGATAAAAACAAAAGATCTGTTTCAATAAGTGTGTGGTCAAGATCAACGACTAATGGAGTGGTATTAGTTTCCATTGTCTAATTTACTCCATTGATCATATAGCTTCTCTAACTGGTGTTCCATTTCTTTTAACTTAATAGTTAAGTTTTGAGCATCTGGATTTTGATAAAAGGTAGGATCTGAGAGTAGTTTTTGAGCCATTGATATTTCATTTTCTAAGTTTTCAATCTTTTCAGGTAAGGAATTTAATTGTTGCTGTAGATTATAAGAGAGCTTTTGAGGATTTTTTTGTGTTTTTGAACTTGATGATTGAGTTTTTTTGTTGTTCGTGGTATTTAATTTATCATTTTTTCGATCCATGTAGTCGTCATAACCACCAACATATTGTTCTATAATTGCGTTACCTTTCATGACGATAGTTGAACTGACGATGTTGTTCAAAAATGTCCTATCATGTGATATTAGTATAACTGTGCCAGAATAATCAACCAGCATCTCTTCCAAAAGTTCAAGTGTTTCAACATCTAAATCGTTGGTTGGTTCATCGAGCACGAGAAGGTTGGCGGGTTGAGATAAGATTTTAGCCAGCATTAACCGATTTTTTTCGCCACCAGAAAACATTTTAATAGGAGACATTGATTGCTTTCCTGTAAACAAAAACTGGCGTAAATAACCAATTACATGCTTACTTTTACCATTGACATCAATGAAATCTCTACCACCAGATACAAAATCCATTGCCTTCATATTAGGTTCAAGTGATTCACGCATTTGGTCAAAATAAGCTAGTTCAATTTTTTTAGATCTACGAATACTGCCTTTGTATGGTTGAAGCTCACCTAATAGAAGTCTAATGAGGGTTGATTTTCCAGAACCATTGCCTCCAATAATACCAATTTTATCGCCCTTTAAAACTAGTAACGAAAACGCTCTAACTAGTTCTAATTTTCCAATCTGATAGCTAATTTTTTTGACTTCAAAAACAATTTTTGAAACTCGCTGCTCATCTTCTAGTGTGTGAATTTTTATATGGCCTTGCTGTTTCCGACGATTGATATATTGTTTGCGCAATTCTTGTAGTGCTCTAACACGACCTTCGTTACGAGTTCGTCTTGCCTTTATTCCTTGGCGTATCCATACTTCTTCTTGTGCAAGCTTTTTTTTGAATCTGGCATCCTCAAGCTCTTCAGCATTAAGGAGGCTCTCTTTACGTTTTAAGTAGTCTAAGTATCCACAAGCAAATATTGATAATTTTCCACGATCAAGGTCGAATACCTTATTAGCTATACCTTTGACGAATGAGCGGTCATGGCTTATTAGAATTAATGTGCCATGAAAATCTTTAAGCATCTTTTCTAAATCCAGAATTGATGTAATGTCCATGTGGTTTGTTGGTTCATCAAGTAAAAGCAGGTCGGGTTCTTGAATAATTGCTTGGGCAAGCATAACGCGTCTTCTTAAACCTCCAGAAAGTGTTGTAAGTTTTGCGATTGGGTCGAGTTTGAATCGATTTAATATTGCTTCAATTTTGTGTAAATAATGCCAAGCATCTTTCTGCTCAATTAATTCTTGAAGAGATGAGCTTTCTTCAATTCTGCCATTCTGAATAGACTGGTGATATTTTGCAATTAGTTTTCCAACATCCCCAAGACCTTGAGCGACAATATGAAATAAGGAATGTTCAATATCTTGGGGAGGGTATTGCTCCAAGTAACTTATTGTAGTGTTGTTTTTAATTTTTAAGTTTCCATCATCAGCATAAATCATGCCAGCCAACAACCTCATGAAGCTAGATTTTCCTTCACCATTACGACCAATAAGTGCTATCTTGTCTCCTTTTATAATGGTAGCATTAACCTCATCTAAAATAATTTTTTCAGAAAATCGTAAAGAAATATTGTCTAAGGTGATAAGTGGCATACGTTAAAATTTAAACTTTAAATATCAACTGTTTGAATGCGTTATTTTATTCAATTTGCACTCTTACTTTTGCTTTTTCAAATCTCCTTTGCTGAAAGTATCGAAGCAAAAGACTTTGAATCACTTAATCAAGAAAGGCGCTATCACGATTTAATAGAAGATATTCGTTGTCCGGTTTGTCAAGGTCAAAGTATAAGTGGTTCGAATTCAAGTTTAGCAAAGGATTTGCGTGAACAGGTTCGTCAGATGATACTTAGTAAAAAATCAAACGAAGAAATCTATCAGTTTATGGTTGAACGTTACGGCGATTTCGTAGTATTCAAACCACCAATAAACTGGAAAACCTATTTACTTTGGTTTGCACCAATAGTTTTTTTAGTTTTTTGCTTCATCTATCTAATTCGAGCAACGAAAACGAAAAATGTTATAGTAACTGATTCATCTGTTGATATTGAGAAAGCAAAAAAATTATTAAAGTAAATTAATTTTGCAAAACTAGAGGTACATTTATTTTGTTTTATGGGAATAATAGATGAAACAACAAAATAATGAGAATAAAGTGAGCGAACAAGACGAAAACAAGCTAATAGCAGAAAGAAAATCTAAATTAGCCTCTCTAAGAGAGGGTGGTAATCCATTCGTTAATGATTTTAAACCAAAAGATTTATCTCAGAATCTTCATAAGGAGTTTGGTGAAGCAACAAACGGAGTTCTCGAACAGAGTAATAATGAGGTTTCTTTAGCAGGACGAATAATGCTTAAAAGAGTAATGGGTAAAGTAAGTTTTGTACAGTTACAAGATTCATCTGGACAGATACAGCTCTTCGTTACTCGGGATGAGTTGGGCGACAGTTTTTATAATGATCAATTCAAAAAATGGGATATTGGTGATATTGTTGGTGTTACAGGTGTTCTATTTAAAACTAAGACAGGTGAGTTATCAGTTCGTGTTAATGACATAAAGTTGTTAACAAAATCATTAAGACCTTTGCCTGAAAAATTTCATGGTTTGTCTGATCAAGAGACAATTTATCGTCAGCGTTATGTTGATTTGATTGTGAACGAAAACTCTCGTAAGGTTTTTCAACGTAGGTCTCAAATAATTGCTTATATTAGACAATTCTTTATTGATAATGGTTATTTAGAGGTAGAAACACCGATGATGCAAGTTATTCCAGGAGGGGCAAGGGCTAAACCTTTTGTTACTCATCATAAAGCCTTGGATATGGAATTATTTTTGCGAATTGCACCTGAATTATATCTTAAACGTTTGATTGTTGGCGGTCTAGAGAGGGTGTTTGAGATAAATCGTAATTTTAGAAATGAAGGTTTGTCAACTCGCCATAATCCTGAATTTACAATGATTGAGTTTTATCAAGCTTATGCAACTTATCATGATTTTATGGATCTTACTGAGAGCCTACTGAAAGGTATAGCAGTTGATATATTTGAGTCGAGCAAAATTCACTATCAAGGAGATAATTTTGATTTTTCTAAATCTTTTGATCGTTTAAGCGTATTTGATTCGATTTTGAAATACAATCCTCAATTAAAGGCTAATGATTTGTCTGCAGAAAACTCCAAAAAAACTGCTAAAAAGTTAGGTGTAAATCTCACAGATGGTTGGGGATTAGGCAGGATTCAAATTGAAATTTTTGAGGCAACGGTTGAAGAGAAATTAATTCAACCAACCTTTATTACCCAATACCCAACAGAAGTTTCTCCTTTATCTAGGCGTAACGATGAGGATCCATTTACAACTGACCGATTTGAGCTTTTTATCGGCGGTAGAGAAATTGCTAATGGTTTTTCAGAGCTCAACGATGCAGAAGAGCAAGCTCAAAGGTTTCGCGAGCAAGTAAAGGAAAAAGACGCTGGTAATGATGAGGCAATGCATTATGATGCTGATTATATTCGTGCTCTGGAGTACGGCATGCCGCCTACTGCAGGTGAGGGGATAGGAGTTGATCGATTGGTTATGTTTTTTACCAATTCTCCTTCCATCAGAGATGTGTTATTGTTTCCACATATGAGACCTGAATAGACATGATAAATGACAGCTATTGTTTTCTAGTATTGTCAAACTTGGTATTAATGACTCAAATATCACCTATATGATTCCTATATTAACTCTAGATGGTCCTAGTGGTGTTGGAAAGGGCACTGTGGCAAGTATTATTGCACAGAAACTTGATTGGCATTTATTAGACTCTGGTGCCATTTATCGAGCATTCGCAATAGTGGCACGAGACAATGATATTAAAATTGATGATATTGACGATTTATTGAAACTTGCAAACAATTTTGATATATCCTTCAAACTCAATTCTAATCATGAACCACTCAATGTTTACCTAAACAATGTTGAGGTGTCCTCTGAATTGCGAACTGAAAAAACTGCAGCATTGGCTTCGCAGTTTGCAAAGATTGAGTCTTTAAGAAAGGTGTTATTAGTAAAACAGAGACAATTTAAAAAATTACCTGGATTGGTTGCTGATGGTAGAGATATGGGTACAGTGGTATTCCCAGATGCTCCTTTTAAGGTTTTCTTGACTGCTGAAGTCGAAGAAAGGGCAAAAAGGCGATTAAAACAGTTGCAAGAGAGGGGTATTACTGGTAACATTTCGCACACTTTGGCAGAGGTTCAAAAAAGAGATGAAAGAGACGCAAATCGTCAACATTCTCCATTAAGGCCAGCTAAAGATGCATTAGTCATAGACACAACAAATCTTGCGATTAATGAAGTTATTGCAAAAGTAATGGCGCTAATTAAAGCTTGAACGGTCAAGCTTTTATTTTTTTAACTAACCCGATATTAATTAAGCTTTAACCGTAATAGCTTAACAATTACCGGTCAACATCGAAATATTATGTCAGAATCATTTTCCGAGCTATTTGAAAATAGCGAAACTCAACAAAACGTAAAGCCTGGAGTTCTATTAATGGGGACAGTTGTTAGTATGAATCGTGAAAAAGCGATTATTAACGTTGGACTTAAATCTGAAGGCTTTATTTCATTAAACGAATTTAAAGATGTCAAAGGAGAGCTTGAAATTACTGAGGGTGATGTCGTCGAAGTGGCACTTGAATCAATTGACGATGGCCTTGGTCACACACTACTTTCTCGCGAAAAAGCGAAACGTATTAAGATGTGGCGAGAGCTTGAAGCAGCTATGAACTCTAAGGAAGTGGTGAGAGGATTTGTTACAGGTTCTGTTAAGGGTGGTTTGACTGTTGATATAGGAGTTATTAAAGCTTTTTTACCAGGCTCCTTAGTAGACGTGAGACCTGTTAAAGATTTTGATTTTTTACAAGGGCAAGAAATCGAAGCCCTCGTCATTAAGATGGATGAGGTTAGAAATAATATAGTTATTTCGAGAAAAGCCGTTATGCAAGAAGTTAACTCAGCAGACAGAGAAGCATTAATTGAAACGCTTGAAACCGGTAAGGAAGTCGAAGGTATTGTGAAGAATCTTGCTGATTATGGTGCCTTTATCGATTTAGGTGGCGTTGATGGTTTGCTTCATATCACAGACATTTCTTGGCAACGAGTAAATCATCCATCAGAAAGACTTTCAATTGGTGACAAAGTCAAAGTCAAAATCCTTAGCTACGACAAAGAAAAAATGAGAGTTTCGCTGGGTTTAAAACAATTAACACCAAGTCCTTGGGATAATATTTCTGAACGATTACCAATAGGCAAGAAGGTAACAGGAGTGGTCTCTAATTTAACTGATTATGGTGCCTTTGTTCGTATTGAAGAGGGTGTTGAGGGATTAGTCCATGTTAGTGAAATGGATTGGACAAATGCCAATGCTAGACCTTCTAAGTTTGTCAAACTAGGACAAGAGGTTGATATTGTTGTGCTTGATGTACAAGAGTCTAAGCATAGAATCTCACTTAGTATGAAGCAAGCAAAAGAAAACCCATGGGAAGCTTTCGAAGGCAATTATAATAGGGGTGACAATATAAATGTAGCAATTAAATCAATTACTGATTTTGGTTTATTTGTTGGACTCCCAGGTGGTATAGATGGACTAATTCATTTGGCTGATATTTCATGGGAAAAACAATCAGCAGACCAAATTGTTTCTAACTACTCTAAAGGTCAAGAACTTGACGTTGTTATCCTTAACATTGATGCCGAAAAAGAACGTATTTCATTGGGAATTAAGCAACTTACATCAGACAATTTCACTCAGTATTTTTCCAAAAACACTAAAGGTTCAATTGTAAAAGGTTCCGTTACAGAAGTTGACGCAAAAGGTGCTGTTATAGAGCTAGCAGAAGGCATCACGGGATACTTAAAAGTATCTGAAATATCACAAGATCGAATTGAAGATGCTTCGACTATTCTAAAGCAGAGTGTTGAGGTTGAAGTAGTAATCACTCAGATTGATAGAAGAGCTAGAAAGGTTTCTCTTAGTATGAAGGAGAAAGAATCTGTAGAAGAGAAAGCGGCGATGGAAAATTACAAAAAACAATCTCCAGAATCTAATGGTTCAACTCTAGGTGATCTATTAAATGAAGTGAAAGATAAATAACTTAAATATCGCTACTGTGCTCTATTTCAGTGGCTTAATATATGAAAAAAACAGATCTTATTGAAGCAATTTCAAAGCAATCCAAGATTTCTCGTTCAGAATCAAAATTTTGTGTCGAGGTGATACTGGAAGAATTATCTTCGGCAATTGCTTCAGGAGAAGAAGTTGAAGTACGCGGCTTTGGAAGTTTCTATAAAAGACATCGAAAAGGAAGAATGGGTATTAATCCTAAAACCGGTGAAAAGACCGAAATAACTGAAAAGTTTGTCCCATTTTATAAGCCTGGAAAGTTCCTCAAGGAGGCTGTCAATAAAGGCTAATATGCGATTGATTATTGAAAGCTTGTTCAGTATAATCTCTCGTTTTTATTAGGGTCGTTAGCTCAGTTGGTAGAGCACCGGACTTTTAATCCGATGGTCGAGCGTTCGAATCGCTCACGACCCACCATATTCTATAAGGCTTGCAGAGTTGCAGGCCTTTTTTTTAAATAACACTAATATTTAATTAATGTGTATATTAGAACTAATTTTAATAGAATTCTAAGGAAAGAAATAAAATGACTAAAATTGCAATTGTTCAGCAAGCACCTATTTTTCTTGACAAAGAAAAAACTATTCAAAAAATAATTACTCTAATTGAAGAAGCAGCTGGATCTGGAGCAAAACTTATTGTTTTTCCAGAAACTTTTATTCCTGGTTATCCTGATTGGATTTGGCGTTTAAGGCCAGCTAATGATGAAAAGTTAACTGAAGAGATTCATGCTCTTTTATTGTCGAATTCTGTAAATCTAAAAACTGGCGACTTAATTTCTATTTGTAATAGTGCAAAAAAACATAAAGTTACTGTTGTTTGTACTGTTAACGAGAGAGATTTTGAACATAGTCAAACAACGATATATAATACCAACGTAATTATTGGTAGCAAGGGTGAAGTATTAAATCGGCATAGAAAATTAATGCCTACTAATCCTGAAAGAATGGTGTGGGGATTTGGAGATGCTTCGGGATTAAAAGTTGTTGATACCTCTTGTGGAAAAATAGGAAGTCTGATTTGTTGGGAAAATTATATGCCCTTAGCTAGATATTCCCTTTATGCCCAAGGTGTTGAAATATATATTGCACCGACTTGGGATAACGGAGATGTCTGGATTTCTTCTATGAGACATATTGCAAAAGAGGGTGCCTGTTGGGTTCTAGGAAGCGGTAGTGCTATAAGGGCTAGTGATATTCCAGATAACTTTCCTGGGAAGGCAATACTTTACCCTGTTCCTGGTGAGTGGATTAATGTTGGTGATTCGTTAGTAGTTGCGCCTGGTGGAGAATTAGTTGCAGGACCTATGCATAAAGAACAAGGAATACTTTATGCAGATATTGATGTCAACAAATCATCTGCTGCCCACAGAAAATTAGATGTTGCGGGTCATTACGCGCGCCCAGATATCTTCAAATTACATGTCAATACTTCACCTCAAAGTCCTTTTAAGCTAGATTGAATAATGTTAAAAGCTTTTTGTGCTGGGGTTAAATATCTAAAAAAGATAATACAACATTAAAAAAATAATATAAACTTCTGTATATCCTCATTTTTTTATGAAGGATTATTGTTTTTTATAATTAAGGAGAAATATATGAACTATTTGCCAAGGTCATTGGCAGTGAGCTTCTTATTGGCGACCTTTGCAGCATCATCGGTGTTTGCAGCAGGAACACACCCAGTAACAGGCGAAGCACTGGCTGATGATCAGACATTTACATACAGTTTGTTGGATGAATTCACTACAGCAGATCCTCAAATGGTCGAAGATGTTTCAGGATCTTATTTTGTTCGTGACCTTTTTGAAGGCTTGATGAACCAGGACGCTGATGGTAATTTAATACCAGGTGTTGCTACTGGCTATACAACCAATAACGCTAAAGATGTCTATACGTTTACACTTCGAGATAATGCGAGATGGTCTGATGGTAATCCAGTTACCGCTCATGATTTTGTTTATTCATGGCGTCGTCTTGCTGATCCAGCTACTGCCTCACCTTATTCATGGTTTGCCGATATTATGGCGCTCGAGAATGTTGGTGCAGTTATGTCAGGTGAATCACCACCAGAAGCTTTAGGAATTAGAGCGCTTGACAATCACACTCTAGAAGTGCGATTGACAGCATCTTTGCCGTATTTTGCCGCAATGACAACTCATGCTTCTACATTTCCAAGTCCTCAGTGGACGGTAAGAACGTTTGGTGATAACTGGACTAAGCCAGGAAATATAGTTGGTAATGGTGCTTATGTTCTAACCGAACATATTCCAAACGAGACTGCGACTCGTGAACGTAACTCAATGTATTGGAACAATGATGCTACAATAATTGATAAAGTTGTAACACTTGTCATCAATGATGAGAATACTGATTTTACGCGTTGGGAAGCTGGAGAGACAGACAAGGGTGCAGTGCCATCAGGTCAGTACCCACGACTAAAAGCTCAATATCCTGATGAGGCTATTTCATTCCCTAGATTGTGTACATACTACATGACATTTAACTTGTCACCTAGTGGACCAGAAGCATTTAAAGATGTTCGTGTTCGCCAGGCCTTGTCTTATGCACTTGACCGCTCAGTAGTTACTGATAAGGTTCTTCAAGGTGGGCAGATCCAAGCATTCACCTTTACCCCTGGCGCCACTGCAGGATTCGAAGTACCGGCAGTTGCATTTGGACAGATGTCTCAGGATCAGCGTAATATTAATGCTAAATTGTTAATGGCTGCGGCTGGTTATGGACCTGATAATCCACTGAAGTTTGAGTATATGTATAACACTTCAGAAGGTCACAAAAAGATAGCAATTGCAGCACAACAAATGTGGAAAGAGACTTTGGGTGCTGAAGCTACACTTGCTAATCAAGAGTGGAAAACATTCCTCAAAACTCGTGGCGGTCAAAACTTTGATGTCGCTCGAGGTGGCTGGTGTGGTGACTATAACGAAGCATCTACATTCCTTGACCTGATGACAACACCTTCAGGTTACAATGATGGTAAATTCAGCAACGCTGAAGTTGATGAATTGATGACATCTGCTAGGACTATGTCTGATGCAACAAGCAACTACACACGTGTTGAAGAGATTATGGCAAACGAAATGCCTATAATCCCTGTATATCATTATACGGGTGTGTTTATGCTTAGAAATAATCTTAAAGGCTGGCCTTTCAACAACGTTGAGCAGAATGTTTACTCACGTGATTTATATAAAGTTGCAGACTAGCATTTTGTAGTTAATGAAAACACCGCACTTAATGTGCGGTGTTTTTTTTTGTGCGGTACAATACTCGCAGATATTTTTTTACCATCGATTTAGGATATGCTTAACTATATCATTAAAAGAATTGGGATTGCTATTCCGACACTACTAATTCTTATAGCAGTAACGTTTTATTTAATGCATGCCGCTCCAGGAGGTCCATTCACTTCAGAAAAACCTCTACCCCCACAGGTCCTTGCAAATATTGAAGCCAAATATGGACTAGATCAACCTATATGGCGTCAAATGACAACCTATCTTTGGGGTATATTGACAGAGTTCGATTTTGGACCTTCATATAAATATCATAGCCGTACTGTTAATGAAATTATCGGTCAGGGCTTTCCAATAACCTTAAAGTATGGTTTTTGGTCATTTATCGTGGCTATAGGTGTAGGTATTCCACTTGGAGCAATAGCGGCAATCCGTAAAAATACTTGGGTTGATTATTTTGCTGTAGGGGTTTCAATTGGCGCACAAGTATTGCCAAATTTTGTCATGGCACCGCTACTGATTATAGTCTTTACGCTATGGCTTGGATGGTTACCAGGTGGTGGTTGGCATGGCGGTGATTGGGAATATCTAGTAATGCCAGTTATTGCTCTATCAACTAGCTATATGGCCTCAATTGCGAGAATAACCCGTTCTTCGATGTTGGAAGTTCTAAACGCAAACTATATACGTACAGCTAGAGCAAAAGGGCTTCCGACAAAAACAATCTTTTTCCGTCATGTATTCAAACCATCATTGCTTCCAGTTATTTCATATCTAGGTCCAGCATTTGTTGGTCTTATTACGGGTTCAGTACTTATTGATATCTTTTTTTCAACAGGTGGAATGGGTTATTTTTTCGTAAATGCTGCTTTTAATCGTGATTATGCGGTAATGATGGGAATTACTATTTTGGTAGGTGCTTTGACCATTTTGTTTAGTCTAATTGCTGATCTTCTTTATGCCTGGATTGATCCAAAGATAAGATACTGAGATTATTAATATGATTGTAGCCAACAAAAATAAAATTGTTAAATTAGCGGAAAATTTAACTGCTGATGAACAAACTTCAGGCCGTTCTTTATGGGCTGATGCGAGAACAAGGTTTATGCGTAATAAGGCTGCAATTACAAGTCTTGTTATTTTGGTATTAATTGTCTTGTTCTCTTTTGTAGGGCCGTACTTTGCGGTCTGGACATATGAACAAATTGATTGGAATACTATGGGTTCAGCAGCAACTCTAGGTATGCCTTCGATTGAAACGGGTCACTACTTTGGAACTGACGATCTAGGTCGTGATCTCTATTCACGTGTTATTCAGGGTACTCAGATTTCTCTTATGGTTGGTATTGTGGGTGCAACTATTGCTGTTGTAGTAGGCACACTTTATGGTGCAACCTCAGGTTATATAGGTGGCAGAACTGATCAAATCATGATGCGTATTGTTGACATACTAATGGCAATCCCATTCATGTTTGTTTTAATTCTTCTATTGGTTGTTTTTGGTCGATCAATTATCATGCTTTTTGTGGGTATTGGTCTTTTGTCTTGGTTAGATATGAGCCGTATCGTTCGTGGCCAAACCTTAAATCTTAAGAATAAGGAGTTCATTGAAGCTGCTCAGGCTACTGGTGTCAGTGATTATAAAATTATAATAAGACATATTGTTCCAAACCTTTTAGGTATTGTTGCTGTATATGCAACACTCCTAGTCCCGGGCATTATTATTGCAGAAAGTTTTATCTCTTTTCTAGGACTCGGTGTTCAAGAGCCAAAAACCAGTTGGGGTGCTTTGATTTCTGAAGGTGCTGGCACAATCAATTACGATACTGAATGGCAACTACTTGTCCCGCTATCATTCTTTATTGTTACTCTATTTTGTATCTATTTTATTGGTGATGGTCTTCGTGATGCACTCGACCCAAAGGAAAGGTAACTAATTATGAGTTTTCTTAAGGTAAACAACTTAAACGTTGAATTTAATACAGCAGACGGAATCGTTCGTGCAGTTAATAATGTTAGTTTCTCTCTTGAAGAGGGAAAAATTTTAGCAATTGTTGGTGAGTCTGGAAGTGGAAAAAGCCAGACGGTTTTTGCGATGATGGGTTTGTTGGATCAAAATGGTCGTGCCACTGGAAGCGTGAAGTTCGAAGATCAAGAAATCCTTAACCTCTCTATTTCAGAGCTGAATCTTATTCGTTCTGAAAAGATAGCAATGATTTTTCAGGATCCGATGACTAGTCTTAATCCTTATATGAAAGTCTCAGAGCAGATGGCTGAAGTATTAATACATCACAAAGGATTGTCAAAAAGTGATGCCATTAAGCAATCAATTCTTATGCTGGACGCGGTTCAAATACCTGAAGCTAGAAACCTCATCAGAATGTATCCTCATGAATTTTCAGGAGGTATGAGGCAGCGTGTAATGATTGCAATGTCTTTACTATGTAGCCCTAAATTGTTAATTGCTGATGAACCTACAACCGCTCTTGATGTGACAGTTCAAGCTCAAATAATGCATTTACTATCCGATATTCAAAAGGAGTTTGGTACCTCAATTATTTTAATCACTCATGACCTTGGTGTTGTTGCTGGCAACAGTGATGAGACTTTAGTTATGTATGGAGGACAGGTGATGGAAATTGCAAAAACTGAGCTTATCTATGCAAGACCTACTCATCCATACACTCAAGGATTGATAAGTGCTGTTCCTCGACTTGACGACAACGCCGATAAACTAAAAACTATACATGGCAATCCTCCAGATGCGATGTTAGACCCTGTAGGCTGCCCGTTTTCGCCGCGCTGTAAATTTTCAAAAGATATTTGTTCCAATCAAACTCCAAAACTTCTTGAGGCTGGGGAAAATAAACACTTCAGAGCCTGTCATGTAGCACTTGAAGAATTATTATGAATCATGAAACTATAATGCAAGTTGAAAACCTAAAGGTGCATTTTAATGTTTCTAGTGAAGGAGATATGCCTTGGACAAAACGAAAAAAATTACAGGCAGTAAATGGAGTTTCATTTGAATTAAAGTCAGGTGAAACGCTAGGCATAGTGGGTGAGTCAGGCTGTGGTAAATCGACCTTAGCGCGTGCAATTATTAGCATGGTGCATTCTGAAACAGGAAGAGTTTTGTGGTTCGGTAAAGACTTATTAGCACTTCAAAAAACAGAAATGAGAAAACACCGAAAAGAAATCCAAATGATCTTTCAAGATCCACTTGCAAGCCTTAATCCTCGAATGACTATTGGAGAGATTATTGCAGAACCTTTAAAAACACATTACCCTAAAACTTCAAAGGCAGATATTAAAGCAAGAGTTGAGGATGTAATGAATAAGGTTGGTTTATTAGAAAACCTTATTAATCGTTATCCTCATGAATTTTCGGGTGGCCAATGCCAACGTATCGGTATAGCGAGAGCTTTAATCTTAAAGCCTAAGTTAATTATTTGTGATGAACCAGTTTCAGCGCTAGATGTTTCCATTCAGGCTCAGGTAATAAATCTACTAATGGAGTTACAAAAAGAGATGGATTTGACCTTAATATTTATCGCTCATGATTTAAGCATTGTGAAGCATATCAGTACCAAAATTATGGTTCTCTATATGGGAAACATGGTTGAACTCGCTAAAAGTGAAGATATATATAATCATCCACGACATCCTTATACTCAGGCGCTGATTTCTGCTGTTCCAATTCCAGATCCGACAATAGAGAAAAACAAGAATTTAATTCTAATAGAAGGGGACTTACCGTCACCGATAAACCCTCCATCAGGTTGTGTGTTTCGTACTCGCTGCAAAAAAGCTCAGGACATCTGTTCTCAGGAAAAGCCTGAATTCAACGAAGCTGGAAGTAGTCATGAAGTTGCCTGCCACTTTCATGATTAACTACTTTAGAAAACGCATCAAAAATAAATGGCTACTCGTTATCTTGCCCTTTATGTTTTTTCTGATCAAGGGACTCATATGGCTGGCCATATTTTATGGCTTATGGGACATAATTAAGTCAGTCTTTTAAGTTACCTGAGATAGAATCTCTTTCATATTCTTTTTATTGGCAAATATTTCCTCTTCTTTGAGACCATTCATTTCGTGAGGAAAGACCAACCAGTCGTCTGTTTCATGAATATAGTAATCCGGGACTATATCAATGATGTTTCTTTCGGGTTTATACCAAGGCATCGCCACACGAACATCGTGAGGTATATTTTTTCTTGCCTTTTTATTTAGGGTGTCCAGTATCGCTTTAATACTTCTTCCTGAATCGAACACGTCATCAACCAAAAGCAGACTATCTTCAGCATTCATGTGACTAATAAGATAGTCTATACCATGAACGCGAACTTCTTTTGATTGATTGTTTATGCCAATATATGAGGAAGTTCGGATAGCAATATGATCAGATTCATTGCCTAAATAAGCCAGTATTTCTTGAATGGCAATGCCTACCGGAGTGCCTCCACGCCATACACCTACAATAAAATTTGGTCTGAAGCCACTATTATAGATATTCACACCGAGTTTAAATGAATCGAGAAGTAATTCATCCGCTGTAATATATTTCTTTGTTATAGACATAATGCAATTCCGATTAATAATTAATTCATTATAAATTTATTTTATTTTAATTTTAATCAATTGAGCATTCGTTGATTTGCTTAATTAAGTGAGCTTTAGTTTTAGTATCTGCGAACGAGGATTCCATAGCCATGTGAGAAATTTGAATTAGCTGTTTTAAATCGAGATTAAAGTGTTCAGATCCATTTTGATACTCTTTGCCGACACTGGTATTAAAAAATGGTGGATCGTCTGAGTTTAGACTAATACTAATGCCTGCTTCAAGAATATGTTTTAGAGGATGACTTTTCCAGTCGGGATACAAACCCAAAGCCAAATTACTTCCTGGACAGATTTCTAAAGATATTTTACGATTTGCCAAGGTTTTAAGTAATTCAGCGTCTTCAGCGCTGCGAACACCGTGACCGATTCTACTTATCATTGGTAGGTGATTAATTACATCCCATACACTTTCGGAACCACATACTTCACCTGCATGAACTGTGCAAGGGTAGCCAGCATCGAAGGTGATTTGAAAGGCGGGAGTAAAATCTGAGGCAACGTATTGGGATTCATCTCCACCCATACCAAAACCGACAATATAGGGGTGTGGCTCATCGACCATGAGTTGTGCAATTCTTACCGCCTGCTGTGGCCCTAGATGACGGACACAAGTGACGATAATACGCCCTATGATGCCAAACTCTCTTTCAGCGTCATCAATCCCTTGAGCACAACCTGACAGAACATCTTGATAACTCATACCCATTACAGTAGCGTGGTCTGGAGAAATAAATGTTTCAGCATAAATTGTTCCCTCAAGTGCACAGGATTTAAGGTAATCATAGGTAATGTCTCGATAGTCTTTGCTGTACAGTAGACAAGAACTTACTTCGTCATAAGCCTGTAAAAAAGTAATAAAGTCATTCCAGGCAAAGCCTCCTTGTGGAGTGAATAAACCATCCCTCAGCTTTATGTTATTGCGTTTTGCAATCTGTTTAACTAGTGAAGGCTGGATGGTTCCCTCGAGATGACTATGGAGTTCCACTTTGGGTATTTGACGGATTTTTTGACGTATTAATTTCATCTGTATTTATCAGCTCTATATTAATTGACAGCTCTTACCATATGGGAGCGGATCTAACTCTAAATGATTCGCTATTGTTTGACCCATATCAGCAAAGCTAGATCTTTCACCTAAGTTATTGTTTTTTACTTGACTTCCATAAAATACAACCGGTACATGTTCGCGAGTATGGTCACTACCTGGCCAAGTTGGGTCGCAACCATGATCTGCAGTAATAAGTACCAGGTCATCAGGACTCAGTTGGTCTTCAATTTCAACTATACGTTTATCGAGTTGTTCCAAAGCCAACGCATAGCCCGCAACATCACGTCGGTGTCCAAACTTAGTATCGAAGTCCACTAAATTGACAAATATCAATCCTTCTTTAGCTAGCTTCATTTGTGACAATAATTGATCTATCAAAGCCATGTTGTTAGAACCTTTAACAGTATAACTAACGCCTTGATTAGCAAAAATATCTGAAATTTTTCCTACAGAAACAACCTGACCACCGGCAGCTTGAATAAAATCTAATAAAGTTAAGTTATTTGGTGGAGTGGTTAAGTCGCGACGGTTAGCGGTGCGCTCAAAATCATCACTACAAGTGCCAATAAATGGCCTTGCAATAACTCGGGTAATATCCAATGGGTCGACGAGACGCTTAGCTACCTTACATAGTTCATAAAGTCGCCCCAAGCCAAAAGAATTTTCATGAGTGGCAATCTGAAATACTGAATCAGCAGATGTATAACAAATAGGAAAACCGGTTTCCAAATGTTCCTCACCAAACTCTTTGATGACTTCTGTGCCGGAAGCATGCTTATTAGCTAAGGTGCCACCAATTTGACCTTGAGTTATGAGATTCTGAAGTAGTGATGAAGGAAAGCAGTTTTCTTGGTTTGGAAATGTTCCCCATTCAAAAGGAACCGGTAAACCACAAATTTCCCAATGACCACTTGGGGTGTCTTTACCGGCACTCACTTCACGGGCGTAACCATAAGCACCTTGAGGAATAACACTGGTCACAGGTAAAGGTTTTCCACGACTGGCATTAGCTGCAGCACCTAAACCCCACCTAAGTAAATTAGGTATGTTTAGTGGTCCTTGGCGTTGATTATTGTCTGCATTACCGTCAGCGCAAGCTTCAGCAATATGGCCTAGAGTGTCTGCACCCTTATCACCATATCGATGAGCGTCAGCACTTGAACCTAAACCTAGGGAATCAAGTACTAAAATGATTGCTCGTTTCACGATTTTTCACTCTTTGTTTGATGACAATATTTCATATACCAGAGGCATTGTTTCGGGAGGGTTTTCACTGAATTGTACGGTTGAGGGTAATGTTTGTTGCAAATAGTGGACTTGATCATTATTACGAACATGTGCATAGGCTAAAGGTTGTCCAGTATCGACCCATTGGCCAATGCTAACGATATCGGTTAAACCTACACCATGATCTATTGAGTCACTAGCCTTGGTTCGTCCAGCCTTCAGGTGTATCATATTTAAACCAACAGCACGAACATCCATTTCAGTTATATAACCAGAATATTTCGATAATATAGGGTTAATAATAGGCATTGGGACTAAGTAATCATCAGTTTTTTCTAATAAGTCCACTGGTCCTCCTAGCGCATGAATCATTTGTTCAAATACCTGTGCTGCTTGACCAGAAAATAAAGCCTCTTGGGATTTCGTTCTAGCAGTTACTAGATCGGATTCGATATCACCCAACTGTAGCATTTGTGCAGCCAGCTCGAGTGTTAGTTGAAGTAAACGTTCATTAGCCTTTTTTGGTTCAATCAAAAACTCGATGCATTCTTGCACTTCAGTGGCATTGCCAACGTTATAGCCTAATACTTGATCCATATTCGTGATTAAGCAACGAGTTGGAACCCCGGCGCTGCTTGAGACATCTGCAATACTCTGGGCCAATTCTTGAGCCATACTGTAGTCAGCGGCAAAAGCTCCATTTCCAGTCTTGATATCCATCACCAAGGCATCGAGCCCAGAGGCAAGCTTTTTAGACAGTATAGATGCGGTAATTAAGTCTATAGACTCTATTGTAGCGGTCACATCTCTTGTGGCATAAAAGCGCTGATCAGCTGGTGCCAATTTATTAGTTTGACCAATAATAGCACAACCTACTTCCTGAACCAATGACCGAAATTTGGCATTATCTGGAGCGCCATTGTAGCCTGGAATGCTTTCTAACTTATCTAATGTTCCACCGGTATGCCCCAAACCTCTCCCAGATATCATAGGAACGTAACCACCACATGCTGCAACAATAGGTGCCAGCATCAAGCTGACTTTATCTCCCACTCCTCCAGTTGAATGCTTATCAACAACAGGACCGTCGAGGTCTAAATCATGCCATTTAAGTGTTTCACCTGAATGCATCATGTGTTGCGTTAAACTAACACGCTCTTCCATGTTCATTCCACAGTGAAATACTGCCATAGCAAACGCTCCTAACTGAGCATCAGTAAGACTTTCATCACTAATACCTTTAACTAAAAAACCAATCTCTGAATGGCTTAGACTGAGTCCATCGCGTTTTTTACGAATCAGTTCTTGTGGTAGGAATTTTTCACTCATAAATCTACCAGTTAGTCACCATATGGAGTCCAAATATTTTTCACTTCTGTGGCGTTACGCAGAAATTCTAAACCTTCACCTTGTTGAGGGTCCAGCCAATCCCGATCGCCTTCTTGATGAACCCATAAACGCTTTAGGTCAGCAGCACTAGTATTCTCAACTTTGGCAACTGTTATTTCGTCAGACCAACACCAAATTCCATCTACTTCAGCATGGCCAGCTAATTGATCAGCTAATTCACCTTTGTTGCCAGTTACTATATTTATAACCCCAGGAGGAATATCTGAGGTTTCAAATGTTTGAACTAATTCCAAGGCGACTCCAGCATAGCGCTGGCTAGGAATTAAAACAACTCGGTTACCCATAGCTATAGCAGGTGCAATCAAAGATATTGTGCTTAATAAGGGTTTTTCTTCAGGAGCAATTTGTGCTAATACTCCAATTGCTTCAGGCAAAGCCATTGTTACACCACGATAAGGAGCATTATGAACACAACCATCATATTTATCGGACCATGCTGCATAGCTAAATAATCGACTCAAGCTAGTATTAAATTCAGTTTTTGCCTCTTTTTTAGTGATTCCACATAAATCTTGTAAGCGCTTTATCCATTCAGACTCACGCAGTGCTAAATTTTCAGCTAGAAAATAGATAATTTGAGCTCTAACATGGCCGTTTTGGGCACTCCAAGAATTAGCTTTAATTGCAGCGCTTACTGCATTTCGAATATCTTTACGGTTTCCTGAGCCAACCAAACTTGCTAAACTACTATCAGCGTTGTAAGTGGCAATACTATGACCACCATCTGGTCTTACCTGTTTACCGTCAATATAGAATTTTAAGGTGCGGTTAATAGTTTCATTGCTACTTGTTTTTTGTTTTATGGTGGCAGGTTTTAACTTTTTAGTAGGGGTTAAGGATTTTGGTTTAAGGTATTCAAAAAGCCCTTCCTTGCCACCTTCGCGACCAAATCCAGATTCTCTTACTCCACCAAAACCACAAGAAGCATCAAATTGATTGTGGCAGTTAATCCAGATTACTCCGGCCTTAAGTTTTGGAGCCACATCCATAGCACGATTGATATTTTCACTCCACACACTTGCTGCTAGGCCATAGCGGCTATTATTAGCCAAAGCGACAGCCTCGGATTGAGTGCGGAAAGTCATTGATACCAATACAGGTCCAAAAATTTCTTCTTGGGCTAAAGGGTGACTTGCATCGATCTCAGTAATAAGACTTGGCGGGTAATAATTGCCATTGGATTGGCCATCATAAGCTTGGAAAAGTTCACCACCATGTTGAAGACCTTGTTGAACCATCTGATCAACTCTCTGGTATTGGGTTTGACTTACCAAGCTTCCTAAGTCAGTTGATTTATCTAGCGGCAATCCTAAGCGTAATTTTTGAATACGTTTTTTGATTTTGGCATGTAATTTATCTACAACTTTTGCTTGTACTAATAATCTTGATCCAGCACAACATACCTCTCCTTGATTAAACCAGATAGAATCAACTAAACCTTCAACAGCAGCATCTAAATCAGCATCTTCGAAAACCACGAAGGCTGACTTACCACCAAGCTCTAAAGTTAGTTTCTTGCCTTGACCTGCAGTACTCTGTCTTATTGATTGACCTACCGCCGTTGATCCAGTAAAGGCAACCTTGTCAACTCCCTTATGAGAAGCCAAGGAAGCACCTACATCACCAGCACCATTGATGATATTAACAACACCAGAAGGGACTCCAGCTTGTTCACACAAATGAGCAAAGAACATGGCAGTGATAGGTGTTTGTTCAGCGGATTTAAATACAATCGTGTTACCCATAGCAATTGCAGGGGCAATTTTCCAAGATAACATTAATAAGGGGAAATTCCAAGGGACAATTTGTGCTGCAACTCCAATCGGTTCATAGCTAGAAAGCTCTTGTTCTTGAAGTTGTGCCCAGCCAGCATGGTGATAGAAATGTCGAATAGCTAAAGGTATATCAATATCCCGACTTTCGCGAATTGGTTTACCGTTATCCAGGGTCTCTAAGACCGCGGTTAAACGTGTATGTTTTTGTAATGAACGTGCCAATGCATAGAGTACTTTAGCCCTTCCATGTCCACCCAAAGCTTGCCATTTAGGTTGAGCTTTTCGGGCAGCGGCCACAGCTGCATCTAATTGAGAAGTATTGGCTATTTCAATATGGGCCAGTAGTTCACCATTTGAAGGATTATGACTCGCAATCAACTCTGCATTTTTACGTTTATCAAACTTACCATTAATAAATTGTCCAAATCGACGACCATGCTTTTTTAGCCATTTTTGTGCTTCAGTGCTGCTTTCTAGTGCTTGGCTATAATCAAGTTCTTCAAAAGATTTTAATAATGTCATACTTTAATCCTATGTTAAAGGGTGTCGGTAAGAAGCTGAATAATAACCACTAGAAAAGTGATCAAGCTGACGCTCAATATCACCCAGTAAGCTAGATGCGCCAAATCTAAATAGGTCTGGTTCCAGCCAGCGTCGTCCCAGTTCTTCTTTAATCATGGTCATGTAAACCAATGCTGTCTTGCTGTCACTGATTCCACCTGCAGCTTTAAAACCAATACGGCAACCAGTCTCTTCAAAAAAATTACGAATCATGCGAGCCATTACCAAACTCACTGGCAAGGTCGCATTGACAGGTTCCTTTCCAGTAGACGTTTTAATGAAGTCAGCTCCGGCCATCATGCAAACCATAGAAGCTTTGGCAATGTTACTAAGGTTCCCTAGCTCGCCGGTCGCTAAAATAGTTTTCATATGGGCTTCACCACACTTCTCACGGAAATCTTTAACTTCTTTGAATAAAGCTTTCCAATTGCCCTCTAAAACGTGACGGCGACTTATTACTATATCGATCTCGTCTGCACCAGAAGAAACTGAATACTCAATTTCTTGCATCCTTAAGGGTAGGGGAGAGAGTCCTGCAGGAAAACCAGTTGATACGGCAGCTAATTTCACTTCCGAGTCTTTTAGGGCTTTTTTTGCAGCAGCCAACATGTCGTGGTAAACGCAAACTGCGGCTACATTTATTTCAAGAGATTCGACTGCTAAACTCTTTTTTAGGTTAGGGTTTAAGGGTTGTTTGGCTTTACTGCAAAGACGTCGAACACGTGCTTCGGTATCATCACCGGACAATGTTGTTAGATCAATTAAGGTGATAGCTTTGAGTAACCATGCCGCCTGTTGCTGTTTTTTAATGCTACGGCGTACACCGTAATTCGCACATCGACGCTCTATAGCACTTCGATTGATTGAAATATTGGCTATCTTATTCTTCCGAAATTCGACACCTAGGTTACGCTTATTAATAGAGGAATCCTCTATATTTTTTGTTGGATAAGAAATAACTTTTTTGTCTTCCTTAATGAATTTTTTCTTAACAACCGAGTCTTTAATGTTTAGCTTGTTAGTCTTCATTTATAATATTATTGGCCTTTAAGGTATTCAATTAGTAAAGACTCTACAGTATCTGCAGCCTGATTTGCAAAAGAAATCGTTTGTTCATGACTAAGAGCTGTTTCACTCATACCTGATGCATAGTTAGTAATCACTGAAAGGGCGCACAAAGATAGACCTTGATGACGAGCGAGGATGACCTCTGGGACGGTCGACATACCAACAGCATCTGCACCTAAAGTTTTGAGAGCCCGAATTTCTGCAGGCGTTTCGAATTGTGGACCACTCATCCAGGCATAGATACCTTCATGTAAATTGATATCATTAGTTTTAGCTGCAGAGCGCATAGCATCATTTAAGTCATTATTGTAGGCCTCACTCATGTCTACAAAACGTTGATTGCTTTCAGCGCCAAATAGAGGTGAAACGCCGGTCATATTAATATGATCAGTTATCAACATAACACTTCCCGGAGTGGCTTCAGAATTCAAGCTTCCGGCAGCATTAGTTATGACTAAAGATTGGCAACCCAAAGCATTTAGGGTTTGAATAGCCACAGCCATTGTATCGGCCTTACCTTTTTCATAATAGTGAGCTCGTCCTTGCAGAATTGTAATATCGGTACCACTAACTTGACCTAACAAGAGTTTGCCTGCATGACCGCCTACACCGGCTTCAGGAAAGCCTAGTAATTCATCGAAGTCAATACTAGCTACAACCTCGACATGTTCACAAAATTGACCCAATCCAGAACCTAATATTAAGCCCACCCGAGGCTTAAAGCCTTTTGCAGATTTTCTAATAACTTTAATACAGTCTTTTACCTGACTCATAACAAATGTTCTGGACCAAATGAATTAGGTAATAAGTCAGTAAGAAGTAAGCGTTGTTGAACGCCACTAGGGGAACATAAGATAACTTGCGTATCGATGTCAGAAAATTCTCGTAATCGTTGACGACAGCCTCCACAGGGACAACCTCCTTGATCATTTTGACTCATAACATAAATCATTTTGATGTTCCTTTCTCCGGCCAATACCATTGAAGCAATTGCAGCAGCTTCTGCACAGTTTCCAAGCGGATAGCTGGCATTTTCCACGTTACAGCCACTATAGGTGTTACCATTTTTGGTTACTATTAATGCACCTACTGGATAGTTGGAGTAGGGCACATAAGCCTTATTCATAGCTTCTTTTGTTGATTCAATATAACTTGATTCACTCATATCTATAGTTCCTTAATATATGGCTGTGCAGATGCTTTTGGAGGTATTGCTTTTCCAATAAAACCAGCCAACAAGATGACAGTTAATAGGTAAGGTATAGCTTCAATAAATTGTACTGGAACTTCACCAATAACAGGAAGAACTACTCCTTGCAGTCTTACAGCTAAAGCATCTAAAAAGCCAAACAAGAAACAAGCGGCCAAAACTCTATATGGATGCCATTTACCAAATATCAGTGCTGCCAAAGCTATGAATCCTTGTCCAGCAGTCATTTCTTTAGTGAACTGCGCATTATGAGCGATTGCAATATAAGCTCCACCGATACCACACAGAATCCCTCCTATAAGCAAGGCCTTATAGCGAAGTCCTTCTACAGATAAACCAGCAGTATCGACAGCCTTAGGGTTTTCTCCAACAGCTCGTAATCGAAGTCCAAATCGAGTTCGATATACAACCCACCAAACAAGTGGAACAGTTGCAAAAGCTAGGTAGACCAAAATATTATGACCACTAATTAATTCTCTATAGATAACGCCTAGGATAGGAATGTGATCAATAATATCAACCCCAGGAAGTGTAATAGAAAGAAATCTCTCATTTGCTTGAAGGTTTGGAGTTATTCCGCCACTTTTAAACCAAGCTAAAGTCAGAATCATGGTAAGTCCTGAAGCTAAGATATTAATTGCAACGCCACTCACTATTTGATTTCCTTTGAAAGTTATAGAAGCGAGTCCATGAATCATAGCAAAGATGCATGATGCAAATATAGCAAACAATAAACCAATCCATGGAGAGCCAAAGACAGATGCCGCACTAGCAGCGATAAAAGCTGACATCAGAAGTTTACCTTCAAGACCAATATCGACTACTCCCGAGCGCTCAGCAAATAAGCCAGCCATAGAGGCAAAAATAAGTGGTACACAGACCCTAAATGCAGCGTCCAATGTCAATATAAGATTTAACAATAAGTCATTCATTATTATGTCTCAATCGGTGCTAGAAAGCGAATCAATAATGGTCTATATAAATATTCTAAACCACCACAAAAAAGAATTACGAGGCCTTGCATAACTACTATGATATGACGGGAAACATTTTGCATTTCAAATGCCAAGTCCATTCCACCTTGATAAAGTATGCCAAACAAAAGTGCTGCAATTATTATTCCTATAGGGTGATTTCGACCCATTAGAGCTACAGCTATTCCGCCAAATCCATAGCCATAATTAAAATCTAACAATAATCTATGCTGAACACCCATAAGTTCATTTATTCCAACCAAGCCCGCTAGTGCACCGGAGATGCACATTGTTACTACGATAATTTTTTTTGGGTTTATACCACTGTATACAGCAGCATCGTTGCTTTTTCCTGTAGCACGAATAGCAAAACCCCAGCGAGTATGCCAAAGAAAGAACCAAACTAAAGCTGAAAAAATTAAGGCGATAAAGATTGACAAATTCAGTGGCGATTGAGCAATTTTAATTCCCATTCCAGCAAATACTTCATGAACGAAAGGTATCCATGCGGAGTCTGGAAAGTCTTTACTCTGAGGAGACATTTGACCCATCTCTCGAAGAACATGAACCAATAAATAAACCATCAAGGCTGAAGCTAGGAAATTAAACATAATGGTTGTGATAACAATGTGACTGCCCCTATAGGCTTGTAAGTATGCTGGAATGATTGCCCACATAGCCCCAAACAGTAGACCACCAAATATACCTAATGGAATAATCAGCCAAGCGCTAAGGGTTGGGTCAATATATAAGGCAACTAGAGCAGTACCAAGACCACCAATATAAGCTTGACCCTCGCCACCAATGTTAAATAGTCCTGCATGGAATGCAACGGCTACTGCCAAACCAGTAAAAATAAAGTTGGTTGTATAATACAATGTATATCCAATTCCCTCTTCATAACCGAAGGCTCCATAAATTAGGATTTTAGTTGCCTCAATCGGGTTAACATTAATTAGAATAAATACGATAGCAGTTGCCAAGAAGGCAGTTAAGACATTAAAGAGTGGCAGTAACAAGCCATTAATCCATGCTAATCTTCTATCACGAGTCATAATTGTGCCTCCGTGATTTTTTTAGCAGAAGGTAAAGCGTTAGCCATCATCATTCCAAGTGTTGCTTCATCAGCATCTGACGCATCAACAGTGCCAGTTATTTCACCATCACACATAACAAT
>KB889825.1:32765-47967 GCA_000372785.1 gamma proteobacterium SCGC AB-629-P17 | reverse complement strand
TAAACAAAGAACAATATATTTCGCACTTGATGAACTAATTTGTTGTGACAAGGATTGTAGTTGTTCATCGCTTAATCGACCACTAACTTTGCCAATTTGAACTGAATCTATGGTGATGACTTCCCAACAACCAATAATAAAGTTAGATAGAGAGGATTGACTAAAAATCTGAGATAGGTTTGACAAGTCGTCATGATTTCCTGGTAATACGTGGATTTTAGTTTCAATAGGGTTAAGTATTTTCCGGAGTTTTTGATAGGACTTAAGAGTTCCATTGTGAGTGAGGTCGCCACTTATCAGTAAGACATCATAACTCTGATTAGAAATCATATTAACGATGGCGCCTAAGTTCTCCTGTGAATCAACACCCATAACTAACTTATCATCATCAATATGACTGTCACTAATTTGAATAAAAGACTTTATCATCATGGATATGATGGGTTGTAAGAGCTCGAAATATAATTCTAGAAATTGTCCTGATCAAAATTTGACATATTGTTAACGTAGGAGGTATCTATTTCATCATCGGTAACATTTTGGAATCGGTCATCAAAAGCCAAATCTTCGAATCTTGCATATTGACCAATAAAGGCAAGCTTTATGTTCCCTGTTGCGCCATTACGATGCTTTGAAATTCTTAAATCGGCCTTACCAACTTCCTCTGGATTGGTGTATGCATCGTCGTGATATAGCTCATCACGATAAATGAAACCGATAATGTCAGCATCCTGCTCAATCGATCCAGATTCACGCAGGTCAGCCATTTGAGGCATTCTCCCTTTGCTAGTCTTTGTACGAGATTCAACGCCACGATTGAGCTGAGAGATGGCAATAACTGGAACATTGATTTCCTTGGCTAGCGATTTCAATGAACGTGATATTTCAGAAATCTCTTGGACCCTGTTTTCTGCTTTTCCATGAACAGTCATAAGTTGAAGGTAATCGACCATCACTAAACCCAAGTCCGGATACTGCCTCTTGAGGCGACGACACTTCGCACGTATTTCGGTAGGTGTAATGGAGGGTGTTTCATCAATTAATATTGTATTTTCTTCGAAGGCTCTAACTGCATGATTAAAGCTGTTCCAGTCAACTTCAGTCATATCACCGTCACGTAATTTGCTTGAATCGATACGACCAAAAGACGAAATCATTCTTATTACTAATTGTTCTGTTGGCATCTCTAAACTAAAAACTGCTACTGGAATAGAGTTATGAATAGCGACATGTTCAACAATATTCATTGACAGTGAAGTTTTTCCCATGCTAGGACGACCAGCGATAATAATTAGGTCTCCATTTTGGAGTCCAGATGTCAGTTTGTCTAACTCAGCAAAACCAGTTTCAATACCCTTAAAACCTTTTTTCTCTTGCATCTCATGAACTCGGTTTACTACGTCCTTGATAATATCCTTAATGTTCGTTATATCTTTTTTGTTGCGACTCACTTGCTCTGCAATCTCAAAAATCTTTTTTTCAGAAAGGTCAAGTAACTCGTTGACCTCAATATCTTTTGGCTGGAAAGCGGTGTCAGCGATTTCTCGACCGATTTTTATAAGTTGTCTGTATACGGAAAGTTCTCTAACATGCTTTGCATAAGTTTCAATATTCGATACCGTAGGGGTGTTGTCTGCGATTTGTGCAAGATAGGCGAAACCGCCAATAGAGTTCTCGTCGTGTGTTTTTATGACTTGTTCTTTTACTGTCAGAATATCTGCGGGCTTGTCGTGCTCAAGTAGGGTCACGATTGCATCATAAATAATGCGATGAGAGGCTTGATAGAAGTCATTTGTACTAAGGATATTGACAACTCTATCCCAGGAATCGTTGTGCAGTAGGAGCCCCCCAAGAACTGACTGTTCTGAGTCAATAGAGTTAGGTGGCAATTTGGTATTTTCAATATCCATTAATGTGCAACAAAAAAATAAAAAACCCTCGAAGAAGGGCTTTTCATTTTAACTCACTTAGATGAATTGGTTTTACTTATTCGTTTTCAGTAGCTGCTATAACGATCACTTTTACTGTCACAATAACGTCTGCATATAGGGAAACTGTAACTTCATATTCACCTGTATGACGGATAGCCTCAGGCATATGGATGTCACGCTTTTCAACTTCAAAGCCTTGAGATTGAAGATTCTCAACAATATCAGCTGGACTAACCGATCCATACAATTTTCCTTCCTCGCCAGCGTTGGCAGAAATGGTGCAAACAATATCTGTCATTGCTGACTCTTTGGTTTGTGCATCTGACAAAGCTGCCGCTTCTTTTGCTTCGAGTTCTACTCTGATTGTTTCAAATTCTGCTAAGTTTTCTTTGTTTGCTGGTTTGGCTTTCCCTTGTGGAATCAGGTAATTACGTGCATATCCAGACTTCACATTTGCTATGTCGCCTAGGTTACCCAACTTTTCATTTTTTTCTAATAAAATTACTTGCATAAGAGACTCCTATTTCTTGTGTTTGTCTGTATAAGGGATCAAAGCCAAGAATCTAGCTCTCTTAATCGCAGTAGTTAACTGACGCTGAAATTTGGCAGAGGTGCCAGTTATTCTTGATGGAGTTATCTTGCCGCTATCGTCAATATTCTTTAATAAAGTGTCCACGTCTTTGTAATCTATTTCTTTAACGCCAGCCTTAGTAAAACGACAAAAGCGGTTAACAGGAATTTGAAATTTACGTCTTTTAGTTACTTGTTTTTTAGCCATATCAATCTCCTATTTTTTTTCTGTTACTTTAACTTTATCTTCTTCAGAATTTGCCATCATGATTGATGGTGTAGTAATAGCTTCTGATCTAGAAATAATTAAGTTTCTAAGTATTGCATCATTAAAACGGAAATTATAGTTAAGCTTTTCTAAAGTTTTCTGGTCACACTCGATATTCATCATTAAGTAGTGTGCTTTATAGATTTTATTGATTGGGTAGGCTAGGTGTTTACGACCCCAGTCTTCTTCACGGTGGACATTACCACCACTAGTCGTAATAATTTCTTTGTACTTTCCAATCATCGTCATCACCTGAGTGCTTTGGTCAGGGTGGACAATGAGAGTTATTTCATAATGTCTCATTAACATCTCCTTATGGATTATAAAAGCTTGCCAGTAAGCGCTGATCAAGCAAGGAAGTGGGTATTTTATACTAGTTGTTGTTTTTTCACAATTATTTGTGGAGGTTTTGTAGATATTGGGGATTAAAGATTCTAAGTTTGCGAATTTGTTACAATAAGATTAGTTAACTTTATACTTAATATATGTATGAAAAAATCGCTAAAGCGAATTATTTTGCTAGGCTTGATTTTGTTTTTTGGTTATCTTGTCTATTTAAATCATCTCATTAAAGGTGCCTTTTCTTTAGAGATTCAAGAAAGCAAAAAAAATACTCGAATCGAGAACTCTTTAGAGACATATCCTGCTGAAATGGTTAATATGCTTTTGCTGGTTGAGGATCAATCATTTTTTCAGCACTGGGGTGTTGATTTCAAAGAAATTGTAAGAGTTTTCTATGGGTATTTATTTGAAGATAAAACCATCAGAGGTGCCAGTACTATTACTCAACAATTAATCAAGAACACTTTGCTTACAAGTGAGAAAACTTTATCCAGAAAAATTGATGAGGCTTTGATGGCAATGTTGATGGAGCTTAATTATGATAAGAATTATATTCTTGAGCGATATATGAATACGGTATATTTAGCACAGCAAGGTTCGATGGCGGTCCATGGTTTTTCGGGTGCTAGCCAGTTCTACTTTGGCAAGAAGGTGGAAGATTTGGATTTAAGAGAAATGGCAACTCTTGTTGCGTTATTAAAAGGTCCGTCTTATTACAATCCAGTTAGGCATCCTGATCGCTTAAATAAAAGAGTAGACATGATATTGTCAATGCAAAACAAGTATAAAAAAATTATCCAATGAACATACTAGCTATTGATACATGTACCGAGGTTGCATCAATAACTTTGTACTCATCTGGTATAAAAACAAGCAGAAAAGTTTCTGATATTGCTAAAAGTTCTGGCCACATCTTGAAATTATGTGACGAAGTTTTTAGTGAAGCTGATACAAAACTAAGTGAAGTTGACTTTATAGCTTACACTAAAGGGCCTGGGGCTTTTACTGGTGTCAGAATGTGTATTGGAGTTGTTCAGGGATTGTCACTTGCTTGTAATCTTCCTACTTTGGGTTTCTCAACTCTGGAGTTGCTTGGTTATAGAGCGTCTAAGAAATTTAATACGGAAAAAATAGCAGCTGCTATTGATGCTAGAATGGGGGAAGTATATTGGGCAGTTTATATAGAAGGTATAGTCAAAAGTGAACGAATTTGCAAACCGGAACAGGTTGACAAGTTAAGTGCTGAATTTTTAGGTGTTGGAAGTGGATGGAAGATCTACAAGGATTCATTGATTAAAGCGAGTGAAATTGAGTGTGTTGAGCCTGAATTTTATCCCGATTCCTCTGACCTTGTTGATTTATCAATATTGTCTATTGATTTAGGCAAAAAAGTGACACATGAGTTACCACAGCCTACTTATTTACGAAACAATGTAGCACAAAAGTCATTAAAATAAATCCTTTTATTTTTACTATGATTTAGATATGTGGAAGTGGATTCAGAAACTTGCTTCACCTAAGGTTTTCTATGAGACAACCAACAAGTTAATTCCTTGGTTTTTCTGGCCTTTTATAGCGTTAATAAGTATAGGATTGTACTGGGGTTTAGTGCTTGCACCAGCCGACTATCAGCAAGGTGAAAGTTTTCGAATTATTTACATCCATGTTCCCAGTGCTTGGATGTCTATGTTGGTCTATTTTATTATGGCAGTTGCTGGCGGTATCGGTCTGATATGGCAAATTAAGATGGCCGAAGTTGTCGCTAAAGTGTCAGCTCCAATTGGCGCTACTTTTACCTTGATTGCTCTTGTTACAGGTGCTGTTTGGGGTAAGCCGATGTGGGGGACTTGGTGGGTTTGGGATGCCAGATTAACATCTGAACTTATTTTGTTATTTTTGTATCTTGCATATATTTCCTTAAATAACGCTTTTGATAACCCTAAAACTGCCGCCAAGGCGAGTTCCATTTTGGCGATTGTTGGTTTAGTGAATCTTCCAATCATTCATTACTCAGTCAAGTGGTGGAATACGCTTCATCAAGGCTCAATGTTTAATGATATCTCAAATCCTTCCATGCATCTAGATATGCTTTGGCCATTACTTATTATGGTTTTTGCATTCCAGTTTCTTTACGGTGTTCTTGCTTTAGTGGGCGCTAGAGATGAAGTATTGGTTCGTGAACAAAATTCACGCTGGGTTCGTGCCGTTGTAACGGGAGAGCAGTCATGACCTTAGCTGAAACCTTATCTTTCTTGCCCTATGGCAAGTATGCTCTTTATATCTGGCTTTCTTATGGAATAACCTTTATATTAATTGCAGGACTATTTGTTCGTGCTTCAATTAACTACAAAAAAATTCGCACCCAATTAAAAAACAAGTACGCAAGAGAGAATGACTAAGCGTCAAAATCGTATGATATTGGTTGCACTTCTTGTACTTGGAGTTAGTTTGGCGGGTTACTTTGGAATTAAGGCTTTCAATGATAATTTGCTTTACTTTTTTACGCCAACGGATGTTTTAGAAGGTAAAGCTCCTCAAGGAAAAAGTTTTAGGATTGGAGGATTAGTTCAGCCGGGAAGTGTGATTAGAGATGACTTGCTTGTTTTCTTCACATTAACAGATAACAAAAAGACCATCGAAGTACATTTTGAGGGAATCTTGCCTGACTTGTTTAGGGAAGGACAGGGTATAGTTGCAACTGGCTCAGTGTCTGATGGAAATATTTTTAGAGCGACTGAAGTTTTGGCTAAGCATGACGAAAATTATATGCCCCCGGAGGTTGCCGAAGCCTTGCAAAACTCTAGTACAACAGAATGAAAAAACTCATTCCACTCATCTTATTTATCGTTATAGCTGTCTTTCTATACTTTAGCCTTAACTCTAACTCAAGTAAGCTCCCTTCACCATTGTTGGGAAAAATGTTTCCTAATATCGAAGCTAAGGATTTTTATTCCAATGAATCGGTTTTGTTGGCAGACCTGTTTAGTGAAAATATGTCTCTCGTTAACGTCTGGGCTTCTTGGTGTGTTACCTGTCGTCAAGAACATCAAATGATGATGAAGATTGCAAATAACAAAGATCTGCAATTAATTGGTATCAATTACAAAGACACAAGGACTGACGGTGAGAAATTTTTAGAGATGATGGGAAATCCTTTTGATGTCATTATTTTTGACCCCAGTGGTAAGATAGGTCTTGATTTAGGTGTTTATGCAACACCTGAAACTTTTTTGGTGAATCAACAGGGTGTAGTCTTATATAAACACATTGGAGCAATTGATTCCGAAGTATGGGAGGAAGATTTTATTCCTCGCATAAAGAAAAAAGTTATCTAGCTAATAATTGAATAATGTCATTTGAATAAATTATGCAATTATATTTGTTTTTTTGCTGAAAGTCGCTTGACAGAAGGGTTTAATAATGGATAATCAAATTGAAGATTAAAGATAATCTTTTATAAGATTCGAGCAGATTTACATAAATTCAAAAAAAACTAAGGAGAGAAAAATGAATAAATCAGATTTAGTCGTAGCAATTGCTGATGGCTCAGGTTTAACCAAGGCTGATGCCGCTCGCGCTCTATCAGCAACAACAGATGCAATTTCAGGTGCATTAGCAAGTGGAGATAAAGTTTCCATTACAGGTTTCGGTAGTTTTTTGGTTAGAAGTCGTGCAGCACGTTCAGGACGCAATCCACAAACGGGTGCAACGATTCATATTTCTGCCTCAAAAGTTCCAGCATTTAAAGCAGGTAAGTTATTGAAGGAATCTGTTAACTAAGCAGATTTTTTGTCAGTATAATACGCCCGATTCCGAAAAAGAATCGGGCATTTTTTTTTGGGCGCTTAGCTCAGTTGGGAGAGCATCGCCCTTACAAGGCGAGGGTCACAAGTTCAAGTCTTGTAGCGCCCACCAAAATTTGGAGCGGTAGTTCAGTTGGTTAGAACGCCTGCCTGTCACGCAGGAGGTCGCGGGTTCGACCCCCGTCCGCTCCGCCATAATTGGTTGAAAATATGTTAGGTGCAATTAGAAAAAAATCTAAAGGTTGGGTCGCTTATCTTATTGTAGGTCTTATTACAGTGCCTTTTGCATTGTTTGGGATCCAGCAATATGTTGGAGGTTCTTCGAACTCTGCTATTGCGATAGTTGATGGTGAAGATATTTCTTTGAATTATTATTATCAAAAACTAAACACCCAACAAAGAAATTTACAAGAACAGCTTGGTGCGTCTTATTCCGCTGAAATTGATAATACCCTTAGACAAACACTTATTGACACATTGATTAATGAGAAATTACTAGAGAATTTCACCAGTTCAATGAAGCTCGTGACTCTGGATGAAGAGGTTCGTTCCCTGATTCAATCAAATCCTGTTTTTCAGGTTGACGGTGTTTTTTCTGAAGAGCGTTACATTCAATTATTGAGATTAAATAATTTCACTCCGCTAGGCTATGAATTAGAACAATCAAAATCGATGTCACTTGAACAAATCAAGAGAAATTTGAATAATTCTGCCTTTTTATCAACAGCTCAAATTGAACAGCTCAATGACCTAGCTTCGCAGCAACGAGAAGTATCATTTATAGTTTTAAGTACTGAAAAATATCAGGACCAGATTTTCGTTAATGAAGAACAAATTTCTGAATACTATGATAATAATCGATCAAACTTTATAGAAGGCCGTAAAGTTCAAGTTGATTTTGTTGAATTGTCTTTAGACAATATTGACCAGCAGATTTATCCTGATAATGAAACTCTGCAGAAGCTCTATATAGAGAATGAAGAGCTCTATACAAACCCTGAACAAAGGAGAGCTCAACATATCTTGCTTGAAGAGGAAAGTAATGCAATTGCGATATTGAAAGAGATTAAGGAGGGTGCTGATTTTTCTGAATTGGCAAGAATTCATTCAAAAGATATTACTACCAGTGAGGAGGGTGGTGACTTGGGTTTTTTCGAAAGAGAACTCATGGTCCCAGAGTTTGATAAAGCTGTTTTTGATATGAATGTTGGTGATATAAGTGACGTTGTGAAGACGGATTACGGATACCACATCATTAAGCTTAACGAAATCCAACCTTCTACCTTGCAATCTTTTGAAGAAGTGGAGGAGCAACTATTAGTATTGCACAAGAAAAATGTTAATCAAAAAGCACTCTATGACTTGCAAGAAGAGCTCAGTAATTTGGCATATGAAGAGTCTATTGATGTGGTGTCAGATCAGTTAGATCTTGAACTTCAAACTTCTGATTTTTTCTCAGAGTACAGTACTGAATATGATGGGGTTTTCGTATCAACCGCTTTTAGTGATGTCGTTTTTCTGGATGGAGAAAATTCTGATGTCATAGAATTAAGTAAGGATAGATTTGTTGTTATGAATCTTGCAAATCAGCAGCCTGAGCGCCAGAAAGAATTAGATGAAGTTGAAGAACAGATTGTAGATATTTTAAGAAATATAGGCGCAAAACAATTGATTGATGAATTGGGTCAAACTATTTCTTCTTCTTTAACAAGTGGGGACGATGCTCAGGTTAAAGCTTTAATGGATGAAAACGACCTTGAATGGAATGAAGTAGGCTGGATCACCAGAAATTCACAATTGCCATTCGATGCAACAAGCAAAGTTTACAAATTATCTAAACCTAATACTGGCGAGCATACCTATCATTCCCAGAGTGCTGATGCCAATACAACTCTTGTGATTGACTTGAAGGCTGTAAAACTCTCAGAAGAGGGTATTAATAGTGAAATTGTTGACCTTTATTTGAGTGAGGAGAGTAACGAACTATTTCTAAGTCTTGTTAAGAAATTAAGGGATTCTGCAGAAATCAAGATATTTTCCGACTTTCTCTAAGAGACTATCAAAAGCCCTAGTTTATAAATCTGGCCCTTTTTCGTAAAAGTTATATCCTGCATCAACATAGGTCACCTCACCGGTAATACCCGATGCCAGATCTGAACATAAAAAAGCTGCAGTATTACCAACTTCCTCGATACTGACGTTCCGTTTCAAAGCTGAACTTTCAGCAGCATGGTCCAAAAGCTTTCCAAAGCCCTTTATACCACTTGCTGCAAGTGTTTTAATGGCACCTGCAGAAATAGCATTAACTCGAATACCTTTGTCACCTCCAAGCGCTGCAGCCATATATCTTACGTTGGCTTCAAGAGAGGCTTTGGCGATCCCCATGATGTTGTAGTTAGGTATTGCACGAAGGGCTCCTAAGTAGGTTAGTGTCAATAGTGCACCATTATTATTTAGCATTGGAAGTGCAGCTTTTGCAAGCGCGGTAAAGCTATATGAACTTATTTCATGGGCTCTGAGAAATCCCTCACGTGTTGTGACTTCAACGTAATTGCCATCTAGTTCCGCACGATCAGCAAATGCAACCGAATGGACGAGAATATCAAAACTGTCCCATGACCCCTTCAATTTAGAAAAGGTCTGGCTAATTTGCTCGTCTTCAGAAACATCACAGGGGATTACAATTGAAGAGTTGCAAATCTCCGCACACTTCTCAACCCGGCTTCTGAGTTTATCGGTTTGATAGGTGAGTGCGATTTCACAACCATTTGAAGCCATCGCTTCTGCAATTCCCCAGGCAATTGAGCGGTTTGAAGCGACACCCACAACGAGAGCTTTTTTGCCAGTTAAAAAACCCATAAAACCTCCACTAAATTTATAATACAATTAACCATGAATTATAAACACATTGAATAAATAGATGCTAGGTACTTGGCCTTTGTTATTAGTTACGACTTATGAAATATAAAAGTTACTACTTATTGTGTCTGGCGCTAGTAATTTTCGATCAGCTAACGAAACAGATTGTTGTCTCGTTATTTGCTCTAGGTGAGTCAATGGTCATTAATTCATTTGTTAGTTGGACTTATATACAAAACACTGGCGCTGCGTTTAGTTTTTTGTCGGGGGGAGGTGGAATACTAAAAGCCTTTTTATTGGCTGTCTCACTTTTTGTCTCTGCTATGCTTATGGTTTGGATTCATAAAACGCCAGCCGTACATCGTCAAAGGCTTTTTGGACAATTTATTCTACTCTCAGGTGCCCTAGGTAACTTATTAGATCGTGCTCAATATGGTTACGTAATTGATTTTATTGATGTTCATTACCAGAATTACTATTGGCCGGTATTTAATGTTGCTGACAGCTTGATTTTTATCGGTGTTATATTGCTTGTATTTGAACGTCGAAAACCTTCTTTCTGAAAATTGTTACTATAAAAAACCTTGCAGGCATTTCAATAATCGACTTAACTGGTAGAATATAATCTTCCTTGAATTACCAAGTTTCAATTCATGAAAAAAGCCCTGATTCTTTCACTGTTTATGTCAATCAGCAACATTGCGATTGCTGATTTTGTAAAACTATCCAGCGAAGGCGAAATTTTAGATTTCGAAAGTTCAAATTGGCCATGCGTCTTGGACCAAAAGACTTCTCTTGTATGGGAAGTGAAAGGTGAAGCAGAGGGTTTGCAATACACCATGAATACATACACTTGGTTTGATGGTGATACCGGCAGGAAGAACAATATGTACAGTAAAAATTGCTATTGGGGTGAGAGTTGTAACACTCAGTCCTTCGTTGATGACATTAATGAAATGCAACTCTGTTCCTATTCAAACTGGCGTCTACCAACAAGAGATGAATTAAAAACAATCATCAATTATTATGGTGATGATATTTTGATTGATTTGGACTTTTTTCCCAATACCCAGAAGGAAACCTACTGGACCTCTATGACAGCCAAAGATAACCCTTCGCTAGCTTACGAAATTCCATTCTTTTATGGAGGTTCTATAGTCAGAGAAAAGTCCATAGATACCTACATTCGACTTGTTCGCAGTGCTGACTAGAGAAATAGACAAAACACTCTATGAGTCTTATTCAGACGACATACCTGCGTTCTTAAAAAATATATATGCAGCTAGGTCTGTCACTGAATCTCAGCTGGTATTGTCGCTACCTGGTTTATTAAAACCAAACTTTGACCAATTGGATGTTGCGCTTAACCTACTTGAGCGTGCAATCACTGAAAATAGACGTATATTGATTGTCGGGGATTTTGATGCAGATGGTGCTACTGCAAGTGCTGTCGCAATCAAAGCGCTAAGGATGATGGGCGGAAAGTTTGTAGATTTTCTGGTGCCAAATCGATTTGAGCATGGCTACGGATTAAGCCCAGAGATTGTCAACGAAGCCAAGAAAGAGAAGGATCCATACTTAATCATAACGGTTGACAATGGCATCTCTAGTATCGAAGGCACTTCATTGGCTAGATCTCTTGCTATTGAAGTCATTATCACTGATCATCATCTACCTCCGGGCATTCTTCCAGATGCAAATGCGATTATTAACCCAAATCTAGAAGGCTGTAAATTTCCCTCAAAAAACTTAGCAGGTGTTGGGGTTTGTTTTTATTTGTTTTCAGCGCTTAAGACACACTTAGAAGGTTTGAATTATTTTGAGAAGCATGGGATGTCAGTGCCTGACCTTCGTGAATTGCTTGACCTGGTAGCGCTTGGTACGGTTGCTGATGTTGTTAGACTAGATCAGAATAATCGGATTCTAGTCAGTGAGGGACTTAAGAGAATTAGGCAAAAACGCTGCTCTAAAGGGATATTGGCGATACTAGAGCTGACAAAACGTCCCGTCGAGTCACTGCAGGCCTCCGACTTGGGCTTTTCTGTCGCTCCAAGGATTAATGCAGCAGGGCGTCTGAGTGATATTTCTCAAGGAATAAGTTGCCTTCTCTCAGAAGACATTAATGACGCTAGAAGATATGCCGCAAATCTTGAGAAATTCAATAAAGAAAGACGTGAAGAGCAGAGCCGAATGCAAGACGAGGCACTTGCCATTGTTGCCGAGCAGTCTATAGATGAAAGTCCTTTTGCGATTGTCTTATTTGATGAGTCTTGGCATGAAGGAATTGTCGGCATTGTCGCAGGAAGGTTGAAAGAAGATTACCAATGCCCCTGTGCTGTTTTTGCAAAATCTAGCAAACTTTTGAAAGGCTCGATTAGGTCAATACCTGACGTGCATATCAAGGATCTACTCGACTTAATTGACAGAGAAAAACCAGATCTCATAGAAAAGTTTGGAGGTCATGCGATGGCTGCTGGTCTGAGTATTCTCCCTGAGAATTTTTTGCAGTTTAAGCAAGTTTTTTCTGAAGCCATTTCTAAGCATCTTAATGGTCAAAAACCAGCTCTTGATTTGCTTACTGATGGTGAGCTTGATGCCTCAGAGATGACTTTAAAGAATGCCCAGCTTCTTTGCAAGTCAGCCCCATGGGGTCAGGGTTTTGAGGAGCCTATTTTTTACGGAGACTTTGAGATTCTCGATCAGAAAGTTGTCGGTGAAAAGCATCTCAAATGCACATTGAAATTGATTAATGTTAGCGCTATATTTGAGGGAATTGCTTTTTTCCAAGAAAAGCTTGAATCTAAGAAAGTAAGAGTTGCTTATAAGTTAAGCGTTAATTCTTTTAGAGGGAATGAATCCTTGCAACTCATGATTGAGTCAATGCTTATTCAGTAACTAAATTATTAATACAATTTGGGTTAAATCCAATCAAATCATCTATACCATTATGGTACGTTCTTTTCTGAAGATATACAGGGTCGTGCTCTAGTTCTACACCAGTAACAATTTTCATTAGTGTGTCTATTGCAAATGCCGCTTGGTGTGTATGTTTCTTCGCGTCTTTTGGATCTTCTGTTATATTAGTATTAGTTCCTGTGAAAGGTCTGCTTCTAAAAGTCTCATAGTCAGTTATTGCCAAGTTTGCTACTTCTGATGCTTTAACTAATTTATTGTACAGTTTTTTCGGTATTTCAGCACCCCATAGACCTGCAATATATACATAACCAAGTGCAGAGTTTAAACCATATGAGTGATACCATTGTGCCCTTACTCCTCTGAATGAATTGTTGTTAATATAGCCATCTTCATAAAACATTTTATCCATTTCTTTGAATCTAAAGTTTATTTCTTTTGCGGCAAGTTTCTTATTATTTGTCCATGATGCGTAAATCAATATACCTGTTCCACCATTAGCCATAGCATAGAAACCTTGCTCTTTTTTCTGAAATTCTGTTGGCTGTAGAAACTTCTTGTACATTTTTTTGATATACTGGTCTACAATTTTAAACTCTTGTTCGTTCAATTCATCTCTTAACCACAATGCACTAATCATGTAATTTGCAAACACTTGGCTAGCCCATTCATACTCATGATACCAACAGGGTGCATTAACATCTCCACGTCCTGCATAACATAGAGGTTTCTTTTGTACTTCGTAATAACCAATACTGTCATATAAAGTATCTGCTTTAGCCAAATCTATTAATAAGTTTTTAGCAATTTTAATATTGGTTTGGTTGTCATTACCAATTGCGTTGTGTGTTGCTGACATAAGCATTTTAATTGGATCTGTAATGGCTTCATGAATAACATCACGTGAGTTGCTGTTTGCATGGTGGTCAGCATGCCAATCATAGCCAATTAAACCTTCAACTATATTGATAGTATAATTTGATTTAAATGTTGCAGAACCCATTGCCTTACAAGAGTTAATTTCTGTCGTATAAAATTTGCCTGGAAAGTTAATGTCGCTGGCTTTAACACTTCCTTCTAGTATGTTTGAGCTATTTGTGGAAGTCTTATTAGAAGTTTTTGACTCTTTAGTATTACTAGAGTCAGCATTACACTTATATACAAAATAAGTGCCATCCGCAGAAACACTCTTGACTGGTTCACTACCATCAGGACACGAACCTGCAAAGATTTGGGCTGATAAAAAGGTTAATGCTAAAAGTAGAAGAAGTTTTTTCATAAAGAAAGTATATCACTTTAAACTACTTTTTTTTTGAATTAAAAAAGGAACAATATTATGAAAATCTACCCAATAACACTTCGTTTCCAGCGGAAGGTTTTGCTGGCATATTAAGAGCTAGTAGAAGTGAAGCTAAGGCTATTCCTGCACCTGCAAAAAAGACTAAAGAGGGAGAGTAAAGCCAGATAAATCCAAAAACAACAGGAATAAAAACCGCTGCAATGTGATTAATCGTGAATGACACTCCAGCGCTTGAAGCAATGTCAGCAGGATCAGCTATTTTTTGAAAATAAGTTTTAAGTGCGATATAAATTGAGAAAAACAGATGATCAGCAATATACAAAAAAACTGCAACATAGCTGCTTTCCACAAGTGCGTATCCAGCGAAGATAAAGGTAAGTCCGACATACTCAAATATAAGTGCTTTGCGCTCGCCAAATCTATGAATCAGTTTACCAATTTTTGGTGCTATTACGACATTAATGGCAGCATTTGCAAGCAGTAAGAGCGATATTTCAGCAACAGTGAACTCAAACTTTTCAACCATCAGGAAGCCAGCGAAAACAACAAATATCTGTCTTCTTGCTCCACTCATAAATTGCAATGCGTAGTAAAGCCAATAACGCTTACGAAGAATAATTTTTTTAGTCTGACTAACTTTTTCAGGAAAAAATGAGAAATGCTGCCAGCAAAACGCAACTATAGCGACAGAAATTCCACCACCGATCATATAAATCCATAAATATTCCATATGAAATTGTTGAAATAATAACCAAACCAAGCTGAATGCTATGATTGATGCTGCAGAGCGGGTAGCAATAACATTGCCTAAAAATTTAGCTGTTTTTTCTTTATCAATCCACTGAAGCGTTAATGAACTATTGATGGTTTCAAAGTAATGAAAGCCTACAGACATAACTATTGTTGCTAAATAAAATGTCATATTTGTTTGAACTAGGCCTGTTGCCATGACTCCAATTCCAAGAAGTGCAAGTGAAATATAGGCTAGTTTTTGTTCCCTTATGAAGGCTCTGTGAATGGAAAGTAGGATGGTCGAAAACGAACCTGGAGGTCATCTTTTTCAAAATATGCCCTCAAGAAATCAATTAATAGTCCCTTGAGTTGGGCAAATGTTGCCTTTTTATCAACGATCAAACCTTCAACTTGGTGAAACATTGGGGTATGAGTTACATCAGAATCACACCGATAAACACGACCGGGCGCAATAATCCTTACT
>KB889825.1:0-32680 GCA_000372785.1 gamma proteobacterium SCGC AB-629-P17 | reverse complement strand
CTAACTCAAGTAAGCTCCCTTCACCATTGTTGGGAAAAATGTTTCCTAATATCGAAGCTAAGGATTTTTATTCCAATGAATCGGTTTTGTTGGCAAAGTTAGTGGTCGATTAAGCGATGAACAACTACAATCCTTGTCACAACAAATTAGTTCATCAAGTGCGAAATATATTGTTCTTTGTTTACATCACCCTCCCGTCTCATTGCAAAGTGATTGGGATGATGAAATGTCGCTTGAAAATCCTGACGATTTGTTTGCTGTAATTGACCAATTCGACAACATTAAAGCAGTGATGTGGGGGCATGCTCATCAATGCTCTGAATTCAATCGTAAAGGTGTGAAGTTGTACTCCTGCCCTTCTACCGCACTTCAGTTTAATGGACAACCGGGTATTGGTTATAACCACTACACACTCAATGAAGATGGTGAAATTTATTGCAAGACGCAGTGGTTATGACAAAAGACTAGACACAAATCAGAGTAATTTACGAACAACAATAGAAGGCTTCATATTTCAATAGTAATAAAACTCTTCATGTTAAGATGGCTTGAATACTTTTTGTATTGGTACAATATAGCGAAATGGCAAAAAAACAAATAAAAGAAGAGAGACATAAATTGGTTATTGCCATATCTTCCAGAGCACTATTTAATCTCGACCATTCACATAAAATTTTTAAGGAAGAAGGAATTGAAGCGTATGCAAGACATCAACAGGAAAACGAAAATGCTATACTAGAGCCTGGTGTCGGCTTCACATTAGTTAAAAAACTACTCAAACTAGATAGTAAAAAAACTCCGATTGATGTCATTTTGCTTTCCAGAAACAGTGCAGATACTGGACTAAGAATCTTTAACTCAATCGAGCATTATGGCTTAAATATATCTAGGGCAGCCTTCACTAGAGGAGAAAGCACTCATCCATTTGTTGGCGCCTTTAAGGCTGACTTGTTCCTTTCTAGTAATTACCATGATGTACAAAAAGCCCTACAATCTGGCTTTGCTGCAGCCTCTATTGTGGAATCAAAGTCAGATAACATCCACCCATATCAACTCCGAATAGCTTTTGATGGTGATGCTGTTATTTTTTCTGACGAATCTGAAAAGATATTTCAAGAACAGGGTCTCGAAGCTTTTCAAGAAAACGAAATAATGTCTGCAAATGTAGAACTTAAGGCTGGACCCTTTAAATCTTTTCTTGTTTCTTTGCAAAAAATTCAGTCAACCTTTCCAGAAGAAAACAATCCCATTAGAACGGCTTTGGTTACAGCTAGATCTGCCCCATCACACAAACGGGTAATCCACACGATGAGGGAATGGGGTATTCGTATCGATGAGTCCTTTTTTCTCGGCGGTCTAGATAAAGGTATTTTCTTAAGAGAGTTTGCTGCCGACATCTTTTTTGATGACCAACAACAGCACTGCAATTCAGCCTCTAAATATGTATCAACTGGTCATGTACCTAGCGGAATAAAGAACATATAAGACATAAATAACATCTTCTACATTGCTTGAACAGTAAAACGTATTTCATTGGTAAAATACCTGCAAACAATATAATACCTTAGCAATGTCAAAAAAAATTCAAGCTATCCGAGGAATGAACGATCTCCTTCCGTCAGAGTCGAATCTCTGGTTGGCACTAGAAGAGACCATTAATCAGTTATTGATTTCCTACGGCTACAAATATTGCCGTACACCTATTGTTGAAAATACTGAGACTTTCTCTCGTGCAATTGGAGAAGTGACCGATATCGTTGAGAAAGAGATGTACACCTGGAAAGATCTCAGCGGAGAATCCCTAACCTTGAGACCTGAAGCGACGGCTGGCATTGTGCGAATGATGATTGAACATAATTTACCGCGTGAAGGCATTCAAAAAGTTTTTTACCATGGCCCCATGTTTAGGCATGAGCGCCCTCAAAAAGGCAGGTATCGTCAGTTTCATCAAGTTGATGTTGAAGTTTTTGGCACCTATGACGCTAAGATTGATGCCGAATTAATCGACATAACTAATACTCTCTGGAAGCTAATCGGAATTAATAATGCCAGTTTAGAAATTAACTCTTTAGGTTCAAGCGAGACTCGCTCATCCTATAAAAAGCTTCTACAGAATTACTTTATTGACAATAAATCTCAACTAGACGAAGACAGCTTGCGACGGCTAACTACAAACCCGTTAAGAATATTAGATAGTAAGAACAGTGAAATGGAAGCTTTGATAGAAAGCGCACCAAAAATGATTGACCACCTTGATGATGAATCTGACGAACACTTCTCGGCGTTCAAAAATTATCTTGATTGTCTTGAAATACCATATTCTATAAATCCGAGACTTGTAAGAGGACTGGATTACTACAATCGTACCGTTTTTGAATGGATTTCAAATGACTTAGGTGCACAAGGAACTATCTGTGGGGGTGGCAGATATGATGGCTTGGTGGAAAAAATGGGTGGTAACCCAACCCCTGCTATAGGTTTTGCGATTGGTATTGAGAGACTCGTCCTTCTCATCAAAGATCAACCTAATAAACTCCAAAAAAATAAACCACACCTATATTTTGTTGCTCTAGGTGAAAGCGCTCAAACCACATCAATGAAGCTCTCTAGAGATATACATTCAGCTATGCCAGACATAATTATTACTAATGACATGAGTATGGGTAGTTTAAAAAACCAAATGAAAAAAGCAAACAAATCTAATGCAGACTTTGCTTTAATTTTAGGTGAAGAAGAATTATCAAACAATCAAATTAGCATTAAACCCCTAAAAGGGCAAGGTGACCAACAATTAATTAAGCTTGAGGGTATCATTCAACATCTTCAGGAGATATTATGAAAAACTTTATCCAAGTCGACAATACAGAAGAAGAGCAGGTCGAACAAATTAAGAAATGGTGGAAGAGTAATGGTAAGCAGATCATAGCTGGAGCCGTTATTGGTCTTGCCGGCATATGGGGCTGGAATACTTATACAGAGTATCAAGATAATCAGTCCTTAAATGCAAGAAGTCTTTACCTTAATTATGCTTCAGATTCTAACAATCTCGGAGCTTACGATAAATTAACTACAGATTTTTCTTCTAGCACCTACTCAGATCAAGCAATATTATTGATGGCTAAGTATCTTTTTGACGCGGGAAGCTATGCACAAGCTCTTGGCGTAATTAAGCCTCTAACTAATAATACAAGTCCAGTAATTTCAAATTCGGCGGCTCTAAGAACAGCTTCTATTCAGTTACAACTAGGACAACACGAGCAGGCACTTTCAATACTTGAGGGACAATCTGATGATGACTTTTCAGGCCTGGTTTATAATCTAATGGGTGATATCTACTTAGACCTTGGAAACCGCACAGAGGCACAGAAATATTACAGCCTGGCAATCGATAATGTCACCGAAAACTCTAATTTAACACAATTAATTCAGATCAAACTCGACGATCTGAATTAATACAAATTCATTGATTTGCTGTGAGTTACCCTGTCATTTCATTGGTTGGTCGTTCCAATGTAGGAAAATCTACCCTTTTTAATCGTCTGAGCAAATCCCGTCAAGCGCTTGTTTCAGATTTCGAAGGACTAACGCGTGATCGTCAATATGCAACTATTCAGCTTGATGATGATATCAAGTGCACGATTATTGACACCGGTGGCCTAACTAATGATGATTCTCTGATAGACATCGGAATTCATGAGCAAGTTCTTAATGCACTTAACGAATCAGATGTTATTTTTTTTATTGTCAGCAATAAAGATGGTGTAACTTCATTAGACCTAGATATCTCTACTCAACTCAGAAAACTGAAGAAAAAAATCATTCTAGTGTGTAATAAAGCTGAAAACTTGGATCAAACTTCAGCCGCTGAATTTTTTGAATTGGGTTTAGGGAAACCCGTCCTTATCTCAGCAGAACATAATCAAGGAATCTCAGAATTGATCGGAGCCAGCATACCCTTGTTACCCCAAAGTTTTGATGAAGATAAAATGGAAGTTAAGGGTATAGCTGTAGCCGTACTTGGAAGACCGAATGTTGGAAAATCTACACTAATTAACCGAATACTGGGTGAAGAAAGAGTTCTTGCTATTGATTTACCAGGAACCACTCGAGACACAATATTTATTCCCTTTGAGCATGAAGGTGAGCAGTATACTCTTATAGATACTGCAGGCATTAGGCGTAAACGCAGTGTCGATGAAAAGATTGAAAAATTTAGCATTATCAAAGCCATTGAGGCGCTAGAAGACTCTCATGTCGTCATTTTGGTTCTCGACGCACATGAGGGTGTTACTGAACAGGACGCAACTCTGCTTGGAATGATTACCGAGAAAGGAAGATCCCTATTAATAGTCATCAACAAATGGGATGGTTTGGATGATTACCAAAAAAGTGAGGTAAAAAGAAAACTGGATGTCAAGCTTTCCTTTGTGAGCTACGCTTCTGTGCATTATATTTCAGCACTTCACGGCTCCGGAGTGGGTAAATTGTTTACCCACATTAGAAAATCCTTTGAACACGCCGGCGCAAAGTTTTCAACCTCCTCACTTAACAAAATATTAGAAAAGGCTAATAACAAACATCAAGCCCCAGCAGTTAGAGGAAGAAGGCCAAAACTAAAATATGTCCACCAATCTGATGTTTTTCCACCAACACTAACGATGCATGGTAATCATCTTCAAAGTATTCCTAAAGCCTATGAACAATTTTTAAAAAACTTTTTTATAGATGCCCTCAAGCTTTCAAATACACCCATTAAGCTTGAATTTAAAAGTGGTGATAACCCTTTCAAGGATAAAAAAAATAAACTATCGGTGCGTCAAGTTCAAAAAAGAAAGCGCCTAATGAAATTCGTTAAGAAAAAATAATATAATCTTTAGAGAGATCTGATAATAGAAACTAAGAAAGTATCAGGTTGTGTGCTTCCTTAGCGGCATTTATAAAGCTCTCAAACAATGGATGGCCGTCTCTTGGTGTTGAAGTGAACTCTGGGTGAAACTGACAGGCCACAAACCAAGGGTGATCAGAAATCTCTACTATCTCAACCAATGAACCGTCATGGGATCTCCCTGAAACAGTCAATCCCGCCTTTTCGATTTCACCAATCAGCTTGTTATTAACTTCATATCGATGACGGTGACGTTCTGTCACTTTTTCAGTGCCATAAATTTTATGTGAGAGACTACCTTGAATAAGTTCACATTCTTGACCACCTAGCCTCATTGTGCCCCCTAAATGCGAATCAGAATTTCGTTTTTGTGTATCCCCGTTTTCATCCTGCCACTCAGTAATAAGCCCAATAACTGGGAAAGGTGTATTTTGATCAAATTCAGTGCTATTTGCGGCCTTCATGTTGGCCTTATGGCGAGCGAACTCAATTACAGCGACCTGCATTCCTAAGCAGATTCCAAGATAAGGTAAATTATTCTCTCTAGCATATCTAACAGCTGCAACTTTTCCTTCAATACCTCGAGTGCCAAATCCGCCAGGGACAAGAACTGCACTCATATTGCTTAAGCAATCAGCACTATTTTTTTCGATCTCTTCAGAATCAAAATAATGAATATTGACTTTAGTTTCGGTATGAATACCAGCATGAATGAGCGCTTCGGATAGTGACTTATAAGATTCAGTCAAATCCATGTATTTTCCAACCATTGCAACATCAACACTGTGTTTGGGCATTTCTAGGCGAGAAATTACATTACTCCACTCGGTTAAATCAGCTGCTTTACAGTCAAGCCTCAACTTATCAACAACAATGTCATCCAGCCCCTGTTCATGAAGATCCTCAGGAACCTTGTATATCGTGTCCTGATCTAAAGAAACAAAGACAGAATTCTCTGCTACATTTGTGAATAACGCAATCTTCTTACGTTCTGCATCTGCTAGAGGCTCTTCTGAGCGACAGATAAGTATGTCTGGCTGAATTCCAATCCCTCTGAGTTCTTTGACTGAGTGCTGGGTTGGTTTGGTTTTAAGTTCACCAGCGACTTTGATATAGGGTAGAAGCGTTAAGTGAATAAATAAAGTGTTTTCGCGACCTAACTCTAAACTCATTTGTCTAATCGCCTCCATGAAGGGGAGAGACTCAATGTCACCAGCTGTACCACCAATCTCAACCAAAGCAACTTCAGCACCTTCGGCGCCTTCTTTTGTTAATCTTTTAATTTCATCAGTAATGTGGGGGATTATTTGTACCGTTGCACCAAGATAATCTCCCTTGCGTTCACGCTTAATTACACTTTCATAAACTCTTCCAGCGGTAAAGTTGTTCTTTTTACCAAGTTGGGTGCGAACAAATCTCTCATAGTGACCTAAATCCAGATCCGTTTCCGCCCCATCATTGGTGACAAAAACCTCACCATGTTGAAAAGGACTCATGGTGCCAGGATCAACATTAATGTAAGGGTCTAGTTTAAGGAGGGTAACATTTAGGCCTCGATTTTCCAGAATTGAAGCCAAAGAAGCGGAGGCTATTCCTTTACCTAAAGAGGAAACCACGCCACCGGTTATAAAAATGTATTTTGTCATCTAAAACTAACAAAGTTTGAAATAGTTATGATACACAAATTTGTGTAGAATATGGGCACATCCAATTAAAGTAATCATGATGGGTTATAGACAATTTCTAAAGCGACTCTTTCCATACATTAAAAATCACATAGGAAAGCTTGCCTTTACCTCTCTAATGATGGTTTTTGCTACTGCATTAGAGGCCTCAATCCCTGAAATAACTGGCCAAATCATCGACACTCTGTTTGCTGTAGAACGATCTAATGAAGAGGCGCTATTCTATTCGTTGACACTTTTTGCAGTTATTACGCTGAGCTCATTATTTGCTCTAACCTCAGTCAGCGCTAGCTCTTGGATCTCAAACAAGGTCATCATGGATCTAAGGGTTGATATGTTTGCCAAATTGTTAAAATTACCTAAGTCTTACTTTGATAAAAATACGACTGGTGGAACACTCTCTAAATTAACCTTTGATGTTGAACAAATCTCTGCTGCAGCTTCAACTATATGGCTTGACTTTATCAAATCATCATTGACCGTCGTTCTGTTAACAGGGTATTTGTTTTATAAAAACTACCTCTTAAGCCTCACACTTTTAGTGCTTCTGCCACTGGTTTATCTAGCCGTCAAATTTTCAACCTCTCGGATGAGAAGTGGCTCTAAAAAGGTTCAAGACTCAATGGGAAAGATGACCCACCTTCTGGATGAAAATATTTCAGGTAGTGACCTCGTTAAAATCTATCACGCACAGGAAAACGAACAAAGTAAGTTTTTTAAACTCGTCAACACAATTCGTCAACAGCGATTTAAAGTTGACATGGCTGGTGGCCTTAACACCTCCATAGTTAATATACTTATAGGCTTGTCTCTAGCCTGTGTGGTTTTCCTGTCTTCAACCTACTTAATAATGAGCGCTGGCGACTTTCTTGCTTTCTTTACTGCAATGGGCATGCTAGTCAAACCAGCAAAGACTCTCATTAATATCAACAAACCATTGCAACAGGCGATTGTGGCTGCGATAAGCGTCTTTACCCTAATTGACGAAAAAACTGAAACCAATGATGGCAATCAAATACTAGATCATGTGAAAGGTGACATCAATTTTGACAACGTCAGTTTTTCCTATGACGGAGAGAAGTCTCCACTAAAGAATATCAACTTAAACATTAAGGCCGGAGAAACTATTGCCTTGGTTGGTAGCACTGGAAGTGGCAAAACGACACTGGTAAACCTTTTAGCACGATTCTATCAACCAAGCAATGGCAAGATAACGATAGATGAAACAAATATCGATGAATTTGAGTTAATCTCATTTAGATCTAATATTGCTTTTGTAGACCAACATATTCGTTTATTTAATGACACAATTAAAGGCAATATTGCTTTTGGGCAAAAAGATAGTATGCCTCTAGAATCAGTTATCCATGCTGCCAAAATTTCAAATTCTGCTGAATTTATTGAAAAGTTGGATAATCAATTCGACACTGAAATCGGGGAAGATGGCATCACCCTATCGGGTGGTCAGCGTCAAAGACTCTCAATAGCGAGAGCTATTGCCAAAGACAGCCCTATTTTAATTCTTGATGAAGCAACCTCTGCACTCGACTCTGCAACAGAAAAGCTCGTTCAATCAGCAATCAACAAAATGCAGCAAGACCGAACAACAATCATTATTGCTCATCGTTTAAGCACTATCAAGAACGCTGACCGCATTATTGTCCTAAAAGAAGGCGAAATCGTTGAACAAGGATCACATAAGGAGTTAATTAATGCATCTGGTGAATATGCAAAGCTAAACCATGCACAATCTCAGTAATTTATAGGTTTTTATTTGCTACCAATCGATTTAAAGCTTTACCTGAGTTTAGAACCTCTCTTACTCTATCAGATGCTTCTGGCAGCGATTTCGATTTCCTTAAATGCCAAAGAATCAGACTCGCCGAGTATACCAGGCCATCATAAAACATACCCGACTCACCGGAAAGAGCAGAACGTCCTAAATCAACCACATACTCAGCTAACAAGTCTCTTTCTGTACCATCTTCAAATCTTTTGGGGAAAGCGATAGCACGCAACTTACTATTAATTCCCAAGAGTTTAGGGTCTGTCTCTACTCGATCTTTTTCGAGACCCTTATGGTAGGAAATCATGAGCCCTTTTTGTCTAAGTGATGGCACAACACCTCCCTCAACGCCACGAATCAGTAGGCTACTATCAAGTCCTACTTTTTCACATAAAGTAGCATAAATAGGAGGATAAGCTTTATGAACATAACCCAAAATACAATGGGTATTTTTCCCTCTAAGAGGCCCAATCAATGTTTCCACTGTATTAAGAACAGTTCTTTTAACGACCTTGTTTCTGAGTGGAACAAGGTCATGTAATGGTTTGCAATATTGATTTTGATCAACATAGGACCAGCCAATATCGCTATCCTCAATTCTGGCCTTTGATTCACTGACGGACGAATCTACATTTATACCCAAAGCTTGATTAATATGTCGATGAGTCAATCCGTATTTTGGAGAAACGGAGTCTAGACCATGTATCAGCGTTGGTAGGCCGAGTTCTGCAAGCAGTGGTGGTAAGAAAGCTGAAATAGGAATGGAACGATTATAGCCACTATAAGGGTCACCTATATCAACTAGGTTTTCTACATCAATTTTCTGACAATCAGTAAACTTTAGTAAGGCTTCAAGAATGCCTATATTTTCTTCCATCGTTTCACGCTTCATTCTCAGCGCAATCAAGAAGATAGCAGCCTGAACCTCATCTATTTCGCCACTAAGAATTGCACTCATGGCCGCTTCTGCCTCTTCCGTTTCTATGTTTTTACTGAGTTCAGGTCCAGTAGCAATCCTTTGAATAATTGAATGAATAAGGTTTTGTGTGTTCATTAATAATCCTTATCTCGATATAGATATCAGTTTTTTTTAACTTAACTTTGAACTAAATCAACTAATAATAATTAGAAAAGTGTCCATACGCGATTCTTATCAAGTTCGGTCCTGCATTGAGATAGTTGAGTCTTGTAGGTATTAGACTTCTTTTCAACATTTTTAGCAACATCAATAAGCCAGGCCTTTTTTTCATAAGTCTTATTGTTATAGCCACCATGACCTTCATGATAAGCCAAATATTGACGGTAGGCATTTGTTTTGCTAATTTTAGAGCGCAACAAAGATTGATTTATATACCATCCAACAAAGTCAACGGCGTCAGCAAAATTATCTCGTTTCGCTGACTTGTTTCCTGTCTTGAGTTGATACCATTCCCAGGTCGCTTTCTTGGCCTGGGTAAAGCCGAATGATGTTGTTGGTCTTGTTCCAGGTATTATTCCAAAAATCTTATTTCTTGGTGGTTTAGCGTTTGAGGCAAAGCGTGACTCTTGATAAATGATCGCTAACTGCAAGTGCATGGGGGCGCCCCATTTTTCCTCACTTTTCTTGACTGCCTGATACCAACTCACTTTCTCGTCAAGTAAAGTACAAATATTAGTAACTTCTCTTGCCGGTGTCGAAAAACATCCCGAAAGGATCATTAAAATTGCCAAACCAAGAACAATTAGTTTTTTCATTTATCCAAAAATACGTAATAAACAGTAATCAATTGTATCAACAACAATATAAAAAACATTCCTTTAATAGTTTGGTCAGTCAACGGTTTTGTTTCTTCACTCAATTTTTCAAGCTTAACATCAACTGCCACAAAACCTTTTTCAGAAGTTTCTACCTTATATTTGACCCGGGTATCGGCTTTTAATCGAGACTTGTTGTACACATTTTTTTGGTGTACAAAATACTTTTCACCATCATCACCCGTAATAAATCCATAACCCTTTGTACCAAATTGAGCGACTATGCCCGTCATTTTTTTTGCCATTATTCTCTCACTTTATGCAGACAATAAGCTGCATTTTCAATATAATCCACGCCAGCACGTAATAGCTTTGACCCATTCTCAATATCTTGAAAAGACTTTAATTCTTGATATTTAAAGGCCATACTAAAAAGCGACTCAACTTCAGATTTATCAACTGAAAAAGGTGGGCCGCTCATCTGATGTTTCGGATAATGCAAAGTTACCAATAGTATCCTAACACCCAACGATATTATATCATTTAAATGTTTTACATATTTTTGTCTTAAATTTCGATCAAGTGCTATCAAGGATTTTCGGTCAAATACAGCTTTGACGTCACATAAATGTTTAGAGGTTAATGAAAAGAAATCGCCGCAGTATATTTCTATATTTTTAGCAGTATAAAGATCAAATTCACCAACCTGAGTGATTGTAAAATCCAGCCTATTTTCAAGAAAAAACTGCTTAATACCAATCTCGCTAAGTTCAACACCAATGACAGAAAAACCTTGATTGAGCATGTAAATCATGTCAACACTTTTGCCACAAAGAGGAAAAAACACTTTATCGCCAGGCTCAAGTTTGAGTAATCCTAAGTGCTCCTCTAGTTCCTGAGTAACAACATCAGAATGCCAGTTAATTTCATTGTTTTCCCAGAACTCCAACCAGTTAGCCATTCCCAAACCTTGCTATAATATTCTCAGTGATATATTCTACCCAAGGAGCAAAATAAATGAGGCCTGATATTGGCGACTGGTCTGAGCTTTTAGCAGCTGAAAAAGAGATGGATTATTTTCAATCTCTGTATTCTTTTCTTTATAACAATCAATCTAAAGAAATCTATCCACCCAAAGAAAATTGGTATAAAGCCTTTGAATACTCAAGCTTTGCCAACACAAAGGTCATTATTCTTGGCCAAGACCCTTATCACGGCATCAATCAGGCAGAGGGACTTAGTTTTTCAGTCCCTGAAGGGGTCCCCATACCGCCTTCACTTAGGAACATTTATATAGAACTTGAAAGTGATATAGGAATTACCACACCACATAACGGCCATTTATCTCACTGGGCAAAGCAAGGGGTTTTGTTACTGAATAGCGTCCTGACAGTTGAAAAAAACAGCCCTGCTTCGCATGCAAATCAGGGATGGGAAACTTTTACAGATAATGTTATTAAATTACTGAATGAAAAAAAACACAATTTAGTTTTTTTACTTTGGGGTGCTTATGCCGGAAAAAAAGCTGAATTAATTAATCCTGAAAGACATCTAGTTCTTAAAGCACCCCACCCTTCACCATTTTCAGCAAATAAGGGTTTTTTTGGTTGTCAACACTTTTCTAAAGCCAACCAACATCTTCTTTCAACGAATCAGACGGCTATCGAATGGCAAATACCTTCATGAAATTAATGATTGATGATTCTGTTTGGGGCTTTGAGAAAATTTTCTCTGATTTTGGTGAAATTGTTACTCTTCCTGGACGACAGATTGATCGACAAAGTCTCTTAGATTGTGACATATTGATAGTAAGATCGAGAACAAGGGTCGACAAAGAGCTACTCCAAGGAACTAAGGTTCAATTTGTTGGTTCAACAGTTGCCGGACTTGACCATATTGATGAAGCCTATTTGCTTGAAAACAATATAACTTTCGCATCTGCTCAGGGCTGCAATGCCAATGCCGTTGCAGAATATGTGATCAGTGCTATTTCAAATTTAGCTCACGACTACAGTTTTGATTTATCTAAGAAAACACTAGGAATTATTGGTGTTGGCAATGTAGGAACTAGACTTTACTTTAAAGCAAAACAGCTCGGAATCACCACCCTTCTTAATGATCCACCTCGCCAGGAAATTGAGGGAAAAGAAGGGTTTGTAGATCTTAATACAGCTCTCAGTGCTGATATTATAAGCTTTCATACACCGCTAACCTTTTCAGGCTCTCACCCCACCTACAACCTACTAGGAGGTCATAATTTTGAGTTAATTACTCAAGACACTATCGTAATTAATACTGCTCGAGGAGGCATCATTGACGAAGACCTATGGTTGAAAAATAAAACAAAAGCTAATGTAATTGACTGCTGGGAAGAAGAGCCCTACATTAACACTAAGCTCCAAAGTTCAGCCTACTGGGCAACTCCTCACATTGCAGGACACTCGATAGATGCTAAATATATGGGCAGCTATATGATTTATAAGGACTTATGTAGCTTTACTAAGACTCCTTTGAACAATGAAGTAGAACACCTTATAAATCCAGCAGTAGTTGCCATTAATGAAATTACACTTCACGAAACACTTAATGCAATATATCCATTCATTGATGACGATCTAGCAATAAAAAACATTTTAAAATTTGAGGACTACCGAAGAAATTACCCTGATCGCTTTGAATGGCGACATTTTCAAACTCGATTTGATATTCCTAAAGCTAAAAAAATAGTAGGATTTATTGATGTGTGAGGGAGGGTATATTAATATCCGAGGTGAACCTGAGAACAGTTAAGTGTTTGAGCTGCCTTAATAAAAGTCCATGGAGTATATATATCTAGCTAGCATTAAAAAAGACATCACTACAATTAGAACTCTAATAACTTTTGGATTAGCTTTTAGTAAGTAATGAGTCCCAATAAAAGCGCCAATCAATTGACCTAACATCATTATTAGTCCAATCATAAAAGCTATATGTCCAAAGCTAAAAAATACGATAAATCCAGCAATATTTGAGGCAAAGTTTAGAGGCTTGGCCAGGATTGTAGCTTGGATAATTTCAAGTTTTTTCAGCATAACTCCTGTCATAACAAAAAAGGAACCTGCGCCTGGACCAAACATACCATCATAGAAACCAACTGTTGGAACAGCATATTTTTCAAAGTTTTTGTTAGTTTCAGAATTTTTAGTTCTTACTTTGGGTTTAGGAGAAATAATAAAATAAATTGCAATTACTACCAATACAATAGGTATTACAAAAGAAAGGAGCTCAGTATCAATGAACTGCACTATGACTCCACCTATTATTGAACCAATGAAGGATGCAAGCATTAAGTATTTAATTGTTTCCCAATTTAACTTTTTCTTTCGAAATAGTAAAAAAGTAGCAATACCAGTTCCCATACTTCCTTGAAATTTATTGGTTCCGAGTACATAGATTGGCGGAATACCACTTAATAATAATGCAGGAACAGCAAGTAAGCCACCTCCACCAACCAGAGTGTCAATAAAGCCTGCAATGATGGCTATAACAAATAAAAAAGTTAAAATTTCAAAAGAGAAGTTAGCTAAATCCATAAAATTAATTACTCCAAATAGTTGGAAACCAATCTTCCCTTAAGCGTTCTCCATTTTTTTGATTAATATCTGGAAAATTAGGAGAAGTTCTTCCAGGACGCTGCCGATAGCGCACATCGTCACCAAGCAAGCGAAAAGAAAGCGTTCGACTTACTCCGCCCACGGTATTGGCATTAGCACTATGTATTGTCTTAAAATTAAAAGCTACAACATCACCCGGCTCAATAGCCCACTGCTTAATTTCAAAATTATCGTTGTCAATATTTGGCATGTCCATGAAAGCTTCATTATCTTCATAAAAGCTTTCGTTATTAGACCAGCTTGTTGGTCTAATTTCTTTTGAAAAGGAATGACTTCCAGCAGCACACTTCAATGAGACACTTTGTTCTCTTGATTCAAGTGGCATCCAAAAACTTACGGTTTGAAGACCTTTAACACAATAATAAGGCATATCTTGATGCCAAGGAGTAGCAACACCGGAACTTGCCTCTTTATAAAAAAAATGATCATGGAAAAACTGTATGGACTTAGACTCTGTTAAGTCCGCAGCAAAAGAACCTAAAGATGAATTTAAAACAAAATCTTTATACTCTCTAATGCGCTGCCAATTACAAAAATCTTCCATGAACTGCCCTTGGTAACTGTCCTGCTTATGAATCAAGGCACTTTCACTGGGATTATTGATATGAAATTCAGCACCCCTTCTAAGAATTTCAATCCAATCATTAAAAACTCCTCGCAATACAACGACACCATCATTATTAAAGTTTTTGATATCAGTTCTAGTAATGGCCTCGGTCATATTCTTTGATTTAATAATTTAACAATAAAAGATTATTTTTTACTAAGCATATGATAATCAGTAAAGCTTGAAAATGAGATGAGAAATACAATAATTTATACACAGTTATAGAATAATCTTAAACAACTGTATTATTACTATAATTTTTAGCTTCGTTAATTGACGATGAAACTTTTTTCTCTTGCCTTCTCTATCAAAAAAATTCCCAAAGTTACTTGGAGTTCAGAAGATGCCTTCAATCTAAAGCCTAAACCACTGACCTTAATATTTTTAGTGTTTGGATTGTTTTTGTTTGGCCTAGGAGAAAGCCTTCTTATTACCAGTGGTGCTGGGGTTGGCCCCTACACTGTTCTTGCACAGGGTATATCAAACCACACAGGCTGGTCAATTGGCCTGGCAACTTTCGTTATTAGTATTTTTGTACTATTAATGTGGATTCCGCTTAAACAAAAACCTGGGATGGGTACCATCCTCAACGCCTTCATTATCGCTTTAACGATTGAATTCTCTGTTTATTATTTGCCCTATCCAGAGACTTATCCAATGCAGATTTTACAAGTTGTAGTTGGCGTCCTTATTATTGGAATTGGTAGCGGATTTTATCTCATAGCAAACTTAGGCGCTGGACCTAGAGATGGACTAATGATTGGTTTACAAAAAAAGACCAACTTACCAATTTATTCAATTCGTACGATTATTGAAGTCAGTGTTGTAATTGTAGGTTGGCTAATGGGAGGTGTTGTAGGACTTGGAACAGCCATCTTTGCCTTTGGCATAGGACCATCTGTTGCACTTGGGCTTTCTATGGTTGGCAAAGCCTCAAATAAGACTTAATCCAGATTAAACGCTCTAAATAATTATGTTACAAAACTTCTTTGATTAAACTGCTCTGACTGCCATTCATCGGTTTGCATTATTTTTCTTAAACAAATCACCGCATCCCATACATCCACGTAACGCATATAGAGCGGGGAGATGCCAAAACGTAAAATATTAGGCTCACGAAAATCACCAACAACTCCATGTGATATGAGCGCCTGCATAATGGAAAAACCGTTGTTATGAGCGAAAGAAACTTGACTGCCACGTTGTTCAGAATTCTTAGGCGAAAACAGTTCAAAGCCAAATGTAGCACATTCTTGTTGCATTAATCGTATCATCATTTCAGACAAATGAATACTTTTGTCACGAACCACTTTCATCGATACATGTTCAAAGATTGCCAGACTACTTTCAACTGCTTTATAGGCTATGATAGGTGGTGTGCCACAAATATACTTCCCAATATCATTTGCAGGCTGGTACTCGGCTGCAAATTCAAAAGGTTGAATGTGGCCCATCCATCCTGTTAATGGTTGTGACACTTTTTCAATAAGTGAGTTGTGTACATACAAAAACCCAGGAGCACCAGGCCCCCCATTTAAGTGCTTGTAAGTGCAACCAACTGCAAAATCTACACCACAATTGTGCAGATCCAACGGCATAACGCCGACACTGTGACTGATATCCCAAATAACGAGAGCACCTTTTTCATGTGCAACACTTGTAATTCTTTTAATATCACTAATTCTTCCAGTCTTATAGTTAACGTGTGAAAGCATAACAACGGCAGTTGAGGCATCAATATATTTGTCAATTTCGTAATCGCCTTCTTCGATCAAATACCTTTCATAACTTTCTCCAAGCATTTTGTTGACACTTTCTAAAATGTAGAGGTCAGAAGGAAAATTTCCAGCTTCGCTAAGAATATTGCTACGATTCTTATTCAATAACAAAGCGGAAGTAAGAACCTTAAATAGGTTTACTGAAGTACTATCTACAACAATAACTTCACCTGATTTAGCACCAACTAATGGGGCAATTTTGTTGCCGAGCTCTCGCGGCATGTTAATCCAGTTTTCATTATTCCAGCTGCTAATCAAGCCATCGCCCCACTCATTATGAATCATTGTCTCCAGAGTATTTATGGTTCGTTTTGGTAGCGGACCTAGAGAATTTCCATCAAAATATATCAAATCTTTTGGTAAAGTGAATTCATCTCGAACTTCAGCGAGAGGATCTATTTGATCGAGGCGTGTGAAGTCTTCACGAGTGAGCTTATTCATTATGGGTATTTAGATAAAACGAATGTCTTCTAAAAACGGAAAATTTTTCCGGGTCTTGAAGACCATTGAAATGTCGATATCGCAACTGGCATACTCCGTTGTCTTATCTGTTTGTAACAACACTTCACCTAAAGGATCAATTACCATTGAAGAGCCGTTGTATTTTAAGCCAACACCATCATTACCAATTCGATTAACTCCAACAATGAAACATTGATTCTCAATTGCCCTTGCTATTAACAATTTTTGCCAATGCATTTCACGAGTATGTGGCCAATTAGCAACAACAAAAATTACCTCAACCTCTTCAGCAATTTGACGAAAAATTTCAGGAAAACGTAAATCATAACAAATAAAGACTGAGCAAGGGATTCTGTCTAATTCAAATTTAATAGTTTCATTGCCTGAAGCAAAATACTTGCCTTCATTGGCATAATTAAAAGGATGTAATTTTGAGTATTTTGCTACCTCTTTACCGTGATTATCAAACACAAGAGCAATATTGTGAGCTTTTTCGTTTGTTTTCTTTTCACTGGAACCAGCAACTATATTAATTTGGTTATCTAATGCAAATTGTTGCAGTGCATGATGAGTTTTACCATTCGGCAGTTCAGCGTACTTACCTACATCAGCGATAAAACCAGTATTAAAAACCTCAGGAAGAACAACGACATCGCAACCGTCCGCCTTCGCTTGAAGTACGAATTTTTCCACTCGCTCAAGATTCTTTTCAATATCTTGCCAAGCAATATTTAAAGAGATAGTAGCAACTTTCATCTGTTCGATCAATAAAACGGTTCATTGAATTATAGACCAATTAAAAAGCATTCAAAGATGATTAAACAAGACACAAAAGCGATAAAATCAGAGCATGGACAAAATAGTCATTCAAAGAGAGGATTTCGATTTAACAACCGAAGTCAGTCATACACGCAGCAACAACGCCCAGATTGGTGCCATTGTAAGCTTTATCGGTACCGTTAGAGATCTGCACCCTGGTTCCATTACCAGTATGACGCTTGAACATTATCCAGAGATGACTGAAAAATCACTTAAATCAATCGTCAAAGAGGCTAGAAATCGCTGGGATCTTCAAAACGTCACTATTATTCACCGTATTGGAAAACTAAAAGTTAATGATCAAATTGTTCTAGTTGTGACAACAAGCGAACATCGTCAAGCGGCTTTTGAATCGTGCCATTTTATTATGGATTATTTAAAAACAGACGCACCTTTTTGGAAAAAAGAATCGACAGAGCAAAAAGAGGAATGGGTGGAATCACGAGAAAGTGATGACGAACAAAAAAAACGCTGGCAGTCCTAAAGATTAAAGTCTTCAGGTCGATTTATATTGGTTAAAACTTCCAAATGACTCGAAACATCTATTCTTTCTAAACTCTGTTGACGATACCAAAGAGCCATCTTGCGACCACCCTCTTCTAAAAATTCTTCCAAACTTTTTTCCAGTTTAGTTTTCATCAGTGCAAATGTTGCATGCATGATCGACCCATCGTGAGCAACACAAATATCCACTTTCGATACCTCCATCTTCTCTATCAGTGAATCTATTAGCGAAGCATCAACCAAAGGACTATCGCAAGGAAGCACCAAAAGATATGGTGTTGAGCATACTTTTAGAGCTTTAGAGATACCGGCCAAAGGTCCTTGAAAGCCTTTTAAGTCATCTCTAATCACTTTACCGAAATTAGCGTATTCTTCAATATTTCGGTTTGCACTTATAAGAATTTGACTAACTTTAGGTTTAACAACATTGACAACATGAGCTATCAATGGAAGTTCACGAAAAACAATAAGTCCCTTATCCTCGCCTTCCATTCTTGACGCTTTGCCTCCTGCCAAAACAACTACTGTTATCTCATTTTTGGAAATTTTTTTCACTTAAAGACCATTCATTTTTCAAGTTAATTATAAGTAGAAAATTTACTTGCAATTGTATAATGCTTAGATTGAATGCTAAAACCATCAAACCTAATGAATAATCAAGCAGTTAACTGCGACTCTCCTGTTTTTAATCAGTCATTACTGAGTGCTGACGAAGCCTTGGAATTTTTGCTGGATGCCTCTACTGCCCCAGAAAAAAAAGAATCGGTTTCACTCGATAATTCACTGGGTAGGATTTTAGCCTGCGATATTCATTCCACAATAAACGTTCCAGGTTTTGATAACAGCGCTATGGATGGTTATGCAATTGCACTAAATGATAATCAATTATTAGAGAAAAATCTTAGTTTCGATATCGTTGATAGAATTCCTGCAGGCTCGACCGGCAATGAATTGAATAAAGGTTGTGCTGCAAGAATCTTTACCGGAGCACCAATCCCAAAAGGTGCTAATACCGTTATTATGCAAGAAGAGTGTGAAGTTTCGGAGAATGGAGACCAGATTACCATTACAAGAGCTATTAAACTGAATGAAAATATTCGACCAACCGGAAACGATATCGTTAAAGACGATGTGATTCTTAGCTCTGGAAAACAAATTCAGCCACAGGATATCTCCCTAGCTTCCTCTGTAGGTGTTGGAGAACTCACCGTTTATAAAAAAATCAAGGTTGGAGTATTTTTTACTGGTGACGAATTAGTTGAGCCAGGTATTCCTCTTTCTTCGGGAAAAATATACAATTCCAATCGCTATGCTCTAGTCGCCCTTCTTGGGCAAGTTGGCTGTGAAGTTATTAATTTGGGCAATATTGAAGATAAATTTAGTGCAACTTGCGACGCCCTAGAAGCATTAGAGAGTCAATGCAATTTGATTATGACGACAGGGGGTGTCTCTGTTGGAGAAGAAGATCACGTTAAACCCGCTGTAGAAAGCCTTGGAGAGCTAAATCTATGGAAAATTCGTATGAAACCAGGCAAACCCTTGGCCTATGGAAAAGTCAAACAAACTCCCTTCATTGGATTACCTGGTAACCCTGTTTCCAGCTTTGTAACCTTTTGTATATTTTCTTTGCCATTCATAAAAAAAATGCAGGGTAACAATAACTATCAATCTAAAATAATAAAAGTGAAAGCAAATTTTGAATGTAAACGTTCCAAACCAAGACGTGAGTACGCACGTGCACGTATTGATCACTCAGAAAGTACGCCAGTTGCTAGCCTCTATCCTAAGCAAGGCTCCGATATAATGAGTTCCATTGTTTGGGCTGACGGCCTAGTTGAAATTCCAGAAAACAAAACTTTTGAAGCAGGTGAGCTGCTCAATTACTATCCTTTGAGTGAGCTAACACGATGAGTAAATTAACCCACATTAACGACAATGGTGACGCCCAAATGGTCGATGTTTCGGATAAAAATAACACTGCTCGTGAAGCCAGAGCTGGTGCGGTCGTTCTGATGAAACCAGAAACACTGGAATTGATTGTTTCTGGTTCTCACAAAAAGGGTGATGTTCTTGCTGTTGCCAGAGTCGCTGGTATTCAGGCTGCAAAAAAATGTTCGGAGCTAATTCCACTTTGTCACCCTCTGATGCTTTCCAAAGTTAGCATTGAACTCACTCCTAACCTTGAGAAATCCTGTATTGAAATCATAGCTACAACAAAACTTAATGGTAAAACAGGAGTAGAAATGGAAGCGTTAACTGCAGCAAGCGTTTCAGCTTTAACTATTTACGATATGTGTAAAGCAGTTGATCGATTTATGAAAATAGATAGCGTTCAATTATTAGAAAAGAAAGGTGGCAAGTCGGGCCATTGGAAACTGGAATCATGAATCAAATAATTGATCCCTTTAACCGTCATATTAATTATTTACGAGTCTCAGTAACGGATCATTGTAACTATCGATGTCATTACTGTCGTGATGAAGATCATCAAACACACACTACGCGTTCTGAAGTTCTTTCTTTTGAAGAGATTGTCAAAATTGTCGGTCTATTTGCCGAACTAGGTGTAACAAAAGTTCGACTCACTGGTGGCGAGCCTTTACTCCGTAAAGATATTCTTGACTTGACGAGAATGTTAGGAGATATTCCGGGCTTGACTGACATACCTCTTTCAACCAACGCCCACCTTCTGTCATCATTAGCTGAAAAACTAAAAAGTCATGGTATTAATAGGGTCAACATTTCAATTGACTCCCTTATTCCTGAGCGCTTTAAAGAGATTACTCTGGATGGTGACTTAGAGAGAGTTATTAAAGGCATCGATGCAGCAATTGCTGCTGGAATGAGTCCAATTAAACTTAATATGGTAGTCATGAAAGGTGTCAATGATGAAGAAATTGAGGCAATGATTGATTTTGCAATTGGTCGAGGACTAGATATTCGTTTCATTGAAACCATGCCTATAGGACTTGCTGGCATTGAGGCCCTTGATAGACACTATAGTGAAAAAGAAATCCTTGAAAGAGTTTATAAAAAGTATGGTAACAAGCTTATTACCAAGAACTCTAAACAAACAGACGGTCCAGCCAAAGCCATGCTGATTGAAGGAACAAATACAAGCATTGCAACAATTTCGGCAGTTTCTAATCATTTTTGCGGTAGCTGCAACCGTGTCAGATTGACAGCCAAAGGAGACTTAATTCTTTGTCTTGGACAGAAAGATTCTGTTTCTCTTCGTGATGCTGTACGCTCAAAAATGAGTGACGCAGAAATCAAGAATTTGATTGTCAAGGCTATTACAAAAAAACCAGAGAAGCATTTCTTTAGCTCTGATATTGATAATATCAGTAACCGACAAATGGTGGAGATTGGTGGATGAAAATTCTCTACTTTGCTTCCCTAAAAGAAAATTTGAACACTGCTCATGACGAAATCAATGTTGTATCACCAATATCCATTTCATCAATCAAAAAACAACTGATTGAGAAATATGGAGCACAATACTTTCCTGAAAATATCATGTGTGCAGTCAATCATGAAATGGCCAATGAAAGCACTAAAGTTTGTGAAAGCGATGAGGTTGCATTTTTCCCACCTGTGACTGGAGGTTAAAGGGTTATATGAGCGAAAATACTATCAAAATTGGATTCCTTACTATTTCAGATAGGGCTTCTCGTGGTGTTTATGAAGATATCAGTGGTCCTGCTATGCAAGAGTGGATTTCAAAGGCAGTAACAAGTCCATATGAGGTGGTTTCAAAAATTATTGAAGATGAGCAGCCTGTTATCGAAAAAACCCTTATAGAAATGAGCGACACCCTTGGATGCAATCTTATCTTGACCACAGGTGGCACTGGCCCAACTACCAGAGATGTAACGCCTGAAGCAACACAATCTGTTTGTGAGAGGATCTTTGACGGTTTTGCCGAACAGATGAGAATAGTATCACTTCGCACTGTACCGACTGCTATCCTATCTCGTCAAATTGCTGGTACTAGAGGAAACAGCTTAATCATTAACCTGCCAGGTAAGCCAGTTGCAATCGCTGTATGCTTAGGAGCGGTCTTTCTAGCTGTGCCAAAATGTCTCGAACTTCTTGATAACTCTTTAATAATAATTGATAAGGCTTTTGTTTCTCAGGTATTTGAGTAACCTTATTATTTCGCTATGAATAATTTAAGAGATTCAGCTCTGGATTTAATGCGAGGTATAGCAATCATTATGATGATTGCATTTCACTTTATTTATGACCTCAATTCATTTGGTTTTACTGAAGTCCCTTTATTTACTCATTGGGCTGGAATAACATGGCGTTGTTTAATTGTTTTTCTTTTCTTGAGTGCTGTTGGAATAAGTTTAGTTATTGCCCATAGTAAGCAACTTAACCTTAGAAAGTTTCTTAAGCGTTTAATTTATTTAGGCATTGCAGCTCTATTGGTTTCTACTGGAACTTATGTAATGTTTCCTGATGCATGGGTCTATTTTGGCATTCTTCATTTAATTTGGGTTTCATCTTTAATAGCAATAGCCTTTATAAACCTACCAAAAACTTCACTCCTCATTGCTGCATTAATTCTAATTGGCTGGATCTTTGATCAACCAAATTTAAACATTATTTCAAATATTTTTGAGCCATACTTACCACTTAGGAGTGTCGATTATTACCCCCTATTTCCATGGCTATCCTTTGTCTTTATAGGTATTTATCTAGGACATCACCCTTATTATCGAATGGCATTTACATTTCGAATACATTGGTTAGAAGTAATGGGCAAACATGCATTAATTATTTATTTAACGCATCAAGTAGTATTATTTGGATTAGTAAGTTTTGTCTATTACTTACTCAATTGATAATTCGGTGAGTTTATCTTGGCTGAAAAAGTAGGGCCTTGATGGTTTGATAATTGGTCGCAATGTTACGTAAGTTCTCTTCACCTAACTCAACACTAATAACACCTTTTTCGATGTCTTTTACTTGTTCAGCATACATTTTTTTGAGTGTATTTGATGTGGCTAAAACCTCATAAACCGTAGGAGCCAGTTTATTTTTCCAATCTTCCGGCAAAGTATGAGGATATTTTGGATCAAACTCTACTAATTTATCTTCTTTATCCACAAAACTACTTAGTTAATGAGATAAATAATTGTGGTAATCGCTCAGGCAATTTTTTAACATCATCAATCACCATAAAACGATTTTTACCAAAAATTCTTGCTACATATTCATCTGCATAAGGGTCAAGGCTGATGCAAAATGTCACGATCCCTTGAGCTCTTAATTCTTCTACAGCTTTTTTTGCATCCATCCTCAAGTGTTGTGGATCATCCACATCGATATCAGCTGGTTCTCCATCTGTTAAAACTAAGAGTATCTTTTTGGCGGAGGACTGTGTCAATAAATCAACGCCTGCATGTCGCATTGCTGTCCCCATTCGTGTTGACAAACCTCCTCTGATACCTGCTAAACGTGCTTTTACTTCATCATTAAAACTATGATGAAATGGCTTGAATCGATAATACTGAACATCATGCCTTGAGTCTGATGCAAAACCCGAAATCGTTAAATTATCACCAATCTTATTGATTGCCCAAGAAAGCAATGAAGTGGCTTCTTGCATCAACTCCAAAATGCTACGTTCACTGCCGACAACCATATCGTTGGTGGATTCAGACAAATCCATCAAAAGGTTAACTGCAACATCTCTGGTATGTTGAATTTTTTTAACATATATCCTGTCTGATGGAGTCGTTCCAATTCTAATGTCAGCAATCGCAGTAACACACTCATCAATATCAAGCTCACTACCCTCTTGCTGTTTCTTTAGCTTAACCAAACCCTGAGGCTGAAGTTGATCAATTGCATTTTTTAGTCGATTAGCAACCGGTTTATAGGTTTTCAAAATCGTGTTAATCACCTCCGGGTCACCTTTACGTATCCGTCTCTCATACAAAGTTACCCAGTTTGGTCTATAAAGTTGCAGTTGATAATCCCATTCATTGTAATGAAAAGGTTCACTGGTAGGCTCTTTACCCTCAAGTTCATTCAAACTCACTCCATCTAGTTCATCAGGAAAGTATTCAGAATCAAGTGTCCAAATCTCTTGTGCATCATCGCCAGCTGTTTCAACGTCCAGTTCGTTCCACATCTCCATGATATTAACATTACGGCGAACTTGCCTTTGACTGACAGGCACATAGTCGTTTCCTTCAGATAGCCAATCTAGCTCTGCATATTCCCATATATAGCGATTGTCATCTCTGTATTGGATTGGAGTTGCTACTAGAGCTGAAGCGCTAATTTTTACATCTGTCTCTGATTTAATGATTTCATAGTAACTCAAGCCTAAATCGTAACTCATCTCTGAGAATTCACCTTTTTTCGCCATTTTTTTTCTAAACTTTATAAGAAAGTCTTTATTAAATTTTTGTTTTGCTTGGTAACTCGAATCAAGTGTAGCTCTTGAAAAATCTACAAGGTCAGTAATAAATGGGTTGTACTCTTTTAAATCTTCATCATCAGGGTGTAAGGCAATCCAAATTTTTTTCATCCCTGGAAACTTTTTAATTGTATTAAGCTCAACCCTCAGGTCTTCAATTAATGAAATACAGGCGACTTGTAAAGGATTTAAGTCATCTCCCTTAAAGGCAGAAGTTGTTTGAATAATGTGTGCGGCTGCATGAGCACAAACAGCTCGATAGCAGTCAACACCTGCAACAACTTTACCAGAGGCATGAATATAATCATCATAGGCATCTGGTATATGCATAATGCCATATTCGATATAAGGCCTTAATCCTTTTCTGGTTTCGTAATCTCCTGATGTTGGACGAAGAAAAAAATCACGGTTGTAAAAGGCTCTGAGGTAAAACTGCAATTTTCTTTGGTTATCAATAAAAAGTGTGCCTCGTCTTTCTTGCTCAAGAATTTGCATGGATTCCGCACTACTTAATTCGAAGTATGCGATCTGCGCTTTGAAATCACGATTAAAGGTTTCTGCGCCATAAAGCACCCATCGTCTCAAACCACCCAGTGTTAATTTACTGGTTAACTGTTCAATATGACTGAGCATTGGACGCATACCACGAGGCGCTAGGGAAATCATTCGCTCCAACAAGCGTAAATAGCTCTTCATAAGGTCAAGATCACTCATGCGCTTTGCAACAGTCGGAAGACTAGAGAGCATTAATGCCAAAACAGATGCAGAGGTTTGTGAGGACATTTTCATGGTCGATAAGACAATTTCACCTATTATTGACTCACCTACCTCTTTAACTACCATAGGTGTTTCCTCTAAAAAGGAAATCACCATATCTTCACCCTTTCCCATACTGTTCAGAGCACCTGCACCATCAAGATAAACTTTTAATCCATTAGGAGTCATCACTTTTGATGCTTCAATAAAACTCCCTGTTAAGGCATCATGAAGAACATCAGAAGGATTGGTGAACTTGTGTTCAAAATCTGAGAGTTGTATAGCACTCATAATTCAGTTTTTTACTCAAAAAAAGTATCGATCGCAGCATATAGAGTATCAACAATGTCTAAATCATCAGTTATTGGATTAACCATTGCAATTTTACATGCTGATTTTTTTTCAACCTTATCAGCAATTAATTGCCCTGCATATACACATAAACGAGTTGATATACCTTCATCTAAACCATGACCAACCAGATTTCTTGCTCTTTGAGCAATTTGTACCAATTTCAATGCAGTCTTTTCATCTATCCCAGACTCTTTAGAAACAATATGAGCTTCAGTTTTTTCATCGGGATATTGGAAGTTAAAACCACAAAATCTCTGTTTTGTTGACTGCTTTAAATCTTTCATCAAGTTTTGATAGCCAGGGTTATATGAAATAACCAATTGAAAATCGGGATGAGCTTCAATCAACTCACCTTTTTTATCAAGTGGCAATGTACGACGATAATCCGTTAATGGATGAATGACAACTGTAGTATCTTGTCTGGCTTCAACCACTTCATCTAAATAACAAATGCCACCGTAACGAGCAGCCATTGCTAGCGGACCATCTTTCCAAATTGTGCCTTCTTTATCAAGCAAGAAGCGACCAACTAAGTCACTGGCTGACATATCTTCATTACAAGCAACCGTAATTAACGGCTTACCTAATTTGTATGCCATATATTCAACAAATCGAGACTTACCACAGCCAGTCGGGCCTTTCAACATCACTGGCATACGATTCGTATAAGCTGCTTTATACATATCAACTTCATCAGCTTGAGACTGATAAAAAGGTTCTTCTGCGATTTTGTATTGATCTAATTTACCCATATATTTCCCCTTTGAAAAAAAACCCCTGCACTCAGACAAGGGTTTATCCAATCAAGCTAAGTTGATCGCACTTGATTATTTAAAACCTATACCCCTGTATATAACCATTGATGCACCTTGTGATTGCGCATAGTTGTCATAACCAATTAAACGAACATGGTTATCTGGATTTTCATCGTGACAAGCCTTGCATTCTGCAAGGATTGTATCAACATCTGTCTCACCAAACATCGGCAGTTTCCACATATACCAGTAATTTTGCATTGCATTTTCTACCTCAGTATGTTCTATTCCGGGATTATATCCTTGATTTACAATGTACTGCACTTGCTCGCGAATTTGCTTATTGGTCATTGCAGGCAGGTACGAAAATGTTTCAAATTTTCTACTCGCGTTATCTGTTAAACGAGAGGGGTAATCTTGAATTGCGCTCATAATATTTTCCTTATATTAGTTTCTCAGGAAAGTAATTCTTTCCTCATGAATTTATATTATTTATGTTGAATGTCTAGCTTATCAACTGTATCAAACTCAAACTTGATTTCTTTCCAAGTTTCCATTGCTACTTTAAGTTCAGGTGAATTTTTCGCTGCACTTGTAAGAATATCCTTTGACTCTTTCTCTAATTCACGACCTGCATTACGCGCCTCAACACATGCCTCAACCGCAACACGGTTTGCAGCCGCACCTGCAGCGTTACCCCAAGGGTGACCAAGGGTACCACCACCAAACTGTAATACTGAGTCATCACCAAAAATATTAACTAGTGCTGGCATATGCCATACATGGATTCCTCCAGAGGCAACGGGGAACATACCTGGCATTGAACCAAAGTCTTGATCAAAGAAGATACCTCTCGAGCGGTCTTCTTTAATGAACCTGTCACGCATACAGTCAATCCAACCTAGTGTTGAATCTCTGTCGCCTTCAAGTTTTCCTACAACAGTACCTGAATGCATGTGATCACCTCCAGAAAGACGTAAACATTTAGCTAATACACGGAAATGAATACCGTGGTGTGGGTTTCTATCAACAACTGCGTGCATTGCACGGTGGATATGAAGTAGTAAACCGTTGTCACGACACCAGTTCGCAAGACCTGTATTAGCTGTAAAACCTGCGGTAAAGAAGTCATGCATAATAATTGGCGTGCCAAGCTCTTTTGCATATTCGGCACGCTTATACATTTCCTCAGGGGTTGCTGCAGTAACATTCATGTAGTGACCTTTGCGCTCTCCAGTCTCTTTTTCAGCTCTTTCAATGGCATCTTGAACAAAAGTGAAACGATCTCTCCAACGCATAAAGGGTTGTGAATTAACGTTTTCGTCATCCTTTGTAAAGTCAAGACCACCTCGAAGACCTTCATAACAGGCACGGCCATAGTTTTTAGCAGAAAGACCCAACTTAGGTTTAATTGTGCAACCCAACAATGGGCGACCATATTTATTCATTTTGTCTCTTTCAACCTGGATACCATTTGGCGGTCCACCGCAAGTCATTACGTATGCAATCGGGAAACGAATATCTTCAAGTCTAAGAGCTCTTAGTGCCTTAAAACCAAAAACGTTACCAACAAGAGAGGTAAGAACATTAACGATTGAACCTTCTTCAAACAAATCTATCGGATATGCAATGAATGCGTATATTTCGTCATCAGATCCTGGAACATCCTCGATACGGTAGGCACGACCCTTATAGTAATCGAGATCTGTTAATAGATCAGTCCAGACTGTCGTCCATGTACCTGTTGAAGACTCAGCCGCTACAGCTGCAGCAACCTCTTCTCTTGGTACACCAGGCTGTGGTGTTATTTTAAAGCAAGCTAGAATATCCGTATCTTTCGGTTGATATTCTGGCATCCAATAGGTATCGCGATATTCTTTTACACCAGCATCGTAACCTTTCTTAGCCATAATCGTGCCCTCCCTTGAGCGTTGATTAAAAAAACTTAATTATAGAAGTTATAATAAATAATGTAAAATAATATTTATTTATAAAATAATAATATTATATTATGATTAATTACACCTTAAAACAGCTCTATAGTTTTGAAGCAGTTGTTAGACTGGGTGGCTTCACCAGCGCAAGCAAAGAACTTCATATTACACAACCTGCAGTATACATGCAGGTACAACAATTACAGGAAAATATTGGAACAAAACTATTTAATATTAATGGAAAAAAAATTACTCCTACCTTTATTGGTAATAAGATTTATGAAACTGCAGTAAGAGCTATTAATGTTGTAGAAAATTCAAAACTGGAAATTGATCAAAGTTTAAACCCAGATTCTGGTCACCTTCAAATCGCAGTTGCCACAACAGCAAACTCATTTGTAAGTCGGCTGCTATCAAAATTTAAAAAAGAATATCCAAAAATGACTTTTTACATAGATGTTACCAACCGCCATGCATTATTGGATAACCTAAAAAATAATAATGCAGATCTGGTGATTATGGGAGAGCCACCCAAAAACATTCCGTTGATTTCCAGCGCTTTTATGCAAAACCCATTGATAGCTATAGTACATCCAGATAATGAATTACTAACTAAGAAAAAAATTTCTATCAAAGACTTAAATAAAGAAACTTTACTGACCCGAGAAATTGGTTCAGGTACACGCATTACAATCGAACGTTTTACGGGATTGGATTTCAACTCTGATATCCAAATTAACTCTAATGAAGCAATCGTAGAAGCGGTTCAAGCAGGTTTAGGAATCGGCTTTGTTTCGAAGCATTCTGTTAATCTACAACTAAAAAACAACATCATTAAGCAACTAGATGTTGCACCTTTTCCTATCATCAGGCAGTGGCATATCGTTCATCACGCTGAAGCTGAGCTTTCTCCAATCGCTAGACGTTTTAAGCAGTTCGTTATTGAAAACACCTAGTTTGGTAAGATTTAATATGGTCAGGTGCGATATTCTGCGTTAATTTTAACGTAATCATAAGAAAGGTCAGTTGTCCAAACACTTTCAGAAGATGTTGATTTACCCATTTCTATGTGAATCACAATCTCGGGTTTTGACATCTCTACACTACCCGCTTCCTCGGTATATTGTTTATCTATTTCACCGGCAGTAATAATTGACAAATTATTTAAATAAATATTAATATTTTCAATAAATAGACCATTTACTTTAGAACGGCCTACTGCCGCCAATATCCGACCCCAATTTGCATCACTTGCAAAAAGCGCAGTCTTGACTAATGGTGAATGAGCAACTGTATATGCGACTTCTAAACACTCTTCATCTGTATTCAAGCCGCTAGTCCGAATTTCAACAAACTTGGTAGCGCCCTCTCCGTCTCTAACAATCATATGAGCTAAAGTTTTTGTCAATTCATTGAGCGCTATTTGAAAATCTTTTAAACAATCTCTCAGCTGTACACCGGACTGGTTGGTGGCACTTAAAGTACAGGCGTCATTTGTTGAGGTGTCACCATCAACTGTAATTCGATTAAATGATTGGTTGACTGACAATGATAGACAGTCTTGCAATTCTTTTTGAGAGGCTCCTATATCTGTAAAAACAAAACTCAACATCGTTGCCATATCGGGCCTAATCATGCCAGAACCTTTAGCTATACCTGTAAGAGTTACTGTTTTTCCATCAACTTCAAATGATATTGAATAACTTTTTTCAACCAAATCTGTTGTCAAGATTCCTTTAGCAACTTCATTAATTGAACTATCAGATAATTGACTTACAGCTCTTGGAATACCTGACTCAAAATTAGATAAATCTAGTTGTTGACCTATAACGCCTGTTGAAAAAGGAATAATCTGTTCAGTTTTAATATTAAGTTTATTTGCTAATATTTCGCAAGCTTGAACACTTTTTTCCAACCCCTTTTCACCAGTACCAGAGTTTGCATTGCCGCTATTAATTAACAAAGCCCTGGGGTTGTTTTGTAAATGATTTTTTGCAACCAACACTGGCGCTGCGCAAAAAATATTTTGAGTAAAAACAGCTGCAGTTACACTACCATCGATCAATGAAATAACGGACAAATCCAAGTCATCATTATTTTTGATACCAGCATTGACCGCCGCACAACATACGCCTTTAATATTTAGCAATGAGTCGTCCATTGATATTAATATACCTCAAATTAGTTATAAGGGATTTTACTGACAAGGAAGCTTAGCATTAATAATATTTAATCTACAGACTATCCCATCAATTAGAAATCATAGTAACCGAGATATGTATTGTCAATATTTTCTTACTTGGTAGCAATTTTCTTATTGTAAAAAAACCAATAGCCGAACATCGAGAAAGTGAACAAATATTGCACAATAAACTGAATCCATTCAGGCTTAGAATACCAACCAAATAGTACATGAAATGGAATACCTAAAGAACCATTTTTATGACTCAATACTGTATTTGAAACATTAAAAGCCTTATTAAAAATATAATGATCTGACATAATCATGCCATAGCCTTTCATAGCTGAAAAGCCTTCATGTATAGAATAGCCCAACAAATACCCAGCTTGCAAAATAAGATAGGCTAAAGTAATCTTAAATAAAAGCGATAAATTTATCTTAACTAAAGAATAGAATATCAATATTGATAGTATTAGAGCCGATAAAATCCCCATACTAACAACTTCAAATGGATATTTACCTGCAAATGAAAAGATTGCAATCTCAGTGCCTTCACGCGCAATAATGATTAGTGAAATCCAAAACAAAGCATTGGCAGAAACACTTTGACCCACCTGATCTTCAATATATTGTGACATGTGGCTTCCATGACGAATCATCCAAACAATAAAAACCGACACAAGCAATAAAGCAACTAAACTAGCGACACTTTCCCATAGTTTTGTTAAGCTTGAAACACCACCCAGGTATTCCGCAAATAGACTTAACAACAAGCCTAGAATGACAGAAATAATTAAACCTGCAATACCTCCTTGTATCACTTTATTTTTTAAATGTCCTTGATTAATTGAAGTTATATACTTCAGAGTAATAGCAATTAAAAGAAAGGCTTCTAATCCTTCTCTAAATCCCATGATAAAGCTTGGCATTGTCATTATATTTTCCTTAAATATTTATAAAACTATCATCACTAATATTGCCTTGTTTTATTTAATTGTAAATGCAAATAAGAATGATTCGCATTATTATATACAAAAAAATATATTTGTAAACAAATAAAAAAATAAATTATTTTGGAAGGGTTAAAACTTGGATAAAAAATACTTATTATTGAATTATAGGCAACTCTTCAGGGGCTCTTTTAGAAAGCCACTCTGGGCCATTATCTGTAATCACAATGTTTTCTTCATGAACCATTTCCTTGCCAGGTAGATATTCCATACCTGGCTCTAGAGTTAAGATAACTCCTGGCTCAAGAATTGTATTGTCTGTTGCCGTGTTAGACGGCCATTCAGTAAGTTGGAGTCCGAGACCATGGCCAAGTCTACCAACTGAGTTACCCAAAGCACCGCCCTTTTGCATAACATTATTCATTGCATGATATACATCGCTTGTCGTGTTACCTACTTGAGCAGCATTGAAGCCAGCATCAGTCGCATCAAAGACAACCTTATAGGCTTTTTTAGCTTCATCGCAAATAAAGCCGAATGCATAATTCCGGTCAAAATCGCAGAAATAGCTATCAAAGATAGAGCCTGTATCAACAATAAATAGATCGCCCTCTTCTATTATTTTATCCCCTGGTCCCATAATAATAGAGCCATAACCGTCCTTGCCAGACCCAGCTACCATATAAGGTGTGTCATCTACTCCCAAAGAAAGTAAATGTTGCTTAAACCTCTTACAATTTTCATGCTCACTTTCTCCAGCTTTTAATAGATGATTCAAATCTTTAAATCCTTGTGAGGTCAATTGACAAATATGCTTTATCTTTTCAATTTCTGCCGTCGACTTAATTAAGCGAACTTGGCGTAATATTATGTTGGCATCTTTAATTTCTATTCCGCCTAGCGATTTAACTAAGTTCTCATAATCATCGAGCGGCATTCTCAAAACACTCTCTTGACTTTTTGGAACACCGAGACATTTATGTTCTTTTGTCAAAGACTTAATAGTCGAGAGAAGCAGAGAAATACCATCATCCTCCGGGTTCGGAGATGTCCAAGTTTGAATGTCATCAATCCAAGTTCTTCTCATGCCTGATTCACCGATTGTGGGGATAATAGCTTTAGGTTTTTCGTTACTCGGAATTAATACATACCAAGGACGTGTTGGGCTTTGAAAAAATTGCGTCTTGAAGCCTGTGTAGTATTCGATGTCAGCTTGTGTTGTCAATAGAATAGCATCCATACTTGATTCATGCATAAGCTTCTGAATGTTATCAAGTCGATTCTCATATTCAGAAACCTCGAAACCTCTTTTTGGTGAAATGACCATCATGTGCTCCCTAATGACTAGAAACCTTTCAGAACTTCTGTTGCCGACCTACCTACCATCTTTTCATACA
>KB889824.1 GCA_000372785.1 gamma proteobacterium SCGC AB-629-P17 | reverse complement strand
TTGCCAAAGATCGTGGCTTTGCTGAGCAAGGTTATCGACTCGTTATGAATTGCAATAGCGATGGTTGCCAGAGTGTTTTTCATATTCACCTGCATTGTTTGGGTGGTCGTCAGATGTCCTGGCCACCGGGTTAGTAAATCATACTACTTGCAACTAATTAATCATAATTGACCACTGAGTTGAATTAAAATAACGACAATTCACATAGATATATTATGTGTGATTTTCATTTAGAAAATAATTAAGGAAAGAATGAGCCAAAACGGCATTGAAAGACAAAGCGTTGGAGTCTATAGTGAGCGCGCTTATCTTGATTATTCAATGTATGTCATCCTTGATCGCGCACTTCCCTTTATTGGAGATGGCTTAAAACCGGTTCAAAGACGCATTATCTACGCGATGAGCGAGCTTGGCTTGAAATCCACAGCAAAGTTTAAGAAGTCAGCAAGAACTGTTGGAGACGTCTTGGGTAAATTCCATCCTCATGGCGATAGTGCCTGTTATGAAGCCATGGTTTTGATGGCCCAACCGTTTTCTTACCGCTATCCTTTTATTGATGGACAGGGAAACTGGGGTGCTCCAGATGATCCTAAGTCATTTGCCGCAATGAGATATACCGAATCCAAGTTGTCTCCATACGCTGACCTACTTCTCAGTGAAATTAATCTAGGTACCGTCGATTGGACCGATAATTTTGATGGCACAATTCAAGAGCCACAACAATTACCTGCACAGATTCCAAACCTGTTACTTAATGGAACATCAGGAATTGCTGTTGGTATGGCAACAGATATGCCACCCCATAATCTTATAGAGATTGTGACAGCTTGTATTCAATTGCTGGAGAAGCCTTCCACTGATTTGGATACTCTACTAAACATATTACCCGCTCCTGATTATCCAACAAATGCCTATATCGTCAACACTAAAAATGAACTCTACCAGATATATGAGACCGGTAATGGTTCGGTCAAAATGAGAGCAAGTTATACCAAAGAGGACGGTGAAATAATTATCGAAGCACTCCCATATCAAACATCGGGCGCCAAAGTTGTTGCTCAAATCGCAAACCAAATGCGCAATAAAAAGCTACCTTTGGTAGAAGATCTTCGAGATGAGTCTGATCATGAGAATCCGACTCGAATTGTCATTGTACCTCGATCAAATAGGGTTGATTGTGAGCAATTGATGCTGCATTTGTTTGCCACGACAGATCTTGAAAAAAATTACCGTGTCAATATGAACGTTATTGGACTAGACGGCAAGCCACAGGTTAAGCCTCTCATTCCATTGCTTAAGGAATGGCTGCAGTTCAGAACGCAGGTAGTTGTTAACCGACTTCAGTTTAGACTCAATAAAATTTTGGAGAGATTACATATTCTTGAGGGCTTATTGATTGCCTACCTTAACATTGATGAAGTAATAGCCATCATTCGTGGAGAAGAAAAACCGAAGCCGGTTTTAATTAAACGATTCAAGCTCAGTGAAATTCAAACAGAAGCTATTTTGGAATTAAAGTTACGTCATTTAGCAAAACTTGAAGAAATTAAAATCAAAAGCGAAGAAGAATCGCTTGGAAAGGAGCGAAAAAAAATTGAATTACTTCTTTCAAGTGAAACTCGTTTGAAAACATTTATCAAGAAAGAATTAAGAGTTATCGTTGAAGAGTTTGGCGATAAGAGACGCTGTCAAATCACTTCAGATGTACCGACTGCTCAGGCATTCAATGACCAGGACATGGCTCCTGCTGAGAACGTTACAGTAGTACTAAGTGAAAAAGGCTGGATTAAGGCCGCCAAAGGTCATGAAATTGACCCTGTTTCACTTAACTATAAGGCTGGAGATGCCTATCTACAAGACGCCAAAGGAAAAAGCAATAAAATGGCATTTTTTATAGATTCTACAGGTCGTTCATACACCTTGCTGGCTAGTAGCCTGCCGAGTGCAAGAGGCCAAGGTGAGCCATTAACTGGGCGATTGACACCTCCTATAGGGGCTGAATTTATAGATGTGGTGATGGGTGATGATGAGCAACTTGTCCTGCTTGCCTCAGATGTGGGATATGGATTTATATCTAACCTAGGTAACCTTCAATCTAAAACCAAGTCTGGCAGAAACGCCATCACATTGCCTAATAAATCCAAAGTTATGAAAATCGTACTGGTTGATGATCCTGAGAACCAATACGTTGCTGTTGCTACCAATAGAGGAAGGTTGCTTATATTTCCAATGGCTGAACTACCCATACTCTCGAAGGGCAAGGGCAATAAGCTAATCCAGATTCCAGCTGACGATTTGATTGCTAGAAAAGAAATTGTTACCGGTCTTTGCGCCCTTAATGAAACTCAAAAGTTGCGAGTATATTATGGAAAGAGAAAGCCAATTTATAAGCCTGAGGATTGGATTCACTTTCTTGGTCATCGTTCTAGACGTGGAAAAGAACTAAGGCCCGGTTATGTAACAAACATTAAGTATATTGAGGCAGAAGACTAATCTAGCACTGATTCTAGGTGTAATTCTGAGTTTCAAACAGGTATAATCCTCTTTTTTATCAATTTTTCCGAAAATGTTCGTCCTAAAAATTGTAACAGACTTCGCATCAGCCCATTCTCTGCGTGATTATCCTGGCGATTGTTCGAGACTTCACGGACATAATTGGCAAGTAGAAGTGATGGTCTCTTCACAAGTACTTGATGAATCAGGGATTGCAATAGATTTTCGGGAAATTAAGAAGCAAACCAAGGCGGTGGCTAAAAGGTTGGACCACCAATATTTGAATGAAATCAAGCCTTTTGATATCCTCAACCCAACAGCAGAAAATATAGCAAAATATTTTTTTGACGAGATTAGTGTATTGATAAATAATGAAAATGTTAAAGTGAAAGAAGTCTTAATTTGGGAAACGCCAAGATCTGCGGTCACTTATTCGGAATAATGAAAATGCAAAGAAAACACCTGCCTGACACTCAAAACACTACAGATATTCGCAATATTGTCATTAATGAAGTGGGCATTAAGGATATATTGCATCCCATTAATTTTATTAATCGTGATCAAGAGTCGTTTCCGTCTGTCGCTAATTTTACAATGACTGTTAGGTTGCCGGAAAATGTCAAGGGTACTCATATGTCAAGATTTGTTGAAATATTAAACGAAAAAGAGTGCGCATTTAGCGTGCAAACTTTCATGGATTTAGTTCAGACAGTGGCTGACAAGCTTAACTCAAAAAGTTCTCATATTATTGTTGATTTTCCATTTTTTCGTAAAAAATCCGCTCCATCCTCAGGTGTTGAAAGCTTGTTGGATTACCATGCTACCTTGAGCGGTAAAATTATTGATGGCAAAACTGATTTATCGATTAAGGTTGTTGTACCCGTTACAAGCCTATGTCCATGCTCAAAAAGCATTGCAAAATACGGTGCACATAATCAAAGATCACACATAACAATAGAAGCTACAGCCGTAGAAGGGGTTGACCTATATTTAGAGGATTTAATTGACTTGGCAGAACAAAAAGCCTCGAGTGAGCTCTACGCCATTTTGAAACGTGAGGACGAAAAAGTTGTTACTGAGAGAGCCTATGACAATCCTGCCTTTGTTGAAGATATAGTAAGAGATATCGCTGTTGAGTTAAATAACAATGAAAAAATTGATTACTATTGCCTTGAGTCAGAAAATTTTGAATCGATTCATAATCATTCTGCATATGCAATGATTACAAATAAATAATAATGCCCATGAAATACAGTACTGACAACGTTCGGATAATATCGAGCGCGCCTATGGTGTCACCAAACACCCTAATAAAAGAATTTCCTCAGTCTTCGAAGGCTTCAAAGGGTGTTTTTAGCGCTAGACAAGTTATTAAAGAGATACTTTATGGTGAGGACAAGCGCCTTATGGTTCTTGTTGGGCCTTGCTCGATTCATGATACCAAGGCTGCGATAGAATATGCCAACAAGCTTTTGCAATTAAAAGAAGAGTTGGATGAAGATCTTTTTATTGTGATGCGCGTTTATTTTGAGAAGCCACGAACAACTGTTGGCTGGAAAGGTTTAATTAATGACCCCTATTTGGATGAGAGTTTTGATATTGACAAGGGTCTTGCTACAGCTAGAAAATTACTTTCAGATTTAGGTGAGATAGGTATGCCAGTTGGAGTTGAGTATCTAGATGTCCTTACTCCTCAATATCTTTCTGATTTAATTTCGTGGGGCGCTATAGGTGCCAGAACCACAGAAAGTCAATCTCACAGAGAGTTGGCTTCAGCTTTATCTTGTCCTGTGGGTTTTAAAAATGGCACCAGTGGTTCGTTAGACATTGCGATTGATGCTATTTTTTCAGCCAATAGCCCTCATCATCTTTTGTCAGTAAATAAGGACGGTGGTATTAGTCACTTTACCTCTTTAGGTAATGAAACAGCTCATATTATCCTAAGGGGAGGTAGAGATGGTACCAACTACTCTAAAGAGCAAGTTGAAAGGACCTGTGAGAGATTAAAAAACAAGGGATTGATCTCAAAAGTAATGATAGATTTTTCTCATGCAAACTCTGAAAAAAAATATAAAAATCAATTAAAAGTTGGTGTTGATGTCGCCTCTCAAATCGAGAATGGTTCAGAGTCAATTTTTGGTGTCATGATTGAATCTCATCTTAATGAAGGCAATCAAAAGGTAGGACCATTAAGTTCACTAAAATACGGGGTCAGTATTACTGACAGCTGCATTGGTTGGAATGACACCGAAGAGCTTTTACGTGCTCTTGCAAAGTCGGTCAAAATTCGCAACAATTAAAACAATTTTTTTTTACCTTTTGTTTGCTTAAAATGGGTAATTTTTTGGTATGTTTTTGGCCCATCTAGGGTACAATTAAATCTAGTTCTTTTAATAGGTTTATTGTATGTCTGACGATGCCGATTCTCAAAAACTTTTTGAACCAAAATTTCCTATAGTAACGATAGAAGATGAAATGCGTGATTCCTATTTGGAATACGCTATGAGCGTCATTGTTGGCAGGGCTTTGCCAGATGTTAGAGATGGTCTGAAACCTGTCCACCGGCGTGTCCTTTATGCTATGGATGTGCTCGGAAATGACTATAACAAGTCTTACAAAAAATCTGCTCGAATTGTTGGTGATGTGATTGGTAAGTACCACCCTCACGGAGATACAGCAGTTTATGACACGATAGTGCGCATGGCGCAACCTTTCTCGATGCGCAACACTCTTGTTGATGGTCAAGGTAATTTCGGCTCAATAGATGGAGACCGAGCGGCAGCGATGCGCTACACTGAAATTCGCATGACTAAATTGTCTCATGAGCTTCTCAGGGATTTAGACAAGGAAACAGTTGAATTTATTGATAACTACGATGGCTCAGAAAATGAGCCGTCTGTTTTGCCAACTCGTGTACCTAATTTATTAATTAACGGTTCCTCAGGAATTGCCGTTGGTATGGCTACCAATATACCAACCCACAATCTCACCGAAGTTGTTGATGCCTGTCTTCAAGTTATTGACAACGACCAAGTTACAGTCGATGAGCTTTTAGAAATACTGCCTGGACCAGACTTTCCAACTGCAGGAATAATCAATGGTGCCGATGGCATCCGTGAGGCTTACGAAACAGGTAAAGGAAAGATTTATTTACGTTCGAGGTCACATGTCGAGGGAGAAGACAAACAAAGCATTGTCGTTACAGAGTTACCTTATCAAGTCAACAAAGCCAGACTGATTGGTAAGATTGCAGAGTTGGTCAAGGACAAGAAAATTGATGGCATTACTGGTCTCAGAGATGAATCTGACAAAGATGGTATGCGTATGGTTATCGAGCTTCGTCGAGGTGAAGTACCAGAAGTGATGCTTAATAATCTCTACAAACTAACAGAAATGCAAACTGTTTTTGGTATCAACATGGTCGCCATTGATCATGGAATGCCAAAATTAATGAACCTTAAGTCAATTTTGAATTCCTTTATTGCCCATAGAAGAGAAGTGGTCACTCGGCGTTCTATCTTTGAACTCAACAAGGCAAAGGATCGGGCTCATTTGTTGGAGGGTTTGTCCGTCGCTCTTTTCAATATTGATGCCATTATCGAACTCATCAAGGCAGCTGCCAATCCAACTGAAGCTAAGGAAGGTTTGATTTCTCGCACATGGAAGGGCTCTGTAATAAAAGAGCTTATCGGTAAAAGAGATATGGCTCAATTCAAGCCTCAGGATTTAGAGCCTGGACTGGGCTTACAAAAGAATGGTGACTATCAATTGTCAGAGAAGCAGGCACAAGCCATTCTTGATTTGAAACTCCATAGACTGACTGGACTAGAAAAAGACAAAATATTTAATGAGTTCAATGAGCTATTAGAGCAAATAAAAAACTTGCTTGATATTCTTCAAACTCCCGACTTACTAATGCAAGTTATCCGCAAGGAGTTAACTGAGATTCGAGACAATTTTGGTTCAACTAGGATGACTGAAATCATTGAAAGTAAAATTGATCTCACATTAGAGGACTTAATAGCACAAGAGGACCGTGTTGTTACCTTGTCTCACGGAGGCTATGTGAAGGCGCAGTCACTGAATGACTACCATTCCCAGCGTCGTGGTGGCAAAGGTAAAGCTGCTACAAAAATGAAAGATGAAGATTTTGTAGACCAACTATTCATAGCAAACTCACATGACACCGTCTTGTGTTTCTCGTCTACAGGTAAGGTTCATTGGTTAAAAGTCTATGAACTTCCTATGGCGTCGCGTGTATCAAGAGGTAAGCCCATTATTAACTTGCTGCCGCTAGAGAAAGATGAGTCCATCAATGCAATCTTGCCAGTCAAAGAGTTTAGCGAAGAGGAATTTGTGTTTATGGTAACCAGTAGTGGTACATGTAAAAAAACTTCACTAAGTAACTTCTCCCGTCCGAGAAAGGGTGGCATTATTGCTATTGAGCTAAGGGATGACGATAAATTGGTTGGTGTAGAAATTACTGCTGGTAAGCACGACATCTTGTTGTTCTCATCGGCAGGTAAATCAATCCGATTTAAGGAGTCCGACGTTCGTTCAGTTGGCAGGACAGCAATTGGTGTTCGAGGTATTAGGTTAGCAACTAATGACAAAGTGGTTTCTTTAATTGTGGCGGAGTCAACTGATCCCATTCTAACTGCAACTGAAAAGGGTTATGGAAAGAGAACGCAACTTGATGAGTATCGAACCCAGGCAAGAGGCGGTTCTGGTGTGATTTCGATAAAGACTTCAGATCGAAATGGCAAAGTTGTTGGCGCCATACAGGTCACAGATGATGATGAAATGATGCTTATTTCAAATAAAGGAACGTTGGTAAGAGCAAGAGCAGTTGACGTTTCAATTATTGGACGAAACACTCAGGGTGTTACACTTATCAATATTGCTGAAGATGAAGAACTAGTTTCGGTGGCTAAGATTGCTGAATCTGATGAGGAAGAGGAAGAGAGTGAATCTGAATCTTAAGATTTATATTTATTAAAAAACTTCAAAAATACATTGTTGTGTTGCTATAATCAAAGTTCAGGTTGAATGAATCTCACTCTGAATTCTTTATATATAAAATTAATGTAATCATTAAGGAGATAGAAATATGAATATTAAACTTTCCACGAAAGTGTTCGGAGCTGTTGCAGCTGCATTTTTGCTAAGCACATCTTCTAACGCTGCTGATTGTGGCAAAATCACCATTGCAGATATGAACTGGGCTTCAGCATCTTTTATGGCTCATGTTGATAAAGCAATCTTAGAAGGAATGGGCTGTGAAGTAGAGCTTGTAGTTGGCGCTACAATGACGACTTGGGCTTCAATGAATGAAAAAGGAGAGCCTGATGTTGCCCCAGAACTATGGGTTAATACGGTGGGCGCTGATTTACTTGATAGTGCAGTTGATGCAGGCAGAATGTATATTGGTAATGATGCGCCAGTGATGGGTTTAGGTGAGGGTTGGTGGATTACACCTTATACTCAAGACGCAAACCCGGAACTAGTTACTGTCGAAGATGTTATAGCTCGACCTGATCTATTCCCTGACAAGGAAGACCCTTCTAAAGGTTTCTTTATGGGTTGTCCTGCTGGTTGGGGTTGTCAGTTAGCAAGCCAAAGTCTTTTCAAAGCTCATGGGATGGCTGAAAAGGGATGGATACTAGGTGACCCTGGTACTTCAGCTGGTCTTAATGGCTCGATTGCCAAGGCCTCTGAGCAGGGTGAAAACTGGTTTGGTTACTATTGGTCACCGACTACATTCCTTGCTAAATATGACCTTAGGGCTGTGGACTTAGGAGCCTTTGCAGGTACAGAAAACTGGGATTGTGTTATATTAGGAGCTGATAACTGTGCTGACCCTCAGCCATCTGGATGGACTGTATCGCGTGTCAATACTATGCTAAGTGAAAATTTTTCCTATAACGGACCAACAGAGGCTAATGCCTACTTTGCAGCACGTGTATATCCTTTCGATGTTTTGAACAGTATCCTTGTTTATATGGACGAAAATCAGGCCGATGGAGCCGATGCTGCTTCTCATTTCCTTTCGAATGAAGGTGATACATGGAAGGCATGGGTCGACGCTGATATAGCTGCCGAAGTTGAGGCTGCACTATAACAACATTGAACTAGGAAGTAATATTTAATTGCCCGTAGATTATATGATTGCGGGCAATTTTTTTTTGGAGTGATAAGTGGCAATTAGACCGATACCCAAACAAAGCATATTGGATTGCCTGCCAACAGCAGTTGAAAGTGGTGATTTGAGAATTGACAATAGGGCGCTAAATTTCATTCAAAACATTACTAAAAGGGCAGATGACTTAACGTCACAAGCCCAAAGTGCGACAGATTATTCCCAGCTAGTCAAAATCACTGATAGCTATACCAAACTTGCAGATCGAGCTAGTACCAATGCTCAAACTTTAAAGGAGTTAGCAAATGAATCAAACCCTTTAACTGAGGTAAATAGTTCTGCAGAATTACTTGAAAAAGTGCAATTATTGTCTCAAGCCCTAGAAAATAAGACTCAGGAACTTGGGGCTCAGTTTAGCTCTAATTCAACCACTCAATATGAGACTTACAATAGTTCTGTTGCAGAATTCTCAAACAGGATTGATTCGATAGATTCACCCAATCAAGTAATTTCAATATTTAAGGATTTAGAGTTCCTTCTAGAAGATATCGCGGAAAACTCACGCTATCTAAATAGTAACGATAATTTCAGCGAACTTGTTAATAAAGTTGAATTGTTGGCACAGCAATACGCTGATAAGACTGACACCTATAGCCCATCGTTTATGAGTGATGTAGCAATACAGGTAGGTTTCATAAACGATAAAATTCGCGGACTTATGGGTCAGGTCGACTCTCTCAACTCGAATATCGAAGTTCAGTCACACATTGAACAAATTTCTCAAATAAGGAACGAGATAAATTCTTTAGCTTCGACCTATAAGAGTTTTTCTGGCTCTAAAGATATGATTTTTAGTTTGGATGAGTTGAGTATCGCAACCCATGCAAAAGTACAAGACATGTTTGATAGTAACGAGATTGTATCAAACCTAATACCTTTAGTAGACGATCCTGAGGCTCTCTCTAGAGCGCTCAAAGAAGCCTCTCTAAGAGGTGATGCCAGTATAGTTGAAAACGTATTAATGCCACTAGTTAATAAAGAAAATGAGCTTAGTGCCAAATTAATCGATATAGCGGCTCAGTATGAGGCTGGTAATTATGCAGAAATAAAGGTTAGTGTCATCGCTAATCTTGATAAGGCGGTTGGAAGGCTTGATAGAGTATATAATTCCATTCGTTCTACTGACCCAGAAGCTTTGTCAGCAACTATCAGTGATTTGTCTCGAAATATTGAAACTCAATTTGAGTCCGTACGATCAGTTGACCCCGTTACTCAAGTCGATTATTTTGCGACTTTATCGACTCAGGTAATTAACGCAGCGAACGTATCTGACTTTTCTTTGTTTGTCAATAACGCTATATCAATACCTCGTGAAGTGATGATGAATTCACGTATCTGTGTGGACTCAGCCTTCAGGGACTTTACGAGAGAGTTTGGAGATGCTATTGAAACAATGTTTGACCCTTTATTATTCTTTTTAGCTCAATTTGAACAGCTATTGCTTGCCACACCTTGGCCGGTTTTTCTATTAGGTGCGGGCGCACTAGCTTGGCTTGGTTCCAGAAGCTTGAAGGTGACAGTGGGAGTAATACTAGGTTTCTTTGCTATTGGATTCCTTGGTATGTGGACTCCAATGATCTCTACAGTAACTATGATAGCGACTGCCACCCTTTTATGTCTCACGATTGGGATACCCCTTGGAGTATGGATGTCACGGTCTGATAGAGCTCAGGCAATGATTACACCAATTCTTGACATCATGCAAACGATTCCTTCCTTTGTCTATCTAATACCTGTCGTTATGATGCTAGGTATCGGCAAGGTACCAGGTCTGATTGCGGTTTGTATTTATGCAATGCCGCCCATCGTCCGTTTAACAAATTTAGGTATTCGTTTAGTTGACAAGGAGGCTATGGAGGCAGCAGACGCATTCGGTGCAACCTATAGGGAGCGTTTATTTATGGTACAAATACCGCTTGCGCTTCCAAATATTTTCGCAGGTGTAAATCAAACAATTATGATGGCTTTATCAATGGTTGTGATTGCCTCAATGATTGGTGTGACCGGTTTAGGTTTGCCGGTACTTCAGGCTGTTCAAAACCAATACCTCTCACTTGGCATGCTTAACGGACTTGCGATTGTGGCCCTAGCAATTATATTTGACAGAGTTTCTCAGGCATTCGGAACTCGAATTCAGAAACATCGTTCTGGAGATGTATTATGAGTCAAGATATAAAAATCAAAATTTCAAATTTGACGAAGATTTTTGGACCCAAGGCAAATTCCGTTTTGAAGCATGTTGATAACGGTATGGGTAAGGATGACCTCCTGAAAGAGCACCAACATGTATTGGGTTTGAGTAATATCAATCTTGACCTTGTAAACAAGAATATTGAAGTTATTATGGGTCTTTCAGGTTCTGGAAAGTCCACACTAATTCGTCACATTAATCGACTTATTGAGCCCACTTCAGGTTCAATTATGATTGATGGTGATGATGTTATTAAGATGCCTCTTGAAAAACTGCGTCTCTTTAGACAGCAAAAAACGGCAATGGTTTTTCAGAGTTTTGCTTTATTACCTCATAAAACGGTGATGGATAATATATGCCTTGGAATTCATTTGCAAGGAGTAAAGGGTGATGATGCAAACCAGAGGGCAAAAAAATGGATTGATCGTGTAGGTCTGACTGGTTATGAAGACCGATATCCTTCACAGCTTTCAGGAGGCATGCAGCAGCGTGTTGGATTGGCAAGAGCATTAACCTGTGATACAGAAATCTTAATGATGGACGAGGCCTTTAGTGCACTTGATCCTCTCATTCGAAGTGATATGCAAGATCTGCTTTTGGAGCTTCAAACAGAACTCCATAAAACCATTATATTTATTACGCATGATTTAGATGAGGCCCTTAAGATTGGTGACCGTATTGCCATTCTTAATGGCGGGGAATTGGTGCAACATGGAACCTCCCAGGATATCCTTATGACACCTGCAGATGACTATGTGAGAGACTTTGTGAAAAAGGTAAATCGTTCCCATGTTCTCCATGCTAAGTCAGTGATGAATGACCAAAAACCAGACAACGGTGCAGTCAAAATTACGGTCAAAGAAGAAGACTCGATTGATAACGTTTTGTGCGAAATATTGCGCTCCAATGCTGAATGTGCAGTGGTTCAAGACTCCAGTGGCACAGAGGTGGGTTACCTAAACAAGAAAGATATTGCTGAAGTAGTTAAGCCATTGGTTGAAGACTAGCTAATGCTCTCTGGTAGCATTAAAGGTCAAGTTTGGGTGACGCTCCATTGTTAGTTGAAGGTTAACCATGCTGGGTGCTAGATAAGACAGCATTCCTGCACTATCTATAGCGATATTGTTGCCTGCTTTTATCTTAAGTTGCTCAAGATCTCTCTCTGACCCGTTAACCCACCTTGCAGTAGCCACACTGATTGATTCAAATTGACAGTCAACGCCATATTCATATTTAAGACGATGAGCGACCACATCGAACTGCAAAATACCTACAGCCCCTAATATTTGTGAATTGTTTGAAATCGGTCTAAATACTTGTGTTGCTCCTTCTTCAGAGAGCTGGTCAAGGCCTTTTTGGAGTGCTTTTGCTTTGAGTGGATCTTTGAGTTGTGCGCGTCTAAAAAGCTCAGGTGCAAAATTTGGGATACCTTGAAAGTTGATCTTCTCACCTTGAGTAAAAGTATCGCCGATTCCAATCCCGCCATGGTTGTGAATACCAATCACATCTCCGGCATGAGCAGTTTCTGTTGAACTCCTTTCTCGCGACATAAAAGTAACAGCATTGGCTATTTTTATTTGCTTGCCAGTAGAGACTTGAAGGACTTTCATTCCTTTCTTGTATTCGCCACTAACAATGCGCATAAAAGCTAATCTGTCGTGGTGTTTGGGATCCATATTTGCTTGAATTTTAAACACAAAGCCAGTCAGTTTATCTTCAGCAGGAGACACCTTACGATTGTCACTTTCACGGTCTTGTGGGGTTGGTGCGTAATCAATAAAACCGTTAAGTAGGTTTTGTATACCAAAGTTATTTATGGCTGAACCAAAGAAAACAGGTGTCTGCCTACCTTCAAGAAAACTCTCTAGATGAAAGGGATTCGTCGTGCCTTGGATAAGTTCAATTTCATCTCTAATCAAAGCGGAGAGATCAACTCCAAGAGTTTTATCAAGTTCAGGATTGTCGATGCCTTCAATAATTGTATTGTCACCAATTTTTGCATTTTTACCGCTTTCGAATAGATAGACTTTGTTTTCTAGTAAATGAACCACCCCTTTGAATTCCTTGCCCATGCCAATTGGCCAGGTAATTGGTGAGCACTCAATATCTAATACCGATTCGACCTCATCCAACAAGTCAATCGGCTCGCGACCCTCACGATCGAGTTTGTTGATGAAAGTAAGGATCGGTGTGTCACGAAGTCTACAAACTTCCATTAACTTAATGGTCCTCTGTTCAACACCTTTGGCGACGTCGATAACCATAAGTGCAGAGTCGACAGCCGTAAGGGTCCGGTAGGTGTCCTCAGAGAAGTCTTCGTGACCAGGGGTGTCTAAAAGATTAATGACGTGGTTATTATAAGGAAACTGCATAACAGAGGAAGTGACAGAGATACCTCTTTCTTTTTCCATTTCCATCCAGTCACTGGTTGCATGGCTGGCAGCTTTTCTAGCTTTTACGCTTCCAGCAGTTTTAATTGCGCCACCATAAAGCAAAAGTTTTTCGGTAACAGTTGTCTTTCCAGCATCAGGGTGAGAAATGATCGCAAAGGTGCGACGTTTTGAAATTTCTGACATATGAGTTAAGCCTTAGGTAGAGTGACGCCAGTCTGTCCTTGGTATTTTCCGTCCCTATCTTTGTAGGAGGTTTCGCACTCTTCATCTGACTCAAAAAAGAGCATCTGGGCGACACCCTCGTTGGCATATATTTTTGCAGGCAAAGGGGTGGTGTTAGAGAACTCTAGGGTGACATGACCTTCCCATTCTGGCTCTAAAGGGGTTACATTGACAATAATGCCACACCTCGCATAGGTTGACTTACCTAGACAGATAACGAGCGTGGAGCGAGGTATTTTAAAATACTCAACGGTTCTTGCTAAAGCAAACGAGTTGGGCGGGATAATGCATTCGTCAGCATCTATTTCGACAAAACTTTGAGCGTCAAAGTCTTTTGGGTCGACAATGTTGTGATTGATGTTGGTAAATATCTTGAATTCAGTAGAACAGCGAACATCATAACCGTAACTTGAGGTTCCGTAAGAAATAATTTTTTTATCGTTAATGTGGCGAAGTTGGTTNGATTCAAAGGGTTGAATCATCTCCTTTTCAAGGGACATTTGGCGAATCCATTTATCTGATTTTATGCTCATGGGCGAGTATTTTACAGTGCCAAACTATCTGAGTTATCGAATCTTGATGCTGGCTAGGCTAATTAGAATTAGAATTAAAGTAATTATCCAGGCCCGTACAATGATTTTTGATTCGTGAAGGCCTTTTTCTTCAAAGTGATGATGTATCGGAGCCATCAAGAAAAGTCTTTTCTTGGTGTGCCTATAGTATCCAACTTGAAGGATTACTGAGAAAGTTTCTGCAACAAAAACGCCACCCATTATGAAAAACAAAATTTCTTGTCTAACGATAATTGCAATAACGGCCAAAATAGCGCCCAATGAGAGTGAACCGACATCACCCATAAATATTTCCGCCGGATAGCTGTTAAACCATAGAAATGCAAGACCAGATCCTATCAGTGCCGCACAAATAACAAACAACTCTCCTGTGCCTGGCATAAAGGGCATGTTAAGGTATTCAGAAAAATTGTAATTGCCTCCTATATATGCAAAAATTGCCAAACCACCACTAATGAGAATCACAGGCATAATGGCCAAACCGTCCAAACCATCAGTGAGGTTTACAGCATTTGAACTACCAACAATAACGAAATAGCACAATACCAAAAAGCCGACAACTCCTAATTCAATGACACTATCTTTAAAAAACGGTATTAGGAGTTGAGTTGTTATGCTAGAAGACTCCAGTCCGATCAACCAACTTCCGATTAAGATTGACCCGATTGATTGAGCAACAAGTTTTTGTCTACCACTCAATCCATTTGAACTTTGTCTTTTAAGTTTTAGATAGTCATCAAAAAATCCGATTAGGCTAAAAATGAAAGCTGTAGTTAGTACTATCCACAGATAAGGATTCCTCCAGTCACCCCAGATGATCATACTGGTGGTAAATGTGAAAAGGATAAGTAGTCCTCCCATAGTAGGTGTTCCGGTTTTTTTGTGGTGTGATTCTGGACCATCTCCACGTATGACTTGACCGATTTGATATTGCTGTAGCTTGGAAATAATCCATTTTCCAAGGAAAAGGGTAGTAAGAAGTGCGGTTATCATTGCGAACACAGCTCTTACCGTTAAATAGCTAAGTACATTAAAGCCAGTATCTAGAGAAGTGAGAAAGCTAATTAGTTCAAGAAACATTTTTAGTTATCCTCGACGGAAAGAAGTTCTAGTTCAAAAATAAGAATTGAATCTTGAGGTATGTCACCACTAGAATCTTCACCAAATATGGACTCATAAGTAACAATTATTGTTCGGCCTTCACCAATTGACATATCTCTGATATTATTGTCAATAAAGCTGATGATTTGTCCACTTCCGAGAATGAACTCGATTGGACTTCCAGCTTCACGCAAGATTTGACCATTATCAATTTTAAATGATACATCTACAGAAACAACTTGCCCGTCATTAGGTTGCTTATCGTTACCCAATTTGTAGACCGTTGTGAAGTAACCTAAATTGCTCTTCTTAACCCCAGGATAAGAAGTAGTGACATAATTTTCAAATTCTTTTTCACGTAACTCTTGTTTTGCCTTTAAGTTTGCATTAACTTTTTCAATTTGTTCTTGAAATGATGCTTCATCAGCAACAAATTGGTTCGCTTGATCACCAATACGCTCAATAGATATGCTTTCAATAACATCACCTTGCTCAATTAAGTTAACAACACTTATGCCTTCAGCGACAAGACCAAAAACACTATGCTTTCCATCCAGCCAAGGCGTAGGTACATGGGTAATAAAAAATTGTGAACCATTTGTATTAGGTCCTGAGTTGGCCATAGATAGGACACCAGGCTGGTCATGTTTCAAGTCACTAAACTCGTCAACAAACTGATAACCTGGACCACCTCTGCCATCTCCCTGTGGGTCTCCACCTTGTATCATGAAGTCGTCGATAACTCGGTGAAATATTATGCCATCATAAAAAGGTATTCCAGGCTCTTTGTTGCTCTCCTTACTGCCTTCCGAGAGCGCTATAAAGTTAATGACAGTAAGTGGTGCCTTTTCATAAGCTAATTCAACAATAATCTCACCTTTATTAGTTTTTATGAGGGCATAAATACCATTATCAAGAGCGGCAAATGAGAGTGAAGAAAACAATAAAGAAAAAATAATTAAAAGTGCTCTCATAATAACCCTAAAAAGAAAATCAATAATGATACCCAAAATCATTATTATAGTAGTATTGATAAGTTAAAATAAGTTCGCTGTAATATGGGATAACCACAACTATTATAAAGTTGTGCTAGTATGATTATTTAAGTTGGGGATATTATGTCTTTATTAATTACTGATGAATGCATTAATTGCGATGTTTGTGTGCCAGAATGCCCGAATGAAGCAATCTATATGGGTGAGGAAATCTATGAGATTGACGGAGACCTGTGTACAGAATGTGTTGGTCATTTTGATACCCCACAATGTGTCGAAGTATGCCCAGTAGACTGCTGTCTTCCTGATCCTGACAGAGTTGAAACTGAAGAAGAGTTGTTGGCAAAAATTAAAGACTAGTTAGATTTTCTTTTAAAAAAAAGGCGGCTTAGAAGCCGCCTTTTTTATAGTGTTTCTTTAAGTGCTGACAGTAAAAGTTCAATATTTTCCTTTCTTGAAGTGTGTCCCATTAATCCAATTCTCCATATCTTGCCTTCAAGTGGACCCAGACCTGCTCCAATGTCAATGTTGTAGTTCTTCAGTAATGAAGAGCGAACTCCTAAGTCATCTTGATCTTGAGGAATTAGTACACTGTTCAGTTGAGGCAGTCTACTAGCTTCGTCGACTAAGTAATCGATTCCTAGGTTATTAAGACCATCTCTTAGGAGTATGTGGTTTTGTTGGTGACGATTCCAAGAATTTTCAACTCCTTCCTCGGTTAACATCACCAAAGATTCATGTAGTCCATACAAGGTGTTGACTGGTGCGGTGTGATGATATGCACGTTTTGCGCCTTTACCCCAATAACCCATCACCAAATTGAGATCTAGAAACCAACTTGTTACTGGTGTCTTTCGATTCGTCAACTTTTCAATTGCCCTTTCGCTAAAACTAATAGGCGATAACCCAGGCATTGCTGATAAGCACTTCTGAGATCCCGAATAGATGGCGTCTATTCCCCAATCATCAACCCTTAATTCTGAGCCTGCCAATGAAGTTACGGCATCAACGATATTGATGCAGCTGTATTGATTGGCAATCTGACAGAGAGTTTTAGCATCAGAAAGCGCTCCTGTTGAAGTTTCTGCATGAACAAATGCAACAATTTTAGTATCAGGATTATCAACTAATGCCTGTTCCACTTTTTCAGGACTAACAGCAGTACCCCAATCATCTTCAACGACAACCGCTTCACCACCAAGACGAGTGACATTTTCTTTCATTCGCAGTCCAAACACACCATTGATACAAACGACAACCTTATCACCCGGCTCCACAAGGTTTACAAAGCATGTTTCCATGCCGGCTGATCCAGGAGCAGAGACAGGCATAGTCAGTGCATTTTCAGTCTTGAATGCATATTTCAGCATTTCTTTAACTTCATCCATCATGTCAACAAAGGCAGGGTCTAAATGTCCTATTGTAGGTCTAGCCATGGCATCTAAAATTCTAGGGTGAACAACTGAGGGACCTGGTCCCATGAGTGTTCTGATTGGTGGAGTAAATGATTGCATATTTTTTTGTGAGAAATTAAAAATTAGAACACATTATAATGTGTTCAACTGCAAGTATTATCTTAGATATTTGGTTAGTCGCAAGTAATTATATTCATAACGGCTTGAATTAAACTAACCAGGGTGCTTTAACTTTTTATTACTTCAAATTTATGTCTACCTTAAGTCAATTAAAACGAGCTTTACCAAAAAATACTGTTATCTCCGGTTCAGAAAATACTCGCCCATTTGAATGTGATGGTCTGAGTGTTTATAAGCAAGAACCACTTGCCGTGGTTTTACCAAACAATATTGATCAAATTAAGAAGGTATTAGAGATTTGTCGAAAAAACAAGACACCTGTTGTAACAAGAGGTGCAGGAACAGGCCTTTCAGGAGGTGCAACGCCACTCGAAGGCTCAGTAGTCTTAGGACTTTCAAAACTTACTCAAATTATTTCAATTGATGAGGAAGAAAAAATAGCAGTTGTGGAACCAGGGGTTCGCAATTTAGCAATTAGCGAAGCGGCTGACGAGTTTGATCTTTATTATGCGCCCGACCCATCTTCTCAAATTGCCTGCACCATTGGAGGTAATGTTGCTGAGAACTCTGGCGGTGTCCACTGTTTGAAGTATGGTCTCACAGTTCAAAACGTGGAGGCAATTAAAATGCTGACCATTGATGGTGAAGAGTTATTGTTAACTCGAAAAGATGAAGGTATTGGTTTGTTGGCATTAATGAACGGCTCAGAAGGCTTACTAGGTGTGTTAACAGAGATTACTGTGAAGTTAACTCCAAAACCTGAACTTGCTAGACTCGTTATGGCTGGCTTTAGTAGTGTTAGAGATTGTGCCGATACGGTGGCTGAAATTATAAAGAACGGCATCATACCTTCTGGTCTCGAGATGATGGATAAATTTGCAATAGAGGCTTCCGAAGCTTTTGCACATCCAGGTTACCCTTTAGATGCTCAAGCGCTTCTGCTTTGCGAACTTGATGGAGATATAGATTCAGTAAATGAAGACTTGGATAAGGTTCTCGGCTTGCTTTCAAATGCGACCACTACAAGGGTCTCAGAAAATGAAGATGAGCGTTTACTTTTTTGGAAAGGACGCAAGGCCGCTTTCCCTTCTGTAGGAAGACTATCACCAGATTATTACTGTATGGATGGAACCATACCTAAGCGCCACTTAGCTACCGTTCTTGAAAAAATAAGTGAGCTATCTGCACACTATAAATTGCGTGTAGCTAATGTTTTTCATGCAGGTGAATATGAAAAACACTCTGGCAACCATCGCTATTGCAATTCATAACGAGTCGATAACCTTGCTCAGCAAAGCCACGATCTTTGGCAATTTCTGATGCCGTTATACTAAGCTTTCCTAATAACGCTTCATCTGTAGCATCGTTAGGGGTGGATATATGCTCCTTAGGTATCACCAAAAAATGTTCTGGCGCTTGCGCGTTAACATCCTTAAATGCAAGGACAGCATCATCCTCATAAAGCTTATCAGCAGGAATGTCACCATTTACTATAGAACAAAAAATACAATTTTCCATATCATTATTTTAAAAACTTATTCTTGAACAATTATTGTTATTCAAAAGAACTTATAATCAAGGTTAAGTTTAACTAATATTAAAGGATACAGTATATGCTTTCAAATTCAAGTATAGAAACACTGTTTACAAAGGCCAGAAGTCAAAACGGTTGGTTGTACAAAGATATCACTGATGAGCAAATCCACCAACTTTATGATTTACTGAAGTTTGGCCCCACTTCCGCTAATTCTTGCCCAGCTCGCTTTACATTTATTCGCACTCAAGAAGCCAAAGAAAGACTCAAGCCTTATTTGGATACTGGAAATATCAATAAATCGATGAGTGCACCTGCCGTGGCAATTATTAGTTATGACATTGATTTCTACGAAAAACTACCATACCTTTTTCCTCATACTAACGCTAAATCTTGGTATGAAGGGAAAGAGCAAAAAATCAAGTCTACAGCTGAACTAAACGCTACACTTCAGGGCGCATACTTTATCATTGCAGCTCGTTCGATTGGCCTTGATTGTGGACCGATGATCGGCTTTAATAAAGAAAAACTAAACCAAGAATTCTTCCCCAATGAAAAAGTTAAATCGCTCTTCATCTGTGGTATTGGTTATGGCGACGACACTAAGGTCAACCCAAGGTCTCCTCGTTTAGATTTTGAAGAGGCTTGTGAAATATTGTAGTATTTCCTAACTTAATTTAAATTCAGAAAAAACTTTTCAGCCAATTTATTTTTTAAAAAAGATTTTTGCATATCCAGCTAGGAGTTTTTCTCGAGCTCCTTGCCACCACAGCGAGGACTTTTGCCGTTCTCCATAGCCTAACTTAACATCCAGCCAAAGCATAAAATGGCGTAATCCTGTGCCGGCAAGTCGGAGACCTAATCTATGAATCCAGCGAGAATAGTCTTTGTTGTAAGGACATACACGTATACAGATGGAACAATCGGTGTTTTGTGCCGCCCAAAAACCAAAACATTTTTCACCATCTACAGACCATTTACTAACGCCGCGAATATTTGACTGGTTGTAAGTGATGTTTGATGGCGAATCATCTGGAATAGCCTTTACAGGACAGCCCTTAGTACAGCGTCTGCAGATTTCACAGAACTCCTTGACACCGAACCTAATGGGCCGATCGTGAGCTAAGGGCAAATTTGTGTAGACTTTTCCCAAACGGATTCGAGGGCCGTACTTCGGAGTGATTAACAAACCGTGTCTGCCGTATTCACCCAGGCCAGCCTTAATAGCATAAGGAATCGCCAAGGATGTATCATTCATGCTACCTATTGCTTCATATCCAAGATTGCGTATGTATTGCGCTAGCGAAATTACAACAAGAGCATCATAAGAATACCCAAGCCCTGTTGCGGAACCGCTCAGAGCAGAGGGCACCGTTCTAACCAATTCATAGTCCATAGGTTGCGCAACAACGATAACATTATTTAAAGTATCAGGAATTTCAGCAGGCCTAGAAGTTGCACTCATATCGCTAAATTTCCTACTATATTCCCAACGATTGTCGTAGTTTGTGATGCCCACAAGGCCAGCTCCGAATTCTAGTGCTATTTTCTTAATTTCATCGCTCGCCTGTTGTTCTGTCCCCATATCGATTTGTTTATCTGCAACTGCAGTTTGCAGGGTAAATGCATCTGAAAACCCCTCCCTTCGATCGTCATCTTTATTAATTTCAGTTAAGAGATCGCTCACATGCCAGGCAGCATTCCTTAGGGCATAGTCTTTTTGTGTATAGCCGTCTGCTTTGCGCCAAGTTTTTAATGGCTCACGATAGGTTTCGTAGAATAGCTTGGTTTTTTCACTTTTAATAGAATCATCCCACCAAGCTCGACGAAAAACATCATTTTTCTGATCAAATCTCTGAAAATCATCCAAAATCTGAAACCCGGCCTCGAGGTCATTTGAATTATTTTTTTTTGCTATTTCTTCTATGCCCATGGTTATTTTCCGTATAAATTTGAACTCAGTATATACCCATAAGAGAATTCAAATCAAGAACCATCTAATTAACTAAGTTTAGTGTTTCGTTTAGTGAAAAACTTTTGCAATAATAATCCAGAAATAATGATCACAACACCAACAACTGTTGAAGTCAATACAACCTCTCTAAGGAGCAACTGGATAATTAATAACGACAAAAATGGGGTAATAAATACCAAGCTAGTAACTTTTGCGACATTCGGGGTCATCCTCAAAGCTGATTGCCAAACAACAAATGTAATCCCCATCTCAAAGAGTCCAACGTAAGCGGCGCCAATAAAACCATTCACTGAAGGAATCACAAATGTAGAACTAAAGAGAACAACAAGGGCAATAAAAGGCAGACTAAACAGAAAAATTAAAAACAAACTAACCACGGTGTCATTTTTGTGTCTTGTATTGAACAACCAAAACAGCGCCCAAATTACGGTTGTTATCAAAGCATAAATAACACCTCTCGGGTTATCAAATTGTAGTGACAAAAGATCGCCATTAGTAGCAATAACAATCACACCAATATAACTGACGATGATTGAGAGAAATGCCTTCATACCAGTTCTTTGTTTTAGAATCGGGATCGATAAAATAACCATCATCACTACCCAACTATAATTTATTGCCATAGCTTCTTGTGCAGGCAATATATCGTAAGCTTTAAATAGAATAATGTAGTAAAGAAAGGGATTTAAGATTGCTAGAAGAGCACAGTGCAACAAATCCTCTATTGTAAAGCGTCGAATCAGTTTTAATTTTCCTTGAAAAAGAAGAATCAAGAAAAGAGCTAAGACTGAAAAAATGGTTGCATAAAAAACCAACTGAACAGGCTCCAAATATTTTAGTGAAAGCTTAAAGGCTGTGGCTACTGTGGACCAGAAAAAAATAGCAATAGCTGCAAAAAAATAGGCTTTATTTTGGTTTGAAATCGACATTGATATCTTGATTTAATTATTTAAATTAAGCGGTTACCTCATATAAACACAACTGACAATTCACGCCTTCAACAACGTTATAGTCTGTAGTAAAGCGCTCTAAACAGCGCCACAAATTCTTTTCTTCCAGTTCTTTGATAGTTTTTTCATAAGGCAAACGATCCCATTCCTGGTCTCGAACAGTAAAGCTAATATATCCACCAGTTTTGGTGACACGAAGCATCTCTGAAAGTGCTTCAGGTCCAACATGACCACAGGTAAATGTTCCAGCACAAACAATTGCATCAAAAGCATTATCTTTAAATGTGAGTTTTTCAGTCAAGTCAGCCAAACCAAGAGATAGATACACGTTTTTCTCCAAAGCCTGGTCAAGCATTGGCTGAGAAAAGTCAACTCCTACAATATTTTTAAATTTTTTCTCGTGAAGTATTTCACCTACAAGCCCAGTACCACATCCAGCATCAAGTATTTTCGCTTTGGAATCGTCTACATATTTAAGTAATAGTTCGGTAGTTTTCGAGTGACCAACATAGCCAATTACTTCAACAACATCATGGTCGTAATTGTCAGCCCAAACCCTATAAAGCTCTTCTAACTCTTCTTGGTTAGTGGTATGCAGTGCATTAAAAACTGTTGGATGCATGCTGTCAGTATTTTGCAAAAAGTTTCCCCAGGAAATATCAAAATAAACCACTCTGGTGATTCAAATTACACCAACCAGAAACGCTCGTATCCTAACATAGGGTCAAGATGAGTCGATATATTTAATAAAACTAAAAATACTATACTATCACGCTTTTCTATTCAAAGCATAGCAATAGAGTGCAAGACCAATCCATACACCAACAAATCCAATTAGTTGGTCAACGTTAACTGGCTCGTCGTGCAATAAATAGCCAACTAAAAATTGAATTGTAGGGGTAAGAAAAAAAAGTATACCCACTGTTGTCATAGGCAGCAGTTTTGCTCCAATAGTAAAAAGTGCTAAAGGAACAACAGTAACAAGGCCCGCCAAGATTAATAAAACATCAGTAGTTAAATTGACATTAAGAAAAGAGATCTCTTGAGAAAAATACATCCATATTGTGAATATAAATGCTACTGGTAAAAGTAATAAAGTTTCTATATAAAGGCCAGGCACTGCTGAAGTAACCATTGCTTTTCTCGCAAGCCCGTAGAAAGCGAAACTGACTCCAAGGACAAAGCCTAACCATGGAAAGGAGTCACTACTAAACACATAATACAAAGCTCCTACTGATGCAAACAGAGCTGACAACTGCTTCAATCTGGAAATTCTTTCATGGAAAAAAATATAACCTCCTATCATGCTTATGACCGGTGCCAGAAAGTAACCCATAGAACCCTCAACTACTCTTCCAAGGTTTACGGCAACAATGTAAGCTCCCCAATTAATGGTTATAAGAGTAGCTGTCAACAACAAGAAAAGTAACTCTTTACGAGAGCTGATAGATTCCTTGAAATTAGTATGCCAACTTGATTTCAAGTAGACGATTACAAAAAGAATAGGCACAGCCCAAACCACTCTGTGAAGTAGAACTTCTGAAGGGTTCACATGATTTAATAACGCCCAATAAATAGGAAATAAACCCCAAAGAAGATAACCTGATATGATAAGAACAATACCCCTATTCATGAATTCTTCCTTCTATAAAGAAACGGTTGGTTATTGAAGATTAAAGGGAGGGTTACTTAGAAATCTATCGTTTGTAATATTTTTTATCAGAATCATTATTGCTGGAGCTATCAAGATCTTGAGTGTTGTCACTGATGACATGCAAGGTTTCATTAATACGAAACAGGACAACGACAAGCTCACAGGCTACCCGTGATGCAAGAGAACCACCAACAACCCAAACCAAACCACGCCAGAAATCACCCTCAAATATATCCCCAATACCTTTTGTTATAAAAGCAAACAATAGTATCCAATAGAAAATCGTAAGTAACTTGGGGGTCACCATTTCCTCTAGATAAAAAATGTAGTTTTTATCTAGATTATCAAACCGATCAAGCGAAGACTTAGCAGCTTTTTTCACGCTATCCCATAGTTCATCCTTGCTCATTTTCAATCCTTATCCTAATAACTCTAAAGCTATTATAATACTTTTGAAATTTCAAGTTGTATATTCATGCCTTACTACAAACATTAATTAAATAAGTTTAATGACAAAAAAAAAGCCCATCCAAAGGATGGGCTTTTTCATAGATATTTAAAGCTTATTATTTATGGATCTTTACATCAGTAAAAACACCACCAATAACTTCACGCTCAGCATATGAGCCGTTAGCTGTACCACCTGCATCTAGCTCAACGCCAGTAGCGCCAACATAGTCAACAGGTAAGCCACCTGAAATCCATTTCAGGCAAGTACCTAAATCACCAGCACTACATGTATTACCTGGAGCGTTAGCAACATTCATTACTTCTGCTTGTATTGCAGCTCTGTCTGTTGAACGTGCAGCTTGAGAAGCCAGAATAATCAAAGCCATAGCGTCATAAGATTCAGCAGAAAATACGCCAGAACCATCAACGCCACCTGCTTCAGCTACTGCTTTCCAGTTAGCGCCTAGAGCAGCATCTGGAGAAGGTAAAGTACCCCATGAACCATCTGCAACCGCTCCTGAAGTTACTTCGCTAATCATGCCGTCACCAAAGACATAGTCAGTAAACGCACCTGTATCTTCTGAAGCAGCAATAATTCCTCTACCACCAGTGTCTGCATATCCAAGAACTGCAAGAGTAGAAGAACCACCTGCAGACAATGCAGCGACATCAGCAGAGTAGTCAGCTTTATCGTCTTCATGTCCTGCCATAACAGTAACTGTTCCACCTGCAGCTTCATAAGCAGTTACGAAAGAATCAGCTAATCCTTTACCATAATCACTATTTGAATACGTTACAGCCATATCAGTTTGTCCTCTAGAAATTGCAATATTTGCAAGCACTGGACCCTGTCTAGCATCTGAAGGCGCAGTTCTAAAGAACCATCCGCCATCTTCAAGAGTAGTTAAGGCAGGTGAAGTAGCTGATGGTGAAATTGCAACAACACCATTAGGTACTAACACATTGGTTATAACTGCACCAGTATTACCCGAGCAGTTAGGACCCATAATAGCCATAACACTTTCATCATTAATCAGGCGTGTCGCCTCAGCAATTGCAACAGCGGCATCAATACACACTGAATCTCCCTGAACAACAGTAATAGTACCTTGAAGGTAATTGCCAGAAGCATTCGCTTCTGTGACTGCTAGGTTTGCACCACCAGACATTGGCCCTATCATTGATTCAAGTGGACCTGTAAATCCTTGAAGTTCACCAACATTGACAGCAGAAGCAGTTGCCATAGTCGCTGACAATACTAAGCCAGCCGTTGTTTTTAAATAACTTTTCATTTTCTCTCCTGTTTTAAAAAAAAGATTCCCCACGCTCAATTATATAATTGAAGCGCATTTCCTATGGGATTCAGCCTAATGATAAACAGTTTCTTACACTTTGTGTTAAAAATATTAGAAAAAAAAATGAACTAAACCTAACTGTAGTATATCTTTTAAGCTAAATTTTAGTTAGTTTATAACTCTTTATTTTTCTCCGGTAGGATGCCACGAGGAGAAAATCTCATTATGAAAAGCAATATGCTACCCATAAAGACAAGCCTCAAATAGTGAACTCGAGCTTCTAAGAACTCTGTTATAGTATTTCCTTCCTGAGTGAAACTACCAATCATTTCAACAGCCCAAAGTCCCATTGGGCCAGACTGAATCCATATAAACCAGATTATAAATGCACCCAAAACAGATCCCAAATTATTACCTGAGCCTCCAAGAATAACCATTACCCATATCAAAAAAGTAAACCTGAGGGGCACGTAAGCAGTGGGAATGAATATTCCTTGATAAGTCACCAATAAAGCACCGGCAATTCCTACAATTGCAGAACCAATAACAAAAATTTGAAGATGCTGACGAGTGATGTTTTTACCCATAGCCGAAGCAGCAACCTCATTATCCCTTATAGCTCTGACTTTTCTGCCCCATGGAGAGTTTAAAGCAAGATTGGAAAGCACAATCAAAGCTACTAAAATTAATACAAATAAGCCTGAATAACAAAGTTTAACAAAAACGACTGATGCCCCTCTAACATACTCGCTTAACTGAGCAACTTGATCTGATTGAGTCAATAATTCTAGGTCTGAGCGATGAATCCAGGCAACAATATTTTGTAGCCATTCAGACTTTTGCATATCAACTTCGTAAGGGACAGGTCTAGGAAGTCCAGCAACATTTTTAACACCACGAACAAACCAGTCTTCATTTTTAACAACATAAAGAATAATTTCAGAAATACCTAAGGTTGCAATTGCAAGATAATCCGTCCTTAAACTTAAAGTAATCTTTCCAATCCACCAAGCAGCTCCTGCAGCAGCCAAGCCACCAACTATCCATGAGAAAGCAATTGGAAGACCAAATCCACCCAAATAGCCTGTAATAGCTGGATCTACTTTTTCAATTACATCTGAAGCTTCAGAAAAATAATGCCTCGCAAATAGATAACCAATAACGACTATTGGGGCTATTAACCATTTATTAAAGCCTTTCTTATTAAGCACTACTCCAGTGACAATAGTGATAGCACCAAGAGCTAGGGCAAATAACATTTTTAAACCACCCGCATTAATAGCTTCGGGAACAGGCTGCTGAGCTATCAAAACTACACTGACGCCACCTAGAGCAGAAAAACCCATGATTCCTACATTAAAAAGACCTGCATAACCCCATTGAATATTTACACCCAGAGCCATAATAGCTGAAATCAAAGATAAGTTAATAATGCCAAGTACCAAAGCCCATGATTGGTTCAACCCAACAAATAGAAGTACCAAACCCATAATTGTAAAACTAATTATGGTTTTATAAGACTGCCATATATTATTAAAATTAATCACCGACTATCACCTTGCCTTTAAGTAATCCTGTAGGCCTAATTAAGAGAACAGTTACCAAAATAACAAAAGATATTGCATATTTATACTCAGTTCCAATAAGCTGAACCAAGGAATTAGGATGCATAGAAAGTGGCAACAAATATATTAAAAACTTCTTATAGGCGTAAGTAAGCAGTACCTCAGAAAATGAGACCAAAAAGGCACCCGCTATTGCCCCCAATGGTGACCCAATACCGCCTACGATGACCGAGGCAAAAATTGGTAAAAGCAATAAATGATATTGCTGCGGTGCAAAGCCTTTATCAAGCCCATAAAGTGCACCAGCTATTGTAGTAAGAGCTGCGACCAGTAACCAGGTTATTTGAACCACCTTATCCGGGTCAATACCAGAGAGAAGAGCCAACTCTGTATTATCTGAATAAGCACGCATAGCTTTTCCAGTTTTAGTTTTTTGTAAAAAATAAAATAGAAAAGCAACAAGTAATATAGCAATAGTTATGGTTAAAAATTGAGATGTTTTCAGTGCAATTCCCTGCTCAAGTCCAGTAAAAGCCTTGAATTCTCTTACAGAAAAAATAAATCTCTCACCATCTTCAAATCTTTGTGGAGCAGCTCCTAATATAAACCTAACTATACCGCCCGTAATAAACATAACGCCTATTGATGCTGTAATACCGACAATATTCTGCTTAACCTTTATTCTGCGATAGTGCCTGTAAACCAACCTGTCCATTGTAAGCATATAGATTGAAGTCCCAATTATCGCAATAGGAATTACTAAGAGAGCAGTTGGAATTCCAGTAATTGTCCAACCCTTGCCAATCATAAAACCAGTAAGCAATATAACAATCATTGTTCCAAAGGCCATACTGTCACCTTGGGCAAAATTGGAAAACCTCAAAATTGAATATACTAAAGTCACCGCCAAAGCTCCTAGTGCCAATTGTGAACCGTATGAAAGCGCCGGGAGAAGGACGAAGTTTGTCAACAGGGCAAAGGCGTTAATGATATCGATAGAGTCAGACATTCAACCTCCTAAAAATTTCTTTCTAACTTCAGGGTCATTAATCAATTCACAACCCGTTCCAGTATGTTCATTACGACCGGATACCAAAACATAACCCTTATCAGCTATATTGAGTGCCTGTTGGGCATTCTGTTCAACCATAAGAACCGCCATACCAGCATTTTTAACATCTAGAATATTAGAAAAAATTTCATCCATAACAATTGGTGATACTCCTGCCGTAGGCTCATCTAGAAGCATTACAGAAGGCTGAGTCATCATAGCTCTTCCAAAAGCAACCTGTTGTCTTTGTCCACCCGAAAGCTCTTCTGCAAGTTGTTTGCGCTTCTCATAAAGGATAGGGAAAAGAGAATATACCTCTTCAATTGTTTTGCTTATATCATCCAATCTTATAAATCCACCCATCTCAAGATTCTCTTCAACCGTCATTGATGGAAATACGTTTTTTGTTTGAGGAACAAATGCAAGACCATGGTTAATCCTTTCTTGGGTTGAAAGCATTGATATATCTTGACCATCTAATTTAACTTCGCCAGCTGTCGCTTCCAGCATACCTAGAAGCACTCTCATTACGGTAGACTTGCCAGCACCATTTGGACCTACAATTACTGCAAGCTCTCCCCTTTCAACTTCAACGGAACATTCATGCAATATCGGTACTACACCATAAGCGGCTACCAAATTGGTTCCTTCTAGATAAGCCACTATGCAGAAACCTCAGTTCTCAGACCTTTGCCTAAATAGGCATCGATTACTGCATCACTACTTTTAATTTCATCTGGAGTGCCTATGGTCAGAATTTGTCCTTCGGCTAGAACAACTACTGGATTGCACAACCTGGAAATAAAGTCCATATCATGTTCAATCATACAAAAGGTGTAACCTCTTTCTGAATTGAGTCTTAAGATGGCATCTCCAATCTGCTTCAATAGTGTACGATTCACTCCTGCACCGACCTCGTCTAAAAGTACCACCTTCGCGTCAACCATCATTGTACGAGCCAACTCGAGTAATTTCTTCTGACCCCCAGAAAGGTTTTCTGCCCTTTCATTCTTTAAATGACTGATATTCAAAAAGTCAATGACACCTTCTGCTTTTTCTTGTAGAGCTTTTTCTTCTTCTTGGATTTGTTTGCGCTTGAGCCAGGTGTTTATCAAATGTTCACCCAACTGATTGGCAGGAACCATCATTAAATTCTCTAACACACTGAGGGTTGGAAATTCATGCGCAATTTGAAATGTCCTCAATAATCCCTTGTGAAACAGTTGATGAGAAGTTAAATCGGTAATATCTTCACCATCAAGGATGATTTCGCCTTCTGTTGGCTGGTATAGACCCGCAATTAAGTTAAACATCGTGGTTTTTCCAGCACCATTAGGACCAACCAAACCGGTAATAGAACCTCGGTCGATATGTAAATCAACACCATCAACAGCCTTGATGCCACCAAAATGTTTTGATAAATTCTTAACTGTAATCATTTATTAAATCCTAGTCTTCAGTCGTTATAAGAAAAAGTGCAAAAAGTATACTTTGTTTCTTATTGTCTATACTTCTCAATTTAGGGCAAGACTTTCTTAAAAGTTTTAACCACTACACTTGAATAAACTCCTGCAGCAACATAAGGGTCAGCATCAGCCCAATCTCTAGCATCCTTCAGATCTTCAAACTCTGCAACAACCAATGAACCCGTAAAGCCTGCCTCACCGGGTTCATTGTTATCAATAGCTGGATGAGGACCAGCCAAAATAAGTCGACCTTCATCTTTTAATTTATTCAATCGGTCGATATGCTCAGGACGTGCCTCAATTCTTCTTTCTAGGCTATTTTCTACGTCCTGTGAAATAATTGCATATAACATTTGCATCCTTTAAAGATCTAATACGTCTTGCATTGAATATAGTCCATTTTCTTGATTAGTTAGCCATTGACAAGCTTTCACAGCTCCGTTAGCGTAGGTCATCCGAGATGAGGCCTTGTGAGTGATTTCAACACGCTCCCCTTCCATAAAAAAGGTAACTGTATGTTCACCAACAACATCACCACCCCTGATAGAAGAAAAACCAATAGTTTGTCTATCCCTAGGCTCTTCTGTACCTTCACGCCCAAACACTGCACATTCGGATAAATCTCTACCAAGTGCATTGGCAATGACCTCACCCATTTTAAGTGCAGTACCAGAAGGAGAATCAACCTTGTGACGATGATGAGCCTCTACAATTTCAATATTTGAATCAGTGCCAATTACCTTTGCTGTTGTCTCTAGGAGTTTAAGAGTCAAATTCACCCCAATACTCATATTCGGCGCAAACACAATCGGTATATCGCTTGATGCTTGGTCGATGACCTTAAGAGCATCATCACTAAAGCCCGTTGTCCCGATAACCATTGCTTTACCTGCATTCTGACAAATTGACAAAGCATCTAGTGTTGCCTCGGGTCGAGTGAAATCTACCAAAACGTCGAAATCTTTGAGCGCTTTTTTTATATCATATTCTCTATTGAGTATCGAGCCTTGTGAAACATTGGGGTTAAGTTTAACAGCCCTTATTAAAGCTCGCCCCATTCGCCCATTTGAGCCGTTTATTGCAATTTTAGTCATTTAAAGAATCCTCTATAAAGCTATTATTTTTTGTAATCTTGTCAATCTCTTTGAGTGTTTTAAGTAAAGCCGATATTTGATTCATTGGCATAGAGTTTAATCCATCACTTTTAGCAATAGATGGATTAGGATGAGTTTCCATAAAAATCCCAGAAACACCAGCGGCAACAGCTGCCCTTGCGAGAACAGGAACCATTTCTCTCTGTCCTCCTGAGCTGTCACCTTGGCCACCAGGTTCTTGAACAGAATGCGTTGCATCAAATACAACGGGGCAATTTGTCGACCTCATGCTAGACAAACCTCTCATATCCGAAATCAATGTGTTGTAGCCAAAAGAAGTACCTCGATCACAAATCAATATCTGTTGATTGCCAGTTGCCTTAGCTTTCTGAACAACATTATCCATGTCCCATGGGGCCTGGAATTGACCTTTTTTAATATTCACGGGTAGGCCTTGTTTACACACATTTTGAACAAAATTTGTTTGCCGAACCAGAAAGGCTGGTGTCTGCAATACATCTACTACCGAAGAGACCTCATCAAGCGGTGTATCTTCATGCACATCTGTGAGTACAAAAACACCCACCTCAGCTTTAACTTTTTCCAAAATTCTAAGACCCTCTTCGATGCCTAGGCCTCGAAAACTATCTGCACTGGTGCGGTTTGCTTTGTCAAATGAAGACTTATAAATAAAATTAATATCCAATTCAGCGCATATTTTTTTTAAGTAACTTGCACTCTCTATTGCCAATGACTCTGACTCAACAACACAGGGTCCAGCAATCAAAAAAAATGGTTGATCTATACCAGCATGAAAATCTAATAACCTCACGAACTTCACCCAAGACTTAAATATAAAAGTAAATTATATTCGTTTAAAATAACCATTGTTACAAATTCAATCAAACCATGACTCAAAATACACCAGACATATTAAAGCAAATCGTTGCCAGAAAGCGTGAAGAAATTGATGAATCAATCAGTCGAGTCTCGATAGAAAGGATGGCTGAACTAACTAAGTTTGCCGACAAAACGCGTGGTTTTTATAATGCACTGGCTACAAAAGCCAATAATCGCCAGAGCGCTGTTATTGCTGAAATCAAGAAAGCCTCACCTAGTAAGGGTATATTGTGTGAAAACTTTGATCCCGTTGAGATAGCAAAAAGTTATGAGAATGGAGGTGCTAGTTGCCTTTCTATATTAACTGATCGAGATTTCTTTCAGGGAGATCCTCAGAATTTAATTAAAGCACGTGCCGCTGTATCAATTCCAGTGATACGGAAAGATTTCATCATTCATCCCTATCAAGTCTATGAATCAAGAGCGATAGGAGCTGATTGTATTTTACTCATCGTTTCCTGTTTAAAAGATGAAGACATTAAATCGCTCAGTGATCTTGCAATATCCTTAACAATGGATGTCTTGGTTGAAGTACATGACCTAGGTGAGCTTAAGCGTGCTCTTAGAATTGACTTACCAATGATCGGCATTAACAATAGAAATCTTCGTAATTTTGATGTCGATCTACAAACTACCATAGACTTGCTTGGAGAAATTGGTGATGATAAACTTGTGATTACAGAATCAGGCATTAAATCCAGGGATCACGTGGCATTGATGCATGAACACAATGTCTATGGCTTTTTGGTTGGTGAAGCTTTTATGAGGCAACCTGATCCTGGCAAACAACTTAGGGAGTTTTTTCAATGAACATTTCTGTTAAATGGATAGATGGGATGTTGATGGTTGGTAAATCTGATAGTGGCCATGCCGTCGTAATGGATGGACCTCCTGAGATTGGTGGGGAGAATTTAGGCGTCAGACCTATGGAGATGCTACTGCTTGGAATGGCTGGTTGTACAATGATTGATGTCGTAAGTACACTTGAAAAAATGCGAGAAAATCTTTCTGATTGCCAAACCAAGGTAAGTGCAGACCGCGGTACGGAATACCCAAAAGTTTTTACGAATATTCACGTCCATTTTATTTTGAGAGGAATGAAACTTAACCCATCAAAGGTTGAAAAAGCAATCAAACTTTCAGCTGAAAAATACTGTTCAGCCTCAATCATGCTTGGTAAAACTGCAGTCATAACCCATGACTTTGAAATCATAGAGTAATGTATGGTTTGAATTTTATAAGTCTATGAACTTACTCAAATACTCATCTAAAATATATCCAGTATAATATGCCTTTTTCGGAGAGATGGCCGAGTTGGCTGAAGGCGCTCCCCTGCTAAGGGAGTATAGGCTTTAACTCCTATCGAGGGTTCGAATCCCTCTCTCTCCGCCACTCTTTTTTTCAATCGCTTTAAACTACTCTAAGATTAACTTTTAATCTACGTTTATAGTGATTGGTGGTATATTCCTTTATATGTATATAAGAAATTTCATAATTCTTCTGACTCTTTTTTTCTCACAGCTTTTATTGGCTGATGATTTAAATGACTACAAATATGAAAACTATAAAGCAAGTGCTGTTGAGGTTAGCTTTAACAGTATTCTTCTGAAAATGCGTGCTGAAATGTACGACGGAAAGGAAATTAGTGGCTTAATATATAAACCAGATGGAAAGAAACTACTCCGCCTCAACGAGGTGCGGATGCTTTTGGTGCGTTTGAATATCTTATACAACAGAATTTTGTTAAAAAAGATAAAATTAGTTTAATGGGTTTTTCCTGGGGAGCCACAGCTGGAATAATAACTATTGACCCTAGGTTCTTTTCTCCTTCCAAAGGTGGTTTTCACTCATTGGTAGCAGTGTATCCTAACAGTAGATATTGGAAAGAAATGAGAATATGGAGAAGGATTACAGATGTCAATATTACAATTCCTACATCAATGCTTGCAGGTGAAAAAGATGAAGCTGAATCGATTGATGTTTACAAAGAATTACAACAATTTGTAGCAAAAAATATTTATCCGTTGACAGTTATACTATATCCAGACAGTTACCGTAAGTTTGATGAAAAAAGAGAAAAACATTCTGTAACAGTAAACAACATGACTCTAACTAAAGCCCACAATAAGAAGGCTCACGAAGATTCTATTAAACAGGTACTTTCTTTTTTAAGTAACTAACTACTTAGTACCAAAAATTTTGTCACCAGCATCACCCAAGCCAGGAAGTATATATCCCTTGTCATTTAATGATTCATCTATGTCAGCAATAAATAGTTCAACCTCTGGATGTAATTCTGTAACTCTTTTTAAACCTTCAGGTGAAGCAACTAAAAATAACCCTATAATTTTTTTACAACCTTTTTCTTGAAGCAAATCAATAGTTGCCAGTAAAGTTCCTCCAGTAGCAAGCATTGGGTCAATAATTAAAGCTGTTCGTTTATCTATATCAGTGATAATTTTGTCAAAGTAAGCTACAGGATTCAATGTCTCTTCATCTCTATAGAGTCCCACAACACTGACCTTGGCATTAGGCACAAGTGTTAAAACACCATCCAACATTCCAAGTCCTGCTCTAAGTATGGGCACTATAGTGAGTTTTTTACCAGTTAGCATTTTTGCTTTTATTGGTTCGCCTTGCCAACCATTGATTTCACAATCCTTTAAAGGTAAATCTCGAGTTGCCTCATAAGTTAATAAACTTGCTACTTCATTGGCAAGTTCTCGAAACTGCTTAGTACTTATGCCATCTTTTCTAAGCAAGGCAAGTTTATGGGCTAATAATGGGTGCTCAATTGCGTTTAGCGGCATGATATATCCTTTAAATTATTTTCTTTGATAATGAAATAAGTTTAAGTTTAACATCTAATAGATGAGATTTTGCTACGAGCAGATAAAACAGTCAATTTAACTGAGGTATTCTTTGAAAATTTGTGAAATATTTTGAAATTTACTGCGTGTATAATTCGTGTTTTTTTAATAATTATGAAAATAAAAATAATGTTGTTAGCTCTTTTTACAAAATTTACTGGAGATATTAAATGAGATTTGGTATTTTGGGTGAGGCTAAAATAGCTCGCGAATGGCTTGTGCCAGCAATCATCGAGGCTGGACATGAGGTTACCCATCTTGGACGCAGAAATCCTGGCCAAAAATCTTTGCCAGAGATCTATCAAGACGTTATTGAGACAGACTATGAGAGCTTGTTGGCAGAACCATCTATTGAAGCAATCTACAACCCTCTACCAAACCACCTTCATGTACCCTATTCCATCGCCGCACTCCAGTCAGGTAAGCATGTACTTTGTGAAAAACCTGTCGCATTAAATATAGAAGAGCTAATACAACTAGAAAGAGTAGCCACTAAGAGTAAATTGTATTTTCAGGAAGCCTTTATGGTCAGATATCATCCACAGTGGAAATGGTTGCAAGAGTTAGATATCGGAAATATTCAGACTTCACATTTCATTTTTAGCTATCCGCAACAGCCAGAAGGAAATTATCGCAATAGCAGCAGTTTTGGTGGAGGCCCTCTTTATGATATTGGTTGTTATGCGATTCTTACTGGTTGCCTACTTTTTGATGGCTTACCTGAAGTGATTTCAGCAACTGCAATAATGAATGACAAGTATGATGTCGAGAAACAAGTTGATGCTGTTCTTAGGTGGCCGAGTGGAGCAATTCTAAACTTTACCGTTTCTGGCGATGCTGCACTTTGCCAAAGCCTACACGTCCTAGGTGATAATGGTTGGGCAAAACTTGATGCGCCAGTCAACCCACCTGATCTAACCTATGCATACTGGTCAAGGGGCGGACTAGAGAGAGGTGAAAGAATTAGTTTTCCTAGTTGTGACCAGTACAAACTTATGATTGATGATTTTGTAGCACAAGTTAATTCAGGAACTCCCTCAGATTTCTCAATTTCTAAGGTCGTAACTCAAACCATTAATGAAATACAGCGTAAATCGGGTCTTTTAGGCAAATAATTCTTTTTTAGTTGTTTACAACAAATTACTATTACAATTAAAAGTAATTCATTCAAACTTGAAAAGATTACTATTCGATTTACCTGCACTTTATCAAGTCACATGGTATCTTATTACAGCTATGAAAAGAGACACACCATTTACTGTCGCAGGTCGCAGCTTTCAATCCAGATTATTGGTTGGTTCAGGAAAATACAAAGATCTTGAAGAAACAAGATTGGCAACTGAGAACTCTGGTGCTGAAATTATTACCGTCGCAATCAGGCGTACCAACATTGGTCAAAATGCTAATGAAGAAAGCCTTCTTGATGTCATTTCCCCTGAAAAATATACAATCCTTCCAAACACTGCTGGCTGCTACAATGCCAAAGATGCTGTTAGAACATGTCAATTAGCCAGAGAGTTATTGGATGGGCACAATCTTGTTAAGTTGGAAGTTCTAGGAGATAAAAAAACACTTTACCCCAATATTGTTGAAACAATTGAAGCTGCCAAGACCCTTGTCAAAGAAGGTTTTGATGTAATGGTTTATACTTCAGATGACCCGATCGTTGCAAAAGAGCTTGAAGCTATTGGTTGTTGTGCGGTGATGCCTCTTGCCTCGCTTATAGGTTCAGGTCAAGGCATCTCTAACCCCTACAATATCAAACTCATCAAGGAGCAATCCAATGTTCCTGTCCTGGTTGATGCTGGCATTGGCTGTGCCAGTGACGCCGCCAAGGCTATGGAACTAGGTTGTGACGGTGTCTTGATGAACTCAGCAATTGCAAATGCAAATAATCCACTGTTAATGGCTAGCGCCATGAAACATGCTGTTATAGCTGGACGCGAATCCTATCTTGCAGGTAGAATGATGATGAAAGCTTATGCTAGTGCATCATCACCGATGGAAAACCTAATATAGTTCTGTAATACTAATACCATGAATTTCTCAAAAAAAATCAGTGTCATTGAGCAGAATGATTTATTGCGCTTGAGAAAAATTGCTCACAGTGCACAAGACACTGAAATGGTAATTGATGACCAGAAGATAATAAACTTTTGTTCTAATGACTACCTATCGCTTGCCAACCATCCACAAATTAAAGAGGCGTTAATTGAAGGTGTGAGTCGTTACGGTGCTGGATCAGGCGCCTCTCACCTAGTGAGCGGCCACTCAGAATCTCATCACAATCTTGAAGATGCTCTAGCAGAACATACTAGTCAACAAAGAGCTCTTCTATTTTCGTCTGGCTATAGCGCAAATCTGGGTGTCTTTTCTGCACTGAGAGATGACATTGATTGGGTGCTACAGGATAAATTAAATCACGCATCTTTGGTTGATGGCAATCGGTTAATCGGCTTGCCTGTGCAACGATATCTGCATAAGAACCTTGAATCGCTTGAGAAAAAACTAAAAAAACAAACCGGTACTGGCTTAATAGTCACGGATAACGTTTTCAGTATGGACGGCGACAGAGCAAATATAGATGGAATTAATACAATTTCAGAAAAATCTGGCGCTCTTTTGATGCAAGATGATGCTCATGGCTTTGGTATTTTTGAATCAACCATTCCTGATCACTCAATCTATATGGCGACCTTAGGAAAGGCGGCAGGTGTAATGGGTGCTTTTGTTTCTGGAAGTAGAGACTTGATTGAATTTTTAATTCAAAAATCTCGTCCTTATACTTATACCACTGCCATTTCTCCAAGCATGTGCGTAGCGACACTTAAAAGTTTAGAATTAATTAAAAAAGGTGAACAAAAGGACAAACTATTTAGAAATATATATTATTTTAAGAATTGTGCTGAAACTTTAGGCCTTCATTTCGAGCCTTCTGAAAGCGCTATCCAGCCACTAATTATTGGCTCCAGTAATAAAGCCTTAAGTTTGAGCAATAAACTTTTTGAGTCAGGTTATTTTGTGAGTGCAATCCGCCCACCAACAGTCCCTCCAAATACTGCCCGTCTGCGTTTCACATTGTCTGCCAATCATAGCTTTCCTCAGATTGAATCTCTTCTCCAAAAGGTCAAAGATGTTATGGCATAAGACGATCGGAAAAGGTCCAAATTTAGTGCTCTTACATGGATGGGGCTTTAGTAGCGATATCTTTCAAAACCTTATAGAAAAATATCAAAAAAGCTATTGCATTACTGCTATAGACCTACCAGGGCACGGTAGAAGTGATGACATTGAAGGAGGTTTAGAAAGTTGGTGCGAAGAATTGATTCAATTCATTCCTAAGAAATCCATCCTATTGGGCTGGTCCCTAGGAGGTTTACTGTCAATTTACATTGCAACTAAAATTCAACTTGAACACTTAATTCTTGTAGCTGCCACACCGAGCTTGGTTAATCATGAGAATTGGAAGTTTGGAATAAATAGTGAAATATTTCAACAATTCGCGATTAATTTAAAAAATGATAATGCCAAAACACTTAAACGCTTTGTTGGCCTACAGAGTAAAGATAGATCACAAATATTAGAAATCTATGAAGCCATACAAAAATACCCTACAACTGATAAAGCTCTCAATATAGGTCTAGATATTTTGATAAATTCAGATCTACAGGAATTATATAAAAAAATCAATATTCCAAGGAGCGTTGTTTTAGGTTCTCTCGATACTATAGTTCCTGTTGAAATTAAGGACTGGTATAAAAACAATAAAACGCAAACATTTTTGTTACATACAGGTCACCTACCTTTTTTAGATAAAACATTTAAATTACCATCAACAAAGAGTATTAGGTAATTCAGTTTCAAGGTTAATAAGGAAGTTGTTTTGGTATAATTTAATTATTCTCTTCTTTTGAGCAATTAATGAGTGCTTTAGTTGGTGTTATTATGGGCTCAAAGTCCGACTGGCCTACAATGAAGAACGCTATAGATATGTTGGAAGAATTTGGCGTACCTTATGAAGTCAAAGTAGTCTCAGCTCACCGTACACCCGATTTAATGTTTGAGTATGCTGAAACTGCTCAAGATCGAGGACTTCAGGTAATCATTGCCGGTGCTGGTGGCTCTGCACACTTACCTGGAATGGTCGCCGCTAAAACAATCGTGCCAGTTCTCGGCGTTCCAGTCCAATCTCGCGCCTTAAGCGGAAAAGATTCACTTTTGTCGATTGTACAAATGCCTGGTGGCATTCCAGTTGGCACACTAGCTATTGGCGAAGCTGGTGCAAAAAACGCTGGTATTTTGGCTGCTCAAATTGTTGGCAATCATAATGATGAGATTAGAGAAAAAGTAGCTAAATTTCGCTCTGAACAAACGCAAGATGTTCTAGATAATCCCAATCCCGACAAATAATTTATGAAAATTGGTGTTCTTGGTTCCGGTCAATTAGGAAAAATGCTTGCTCTGTCTGCCTACCCTTTAGGCCATCAAATGCGCTTCTTAGCATCATCTAAAGAAGACCCCTCTTCACTTTTAGGTAATACATTCATTCAAAATGGTAGTCAAGAAATCATAGAAGAATTTTCTAAAAACTCCGATGTGGTTACCTATGAAAGTGAAAATACGGCTGTTAGTATTGTCAAGGAAATCAGTCAGAAAACGATGGTTTATCCTAGCGCTAAGTCTTTATTCACCAGTCAACATCGAGGAAGAGAAAAATCACTTTTCGATAAACTCAACATACCGTGCACTTCCTACCAGATGGTTAACAACCTATCAGAGCTAAAAATTGCTGTTGAAAACATTGGCCTACCAGCGATACTAAAAACTGCGACTGATGGTTATGATGGTAAAGGCCAATTTCTAATTCAATCAGATTCACAGCTTGACCAGGCTTGGAAAAGCATGTCTGGTGTTGAATCAATATTAGAGGGTTTTGTAAACTTTAAGCGAGAGCTCTCACTTGTTGCTGTTCGTGGCGTAGATAACACTCATGAGTATTATCCACTAGTCGAAAACTCGCACCATAATGGCATCCTTCGTCTTACAATTGCTCCTGCACAAAATGTCAGCCCAAAACTGCAACAACAAGCTGAATCCTATATGTGTTCTTTGCTAGACGAGATGGATCATGTCGGTGTTTTGACAATTGAACTATTTGAAACTGACAACAACCTGGTTGTTAACGAAATGGCACCAAGAGTTCATAATTCTGGACATTGGACTATTGAAGGTGCGCGCACCTCACAATTTGAAAATCATATAAGAGCTATTACTGAAACACCACTAGGGGATACTTCGTGCACTTATAAATATAGCGCTATGATTAATATTATTGGAGAACAAGGTCCTATCGATAAAGTGCTTACTCTAAAAAACGCTCACCTACATCTTTACAATAAAACAGAGCGCGAGGGACGCAAACTTGGGCACATCACTATCACTGCTAATACACTTGATGATTTAAATACTTCTCTCGAAGACTTAAGCGACTTTATGCCTTAAGTGGAGCTCAACCCTCATTAATATCAAGAATATTTTCTTCAAAATTGTTGGCTAGCTCTTCATCAAAAAACTGATTAGCTAGCTTTTCTTCGTAATAATAGGCAGAAAATTCACTCACTTCGACACCAGCTAGGAATTGCCTGACATGGATCATTTCATGGCACAAAGTAATAATAAACCTTCTTCTATCTAGTGACTCTTCAATTTCAATGAAAAACTTGCCATCACCCTCATAATCTGTCCAGGCAAGGGCATCTTCCACTTTTTTTATACTTAAATCAATAGTGGGTTTTTCTTTTTTTGAAAACAAACTCGCATTACAGAAGTGAAATAGCTGCTGTGAAAGTTTTACTTGTTCTTTACTTCCGCCATGAATGTATAACATTTTCAGCAAAAACAACTCATAAATTCTCTTTGTAGGCTATTAACGTGTTCTCTAAAAGTGTCGCAATAGTCATCGGGCCAACCCCACCAGGAACAGGAGTTATTCCAGCAGCCTTGTCCTTAATTGCATCATAATCTACATCTCCGACCAGTGAACCATCTTCAAGTCGATTAATACCAACATCAATAACAACCGCACCCTCTTTAACCCAATCACCCTTAATCATCTTAGGAATGCCAACGCCCACAACAACAATATCTGCTTGCTTTACTTTAGAAGGAATGTCCTTTGTTTTACTGTTACAAATAGTTACAGTACCACCCGCATTTAATAATTCCATAGCCATTGGCCTTCCAACAATATTTGAAGCACCTACTACAACACAATTCTTTCCCCATACTTCACAACCAATGGAATCAAGCATTGTCATAACCCCTTTAGGGGTACAAGGACGTAAATGAGCTTTGTTTTGCATCAACTTACCAATATTTTCACTATGGAAACCATCAATGTCTTTATAAGGTGAAATGTGCTCTATAACTTTGTTAGCATTGATATGACTTGGAAGTGGCAATTGAACCAAAATACCATCAATATGAGGATTATTGTTAAGGCGCTCAACTTCTTCTAATAACTGCTCTTCGGTTGTATTTTCTGATTTAATAATTTTATCTGAAAAGAAGCCTGCTTCGATACATGCAAGTTCCTTATTGCGCACATAAACTGCTGATGCAGGATCTTCACCAACAAGTATTACTGCTAATCCTGGTGGACGCTCAAGAGTTTTAACTTCTTCAGCAATTTTTGCTCTTAGTTTTTTCGCTATCTCCTTACCGTCAATAATGTTCATTTTTTTAGTTCCTTTTTAACTTTTATTAAATCATCTTTTGTATCAATCCCATAACCTGTAGAGCCACAGGCAAGCTCAACATGAATATCAACACCTTCGTTTAATATCGTCAGTTGTTCCAATTTTTCAGCCTCCTCAAGAATCGAATTATCCATCTGTGAGTATTTTTTTAAAAAACTTACACGGTATGCATAGATACCAATATGTCGACAACAAATTGATAAATCTATCTCTTCATTTTTCCGAAAAGCTGGAATTGGTGATCTTGAGAAGTACAATGCTTTGCCACGTGAACTATATACAACTTTGACGCAATTTGGATCAAAATATAAACTTTCACTCTCAATTTTTTCACACAAAGTAGCGACATCCATTTCGCTATGAACCAAGTTATTAGCTACTTGATCAATCACTTCAGGACTAAGCATGGGTTCATCACCTTGAACATTCACCAAAACTTCATCATTATCCAATTCCAGTTTGGTTACTACCTCTGATATTCGAGAGGTGCCAGAAGTATGATCAATGCTTGTCATATAAACCTCTGCATTGAAATCTTTAGCAACAGTATTAATTCTTTCATCATCAGTTGCGATAATGACACGTTTCGCACTACTCTGAAGGGCATTTAAATAGGTATGCTCGATCAGTGGCTTGCCATTAATGTCTTCGAGCAACTTTGCCGGTAACCGGCTTGAGGTATATCTGGCAGGGATAATAAGGGAAAAATCCATTATTTTTTAGGCTTAATCTTACGCGCCTCTTCAAGAAGAAGAACTGGAATTCCATCCTGAATTGGATAGGCTAATTGACTTTTTTCACAGATCAGTTCTTCCCCTACTTGCTTCAAAGGGGCTTTGCTTTCTGGACATACTAGCATCTTTAACAAAGCTTTATCAATCACAATTTAGACTCCAATTGTGTGTAAAAATTCTGACTCAGTTCAACACTAACAGATAAATACCACATCTGATTTGTTGCAAAATGTCTACATTTTACACAATCCTTAGCCGTCATTAAGATTGGATAATCCTGATCGAATACTAAGTCCTTAGCAACAAATGGGTGATGATCAGGGAATGGTTTACTAATCAAATTAACTCCCCGACTTTCAAGAATAGTATAAAAGTTAGTTGGATTTCCAATGCCAGCTACAGCATAGCATTGAGTTCCTTTAAAATAATCAAGCTCTTTGGTTTCATTGGTAAGCAGATTGACATAGCACTTAGGATTGAGATGACTAGATATTTCTCCCTGAACTACTGATCCATTATTGACAATGATGTCAACGGATTTTAGTCTTTTTACAGGTTCTCTGAGTGGCCCAGAAGGTAACAGCATACCATTACCGAAACGGCGAATTCCATCAATAACTACAATTTCAACATCCCTTCCCATGGCATAGTGTTGAAGTCCGTCATCACTAATAATGATGTCAACTTGATGGTTAACAGTCAAATATTTAATCGCTTTATTGCGTCTTTTTGCAACCACGACTTGAGCATTTGTCTGCTGCGCTATTAAAGCAGGCTCATCTCCGCACTCTCTAGCATCAGTTAATGGTGTAACTTTCAAAGTATCCTCGACATACTCACCACCATAACCTCTTGAAACAACCCCAATACTTTTACCTTGTAACTCAAAATACCTACAAAGCGCAATTACTATTGGTGTTTTCCCACTTCCACCAACGGTAATGTTACCAACTACTATGACTGGAACTTCTGCTTGGCTTGTCTTAAAAAAACCTACTTTATAGCACCAAACTCGTAATTGAGACAATATAAAAAAGACCGCTGAAAAAGGCAACAAAAGGTAGTTGGTAAAGCGCAACTTGTTATGATCAACAAAACTTAAAATGCTTGACATTTTGAATACTTTAATCACTTTTAAAACATTAATTATGACAAAATATTCTGACTATGAGTGTTGAATTTCATATTTCTAACCAATATTTACGTTCCAATCGAAAAAAAGGCTTCGTTTCCTTTATTTCTGGTGTCTCTATGGTGGGATTAATTCTTGCTGTCATGTCGTTAATTACTGTGTTGTCAGTAATGAATGGCTTTCATGAAGAACTAACGAATCGTGTTCTAAATGCAATATCTCATTCATATATAACTGAAAACGACAACACTCTTGAAAACTGGGAGGAGCTCAGCGATAAGATTAACTCACAAGATCATATATTAGCCACTTCTCCATATGTTGAAAATTTTGCTTTGATAACTTCCAAGAATGCTTCTCAAGGAATAAGTGTTAGAGGAATAATCATGGATCTTGAAGTTAAAACTTCTGTTTTACTTGATGACATCAAATATGGTGAAATTAAATTAACTGAAGATTCATCATCTGTCTTGATTGGAGTTGGCCTAGCGACAATATTGGGTACTGGTATTGGCGATTCAGTAACACTAATAGCTCCTAGTAGAAATTCACTTGGTTTATTGATGCCTAAATCACAAACCTTTACAGTAACTGGAATATTTAATGCTGGTCTAAACGAATATAACAACAATTTGGCTTTTATTCATCTCAATGATGGCCAAGAACTTTTCAGTTTGGATAATCAAGTCTCAGGAATTCGTCTTAAAGTAGACGACCTCTTTGAAGCAAACAAAATTACTAATAATGTTGTTGAAAAGCTTGGTAGTGATTTATATTATGGCGTTGATTGGATGCAACAAAAACGTAATTTTATCCGAGCTCTAAACCTTGAAAAACAAATGATTGCTGTAGTCCTCTCTTTAATTATTGCTGTAGCGGCCTTTAATATAGTTTCCATGATGGTTATGGTGGTTACTGACAAAAAATCTGATATTGCAATCCTTAGAACTATTGGAATGACCCCAAAAAGAATCGTCAAAATATTTTTTTATCAAGGTCTAAGTATTGCTCTTATTGGTATCATTGTTGGAACCGCACTTGGGCTTTTGTTGGCACTGAACATCGAATCAGTTATCTCGGGAATTGAAACTATTATTGGCTTTCAATTTTTTCCAAAAGATGTTTTCTACATCAATCGCTTCCCATCTGTCATCCAATTAAATGATGTATTAAGTGTCGTGATAGGCGCCATTATATTAGCAGTGATTGCCGCAATCTATCCAGCCAGGCGCGCCGGAAAAGTAAATATTTCTGAGGTGCTCAGACATGAATAATATCATCGAGTGCCGTTCTCTTTGTTTTTCATATATTGAAGGAGATAATCAAACTTCCATATTGAGTAATTTGAGGCTTGACGTCAAGCCAGGAGAGTCTATTGCTATTTTAGGACAATCGGGTTGTGGAAAATCAACACTACTCAATTTGATTGCCGGTCTTGATACACCTTCTTCAGGCGATGTCTTAATTAATGACAGTAATATTACAAAGCTCAATGAACAAGATCGTACCGAGTTACGTGCCAACACTTTTGGTTTTGTTTATCAATTTCATCACTTATTAAACGATTTTTCTTCCGTTTTTAATGTCGCCATGCCACTCCTTATTAAAGGAGTTGATAAGGAAAGTGCGATTGCCCAGTCTGAGAAACTATTAACAAGAGTCGGTTTGGAAAATCGATTGAGGCATAAACCATCAGAACTCTCTGGTGGTGAAAGACAAAGGGTAGCAATAGCAAGAGCTATGGTTGTAGAACCTGACTGTCTCTTGGCTGATGAACCTACAGGCAATCTTGACGCCAAGAATGCTAAAGATGTACTAGAGTTAATCTTGGAACTCAATGAAAATAGCACTTCATCACTCGTGATTGTAACTCATGATCAAGACATTGCCAAAAAAATGGACAGAACGCTCACCCTGAGTAATCAGCAACTAATTGAAAAACGAAACTGAATCAACCAGAATTCATCTTCACTCATTAGAGTGAATGGTTTTTTTAGACTTTAAGCAGAATATAATTAGGCTAAAAACTGAATCATAATACCAGCTGCAATTGCTGATCCAATTACACCCGCTACATTAGGTCCCATTGCGTGCATCAATAAGAAGTTATGTGGGTCAGATTCGAGGCCGACTTTATTCGAAACTCGAGCCGCCATTGGAACTGCAGAAACACCTGCTGAGCCAATCAGAGGATTAACTTTATTTTTACTAAATATATTCATCAATTTAGCCATCAACAGACCACTCGTTGTGCCAATTGCAAAAGCAACCAAACCCAATACTAATATTCCTAATGTATCGAGTTGTAAGAACTTTTCAGCCATTAGCTTCGATCCCACAGCTAACCCAAGAAAAATAGTCACAATATTAATCAGAGCATTTTGAGTTGTATCACTTAAACGATTCACTACACCTGATTCTTTCATTAAATTACCAAACGCAAACATACCTAGCAACGGGGCAGCTGCAGGGAGTAATAACGCAACAAGCAGTAACAAGATAATTGGAAAAATAATTTTTTCAGTTTTGGAAACCTCTCGTAGTTGTACCATCTTAATTTGTCGTTCCTTTTCAGTCGTCATTGCCCTCATAATAGGCGGCTGAATGAGCGGAACGAGCGCCATATATGAGTATGACGCTACAGCTATAGCGCCTAGAAGCTCTGGCGCTAGTATTGATGCAACGTAGATTGAAGTAGGGCCATCAGCACCGCCAATGATTCCAATGGCAGCAGCTTGTTTTAAAGTAAAGTCAAATACCCCAAGCGCTGATAAGCCAACCGCACCAAGTAAGGTTGCAAAAATGCCAAACTGAGCTGCAGCACCCAGTATTAAGGTTTTTGGGTTAGCAAGAAGTGGACCAAAATCAGTTAAAGCACCAACACCCATAAAAATAATGAGCGGGAATGCACCAGACTCAATACCTACCATATAAAAGAGATGGAGAATGCCACCATCTACAGCCAGATTGGCCCCAGGGATGTTACTCAGAATTGCACCGAAACCAATAGGTAAAAGTAAAAGTGGTTCAAATTTCTTTACAATAGCTAGATAAATCAACAGAATACCGACAAACAACATCAGCCCCTGACCCCATACCATTTGATATAGGCCAGTATTATTCCAAAGTATGTTAAATTGTTCCATAGCTATGCCAGCGACAGCAATACTTGACCAACAGTTACTGAATCCCCTTCTTTGACATTGATATTAGCCACAACCCCAGAATGACCTGCTTTAATTTCAGTTTCCATTTTCATTGCCTCAAGAATAACAAGTGTGTCGCCTTCGTTAACTTGCTGATTTGGCGAAACCAAAACTTTCCAGATATTGCCAGCAAGTGGCGCTGGGACATCTTCAGCATTACCAACAGGTGCTGCTTGAGGCACTGCTGCTTGAGATGCGGCAACTGCCTGTCCAGCAACTTGGATTGATGAAATATCACCACCAGCTTTCACTTCAACGACGTAATCTTGACCGTTGTGTGTCACTGTATAAACGCCATCTTCTTTTGGACCTTCACTTGGCGCCTGTGGCACTGGCTCAAAGAAATCAGGATTGTTGCGATTTTCTAAAAACTGAATACCCACTTGTGGGAACAGTATGTAAGTTAACAAATCGTCAATTTTTTCATTTTCTATTTTGATGCCTTTTTCTGCAACAATGGCATTGAATTCCGCTTCCAAGGTATCCATTTCTGGATCGATATTGTCCGCTGGTCGACAGGTAATTGCCTCACCACCGTCAAGAACACGTGCCTGAAGTTCGGCATTCACAGGGGCTGGTGACGCACCGTATTCGCCCTTAAGTACACCTGCAGACTCTTTTGCAATTGATTTATAGCGCTCACCGAGCAAAACATTCATCACCGCTTGTGTACCCACAATTTGCGAGGTTGGTGTCACTAGGGGGATAAAGCCAAGATCTTCTCGTACGCGTGGGATTTCTTGCAACACTTCATCAAGTCTATCCAAAGCATTATTCTCCCTAAGTTGACTTTCCATGTTGGTTAACATGCCACCAGGCACTTGAGCCAATAAAATACGAGGATCAATGCCTTTCAATGAGCCCTCAAATTTAGCGTACTTGGCACGCACCGGTCTGAAGTAAGCATCAATCTCTTCTAGTTGTTCCATATCAAGGCCCGTTTTGCGAGGACTGTGATCCAAAATCGAAACCACTGCGTTGGTGGAAGAATGGCCGTATGTCATACTCATTGAAGCAATAGATGTGTCCACACGATCAATACCTGCCTCGATTGATTTAAGTATCGTTGCTGTTGAAAGGCCTGTTGTTGCATGTGCATGCAACTGAATTGGAATGTCAATTGCAGCTTTCAATTTAGTAACAAGATCGTATGCAACATATGGCTGTAATAAGCCAGCCATATCCTTAATACAGAGTGAGTGAGCACCCATATCTTCAATTTGCTTAGCCAGATCAATCCACAGTTCTGTTGTGTGCACTGGGCTAACTGTGTACGAAATCGTGCCCTGGGCGTGCTGGCCAACTTTTACTGTTTGGTCAACTGCTGTTTGTAGGTTACGCATATCGTTCATCGCATCAAAAATACGCAAAACACCAACGCCATTTTCTGCGCAACGATCAACAAATTTACGCACCACATCATCACTGTAATGACGATAGCCTAATATATTCTGGCCTCTAAGCAACATCTGTTGTGGAGTATTAGGCATAACTTTTTTTATTTCACGAATTCTTTCCCAAGGATCTTCACCTAGAAAGCGAATACAAGAATCAAAAGTGGCACCACCCCAGGATTCCATTGACCAATAGCCTACCTTGTCTAGCTTTTCAGCAATCGGCAACATGTCATCAATCCTCATACGAGTCGCAAAAAGAGACTGGTGACCGTCCCTTAAAACTAGCTCGGTGATTCCAACCGGACTCGTGTTTTCTTTTGAATTTGACATAGTGTATTCTCCTGACTATGGTAATTATCTTAGAAATTCAATCAGACTTCAATAATAAAATTCATCACAGCTTGAAATATAATGATTGATGAATTATTAGGTTTTTGTATGTATTCCGATTGCTTTTGTAATAATTGCTTTTGTCCTTTCATCAATATCACTCGACAATTCAATGTTTGAGGTCGCTGCAAGGTTTAAATTAGGCTGAAATCTTTGTACTAATAACGACATCATGGTAGTCACTACAACCATTAATGTGAGAAATACAAAAACAAATCCCATCCCAAAAAGGGTTAAATTTATTGCTTCAGCTAAAAGATTGTTCTCCATAGTTAGATTTCCTAATAAATTTTGGTACCAGTGGACGGGCTCGAACCGTCACTCCCGCAAAGGAACCGGATTTTGAATCCGGCGTGTCTACCAATTCCACCACACTGGCATATCTAGGTTTATTTATGTCTAAATGTAATTCTACCTTTAGTTAGATCATAAGGTGTCATTTCAACAGTTACCTTATCGCCAGGCAATATGCGAATATAGTGCTTCCGAATCTTACCGGATATATGTGCCAGAACGCTGTGACCATTTTCCAATTCAACTTTAAAAGTTGTATTTGGTAATTTTTCTTTTACTACGCCCTCTAACTCAATGTAATCACTCTTCGACATATTATTTATATAATTAAGTATTAATCAAAAACCAGTGCAGATTATACATTAACAATTTATATAGTTCATGACATAGAAAGAAGGCAGGTATAATTATTTTCCAGTAATGAATATTAGTTTTGAATTTTTTCCAGCACGTACTGAGCATGGGAAAAAAACCCTCAATGAAGTACAAAAAAAACTCAGCGCCATCAAGCCTGAGTTTTTTTCTGTCACTTTTGGAGCTCTGGGCTCATCTCAAGATGCCACTTTTGAAACAATTACCGATCTCCTAAAAAATACTAATGTTCCAATTGCCCCTCATCTAACTTGTGTTGGTATAAAAAAAACTCAAGCCACTGACTTGCTTGACAAATATATTGAACTTGGTGTGAATCGAGTTATGGTTCTTAAGGGTGATGTCCCAAAAGTTCGTTTTCCATATAAAAATAGTAAAAACAAAGGTGACTTTCATTTTGCAAATGAGATGGTTGAGTTTATTAAAAAGCAATATAAAGGTTACTTTCACATTCAAGTAGGCGCTTTTCCTGAAAAACACCCTCAATCAAAGTGTTTTGCCAATGATATTAAGTTTTTTGTTAACAAAGTAAATTCGGGTGCAAACAGCGCTGTTACACAATATTTTTATAATGTAGACGCTTATTTTAGCTTTGTAGACGAGGTACAAAAATTTGATGTTGATATACCTATTGTGCCAGGCATTATGCCAATTACAAACTATGAAGAGTTGGTTCGCTTTTCAAAAATCTCTGGTGCTGAAATTCCCTCTTGGGTTATTAATCGACTAAAAATTTATAAAGATGACAAGGAAAGTCTTAATAAATTTGGTAAAGAGATTGTGAGTGAAATGTGCTTAAAACTAAAAACCGGTGGCGTAAAGGATTTTCATTTCTATAGCATGAATCGGATCGAGCCAGTTTTATCTATAGCACAAAATATCATCTAGAAATAAGCACACCAAAAAAACCTTATAAACACATACAAAAATCACCTAAACTAGTTGGCGTTTAAAAGGTCGAAAAATTAGTGTAAATAACGCTTGGAATGGACCCAGCCTTGCAGTTTTTGAAAGTCTGTCTTCTTCTCTGGTTGGACAATTTTCTCAAGCTCAACTAATCGCTCGTTAAGCTCATTGAAGGCGTTAGAGTAGTGCTTACTCTTTAATGATTCCTGATACAACTTGGATTTCAAATTTGCAATCACAGAAACCAGATCTTGGTCATTACTTGAATTACTCACTTGATTGTCCTGACTGAGCTTGACTTGGGTATCTTGAAAGCGCTTAAGATGATCAGTCGCTTTGGAATCGTTATGAAAATAGAAATGATCTTTGGCTAAATTGTCGGAATTAAAAGGAACAACTCGGGCAGAAATATTTAGGTCTTGGAGGGATCCACGAGTAGTTGGTTGTTGGACAGTGAAACCACTAACGCCCAATAAGCGTGCAACCCATGAGATACCAAATTTAATCACGTGCACTCCACTTCATGTTTCAGATATGTTACCCAAACCTCACCACCTTAGGTAATATTTTTATTTTTTTGCTTTAGCAACTCAATTATAGTCCCTTTATCAGAAGGAGTGGGGGTAACGTGTATATTTTCAAAGCCCATTGATTTTGCCTGAACTTTAATTCTTTCACTGAAAACAACAAGAGTCCTCGATTTAAGATCATCTTCGTGATAGGAGCGTATCCCTTTAGCTAACTTCATAACATTGAAAAGACTTTCAACGCTATTAGCAATAATAATGCCATCTGGGGTTTGCATAAAACGCTCTATCGACTCAACATGAAGGCGAGATACCTCGCAAGGAGTGCGACTATAAACTTCAAGGTAGTCCACTTGATTCATTGCTTTGAGTGAATTTTTCAAAGTTTGTGAGCCGCCCTTCCCTCTCACTATGAGTATCTTTTTATCAGTTAGTTCTCCACATTCCGGCATCGCTAAAAGTTCTTGACTAGAGGCATTCTCCAATGGATAGGCGTCAACCTTGACACCTTTATCAATCAACTTTTTCGCAGTAGTTGGACCAACAGCAAATATTTTCAAGGGTTCGACGAACAACTGACTAAAGCACTTTTCCGAATAAATAACCGCATTAACACTAATAAATATAATGACGTCGTAACGCTCATTAGGTAATACAGTATCAATTTTATTAATCTCAAAGGAAGGAAAAAGCACATAATCCAAATCCGAATCATCCAATAATGATTGGAGATTTCCAACTTGTGATAATGGTCTAGTTAACAGTACCATCAAGACCTCTTCAAAAACAGAGTCTTATGACAATGTATTAAAACTACTGGATAAAAAATGACTTTAAAAGCTAAGCTCAGTTGGCCAATAAAAAACTCTGTTTTATTCATTCTAATCTGTATGCCTTTATAATAAGCCCCAATAAAATAGTATATATCACCAAAAAACAATAATGTTAATGTCGATTATATCTCTTGTATCTGGCTTTGTATTGCTAATTTGGAGTGCTGATGCATTTACAAATAATGGCGCTAAAATTGCCAAGATTTTTAATATTTCTCCACTCGTTATTGGACTGCTTATTTTTGGTTTTGGTACTTCAGCTCCTGAAATGCTAGTTTCTGGGTTGGCGGCTTATGAAGGCCATCCAGAGATGGGCATAGGTAACGCCTTTGGCTCGAATATTTTTAACATAGCTTTGGTTCTTGGAATTACTGCAATCATCCTTCCAATCAAAGTCAAGCAGGATATTCTTAAGAAGGAGTGGGTTTATTTAATGATTTCGACATTAGCTGCAGGATGGATATTGCTGGATGGGTATTTAAGTTTTATGGATGGCTTAACGCTACTTGGTCTTTTGATATTGTTTTTATTCTATGTGTTTAGAGAATCTAAAAAAGATTATCATCATGAATTCGAAGAGGTTCAGAGGACATCTTCCAAACAAGATAAAGGTAAAACTTGGTTTTTACTATTTATCTCTTTAGTGGTTTTATTAACCAGTGCAAGGCTTATCGTATGGGGTGGAACAACACTTGCCATTGAATTTGGAGTAACCGACTTGCTTATCGGGCTTACCGTTATTGCGCTCGGAACGAGTTTGCCCGAACTCGCCGTTTCAATCAGCAGTGCTTTAAAAAAACAACATGAAATGGTGGTTGGAAATATCATCGGATCTAACCTATTCAATACACTTGGAGTTTTAGCTATTCCTGGATTAATAATGCCTTTTGAGATTCCTAATGAAGTGATGAGCCGCGATTACCCATTTATGTTATTGCTCACAGTCTTACTATTTATTAGTTCATATAAATTTAAAAAAGAAGGCACTATCAATCGTTTTGAAGGAGTAATAATGATAGCTGCATTGTGTGTTTATCTCTATTTATTATTTTGGACCTAATTGTTAAGAATCTTGATGAAACAAAAGCCCTTGCTGGGAGGCTTGCTAATTGCTGCACATCGCTTCAAAGCACTTTAGTTATCTATTTAATTGGCGAATTGGGTGTAGGTAAAACAGCTTTAGCACAAGGCTTTATCCAATATTTTGGCTTTGAACGAGTTAAAAGTCCGACCTACTCATTGGTAGAGAGTTATCAAAATGAAGTTATCAACATTCACCACTTGGATTGTTACCGTCTGAGCGACCCTGAAGAACTAGAATATATTGGTATTCGTGAATACCTTTTATCAGGACACTTGCAGCTCATTGAATGGCCAGAACTTGGTAAAGGGGTTATCGCAAATGCTGACATCTCCATTACTCTTAGCGGTGATGGGATTCAAAGGAAAATCAATATTCAAAGCCATACTGAAGCTGGAAAACAAGTTACAAAATGCGCAGCTACTTAACGCTGTTTTTTGCACTGTTGATTTCTTCAGTGGGTGCTGAAGACAAAACAACATTGTACGATTTTCGTTATTGGACAGCTCCAGATCATACTCGTATCGTAATAGATACTGAAGAAGATACTCTCTTCAACATATCAGAAGAAAGCAACTACATTATTTTAAGTGTTGATGACGCTGAAGTATTATCAGAAACCTTTTCTCATATATTTTTTGAAGATAAACGCATAAAGAAAACCCGCATTAAACGTGACCGAGAAACAATTAAACTCATCTTTCATACTAACAAAGATTACATTGTCAAATATTTCACATTATCTCCAAATGCAAAATACAGATATCACCGCCTAGTGATTGATGTTATTGACCTAGAATCTGACGTTGTAAAAACTGTCGACCCGATTGAACAAGTATTTCCGCTTAAAAATAAAGTTATATTGGTTGATGCCGGGCATGGAGGTGAAGACTCCGGTGCAATTGGTAAAAATAAATCTCGAGAAAAAGATGTTAATTTAGCAATAGCAAAGAAACTAGTTGCCATTATTAATCAAAATCCAGATTTAAAAGCCGTCTTAACTCGCGGTGGTGATTACTATGTTCCTCTTACCAAACGAATCACTATAGCTCAAATGGAAAAGGCCACAATGTTTATTTCTATCCATGCTGATTCAGTAGAGAGTACAAGCGCTAAAGGGGCCTCAATCTATACCTTGAGTGAGAAAGGTAATAACAGTAAGTTAGCTAAGCAACTAGAGCAATCTGAAAATTCAGTCGATCAATTCGGAGGCGTAGAGAAAGTAATTGACAGTGACCAGTTCTTAAAGAATATACTCACGGATTTTTCCAGGAAAGATCGTGACATTCAATCCCAACTGCTTGCCAACGAAATATTAAATCAACTTAAAAAAATCGGTCCAGTTCATAAAGAAGAACCGCAAACAGCCAACTTCGTTGTCTTAAAAACCCCTGCAATCCCATCAGTTTTGGTTGAGACGGCCTTTATCTCAAACCCCACTCAAGAAAAGCGTTTAACGAATAGCAAACAGCAGCAAAAAATAGCCAACTCAATCTACCAAGGTATCATTGATTATTACGACAAAATTGAAGATTCTCTATAAAGAATCTTCTGCCCTTGTCTGAGATTTGTCACTGAGAATAAGCGCATCACTAACCAGCTGATGCACACTAACTATCATGTAAGGGTCAAAATCATAGTTTGGCAAAACTTTACTGAACTGTGATTTGCAAATCGCGCAGATTGCAGCCAAAGTATTTACACCATCATTTTCTTGACTTTGCTTTAAGGCTCGCATCCTTGGCATGGCCCCTTTGATTCGAAGCTCAATAAGGTCATCAGTCAATAAACCGCCCCCTCCACCGCAACAAAATGTGGAGGCTTTAATAGTCGCTTTCGGCATATCTATAAAATGATTACAAGCAGCTTTGATGACTTCTCTCGGCAAGATGAATTGACCATTTTCGATATCACCCATATTACTTCCACGGGCTACATTGCAAGAATCATGGAAGGTTACCTTGCGATGGTCATTCTTAGTTTTATCGAATGTGAGTATGCCTTTTTGAATCAAGTCATAGCTAAATTCAATAATGTGCTGTGGTTGCGGATAGTGACCATCCAATTGTCTTTGCAGTTTTAATGCATATTCATCACTAGCACCACCACCAATTCCAGAAAGAGTATTCCAGAAACTATAAGCCACACGCCATGCATGCCCGCATTCACCAACGACTATACGACTGACACCTAAGTCGAGGGCAGCTTTACGTATTCTTAAAGCGCCTTTACGCATCACTTCATAACTGCCTATAAACATACCAAAATTTGCCGCCTCAGAAGCGTATGAACTCATGGTCCAGGTAACACCACTTTGATGAAAAACTTTTGCATAACCAATCAGGCCATCGATGTGTGGTTCGGCAAAAAAATCAGCGGATGGAGTAACCATCAAGACTTCAGCATGATCTTTATCCAAAGGCATCTTGACAGCAACGCCCGTCTCTATTTCAATTTCTTCTTCAAGGTCAAGTAGCGTGTCTCTGAGCGCTGGCTCCGGCATACCTAAATTATTACCAATTTTATTTATTCTTCCCAATATTTGGTTGCTATACTTTTGTCCAACACCGATGACATTCATAACCTCTCGAGCTGCCATTGAAATTTCTGCTGTATCAATCCCATAAGGACAGAAAACTGCGCAACGACGACACTGAGAACATTGATGAAAGTAGTTATACCAGTCATCAAGCATCGCATCATCAAGCTCCTTAGCTCCAACCAGTTTAGGGAAATATTTTCCAGCAAAAGTAAAATGTCTTCGATATACACTTCGAAACAAATCTTGTCTTGCAACTGGCATATTTTTTGGATCGGAAGTGCCTAAGTAATAATGGCATTTATCAGTACATGCTCCGCATTTCACACAGGCATCCAAAAAAACTTGGACAGAACGATACTTGGATTTGGTTTCTGCTATTTTCTCAATCGCAATTTGTTGCCAGTTTTCAACCTTTTCTCCAGGAAAGCCCAACTGCTCTTGGATCTCTATACTTGCCTTAAAAGGGCCATCTCCTGCCATAGTATCTTTTTGGATTGCTGGAATTTCAAGATAGGTTGGTAGTTTATCTATATCAACTTCAGCCACAACTATTCATCCTTTTCTAAATTGTGTTCTATGAAAATTTCCTTTTCTGTTTCTTTTTGCATAGCCCAAGACGAAATATGTCTCCTCTTACGGGCATTATCCACCTGATTGAGTGTCGGTGAGAAGAATACCCCAGGGGTGTGCAACAATTTGGAGATTGGGAAAATAGCAATGAGCGTAAATGCCAAGAAAATATGGGCGAGAAAAATCAACTCACTCGGCAGTTCAGACCAATTTAGGGTCACCAGACCTTCTGCAAAGCTATAAACCAAGCCCATATCTGGATAATAAAGTGCAAAAGTCATCAGCATGCCACTAGCACCAATGACAATCAGTAAAATCAGCATCAGATAATCCGATGGCGCAGAAATATATCTAATGCGATCGACAAAAATGCGCCGCCCCAGTAAACCCGTTAAGCCAATAATAAGGGGAAAGGATGCGTACTTAAAAGGCTCAGTTTTGAGCAGCACCTCAGGCGTATCACCTGGCCAGAAATAACCCAGATGTCGAATAAACAACAACACCAAAGCCCAGTGAAAAATCCAACCAAAAAACCAAGTCCATTTACTGGCTCTGAATAAACTTTTGAACAGGAATACCTCAGCCGCTATTCGCACAAATACCCCCGTTCTCGTCAGCGGTGCAGGAGCTATGGAGATTTTCAGCGGTGCTGGTGTCTGCCAATACTGAATTATCTTATAGCTTAACCCTATGACAAATAGCAGAATCGAAAGGTAACAAAACAGTGTAAATATAATACTTGTCATTGACATATGACTTTATCCAAAACTTAGGATGGCTAGTAAAGAATTTGCTAATAAAAGCTTTCGGTAAGCTTTAAACGCAACCGGTTGGCTTTGGCAGGCCTGCAAATCGACATCCTTGTTTAGCTGGACCATAAGGAAAAAGTGAGTACAAGTAACGTGAATTGCCTTTGTCATTACCCAACTTCTTAGCGATTGCTTTTGTAAGAATACGCACTGCAGGTGCAAATTCATATTCTAAAAAATATTCTCGGAGAAAATTAATCACCTCCCAATGTTCTGGAGACAATTCAATCTCGTCCTCAGCTGCCATTGCTATCGCAATCTCTTCGCTCCAATCAGCCATCTTTAAAAGGAAGCCCTCTTCATCAATCTCTGCACCAAGTATTTCAGCCATCTCTCATTAAACCCTGCTCTTGATTTTATCTATCAAAATATCAAATTACAAAAAAAATTAAACAAATAATTTAATATATTTCAAGGATGATTTTACTGCTATCAAAAATAAAAATAGGTTAAATATTTAGAATCTTATATTTATTTTGATGTAGCTACTGCTAGAAATAATGATAAATTAAATGGTTATTCTGAAAGATAAGTGTTCACGCTTTTAGCAACACCACGACCTTCATTAATCGCCCATACAACCAAGGATTGCCCTCTGCGACAATCTCCAGCGGTAAAAATCCCCGATTTTGAAGTAATGTATTCACCATACTCAGCCTTATAATTTCCACGCTCATCTAAATCGATTTTGGCGTCTTCACTTAAATAGTGTTCAGGTGATACGAAACCCATCGAAAGCAAAACTAATTGCGCATCCCAAGTTTTTTCAGTGCCATCAATTTCATTTAATTTACCGTTTTTGAATTCAACATTGATGGTCTTTAGACCACTAACATTGCCATTGTCATCTTTTATAAAAGCCTTTGTGAGTAACTGATAGTGTCTGGGATCCTGACCGAAGACCGATTGAGCTTCTTCGTGACCATAATCAACGCGAAAGATGGTAGGCCATTGTGGCCAAGGGTTATTCTCGGAACGGTCAACAGGAGGTTGACTCATGAGTTCAAAGTTGACTAATGATTTTGCACCTTGTCTTATTGCAGTACCAATACAATCAGTGCCAGTGTCACCACCACCAATCACAATAACATCTCTTCCTGTTGCAGAAAACTCATCTTGGTCAACATGCCCATTATCAAGAAGACTTTTAGTGTTTGCAGTCAAATAATCCATAGCAGGATAAATACCTTTGGCATCACGATTTTCAGCAGGTAAGTCACGCGCTTTGGTTGCACCTGTGGTGAAAATAATTGCATCAAACTGGGTTTTTAATTTTGTTGTTGTGATGTCTTGGCCAATATCTGTATCGGTAATGAATTCAATTCCTTCTGACCTTAGAAGATTAATACGACGATTAACCACGTCTTTTCCCAACTTCATATTGGGAATGCCGTACATCAATAAACCGCCTATTCTGTCACTTCTCTCATAGACTTTAACAAAGTGCCCCATTTGATTGAGTTCATCAGCAGCAGCAAGTCCAGCGGGGCCAGAACCAACAACTGCAACTTTCTTGCCAGAGCGTTCTGTAACTTTTCTGTTTTTAATCCAACCTTCTTCAAAACCCTTGTCAACAATTGCAAGCTCAATATTTTTGATCGTTACTGATGGGTTGGTCAATCCTAGTACGCAAGAACCCTCACAAGGTGCAGGACAAACTCGACCAGTGAATTCTGGAAAATTATTCGTTTTTTCAAGACGTTCTAGGGCATTCCGCCATTCATTGTTATAAACAAGATCATTCCATTCAGGGATTAAGTTATCTATTGGACATCCATCTGCAGACTGGCAAAAAGGCACACCACAATCCATACAACGTGAGCCTTGATCTTGTAATTGATTTAGATTATGATCACCTGAAAATATTTCATCATAATCGTTGATACGTATATCTACATCACGATATGGCTCAATTTCTCTATCTAACTCTAAAAAACCGGTGACCTTGCCCATTAATTATTCTTGCAATAAAAACCCGGTGATTATCCCATACTCTCATTCAAGAGATTAAATAATAAAAAGGATAATGAGAATTTCACTCTCATATTCTAGTAAAAATTTATTGACATTTATCTGTATAAAATTCTAAATAGTTATCATTGGTAGATAAATCTATCTAAGAATCAAAAGTTATTTTATGATAACAAACCAACTCAATATTTCAATTATCAGTTTTCGCCAATATAAGTATTAGCGAATCTTGTGTGGGATAAAAAACCTCTGTATAATTAGCGCATTTTCTAAAACCCCACAGGGTATCAACGTGAATTTAATTGATCAAATTGAAAGCGAACAACTAAGATCAGATATACCTGAATTTTCTCCAGGTGACACAGTTGTTGTTCAGGTTAAGGTTCGCGAAGGTACTCGAGAGCGATTACAAGCCTTTGAAGGTGTTGTTATTGCCAAGAAGAATCGTGGCTTGAATTCTGCCTTCACTGTTAGAAAAATCTCCCATGGCGAAGGCGTCGAAAGGGTATTTCAAACGCACTCTTCTATGATAGACAGTATCTCAGTTCAACGTAGTGGTAAAGTGAGAAAGGCAAAACTATACTATCTTCGGGGCCTAACTGGTAAGGCCGCTCGTATCAAAGAGAAGCTAAAAAAGAGATAATAATAAATGATAGTATGAATGTCAGCTCAGACTGGCATTTTTTTTGCCCTGTTTTCAACCGACTCAAGTAGAATAATAGCTAATGAATACTGAGTTGATAGACCAATTTATCGATTACTACTGGTTAAGCACTGGTGCTAGCAAAAACACCTTGGCTGCATATCGCTCTGACCTTAAAATATTTGACAAATGGCTATCGGGAAATTCTTTCATCTCAGTTAATTCAAAACACATTCAAGATTATTTCTCTGACAGACAAAAAAATAACATAGGTTTATCAACCCAAGCAAGAATCCTAACTTGTCTTCATTCTTTTTACCAATACTTATTAGCCAATCAACTCATAAAAAAAGACCCAACAGAGCAATTGTCTCAACCCAAGCTAGAAAAAAAATTACCTGTCTTTTTAAATATACAAGAAGTAGAAAAACTGCTTGAAGCTCCAAGCAGTTCTAGTCTTTTTGGGCAGAGAGATCGAGCAATGCTTGAACTATTGTATTCGTGTGGCTTGAGAGTATCCGAACTTATTAGCTTGAGTTATCACAACATCAATTTGAAAGAAGAGTTCATTCGTATCCACGGCAAAGGAAACAAAGAAAGAGTTCTACCGATGGGAGAAGTGGCTATTGATTATTTAATGAAATATGAGACAAATGCGAGACCCATGTTATTGAAAAATGGACAAAGTGACAGTTATTTTTTATCAAAACGTGGTAGTGCTATGACACGGCAAAACTTCTTTTATATTATTAAAGCTTATGCCAATCAAGTAGGAATAGACAAACCACTCTCCCCCCACTCTCTCCGTCATGCCTTTGCAACCCATCTAGTACAAAAAGGTGCTGATTTGCGTTCTGTACAATTAATGCTAGGTCACAGCGATATTTCTAGCACTCAACTATACACACACATACAAAATGCACAGCTCAAGGCGCAACACGCGAAACACCATCCGAGAGGTTAATTATCCAGATCCAAAGTCATCTGAAGTTTTGTTTTTTGTTGTCCTGATTCATCAAAGTTCTCAGAGTCAAGCCAATTTTGAAATGCTTGCTTTATCTTAGGCCAATCGGAGTCAATAATCGCATACCATGCTGTATCTCGATTACGTCCCTTGTACATCGTTGCCTGACGAAACACACCCTCGAAAGTGAAACCAAGTCGTTGAGCCGACTTGCGTGATTTTGTATTAAGTGCATCACACTTCCACTCATATCTTCGAAAACCCAATTCATCAAAGATTCTTTGCATCATCAAGTACATGGCCTCTGTTGACATTACTGTTTGTTGCAGCTTAGGGGAAAAGTGTATATGTCCAACCTCAATTACACCAACCTTGGGATTAATCCGAAGATAACTAGCCAAACCTACTGCGGATTGATTGTATTGATCAATAACTGCATGAAACAAAGGATCAGCGCCCAAACAATTCTCTTCTAACCATAAGTAAAAAGATTCATAGTCATTGAATGGTCCATAAGGCAAGTAAGTCCAATTATGTTGATCAGTATCTTCCGAAAAGGAGTGATAAAGATCTTCGGCATGTTTATCAATATTTAGCGCCTCCAATCTACAAAAACTTCCATTCATATCAGTGCGGGATGGCAATTGACATACGTGCCAATCATCAACGGTAAAACCAATCTCTTGGCCAATTTTTTTGTGGAATCTATCTTTATTCATAGATGTAGTGTAGAGATTTTTTTAGAGGTACGATATCATAAGTTTAGTTACTACAAACAAAAATGGCAAAGAGACTATAACAATGGCCACCAAAAAACCAATAAAGGCTTTTTTAGTCATCGTAAATGGCTCTTCAAAAAAAACTAACTCTTCTTCCGAAACATTTTTCTTTTCAGCTACCAAAGTAGGAAATAGGTGGCGATTCTCCCATAATTCCCAGTACAAAATATAGGAAAACATTACCAAAATGACCAAAAACGATTTTGGTTTATGAACAAAGCTATCGTAATAAAACAAAAACATTAACACACCACAAAGGGATGACAATACTTGGCCAGGAATATAGTAGGTTGGGCGTTTTTTATACATGATGACAACGCCAATACCACTCAATATAATCAATAAACAATATACAGTTGCCCAGAATGGCATTTCGAACCCTCCCTACAAGAAAATAAAAACTATTGACTTGGCATCTGATAAGTCACAAAATCTATTGTGTCTGAAATCTTATCATAAACAGAACGCGCTCGATGGTTGTCGGTAGCAGTAATCCATCGAACATAAGGCCAACCGTTTTGTCTTGCAATTCTTTTGAGCTCTTTGAATAGAAGTTGGACAGCTCCAGTACCTCTGTGATCAGGGTGGACATATAAATCATCCAAAAAACCGACAAGAGAACCACGCAAAGGTGATGGCATCTCTCTATAGTGCATAAAACCAATTAATTTCCCTTTACTTGTCTTAATTCCTATGGAATAAAATTTGATATTTGCATCAAAAATCCATAACCAAACAGAATTAAGAATATCCTCACTCATTGGCATTTGATAAAAGTCTGCATAACCACGGTAAAGTGACTGCCAGTCTTTTCGATCAGTATTAGTTAATTTTTCGACCTTCAATATTGCTATATTGAATTGTTGTATCATTTTACATTTTTTGAGTGGAGTTGATAATGCCAGGCTTATTAACAAATATTGATCCTGATGGGTTATTAGAATATTCGGTTGTTTATACAGACAGGTCGCTTAATCACATGTCGCAATCATTCCAAGACGTCATGAACGACGTGTCGACATCACTTAAAAGTGTCTATAACGCGCAAGCAGTTATCGTTGTGCCTGGCGGTGGCACCTATGCAATGGAAGCTGTAGCGCGTCAATTTGCAACTAATCAGAATTGCTTAGTATTACGTAATGGTTGGTTTAGTTTTCGCTGGTCTCAAATCTTTGAAATGGGAAGTATTCCATCTGAGGAGATGGTAATGAAGGCTTACCGTGTCAGTAAAGGAACCCAAACACCATTTGCACCAGCAGACATTAATGAAGTGGTAGACATGATTAAAACGAAAAAACCTAATCTGGTTTTTGCTCCTCATGTTGAAACAGCATCAGGCATTATTCTGCCAGAAGACTATATACGTTCTGTTGCCGATGCTGTTCACTCAGTTGGCGGCATGTTTGTATTGGATTGTATTGCTTCTGGCGCTATCTGGGTTGACATGGAAGATAGTGGTGTAGATATACTAATCAGCGCTCCTCAAAAGGGATGGAGTTCCTCCCCTGCATTTGGTTTAGTGATGCTTTCAGCTAAAGCGAATGAGGTAATTAATAAAACTCAAAGTACAAGCTTTTCTTGTGACTTGCTTAAATGGCTACAAATTATGCAAGCTTATGAAAATGGAGCACATGCTTATCACGCCACAATGCCAACAGATGCAATTAAACGTTTTCGAGATACAATTATTGAAACAGCAGAGTTTGGTTTCGATAATGCTCGCAAAAAACAACAAGAGTTAGGTGATAAAGTTAGAGCATTACTTGAGAGACACAATATCAATAGCGTTTCCGAAAAAGGTTATCAAGCGCCAGGTGTTGTTGTTAGTTACACCAATGATAAGGAAATTCATAATGGTTCAAAATTCTCAAACGTTGGTATGCAAATTGCTGCAGGTGTTCCGCTTCAGTGTGGCGAAGGGGATGATTATCAAGCCTTCCGCCTTGGATTGTTTGGCTTGGACAAGCTAAAAGATGTTGATGCTGCGGTTAAAAGGCTTGAAGATGCGCTCAAACAAGTTGTTTAATTATTTATCATATAAAAAAGCCATTATTCAAATATTTAGTTGTGAAGGTCGAAAAATTAACTAATACTGATCGAAAAGACTGGCAGTCACTTTACCGTGGTTATGCAGACTTTTATCAAATGCCAATGAGTGAGGAT
>KB889823.1 GCA_000372785.1 gamma proteobacterium SCGC AB-629-P17 | reverse complement strand
ACTTCCACTTGGATCGTGCGCGGACGACCTGTGCTATCCGATTTTTTAATCTCACTGGTTTCGCGGCGTGCCACGGTAATTTTTTTGTTGCCTGCATCCGCACCATGCGATTGACGCAAGTGTGTGAGCAACTTCGCCTTATCTGCTTCCGACATCACATCGGCATCATGCCGATTGCCAACACCAGCCGATTGCAGTTGTTCGAGCAGCAAAGCAACTGGCATACCCAGTTCAGCTGCAAATTGCGCTACGTTAATTGTTCCCATTGCCATCCTTTAGATTCTTTTCCGACCTTATGCAAACCAAGGTGCGCGTGCTGCCATAATCAAACTGTTCGCACGATTACCATCCATACCAGAAAGCTCGACCAGTTCGTCTTCGGCCAAATCGGCCAATTGTTCTTGTGTAGTAATACCTTTATTTGCCAAAACACGCGCTGTCTCTTCGTCCATGCCGTCCAGTTTCAACAAATCTTCAATCCCATGTTCAACTTGTTCTTCATTGGCAATCGCGGCGTTCAACAAAGCATTGCGGGCGCGGCTACGCAGCTCTTCCACATCAGATTCATCTAAACCTTCGATGTCCAACATTTCTTCAATGGGAACGTAAGCCACTTCCTCTAAGGTATTAAATCCTTCGTTCACCAAAATATTCGCCACTTCTTCATCCACATCCAACTTGTCGATAAATAAGGTCTTGATTTTAGAAAACTCTTGCTCGTGTTTTTCGCCTGATTCCGCCACGGTCATAATGTTCAGCGTCCAACCTGTCAGCTCCGAAGCCAAGCGCACGTTTTGACCGCCGCGCCCAATGGCTTGCGCCAGATTGTCTTCTTCCACCACCACGTCCATGCTGTGCTGATCTTCATCAATCACAATGCTGCCAATTTCCGCAGGCGACAAGGCGTTGATGACATAGGTCGCGGGGTCTTCCGCCCACAAAATAATATCCACGCGTTCGCCGCACAACTCATTGGTCACACTTTGCACGCGTGAACCGCGCATT
>KB889822.1 GCA_000372785.1 gamma proteobacterium SCGC AB-629-P17 | reverse complement strand
GGTTTATCTTGCGGTGTTGACCCGTTCGTTACCCCCACGTTTGAGTGCTACCTTGAAGGATATAGCGCAATCCGTTTGTCAGCTTGTTGACCGTGCTACACTGCTTACGTGACCACTGTGGTATTTCTAATTTGTAAAAAACATTGACGAAACAATGGCTTTGAATAAAATCGCAGTACTTTTGCTGGCTGGCTCCAGCTTTTTTGTTGCATCGGGAGGCAAACATGACTAAGGCTGACATTGCAGATATTATTCATGATCGTATTGGTCTTTCTAAAAAAGATTCAATGGAATTGCTAGAGTCCATGTTAGAACATATAAAATGTGAATTGGCTAAGGGCGAAGATGTGAAGTTATCTGGCTTTGGTCATTTTATGGTGCGTCAAAAATCCGAGCGTCGCGGTCGCAACCCTAAAACTGGCGAAGAGATCATGATTACCCCCCGTCAAGTGGTCACTTTTCGTGCCAGTCAATTGTTGCGAGATCGTTTGCCTGAAGGTGAGTTATGAGCCTGAGTGCGCAGCAGTTAAGTAATGCTGGTGTTGATGTTCCAGAAATTCCAGATCGACTGTTTTTTTCCATTCGTGAAGTGAGTGATATGTGTGGCGTGGAGCCGCATGTGTTGCGTTACTGGGAAACTGAATTTAATCATATTAAGCCTGTAAAAAAGGGTGGAAACCGTCGTTTTTATCGTCAAAGCGATGTCTATGCGGTGTTGCAAATCAAGCACCTGTTGTACGATCAAAAATTTACTATCCGTGGTGCTAAAAAACGTTTGAGTCATGGTGAGATTGTTCATGAAGAGCCTCACCAAGAGCAGCAGCATGCCTTGCAGGCTGTGCGCAAAGAGCTTGAGTTTGTTCGCGATATTTTATCGCGAACATGAATTGAATTGACCTACACAATAAATAGGCATGTTTTTTTTGACGCGCTATGACAACGATGTTTTATCGCATGGGGTGGCAGAAAGTCATGCCCGTTAAGGGTCAAGTCATGGTTAAGCGTTTCTTTTCT
>KB889821.1 GCA_000372785.1 gamma proteobacterium SCGC AB-629-P17 | reverse complement strand
GTTAGGGAGGTAAGTTACTTCTACATTTACTTCAATTTTGTTTTTCATAATCTTTCATGAGGGTTATAAAGTTATCAACACTTAACATTTCAGCTCTTTGTGATAAATCAATCTCAGTTTGCTCTTGGATTAGTAATGATTTTAAACAATTTTTCAGTGTTTTTCTTCTATGTGAGAAGGAAACTTTGACAATTTTTTCTAAGAGTTTAGTATTCTCGGCAAGAGGTTTAGCTCTAGTTTTCAGGCAGAGTATAGCAGATTCAATTTTTGGTTTTGGATCAAACGACTCTTTAGGAACTGTAAACATTGACTCAACCTCAAAAAAGGCTTGCATCATAACGCTTATTCGACCGTAAGTTTTGCTACCATGCTTAGCAACAATTCTATCTACTACTTCTTTCTGAAGCATAAAGGTCATATCTGTGATCTGATTTTTACTCGATAATAGATGAAATAATAAAGGTGATGAAATGTTGTATGGAAGGTTACCAACAATTCTTAGATTATTCGAAATTAGGCCATAATTAAATTTAAGAGCGTCTGCTTCATAAATCGTTAGTCTGTCTTGTTTCTTTGATTTTAAAAATGAAATCAAGTCTCTATCAATCTCAATTACACTTAGACGGTCTAAGTGTTCAAGTAAAGGGAAAGTCAGCGCTCCCTTGCCTGGACCTATTTCAACAATATTGTCACTTTTTTTTGGTGAAATTGTTGCCACAATTCTGTTGATAATTCGATCATCAATTAGGAAATTTTGACCAAACCGCTTTCTAGCTTGGTGAGACATTATCTTTTAGTGTTTTGAAGTAAGATAGTGCCGTATTAAAGCTCCCCAAACTAATATTACCAGTACCAGCAAGCTCTATAGCTGTTCCATGGTCTACAGAGGTTCGAAAAAATGGAAGACCCAGAGTAATATTGGCCGCTTTTTTAAAGCCTTTGGATTTCAGTACAGGTAAGCCTTGATCGTGATACATGGCTAGGACAACGTCCATATTTTTTAAAGATTCATGGGTAAATGC
>KB889820.1 GCA_000372785.1 gamma proteobacterium SCGC AB-629-P17 | reverse complement strand
TAAAAGAAGGTATTCGTTTACAAACAATTTCAAATGAAATTATTCCAATGTTTTGTGGCTCAGCCTTTAAAAACAAAGGCGTTCAAGCAGTATTAGACGCAATGGTAATGTATATGCCATCGCCACTAGATGTAGATCCAATTAGTGGTATCTTGGATGACGCCGATGAAACATTGGCGCCAAGAAATCCAAATGATGCTGAGCCTTTTGCTGCGCTGGCTTTTAAAATTGCAACTGACCCGTTTGTAGGTAACTTGACATTTTTTAGAGTCTACTCAGGTGTGCTAAATTCAGGTGATTTTGTTTTCAACTCTTCTAAAGGTAAAAAAGAGCGCATTGGTCGTATTGTGCAAATGCATTCAAATGACCGTGAAGAAATTAAAGAGGTACGAGCTGGAGATATTGCTGCAGCAATCGGCCTCAAAGATGTCACAACAGGAGACACCTTGTGTGACATGAAGGATAAGATTGTTCTTGAAAGAATGGAGTTTCCTGAACCAGTTATCGCTGTTGCCGTTGAACCTAAAACCAAAGCTGATCAAGAAAAAATGAGCATTGCATTAGGAAAATTGGCGAACGAGGACCCTTCTTTCAGAGTCTCTTCTGATGAAGAGTCTGGGCAGACGATTATTGCTGGCATGGGTGAGCTCCATTTAGATATTATTGTTGACCGCATGATGCGTGAATTTGATGTAGCTTGTGATGTTGGAGCCCCGCAAGTGGCTTACCGAGAAACTATCACTTCTTTTGTTGAACATGAACATAAGTTTGCCAAACAGTCGGGTGGTCGTGGTCAGTATGGACATGTTTATTTACGTATAGAACCACAAGAGCCAGGTGCAGGTTACGAATTCGTTGACGAAATCAAAGGTGGAGTAATTCCTAAAGAATACGTTCCTGCTGTTAACAAAGGCATCCAAGAACAAATGCAAAACGGAGTCATTGCTGGATTCCCATTAGTTGATGTAAAAGTGACCGTTTATGACGGTTCTTATCACGATGTTGATTCCAGTGAAATGGCTTTTAAAATTGCAGCATCGATGTGTATTAGAG
>KB889819.1 GCA_000372785.1 gamma proteobacterium SCGC AB-629-P17 | reverse complement strand
AAGTTGTAAAAGCCTGACCCTTGACCCGATTACAAAAGCTATTTTCTCGCAGAGCCGCGGAGAGCGCAGAGTAAAACCGGAACAGTAGAAAGATTTTCCTGGCGATCTTGGCGAGAGGAATGGTTGAAAGCTATGGGAGCAGGAGGATTGCTTATCCTGCCTGTTTTGTGGCTAAAAAGGGGGGTTTAAGCATGGATAATGAGGTTTATTTTGATGAAAATGTATAGGAATCAATATGTTAGCTTGGTCCGACCCCGAATGGTCCGTGGATGTGACGGAAGGCTTAGAGTTGACCCCGAAGGTGATTGATGCTATGGTGTGTTGGTGATACCAAGGAGTTGCCATGAGCCGATTAACCATCACCCTTTCCGACGAGCGCTATCTTGCCCTGAAAGAGGCTGCCGCACGTCAACGTAAATCCATCCGTGAAATCATCGAAAGCAGCCTCGATTTTTACGGTATCAAGAGCAAAAAAACCGCAAGTCATTATGTTGCCATGGCCAGAAAAAACAGCGCCTTGAGTGAGCAGGATGCGCTTAACCTGGCCGTACAGGAAACCCGCGTAAGCCGCCGGGGATGAAACATGCACTGGCGATAATCGACACCAATATTCTGGTCAGCGGCATCATCACTAATAAGATCGAATCGCCAACCTGTCGTATCGTTGACGGTATGCTGCAAGGTTCATTCTCCTTCCTGCTTTCCGTCCCGTTGCTCAAGGAATATAGAGAAGTCCTGCTGCGCCCGACCATTGCCCGCCTGCACAAGCTTGCACAAGCCGATATTGATTCCATTGTTCCAGAGAAAAGTGCTCAAACCGGGATGCCTCCTTAAGCCCTTCTCCGGACTTAACCTTGGGATCAATGGCAGCATTGTTAATCAGGATGTGAATCCCACCCAATGACCCCTCCAGTTTTGTCATGGTGTTCTTTATGGATTCAGGGCTGGTGACATCCATCTCCTCAACAAAAACACGTTCATCTCCCCAGTCAGCAGCCAGTTTATCATGTGCGGTTTGCAATGCCTGCGCATTGATGTCGGTAATCACCACCTGAGCGCCCGATTCCAGCAAGG
>KB889818.1 GCA_000372785.1 gamma proteobacterium SCGC AB-629-P17 | reverse complement strand
GAGAAACGACTGCACAGACTGTCTCATCTGATGGGTTAATGACATCAAGGTCGTTTTTAGTTGCAGGGTCGACCCATTGACCGTTGATATAAAACTTTCTTTTGTCTAGCATTATTTTTTCTCCTGTTTAATGAGAGAGAGGTTATCTTATGAAAATTATCATGTCAAGAAAAAAAGCACAATCTAAATGTTGGATAAGCGTTCTATTGCGAGTTTTAAGTTGTCCATGCTTGTTGCAAAAGAGAGTCGCACATATCCAGGGGCGCCGAAAGCAGACCCAGGAACCAAAGCTAAGCTAATTTTCTCAAGGCAATAAGTCGAAAATTCAACATCGTCCTTGAGTCCAAGCCGTTCAATCAAGCCATGCACTCTTGGGAATGAATAGAAGGCGCCGCGTGATTGAGGGCATTCGATACCATCGATAGCGTTAAGACTGTCAACAAGAAAATTGTGTCGTCTCTCAAAAGCATCAACCATTGTATTGATAAATGACTGCTCGCCACTAATCGCTTCAAGGGCAGCAGCCTGCGAGATTGAACTCGGATTTGATGTAGACTGTCCCTGAATCTTTTTCATTGCCCTGATGATTTCTTCCGGACCAGCGGCATAACCAATCCTCCAGCCTGTCATTGCATAGGCCTTTGAGACACCGTTAAGTATAACTGTTCTTTCTTTCAGTTTCGGGCAAGCCATGGCAATGTTGACAAATGCTTCATCTTCCCAACGGATATGCTCATAGATATCGTCACTGATTACGTAGACGTGTGGGTGTCTTTCTAGGACTGCACCGAGGTCTTCTATTTCAGTTTTGGTATATACGGCACCTGTCGGGTTCGAGGGACTATTGAGAACGAATAGCTTGGTATTGGCATTGATGCTCGATTCGAGCTGCTCTGGCGTTATCTTGAATTCCTGATCCAGCCCAGCTTCGATAAAAACCGGCGTTGCATCAGCAAGGATGGCAATATCCGGATAGGATACCCAATAAGGGGAAGGTATGATTACTTCATCACCCCTGCTGAGGATGGCTTGGCAGAGATTGTAAAAAACCTGCTTACCGCCAGAAGAGACCATCACCTCGTTGATAGAGTA
>KB889817.1 GCA_000372785.1 gamma proteobacterium SCGC AB-629-P17 | reverse complement strand
TCCCTCCAGTCAAAGCTTTGATTACTCAACACTTGACAGAATCAAAAAAGAGTAATCTGATACCTTTTTAATTTTGATGTTATGACAGTTGATTTGACTAACCTCAGAAAGGAGTTTCGACAAAACGGACTTAACAGGTCCGAGCTCGATAATGATCCATTTAAGCAGTTTTCGCTATGGTTCACTCAAGCAGTCAAATTGGGCATTATTGAACCCAGTGCGATGAGTTTGGCTACTGTTGACGAGAAAGAGATTGGTATTCGCACAGTACTCCTCAAACATTTCGATGACAAAGGTTTTGTTTTTTTTACGAACTACGGTTCAAAAAAATCCAAACAAATTGAAGTAAAACCTCAGGCTGCACTTTTGTTTCCATGGTTAGACCTAGAGAGGCAAGTAAAGATCGTTGGTAGTGTCGAAAAGGTAACAACACTTGAATCAATTAAGTATTTTGCTTCAAGACCAAAGGATTCACAGCTCGGTGCTTGGGCTTCACAGCAATCTGAGACAATATCCTCAAGAAGTTTATTGGTCAGTCAATTCGAGTCAATGAAAAATAAATTTTCTAAAGGTGAGATTCCTTTACCTGATTTTTGGGGGGGGTATCGAGTAATACCTGAGAGTATTGAGTTTTGGCAGGGTAGAGAGAGTCGACTGCACGATCGTTTCATTTACCAGCGTTCAGGGAATGGATGGAGTATTAGTCGGTTGTCTCCCTAATGGATTTGATTACTTGTCTTGTCTCCGGAGTGATGCCATGCCAAAAGGCAAAAGCGCTTACAGCTTGTTCGACCAACATACCAAGACCATCGGTCACATCTAAAGCAGAGTTTTCTCTTGCCCACTGCATGAATGGTGTTTGTCCACCATACATTAGGTCATAACATAGTGCACCAGCAGCAACACCTGATGGAATTTCAGGCATTTTGCCATCCAGTGAAGCGCTTGTAGCGTTAATTATAATATCTACTGGTTTGGCTTTTATTTGATCTAACCCAAAGCCACAAACTTTACCGTACTCACTATATTTGCGCGCCAATTTTAAGGACTTTGATTTTGTTCGGTTTGCAACCAAAATACGTTCTGGTTGACATTCTAGCAAAGGCAGTAA
>KB889816.1 GCA_000372785.1 gamma proteobacterium SCGC AB-629-P17 | reverse complement strand
AGAAAAAATATCTAGTGTCTTGGGTTTTGATTTGGATCCTTCCTGGATAGAATCTAAATTTAAATTTCTTGGGTTCAATATTACCAAAAAAAATAACAACTCTTGGGCTATTGTTCCTCCCAGTTTTCGCTTTGATATTCGTATTCCTGCAGACCTAATAGAGGAATTAGCAAGGCTCTACGGTTATGACAAAGTTCCCGTTCAAAGGTTATCTGTGAACGCCAATATATCTCAAACATCTCAATCAAAGGTTGACTCCCATGATATTTCTCAGGCACTTGTAAATAGAGGCTACCAAGAGGTTATTACCTACAGCTTTATTTCTAACGAATACCACGACTTGATAGACCCAGATGCAAAAAAAATTGAACTCAAGAATCCAATCTCTGACGACATGTCTATTATGAGATCAAGTTTATGGCCAGGACTCCTGCAAACTGTTGAAATGAATCAAAGAAGAGGTCACCACAATGCTAGATTCTTTGAAGCGGGACTCTGTTTTGGTGGAATATCTGTTGATGAACAGAGACAAAAAATTGCCGGTATTATTTGTGGTGATCGATTTGAATCTCAATGGGGAAGCCCTCAAAGAGAGGTCGATTTTTTTGACGCCAAATCAGATGTTGAGTCTCTATTAAGTCTCAGTGGTAATGGTTACTTGTTCGAATCCGCAGAGCATCCCGCCTTGCAGGCTGGTCAATCAGCAAAAATCTCTAGAAATGGCCAACTCGTTGGATGGATAGGTTCTCTTTCACCTCATTTACAAAAAAAGTTATCACTACCGAAACTATTTTTGTTCGAGCTTAATCAGGGTGACATAGAACAGCGAAAAATTTCGAATTATGAATCCTTCTCATCCTTTCAGGCGTCACAAAGAGACATCGCATTGGTAGTTTCTAAGGATGTCAATGCAGATCAAATTATTCATTCAATCCAGTCGTTGAATCAAGAACATCTGATTGACGTTAAATTATTCGATGTCTATGAGGGCGAACACATTGAAAAAGGTAAAAAGAGTGTTGCTCTAAATTTGACTTACCAGTCAATAGAGACGACTCTAACGGACGATCAATTGAACCAGCAGGTCGAAGATATAATCACTCACTTAGAATCTAAGTTTTCAGCAAAATTAAGGTAACCATTAT
>KB889815.1 GCA_000372785.1 gamma proteobacterium SCGC AB-629-P17 | reverse complement strand
GCCGCGATCAATGCGCATCCAGATTTAAAACACGACACCGTTGCCTTGAGTGATGCGCAAATTTTGGAAAAAATTGATCCTTCGCAAGCGCATCCAGAAGGGCTATTTTTTCCTGATACCTATGCTTTTGAAGCGGGTAGCAGCGACTTCGTGGTGTTAAAACGCGCGTATCAAACCATGCAAAAACGCCTTGCTACGGCATGGCAACAACGCGAACCCAACTTGCCCTTGCAAACGCCCTATCAAGCCCTGATTCTCGCCTCAATCGTGGCATGATTGCGGGGGTCTTTATCAATCGCTTAAACCAAGGAATGCGCTTGCAAACCGATCCTTCCGTGATTTACGGTTTGGGGGATCAATACAACGGCAATATCCGCAAAATCGACTTGCAAACCGACACCGCGTATAACACCTACACCCGAGACGGATTGACTCCCACGCCGATTTCTTTACCAGGGGCTGCTTCCTTACACGCTGCGCTGCATCCCGCCCAAACGACCGCCGTGTATTTTGTAGCAAAGGGCGATGGCAGCTCGCATTTTTCCAGTAATCTGACCGAGCATAATCGTGCCGTGAATCGCTTTCAAAAGTAGCGTAAAGGTGGCTAAAGTTTAAGCAAATTTGCGCACAGGCGAGGGGGATTTGGTTTTAAATAAGCCTACGCCCACGGCATAGCCAAACAATGTGCCGAACCCCATTTGGGTCATCAAGCCCAATAAATCTGTGGTTTGCCATTCTTGCGCCACTTTGCCGTCTTTGATTTTGCGCATTAAAATGCCGTTGACGGTCACTTCTTTGTTGCTGGCGGGCGCGCCCATAAATTTGCCGATATTTTTCGCGGTGGTGATGAAGCGAATACTGACCATATCGTCTTCAGCGAGGACATGGGTAAATTCCATCTTCATATTTGCCATCGCGGTTTTCAGGTCTTGCATAAAGCCGATGTATTGGTCTTTATTGAACACCATGCCGTCGCCCGTATAGGTAAAATCCTCCGCCAACAAGCTATCTAATTCTGTCCAATGCCCATTTAAAATGGCGCGAGATACGCCCAGCGCGACGGTTTTGTTATCCATGAATTTTGCTCCCTTAGGTTATGATGTGGTGAATCTAGTGTATCGAACACCCAAATTTTCACAAGAACGCAC
>KB889814.1 GCA_000372785.1 gamma proteobacterium SCGC AB-629-P17 | reverse complement strand
ATTACGGCGAAGTGCAACGCGTGGTGATTGAGCTAAAAATCCTTTATAAATCATTGGATAGAACTTTAGCCGAAGGCATAATCCAAACCGCAGGCTACGCTGACCTATGCAACGCAGCCGAAGCCCACCTGATTATTTTCGACCGCCGCCTCACCGTGGATTGGGATGAAAAAATCTGGCAGCGGGAAGAAATAGTCAAAGAACGGAAAATTGGGGTGTGGGGGATGTAGAGATGTATCGGGAAGGGAGAAGAGAGAAGGGAGTGGAAGGCGACAGCTTGTTTCACCATTCACCTTGGTGAAACGAGAAAAGTGAAACGTGAAACAAACCGTCGCACACCTACACCTTTCACAATTCACGTTTCCCGAAGATAAAACGTGGGAGTGCAATTTATTCGTCATTCCGACGAAAGTCTGAATCTAGTTCATTGATAAGAAATCATTTTTTATTCAGCAAAAATCACAAAACCGAACAAATCAGCGTCTCCTTAGTTATTTCACCTTTTTGCGCCTCAATTCCGCTTCGACTTTTTCATCGGAATCCACGACGAGGAATGTTTCTTTTTCTCATGGTCTGGTGTCGCCTTTTCATGTCTATCCCTTTTCCCTTTGTAATTCCCCGTGCCTTGCGCACCATGTTTCACTTGGAACGGCTCAAAAAATGGCGCGGAATGCACGGATGCACAAAAAAACAGCGTTCCCACAAACAGTATGACGTTTTTCATTTGACGATCCCCTATAAGTTTTATAGCCGATTACCTTCCACAACCACTGTCCCCAGCGAAAAAGTTCCCACAACTAACTTGCTGTGAACAGTTTCTTAAACAAATAATTCATCATATTTAGCAGTAAGCCATAAAGATGCTTTACTGTTTTCACCCAACCAGTCACACATTGTCCAAAAGCACGCTTGCAATTTTGGAAACTTAGTAAAACTGTGTGCTGCAAATCCATCTGCAATGAAGCTGAAATTGTCCGCAACAACTAGGTTATACACGATCTCAACACGATCTATTTTTGCCACCTGATCTACTGTGTTGTAGGGCAAGCTGCTGCCATGAATAAATAAGCAATCCACACTTTCAATTTTAGAAACAGATACATATCCCCGTTTTGTCAAAAGACGGTGCGACTCTGTTACAAATAATGATTTACCCTCCTTCGTCCTTACCT
>KB889813.1 GCA_000372785.1 gamma proteobacterium SCGC AB-629-P17 | reverse complement strand
GATAGCTTTAATTTCTATTTTGGGTTCTACGGACATTCTTAATTTGTTTGCCAGAAACCAGACTACACCGACACCAAGAGCCCACCATATTATTTGCCAAGCCCAAATAGACGGCATTCCTAAGAGCCACTCATCATAGCCAATATTGGGCTCACCGAATGCCATATTTCCAAATATAGAGCCTGGACCAATTGCAAAAAACATCCAAACCATGAGCAGAAGTGCGCCAACAGGCTTTGACCAACGATCACTTAATTTAATATCGCTATGTTTTTGAAAAAAGTTATGGAAAGTTTGCCTATGTTCTTTTTCAGGATCATTTATAGCCATTAGTGAAATAATCATACAAATTACAATATTAAAAAACATCCCCCATACTGCAGAGTGGATATTCCAAGGCCAAACTCCCCAAGGTAATGCACCCCCAGTAAGTTTTTGCCCAAGTGGCTCGGTCAAAATAACTGCTATAAGACCAATACTCAATCCTGCTATTGCACCACTTCGATTAATCCATGGTAACCATGTTGCACCTAGTAATGATGGCCAAAGTTGAAAAGAACATGCTATAGCTAAACTACCAAGGAGAAGGGTTGCTTCCATAGAGAATGAAGCTAATAACATACCACTTAAAAAAACTAAGCCTGTAAACAACCTAGCAACTCCTATCTGTTTTTTATCATCAGAATCTTTTTGAAAGTATTGAACATAAATATCACGTGACAAAATATTACCTGTAGTCGACATGAATGACGTAGCTGTTGCTTGTAAAGAGGCTACAGCGCAAACAGCTAGAAAACCAACCAACCATGGTGAGCTATTTCCTACAAGTTTTATGAAGTGAGCAACTAATTCTGTATGTTGTAGTTTTGAAATTTCAGGTAAATAGTTAGCAATTGCGAGACCAGCATTATTAACCTCAGCATTTGCACCTAGAAGGTTTGCACTGACGCCTATCATGATTGAGAATACGAACAAGATAATTCCTACAACAGCTGCTGATCCCCATATTTGATTGATTGCAAAACCTTTCGGAGAGCGACTTGTAAACCCCAACATTGTAAATGATGGTGAAGACTGAATTCCCATAACGGAAAGCATAAAAGTTAATATCATTATCGATGTCCATGGCCCGCCTTTTGGTATTTCGATACCTATCCCATCTGTAAATTGGATGACACCCGGTATTGCAAAGTATCCTGGGAAATTACCCCCTCCCATGCCTTTGGTTTTTCCTAGGTGGCTTGTGACATCTTTTGCAATATTTGCGAGTCCCTTGTTTAATGAATCAAAACCACCAACTAGGTCTAGAGCGAATAGACCAAGCAATATCATTCCTAGAACAAATAAAACAAACTGCACTACTGCAATTTTTAAAATTGCTTGCATGCCTCCCATAATTGAATATAAAAGTACAAAGCCAGATAGAGTCCACATAGCAAAATTTCGTGACATCATACCGTCTGTTAATTCGCTAATTAGGAATCCAGAGGCTCCATATAGCATTGCCACAAAAGGTATTCCAAATAGAAGTGCGATTCCAACTGAAATAATACGTAAGCCATCTCCTTTATAGTAAGCCGTTAACATTTCTCCAGATGTAGTGTATCCAAAACGTTTTCCTAGCATCCATTGTCTTTTAAGTAACACAACTCCAGAAATAGCCACTACGATTGTAATAAATGATGTATTGGCAAATTGAAAACCATCTCTAAATACCAATCCTGGGTGAGCAATAAATATCCAGCCAGCCAAAGAAATTGCAGTCGCAGCAAGTGCAAAAACCCAAGGAGAGGTATTTCTGCTAGATAAAAAATAATCGTCAGTTGAAGTTATTTGTCGTGAAGCCCGAACACCCCAAAATAAACAAAAAGCCCAGTATAGTCCTAGAAATATAAATATCCAGTTGATAACTTCAGTCATTGCTTTTGGTATCCTTTAAATTTATTTTTGTTATCAAAATGGTATTCTCCTTTAGGTGTTTGTCTTTATCTAAATTTGGGTCCGTATATGCGGTGATCTCGCATACAAAGCCACCATTGGAAGAATCAGTAATCCAAATACAAATTGTTGTCCTTCATAACTCAAACCAATACCGACAAGAAATGATGAAAGTACTTGTAAAACCAGAACACCTATTACCGTAAAGCCATATCCGCCTTTACCTCCAAGTAATGAAGTGCCTCCAACTACAACAGCTGCTATTGTTTGGAATAGATATGGACCACCTACACCAACAAATCCACCACCACTCCATCCAAGAAGTAAGATTCCTGTCAATGCAGAGACAAAGCCGCCGATAGTAAAAACACCTACCCAGTAAGTACGTTCTGAAATTGATAAACGAGCTGCCGTAGTACGATTTCCTCCTACGGCATATAAATTTCTGCCCCAAGTTGTATTTTTTAGTGCAACTATTAATACTATTGCTAGTATTACCCAAATCACTACGATTGGAGGGATGCTAATGCCAAAAATAGTACCATTTGTTGCAGCGATATTAGACAACCATTTAGGCACTACTCCAAAAACACTTCCACCAAAATCTGAACCAATAGTGGTCAAAGCTTGAACTAGCCCAGTTATAATGAAACCGACGCCTAGAGTTAGTATTAATGCTTGCCCTTGCAGTCGAAAACTTAACAAGCCGTTAATGAGTCCAACACCTATACCAACCATTAATACTGCTATGATGCAGATCCATGGAGGTATACCAAGGTTGATTAAGTACATCAAACCAATATTTGCGGCACCTATTACAAAGCTTACTGACAAATCCAAACCTCCTAGCAAGACCACAAGGGTTTGTCCAATACAAGCAAGTCCAAGGAATGAAGCAAAAAGCAGCATTGATTTAAGATTTAAAGTTGAAATAAAACCATCAACAATCAGTGAACCCATAATAAACAATCCAATAAGAACCGCCAAACCCATCAGAGCGCTTTTGTTATTTTTAGCAAAGGAGTTTGTGATGATGAGTATTAAGAGTGTTAAGAAAAATACTACTAATGACAGAACATTTCGCCACTCGAAAAAATTATCCATAGCAAAGGCCAGGGCAACAAAAGCAATAATCATTGCCAGAATTCCTATAATAGCAAATTTATTGCTTTTTATGAGATAGCTAATATAGCTTTCATGGTATTCGCTATCTTCAGCTATTTCTTCATCTAACTGTTCTGCTACTAAGCCAGTTTTTTCATCTTCATCTTCATTGTATTTCCAGCGTACTGATAGGTGGTACCAACCCCATAGAATAGAACCAAAAATTGCTACTGTATAAAGTATTATTAGCTGTGAAGGCGTGCCTTCAAGGTAACCGAGTACAGCACTAATTGCTGAGATAATTACAGCAATAACAAAGCCAAGCCATTTATAAAAAGAGAACGCAGCTTTTCCCATTCTGCTAGTTTTCATTTTTACTCCACTTGGTAGTTAAAATATCCACTTTTATCCTTCCCATTTCTTAATTGCATCATCTTTATGTTCACCTATTATGTAGGTGCTAATTATGTGCATAACATTCGGTGCTGAAATTATTGCAATTGCAATGACTACAATTATTTGCCACAATGGAACACCTATTGCATAAAACAAACCACTCCAAGCAATCACAGCAAAGGTTGCTATATGCCAATATTTCCAAAAACTTCTAAAGCTAGTTTCTCCCATAGCAAGTCGCAAAAATATGTGCAGTAAAACAACCATAAAAATACAATAAGCAATCTCTGAAACAATGGTCATGCTTTGAGCATTTGTATTGACTCTCATAGGTCCAGCATATTCGATAATTTGTGCTGCTATAGGCCCTATTCCTGTTTGGATAACAGGAAGCTGAGCATTTAGCACCTTGCCTGCAACTACAATGCTACCGTTTGCAACCTCATAATAAGGAGTGCTATCAGTTGCAAAGAAATACACAACAATTAAAGCTACTATCGATATAGCACCTATAAATAGGTTGTTAACGTTGTTTATTTTTGTTTTTACCAAAGGAATAGTAATAGTAAATAATAGCGCAGTAACCAAAAGAATGGCGTAAGTTTCACCGGAAAAATTGCTAGCTAAATAGCCTTGATTTGCGTTTTCAAAGAACAATGCACCTATAGCAATAATCGGTATAGTGCAAATAAATAATATTGTTGCTGTTCTTTTAGTCTGGATCTTTGTTTCAGGAAGCATAATAAGGATAATCAATGATGTTAATAAAACTACACCAATTATTCCAATTAAGGTATATGTAGAGTTTGCAAGTGCGTTAAATGAAAAGTACGTTGATGCCGACTGTGAAATTGATTCTAATCCAAAAATACTCATCGAGTAATAATCGAGTCCAATAGTTTTTAGATTGGTTGAGGTTATAAAGGATTCAGTTGATGAGTCGGGGTTAAATATCAAGCCTAAAGCAGTGATGATTAATACGATAATAAAACCAATCATTGGAGCACTAATGTGCTTGAATAGTGTTCTGATTATATAAGAGATAACAGCTATACCAACAACCCCAAACAATATAATTGTACCTGCTGATAAAGGATCTTCAGTGACTGTTGAGGGTACAAACGCTGCAAATCTTTTAACTCCCATTGATTGATCCATTGCAGCATGGACCGCAACCCCAAGTGTAATTATTCCAAGTACTAAAAATACCAATCCTGGTGATAGGCCTCGAGCACGTTTTTGGAGAAATGGTATCGCGAGACTAATTAATAACGATGCAACCAACATCACGCCATACGACATATCTGTTACAAAAGCTTGCATCTTGCCAAAGTTAAATGTTGAAAGTGAATATGTAATCAAAAATATATTTAGAGATCCCAGTAAAGCCCCAAAGGCGCTTCCACGACCGCCCGCTAAATTTGCTCCACCTAGTACAAGAGCCGTAACAGCCATTAGAGTGTAGGTTGTTCCTTGTGTGGGATCGCCAGAACTAATTAATGAAGTGAAAGTTATAGCAGCAAGTCCGGCATAAACACCGCCAATTGCGTGTGCTCCAATACGAACTAAATTAACATTTACACCGCTTGTATATGTTGCTCGTTCATCAGATCCCATCATTTTTAGATTACCCCAAAAAGCTGTTTGGGCAAGTAAATACCATGCTGCTGTTGCGATTATTAATATAATTAGCACGGGTGAAACAATATGAATTCCTGCACCCCAATCATACATCCAGTCTGGAGCTAAACCACCAGCACGCGGCATTATTATAAGATTTAAGCCGACTAATGAAAGATATCCACTTAATGCAACAATAATGGGTTGCACTCTAACAAAAACAATAATTAGAGCCATAAATACTTGATATGCAACACCAACACCTATCGCATATGCAAAAAGAGCAATTGGTGATTCCATAAAGCCTAAACCAATTAACTGAATCATTCCTACATTAATAAAACTAATTAGTGGGCCAATTGATAAATCAACACTTGCACGTCCAGCCATTACAATTATAGTTAATGCATAGGTAGCTAAAATTAGAGGAGCTACAACAATTATTAATGCTCCAAAGCCAGTACTGGAGATTAAGTAAGGCCCTCTAAGAGTAGCAAATATAAACAGCAAAAAGAAAATAACTATCGGAACTATAAGATAGGTACTTGGGCTTGATTTTGGTTTTTGTGTTTCAATTAATTCCATCGTCTTTATTAGAACTGTTAGTTAAATTTCCCCTATATTCTTATGATTCATTTTTTTGACATGAGTTTTTCGAATTGTGCAACATCTTTTTCGTTATATTCAAAAGTTTTTGAGTCAGATGTATTATTTTTTTGATTTAATGAATGTTTTTCTTCCTTCTTCTTGGTATTCATTTCATCGGCGTTTCGATCATTTGTTTGATCCTGAGATAGGGATATGTATTTATTGAATAATTTTTCATCAGTATCTGAATAGCCTTCGTTATTATTTTTATTTCGATAACTCCTGTTTCCCTTGTTTTTTATTAACTTTTCACCTGATGCTATGAGATCTGCAAACTTTTTTGAATCATTTTCTGAATACTCGTTGAGTTCTGGAGCTGGATCAATTTGTTCCTTTTCCTCATAATTTTTTCTCTTGTTGTTTTTCTCGGTTGAACTCAAAATATTATTAAATTGTTCTTCGTCTTTAGCAGAGAAATCTTTTTTAGTTACGATTGCTGGATTTATCTTTTCTGTCTTTTTTTCAAAGTATTTACTTACGTTATGTTTTTTCACTTCATGCTCCAATTTATTGTCAGGCTGCTTCTTTTTAGCTTCATTATTTAACTTAGTTGTATCTTGCTTTTTATCACTGTATTGATTAGTTGATTTTTTTTCAGGACTGGCGTTTTGACGATGACCAAACATAGACTCAAGGATTCCATCGGCATTAATTTGTTCATCAGTAAACGTTTCAAAAATGCTTCCATTACGAAAAACAACTACCCGAGAACAGAAACCAATAAACTCTTCAAGTTCACTTGACATATAGATAACTGAATTACCTTCATCAGCAAATTCTCTTAATTGCTTGTATAGGTCCAACTTAGTTTGCAGGTCAATTCCTCTTGCAGGATCAAGTAAGACTAATGTCTTGGGTTGGGTTGCAAAAGCTCTTCCTAACATAACTTTTTGTTGGTTTCCTCCACTTAAGGAAGTTATTAAGTTTTCTTTAGGACCTGTTTTGATTGCTAGTCGTTCAACCTCCCAATCAACAATATCATTTATAGCTCCCCAGTCTATGAACCGTACACCAGGGATTTTGCTGAATTTGTGGTACATGGAAATACCTAAATTTTCCACAATGCTTAAGTTTGGAAGAATGCCTTCTCGTTTACGGTCACCTGAAACAAATTCAATATCATGTTTGATTGCGTCTTCAAGATTTTTGATTGTGTAGTACTTATGACCATGATTAATATTCACTTCAGTGAAACCATCGTAGGCATTAGCGACACCAGCCAGTATTCGAACAAAATCATCTTGCCCATGGCCATCTAATCCAGTGACGCCTACGATTTCTCCTTTACGTAATTTAAAATCGGATCTTTCACTGTCAGGCCAAACTTGTATATCCATAGCTTTAAGAGAAACTTGTGAATATTTTGTTTGATGTGCTTCATCTTTAGTTTTGTCAGTCTTTTGCTCTTTTCCAGTCATTAAACGTAATAGGTTCTTTTCCGTTACATCCTCTTTTTCTAGCACTCCAACATCAATACCGTCACGCATAACGGTACAGCGATCGCTTATTCTGACTAGTTCGGCTATGCGGTGAGATACAATGATCACTGCTGCGCCCTTATCACGTAACTCTCGCATTTTGTCAAAAAGTCTTTCTGTTGAATCAAAATCCAAAGCCGCAGTTGATTCGTCTAGAATTAAAACGTCAGGATCTCTTAACAAACTTCGAGCAATTGTTATCCAAGCTTTGGTACTAAGGGGTAAATTCCCAGCCGGCATTAATGGATCAATATCTTCATCAGCAAGCTCACTCATCAATTCTCTGGTTTTATTTTGCTTTTCTTTATCAGACAAGTTTTTAGAAAAGAAACCATCAACACCGATAAATAAATTATCAACTATAGATGCTTCATCTGATACAAGGACTTCTTGGAATACCATGGCTACGCCAAGATCATGTGATTCTTTAGGAGTAGAAGGGTGAGCGCCATTAATGGATACTTTTCCAGAATCAATTGGTAAAACACCTGCCAGAACTTTAGCAAGGGTGCTTTTCCCACAACCATTTCCTCCAATAATTGCATGTATTTCACCAAAATAGCCGGTAAAACTGACATCGGCTAAAGCTTTAGTAACTCCAAATGATTTATGAACATTCTTGACATAAAGTTCACCAGAGAATTCCTTTGATGTTTCTGAATTATTTGAAACATTTTCATTTGATAAGTCTTGTTCTATAATTTCCACCTAAACAAATCCTTGAGTTTGTACAAAAACAAAAATAATATTTACAATTTTTTTTGATTGTAATCGATCTAAATTAATCCACTGCAAAAAACATCCAAAAGTATAGGTACAGTTTACTACTATTACATACTATAGTCAATAGTATGTATAAATATCCATAATTGCATTTAAAAACAATCTTTCTTGAGGTACAATGTTTGAAGAAATAAGGCTATAGCTTGATCTAATAAGCAACTTTTATTAAAAAAAGTTTTATGTGCGTTTTTAATTGGAGTAATTTAAGTGGAAAAACAAATAGATAGAATTAATTTTGATCTAAAGCAATACATTTCAGCCTTATTTGTAAGAGCTGGTGTGCTTCCCTGGTTTCTAGGTATAGCCTTAATAACTTTTTCATTTGCCAGTGATAATTTTTTGACAACAAACAATATTTTGGGTGTTGCAAGGCATTCAACTGATCTTATTTTGGTTGCCATGGCTCAAATGATTGTGATGTTAACCGCAGGTTTGGACTTTTCTGTTGGTGTAATCCTTGCAATGACTTCTGTTGTCGCTTCAATGACAATGGTTGCCTTGTGGTCAGGTTACGGCTCTGGTTGGGAGGCGATTACTATAGGCTGTTTAGCAGGCCTTTTTGTTGGTGGTTCTATTGGTTTAGTGAATGGTATAGGTGTCGCTTTTTTCCGAGTACCACCATTCATAATGACACTGGGAATGTCTTCAATTATTTTTGGTTTAGCGCTGACTATTACAGGTGGAATACCTGTTTATGGTGCGCCTGAGTCTTTTACTAATATTTTTGGATATGGAACATTATTTGGTTTATCAATAACTATTTGGGTAACTCTATTTTTTATTCTTTTGATTTATATTTTTATCAACTTGACGAAGATGGGTAGGTATTTTTATGCCATAGGAGGAAATTTAAGAGCGGCTGAGCTTTCAGGTATAAACACAAGAGTCTATATTGTTAGTGCTTATGTTTTATCTGCACTAGTTACCAGTATTGCGGCATTACTAATTACAGCCCGACTTGAAACTGGTGAACCAAATATAGGCGCTAATTATCCTTTACTATCAATAGCGGCTTGCGCAATTGGCGGAGTCAGTTTGCTTGGTGGTGTTGGGCGTGTACAGAATGTTGTATTGGGTGCCTTTTTTATTATATTAATACAAAATGGCATGAATCTTATGAGGGTCGGCTCATATCTACAAATGGTTGTCATCGGAGTATTGTTAATTGTTGCTATTGGCGCTGAATATTTCCGTCAACAGATCCTTTCACAGGCAAAAATTTAATGTCTTTATATCTTAAAGAACGTTATACAACAAATCTTTGTTAATTATTTGACATTGCCCTTTAATAGCAATTTATAACATTAAAGAAGTACTATAAAAAGATGGAAATAGCCAATCAAAATTTCTTTAATCGACTATCCCTTAATCAGAAAATATTATCTCTATTAGTCATTGAGGTTCTTGGTTTTGTTGCAGTTGCGCTTGTTGCCTTTACTCAAGTATATACGGTAGGTGATGAGACGAAGCAAATGTCATCAATTACTATCCCTTTAATTGAATCAGTCAACGCAATCGATGAAAATGTTTATAAGCAAAGTTTAAGCGTAAAAGAACTATTCATTACTGTTAGTCAAATAGTCAACCAAGACTCTGAAAAAACGAGTTTTTATGAAAAATATAATCAATTATTAGCAAACGATAGTATTCGAACAGAATTTTTAATAGCTAATCAAAAACTGAAGAAATCTATAGCTGATACAGAGTCTTTTATAAAGGTAGTAAATTCTGAAGCAAAAGCTGATATAGCTATAATTTCATCGCATCAGGAGAAATTACTTTCTGAGCTTTATGAACTAAGAAAAATAAATCAAATATATTATCGGCTGGTAGTGAATAATTTATTTGCTGAAAAAAATATTGAAATACTCACTATTGATGCGAATGATCTTAAGGAGATCTCCTATACTGAAAATATTCTACTATTGCAAGCTGGAAAAGTAAATGCTGAATTAGAAGAAATAATTTTTGCTTCCAAATCAAAAATAACCTATGTAGAGCGTATTGCTCTTAGCTATATCGTTATAACTTCCCTTATAGCTTTGCTATTTGTTGTCACGATGGTGTTAGTCATTGTTAGAATGAATATTTCAAAACCCCTGCAATTGCTAACAGACTCGATCAATAGATACACCCCTTTGCATAAGGTAGAAGAATTTGAGGATGAAAAAAATATCTTATCTAGAGAAGATGAACTGGGAAGAATGGGGCGAAGCTTTAATAGACTTAAAGAGGATTTATGGGAGCAAGGAGAAGGTCTCCAAAACGCTAAAATTGATGCTGAAAGAGCAAATAAAGCAAAGTCAGTTTTCTTAGCTTCAGCAAGCCATGACTTGCGTCAACCATTAAATGCAATGCAAATGTATATTGCTGCATTACAATCGAAAGTTAAGGATAAAGAAATACTTCGTATTATTGAAGATATAAACTCTGTCTCAATCTCAACAGCAAGATTATTGAATGCTCTACTTGATGTGTCGGAATTGGAGGTAGGTGCAATAAAGCCAAGATTTGAAATTTTTTCAGTGAATAATATTTTGATTAGTATCTTTCAATCATTCCTTCCTCTTGCCAAAGATAAAGAATTAGATTTTAGAGTTGTTCCATCAAGTTTTTATGTTAGAAGTGATCCAGCCTTGCTGGAACGTATATTGGGAAATTTTATGTCTAACGCCATTCGTTATACAGACAAGGGTTCGGTATTGATAGGTTGTAGAAAGAGAGGCGATAAGGTTGTAATTGAAGTTTGGGATACTGGTTGTGGAATTTCTGATGACCAGATGTCACTGATTTATGAGGACTTTTATCAAATTGAAAATAAGGAACGTGATAGAGGTAAAGGTCTAGGTCTTGGTCTTGCTCTCGCAAAACGTCTAGCTGAGAGTTTAGAACATACTATTGATAGCAAGTCAACGCTTGGGAATGGTTCTTGTTTTTCTGTTGCCGTCGATATTGCTGAAAACAAAATTGATGACAATCAAGCTGAAAGTTTTATGAACATTATGAATTTATCAGGTGCAAACATTCTTTTAGTTGAAGATGATATGGATGTTTTAAAGGCAACTAAGCAGCTCTTAGAATCATGGGGCTGCAAGGTTAAAACTGCAAGAAATAAAGATGAAGTTATGAATTTAATTAAAGAAAATCCATACGATAATCCAGATATTATTTTGGCAGATAATCGTTTACCTGGTGATGCATCTGGTATTGATATTACTTATTTAATTCAAGAAAAATTACAGGCTTCAATTCCATGTGTCATTATGACGGGTGATGTAGAGCGGAACCATGTACAAAGTATTATTGATCAGGGTTTTCCAGTGTTACTAAAACCAATTCAGCCGGCAAAGTTTCGAGCTATGCTTTCTCACTTAATTCAAGCTTAGGAGGCTTGAGCTGTTTCAACTCTAGAGTTATGAAAGTAATATTGTATGAGATGTTCATTACAATCTTCAGCATTGAATTCAACACACGCATTTTTTTCACTAATAATGTAAATTCTATGTGATAAATTTACTAATTCTGAGAGGTCTGAAGAGATCAGCATTACGGCTCCTCCAGACTCGCAAAATTCTTTTATTATTTCGTAAATTGCGACACGAGTTCCAATATCAACACCGACAGTTGGTTCATCCAGAATAAAAAGTTGGACATCACGAGCAAAACTTTTCGCAAGCATTACCTTTTGCTGAGTTCCACCAGAGAGTTGTTCCATTTTGTTTTCAATACCTTGAGCATTAAAGTTAAGGCGTTCTCCGATTTTTTCTACAATATCTTTTTCAATTTTTCTATTTACAATAAAGCCACTAGAAAATTTAGGTAGTCCTAGTGAAGGCAAAGAAATGTTTTCTCTAATATTCTGTTCCATGACCAGACCTTCTGCCCTTCTATCAGAGGGTAAATATAGCATTCCTCTGTCTATCATTGATCGTGGAGAAATATCATTAATTTGTTTGGAGCTATCAAATATAACATCATCCAAGTAGCTAATTGCGCCTGCTGCAATTTTATTAATACCAAAGCAGGCACGTCCAATTGCAGATTTACCTGAGCCAGCTAATCCTGTAATGCCAATAACTTCTCCTGCTTTAACATTCATTGAAACATCTTTAACAAAACTATTGCTTATATTTAAGTTTTTTATTTCAAGTAGTTTTTTGCCACGTTGTTTTTTTATTTCTGGAAAAAAACTGGTAATATTTCGACCGGTTGCTAATTCTACTAATTTTTGTTCATTAATATTAGCTACTGAATCTGTATTCACTACATGACCATCTTGAAGAATTGTAATACGATCAGCAATTTTATAAATTTCATTCATTCGATGTGTAATATAGATAATCCCAATACCTTCTTTTCTTAGAATTTCTATCATTGAAAAAAGCTGATTTGTTTCATTTTCAGCTAATGAAGCTGTTGGTTCGTCTAGTAACATAATGGATGGTTTAGTATGAAAAGCTTTAGCAATCTCAACCATTCTTTTTTCTGCATGTGATAAATTGATAATCATCTCTTCAGCTTTGATAGAAAATTCAAGTTGTTCCAAGGTCTGGCACGCCATTTGGTGTAACTTTTTTTTGTTAAGAAAAAAACCTTTTGAGGTGTTTGATCCTAGGAATAAATTTTCTTCAACTGTGAGTTGTGGAACTAAGGAGAATTCTTGAAAAACCGCACTAATACCTAACTCTCTAGCTTTATGTACAGAATGAATTTTTAATTCCTCCTTATTGAGAATAATTTTACCGCTTGAGGGTTGAATGTCTCCAGTAACAATTTGAATTAAGGTAGATTTGCCAGCACCATTTTGTCCAAAGATAGCGTGAACTTCTCCAGGATAAAGGTCGAAATTAATATTTTCAAGAACAGTGGAACCAAAAAACTTTTTAGAAATAGTCTCAAGCTTCAACAAAGGGGTATTGGGTTGTGACATGTTTTTTTCTTTATATTATTATTGACATTAGTCTACTGAAAATATTGGAGTCCAGCCTTTTGGTGCCAGTGTTGTAGATGAGTTGAATTGATCTGATATATCAGGAGTTACAATCAATATTTGTTGTTGAACATGCTCTGTAACACGACCAGTATTATTAAATTCTGGTCTTCCTAAGGTTGCCATATTTTTTCCTTCAAGAAGTCTTACTGCTTGGTCGACAGCAATTGTTGCTTGGGAAATCATTTGGTCTGAAGGTGCCATTGAAATTAGATCGCGTTTTATAAACATATCTATTCCAGGTGTGTAATATGTGGCTACCAGTTTGATTTTATTTGCAAGCTTTCTTGCCCTAAGGGCTCCAACAGCTGCTTCAATTGTAGTCCCAGTGCCTACAATATATTTAAATTCTGGTTCAGGGCCTGAGGCTAAGTTCTGTAGTGTTTCTTCAACTAATTTCAACTGTATAGCTTTTCCAGTATCACCCCAATTAGTTTCTAATATCCTAATATTAGTTCCCTCTAGAGCGCTAAGACATCCTTGGTGAGAGGCTATGGACCAGCCAGCTCCAGGAGGTCCTGGAAACCATACAATGTTGGTCTTTCCATCATTAAGTTTTTCTTGATCTGAAACCCATTTACAAGAGGTATAGCCCATGTTGACAAAGCTTTGAAGTGAATTTGCATCAACCTCTGTATTAATTCCAGTGACAAGGACAACTACTGGGATTCCTCTAGCCCTTATCATGTCAATTTGTTTTGCATTGCCGTTACTTGAGATCGGTCCAATAATTAAAGCTTCACCATTATTAGTTAAACAGTCGTCAACTTGTCTTAATTGTGTTGCCAGATTTGTATATCCTCCAGCTTCAAATAAAGTTATTTTTTGACCTAGGCGCCTTCCTTCAGAAATAATTCCATAAGCCACTCCAACCCAATAAGAGTCTTTTAAATGTGGAAATGAGACACATATATGATGTTTTTTATTAACTTCAGAGACTTTCAAAGGTGCATACTCTACAAGTGGTAATTTTTCTAGTGCATTTCTTTCATCAATCCAGCAATCTACATCACCGTCTGTACAAGATAAGTTAAAAACGTTAACATTTTGCTTCCAGTAATTTTCTTCATCTGCATGAGCAATATTCAGGCTAAGGATGGGAATATTAAGGAATGTGACTAAAAAAAATGGAGTTAGTATTTTTTTTAAATTTTTATGGCACTTTTTATAGTTAATAAAAATACAAATATTAAACATGAAACACAGTAGTCGTAAAAGTTTAGTTGCCATAATAATCAGTAGAAAATTACATAATTTATTAAAGTAAATCTGAAAATTTATCTAAATTAGAATAAATGGATACAGCTTCAGTACGATTTTTAACATTAAGTTTTTTAAAAATTGCTGAAACATGCATTTTAATTGTTGGAATAGTTAAGCCTAATTCATCAGCAATCTCCTGGTTTGATCTACCAAGACTGATATGACCAAGAACTTCTTTTTGTCTTTTAGACAAGCGTTTAACACTATCATAGCCATCTAACTTTTCATCATCTTGAATAGGATTGGTTTGGGATTTCAGCACATGAGGCGGTATGTAGACACCACCAGCTAAAACAAGCTGAATAGCGCTTATAGTAACTTCTGGTGCAGAAGTTTTAGGTATAAAACCAGAAGCACCTAAAGAAATTGAGTTGTGAATTGAATCAAAGTCCTCTTTTACAGAAACAATGACTATAGGAACGTCAGGAAATTGTGTAGTAATACTTTGTATGCTGTCATGCCACATGCCAGGCATCATTAAATCAAGTAAAACTAAATCAATTGAGAAATTAGAATTAAGAACATTTATCGTCTCATCAAAACTATTTGCTTGAAATATTTCGGCATTTGGTACAGCCATTTTAACGACTAATTCTAAACCACCTCTAACCAAGGCGTGGTCATCTGCTATAACAATTTTATATTTTATAGGTCTACTATCCTTTTTGTTTTCCATAACTTTTATCACTCAAATAGTTGAATTTTTGTTAAAGATAACACTTGATTGTACAGTATTTTTTAAGCAAATATAGTAATAGGGCTGCATACTTTACAATAAATACATACTTATAATATTATTATAAAATAAATACATACTTTAGTTGACTAATGTATGTATTGTGATATACTTAGGCATACTTTAGGCTATGTAATTATGTTTAAAATGTGCGGAATCGTAATAAAACAAGTCATTTTCTAAGGTAAATAGAACAAGCAATAACGCTTGACTATCAATAAATAGGAGACACATTAAAATGAAAAAACTATTAAAACTGATCATGACTTGTATTTTGTCATTCGGATTTACGTCGATGGCCATTGCAGGACTTGATGAAATTCCTCAGGATATTCGGGATAGGGTTTATAACATGGATTTGATGGATCCAATTCAGCCACTTGATGATAGTGCGTTTAGAGATTGGAAAAGTGAACGTTCGCCTCCATGGACTGTAGGTTATGCTAGTACTTATGCTGGAAATACCTGGCGTAAAGGTGCAATGGCTCGATTGATGGATGAAATCAAACCCAAATGGCAAGAACTCGGTTTACTTAATGACATCATTGTTACACAGTCAAACCTTAAGGATGCATTACAGATTCAGCAGATCAGACAACTTGTTGATCAAGGTGTTGATGCAATAATTATTTGTTGCTCAAACCCAACTGCTTTGAATCAAGCAATTAAGTACGCCTTTGATAGAGGTGTTCCAGTATTTTCATTTACTGGATATACAACTTCACCACTTTCAATAAATTCATCAGTGAACTACCATCAGGCTGGATATGATGTTGGAACTTGGATGGCTGAAGAGATTGATGGAAAAGGTAATGTACTTGTAATTGAAGGTATTCCTGGATTTTCGGCATCAGATTCACAAAATGCTGGTGTTTTAGATGGATTATCTCAATATCCTGATATTAAAGTTACTGGTCAGATTGCACATATGTGGACATCACAAGTTGGTCAAGCTGAGACTCAGAAGTGGTTAGCTACTCACCCTGGACAGCTTGATGGAATTGCGGTTCAGTCTTCTGGTGAAACTGGTGTTTTAGCGGCAGTTTTGCAGTCAGGGCGAGACATTCCTCCAATGTCAATTGGTGGTGAAATTGGTGCTCTATGTTACTGGCGTAATAACCCTGATTATATTAGTGGAGCTATTCAGACATGGCCTCCAGGTGATGATATTGAGCTTGGTTGGAACATCATGATGCGTACTTTGCAGGGTCAAGGACCTAAGATTCAATCAATCTTAGTACCGCCATTAACAATTGAATATGCAGATGTTGAAGCAATGATGGGAACTGATTGTGATCGTAACTCTACCTTGTGGTACAACCCAGGTGTTGAAGTTTGGGGTGGTAAGGAATACGTTGATAATTTCTTCTTAAGACCTGCTGATCCAGAGGAATATGATCCAGAGGATCATTAATTAAGAGTTGTTTTAATTGAGTTTGGATAACTGAAATTAAATGATTGTTAGTAATTAGATCAATTATTTACTAAAACCTTTTTTCGGTTGTCCAAACTTTATAAACGCCTTTAATAGTGACTATTTAATAGAGCTAATTATTGGCAAAGTTTTTTGAATTAGCGAATAAATAATTAATTAATTAATTAATACAGAATTTATAACCAGGGATTTCTATGAACACTACATTATTACCAACTGACATTGTAGGTGGCACATTTTGGCTTTTATCCATGGCAATGATAGGTGCTACGATCTTCTTTCTACTTGAAAGAAATAAGGTTGATGATAGATGGCACACGACAATGACACTGTTAGGTGTTACGATGCTGGTATCAGCTGTTTTCTACCACTATGTTAAAACAATGTGGGTTGATACGGGGACAGCCCCAATTATCCTTCGATATTTAGATTGGATACTTACGCATACTATGCAAGTTGTACTTTTTTATGTCATCTTGACTGCAGTTACAAAAGTCTCATCGGCACTATTTTGGCGATTACTAATCGGAACCCTGGTAATGGTGATAGGTGAATTTTTAGGGGCTGCAGGCTATATGAGTGCAACATTAGGTTTTATTATTGGTGTTGTTGGTTGGCTTTATATTCTTGGTGAACTTTATATGGGTGAAGCAAGCCGCGCCAACATAGATAGTGGCAATGAGGCATCACATCTAGCATTTAATGGATTGAGATTGATTCTTACTATTGGTTGGGCGATTTATCCACTTGGGTATTTTATTAATAACCTTGGTGGTGGAGTGGATGTAAATAGTCTTAATATTATTTACAACCTAACCGACTTTTTAAACAAAATAATTTTTGGGTTCGTTGTATATAGGGCAGCTATGAATGACACCCAAGCAAGAATAGAAAACAATAAAAAATAGATATATAAATTTATTTAAGGAGAGAAAATTATGACTGGCGCAGATATCATTGCAACTATTATTTTGACAGCATTAGCAATAGCTATTTTTGTTTATTTGCTGCATTGGTTGTATCGAAGATCATCTAAAGAAGTTTCTTTTGTAAGAACTGGACTTCGTGGTGAAAAGGTTGTAATCAGTGGCGGTGCCTTTGTATTGCCAATCATTCACAATATAACCGCTGTTGGGATGAGAACTTTACGCATAGAGGTTAGACGAGGTGGTGATAAATCTTTTATTACAAAAAATCGTATGCGTGTTGAAATAGTCGCAGAATTTTATGTCCGTGTTACACCATCAAAAGAGGCTGTATCAATTGCAGCTGGGACACTAGGTAAAAGAACGATGGAGCCAGAAAGATTGAGAGATCTAGTGCAGGGTCGTTTTGTAGATGCTTTGGGTATTGTTGCTGCTCAGATGTCTATGGAAGAAATTCAAGAAAAACGTGGTGAATATATCAAAGCAGTTAAGGGAATTGTTGCTGAATCTTTAGGTTCAACAGGACTTGAACTTGAAGCCGTTTCTTTGACCAGTGTGGATCAAGCCGGCCTAGAAGTATTTGATCCATCGAATGCTTTTGATGCCGAAGGTCTTACACAGTTAACAGAACAGATTGAGGCTGGAAAGAAAAAACGTAATGATATTGAGCAAGACACTGCTATAAGAATTAGATCTAAGAATTTAGAAGCAGAACAAAGATCACTTGAAATTGATCAGGAAAGGGAATTTTCCAGATTGTTACAAGAACGTGAAATTGCTAAGCAGCGAGATAAAGAAACTACCGAAATGGCTGTTGAGACTGCAAGACAGGAGCGTTTAGCTGAAGAAGCAAGAATTCAATCTGCAGAAGATGTTGAGAAGGCTCGCATCCAACAACAAGATACTATTGAGGTTGAACGCTCATTGCGTGAACATGAGTTAACTCTCCAGATTGAGGAGCGTAAAAAACTTCGAAATGAAATTGAAAGGCAAACGGAGATCGATATTAAAGAAAAGAATCTTGAGGCTGAAATTAGATCCTTGGAAATTAAAAAGGAAAATGAGTTTGCAAGGCTCAAGCAGGAAGAAGAGATATCATCTCAAAGAGCCAAACAAAAGGCTGAGGTTCTTAAGGTAGAGTCAGATCGTTATGTAGAAGCTGAACAGGCCCAAATAAAGGCCCAAGAAGAGGTGAAAAAATTAGAGATAGAACAGCAACGAATCATAGAAATAACGCGAATAGAAAACGACCAGCAAGCTCAAACTTCAGAAATTCAAAAGAGAAAAAATCTTGAAATAGAAGAGAAGAATCGTGAACTTGAAGTTATAGCTAAAACTGTAGAAGTATTAAATGCAATTGAAAGTAAAGAACAAGCAAGAGCCGAAGTAGTTGTTGCTGAAGAGCAAGTTCTTTCAGCACAAGAAGTCGAGATTGCAGAACGTAATAAGAAGTTGCAATTAATACATGCAGAAAAGGAAGGGGAAAGTGAGGCGATTCAAATTACTACCCTTGCTAGGGCTGAAAAAGAAGCCGCCCAAGAGAAAGAACAAGCCGAAAAACATACCTCTCTGGCTAACAAACTACGCTATGAGATTGATGCCGCTGGTAAGTTGATGCTTAATGAAGCAGAAAACGCTCGTAGTGATGAAAGTAGGCAAAGTGATCTTAGAATGGAGTTAGCGAGAAATCTTGATTCAATTATTCGGGAGGCAGTCAAGCCAATGGAAAATATTGATGACATAAAAATTTACGAATTAAATGGTATGCCAGGATTTAATTCAAATAGTGCTAATCCTGATTTTGTAGGACCTAATCCTAATGGAGGAGGGGGTCTGCCTGAAAATGTAGTAAATGCAGCTATGCGCTACAGAGCACAAGTTCCATTTATTGATCATCTTCTTGATGAAATTGGCATGTCTCCAAATGAGATTGGCAATATTAAAAACCTACTTGGTGATTATAGAAAAGGCGACAAAAAGGATGAAGATATAGAGGGCGAAGAGTCCTAATCAATTTAACTTTTAATTAATAAAAATTAAGGAAATATTATGTTAAGAATTACTGGTTATAGCGACAAATACTCTGTTTGTCCTGGGGATAACATACAATTTTATGTTAACTCTGAAGATAGTGAGGTTTATGAAACACAAATCGTCCGATTAATACATGGTGACACCAATCCAGAGGGACCTGGATATAAAGAAGAAGAGATCCAAGCTGAATGCAATAAAAACTATCCAGGGAAAAATCAAAGAATACATGGCGGTTCATACGTAATTGTGCCGCAAGATGAGCGTCTTAATGTAGAAAGTTTTACTCTTCAATGCTATATCTTTCCAACAACACCAGTTATTGGACTTGGTACACCTCAAAAAGGTCGTCAAGGTGTTTTAACTAAATGGGTTGAAGAAACAAAAAGTGGCTATGGGTTATTTATTGATGAGAATAACTGTTTGTCTGTAGAAATAGGCGACGGTAGTGGTCAAGTTATGAAACTTTCGAGTGATAAAAAACTTTTACGTAAAGTTTGGTATCTTGCTGCGGTTAGTTACGATTCAAGAACAGGTAAAGTAACTTTATATCAAGAGCCCGTTGTAACTTCTACCAATGGAGGCCTTGGCCAAGGTTTATTAAATCCAGCAGAAGAGACTACAGCAGTTGTTGAATCAATCAATAGTTTAAAGCCAGGAATTAATGATGCCCCTTTCTTAATGGCAGCGAGTACAAAAAATGAGAGATCTGGTAGGCATATTATTGGAGGTCATTTTAAAGAGGTATTAGAGCCAATTGAATTGCCAGAACAGGTTCATACCTATAATGGCAAGATAGATCGACCAAGGCTTTCTAGAAGAGCTTTGTCTAAGTCTGAAATTGAATCATTAGCTCGTGGTTATCAGGGCTGTAAAGCTGAATTACGAAATGATGTGGTTGGTGCTTGGGACTTCCATGCAAATATAACTACTAACATTGCTTCGACTTGTATTATTGATACGTCACCATCTAGATTGAATGGTTCAATTATAAATATGCCTGTTCGCGGTATGACAGGCTTTAACTGGACTGGTGATGAAATTATTTATCATCATAAACCTGAAGAATATGGTGCAATCCATTTTCATGATGATGATATAGATGATGCAAGATGGGACGTTGACTTTGAATTCAAAATTCCAGACAGCTTGAAAAGTGGTATTTATGCTGCACGTCTAAGAATTGGAGGTGAAGACTCTCCAGAAACAGAAGACTATATTCCCTTCGTTGTTCGTCCTCCAAGAGGAAAAACTACATCAAAATTGGCCTTTATTCTGCCTACAAACTCATACTTAGCATATTCAAATGATAATCTTTGTACGAATTGTGTTGTGGCAGAGTTATTAGCTGGAAAAGTTCCTGTTATGACTGCAGCTGATTTGTATTTGAATGAACATAGAGAATATGGACTTTCAACTTATTCATTGCATTCAGATGGAAGTGGTGTTTGCTACTCATCAAGACTGAGACCAATTTTAAATATGCGTCCTAAATATCGTCATTGGCTATCACCATCACTATGGCAGCTCAACGGTGATCTGCACCTTATAGATTGGCTGGAAGAAAAAAACTTTGATTTTGATATTCATACTGATGAGGATTTAAATAGAGAGGGTGTAGGTTTATTAAATAAATATCAAACTGTATTGACAGGAAGTCACCCAGAATACACTTCAGAGAAAATGTTTGCAGCATATGAAAAATATCAACAAGATGGCGGTCGATGGATTTATTTAGGTGCAAATGGTTTTTACTGGTGTAGTGAATACCACCCGGATAATTCAAACATTATTGAGGTTCGAAAAGGTGAAGCAGGAACAAGGGCTTGGACTGCGAATCCTGGAGAATATAATAATGCTTTTGATGGTAAATATGGAGGTATGTGGAGAGCTCGTGGAAGAATTCCAAGTAAGTTATGTGGACTAACATTTACTGCATATGGCTTTGACGTTTCATCCTACTATGTTAGAGATAAAGACAGTGAAAGACCAGAAACTTCTTGGCTAATGGAGGGAGTAGGAAATGGTGAAAAGATTGGTGATTTTGGACTTGTTGGTGGAGGAGCAGCCGGTTTAGAGTTAGATCGATATGATGTTGAATTTGGAACCCCGCATGATTCCTATTTATTGGCGCATTCTGTGGGACATACTAATTTGATGCTTCAAGTGAATGAAGAAATCCACTTTTCTGTTCGTGGCTACCATGGAGGAGGTACTGAAAACCCTATGGTGCGAGCTGACATGATATTTTATAAGACTCCTAATGATGGCGGAGTGTTTGCACCTGGCTCATTGTCTTGGTGTGGCAGTCTTTCTCATAATAACTACAATAATAATGTTTCCCGCATTACAGAGAATGCAATTAGAGGGTTTTTAAAAGATGGCCCCTTACCTTAGTAATTTTAGAAAGGAGGTAATTTAAAATGACAATTAATAAACACCCAGATATGATGGATCCACCTATTGGTAAATCGGTAGTTGGAACAAGCACTAAACCTCTTAATGAATTAGAGAAAAATGTAATTAGTACTCTAGATGAGGATAAGGTTAGTGATTTAGCAGAATGTCTATTTACATTAAATAACCGCCACTATGGTCCAATTGCAGGAGCTTATGTTGCAGTTTGTACAATTGAAGGAAAGGAATGGTGTGTAGGGCAGTTAAATGCTGATCGAGCAAAGCCGTTAATACTTTTTGAAGATAAAGTCTTCAACACACCTGAAGAAGCGCAAATTGAAGCAGTGCGTTTAAAGGAAGAACGGGGTGAGTCAGTGCCATGCCGTAACCATTAAGAATATTAATGAATTAATGAGGATTAAATAATGTTAGATAAAGAAAAAGGTGTAATAGCAAACGAATCTCATACCGAGACTGACGACTATATTACGAGAACTTATGTAATGCCGCTTTTATTTGATGATGAATCACGTAGAAAGCTGATTGCTGAACATAGAAATAGCCCAGTTGGCAATGCTCCTTCAAATGGTAGAGCTGCTATAGAACATAGTCAAGATCTCAGAACAATCCTTGACAAGATGCGAAGGGCGCCTATGGCTGGGAAATATGTTACCGTTTGTGTTCGAATGTTTGAGCAGTATAAGATAGGTATCGTATCAGGTATTCGTGGTGTTCCAGTAGATATACAAGAAGAAATATATTCATCAGAGGAAGCTTGTGAGCACGCAATCTTTTTAAAGAGAATTGCAGATTTGATGAATCATTATGGATAGTTTTGGTATCTTGCAATCGGCTAATTATAAATAAGTCATTTTTAGTTACAGTGATTTTTCGCTGTTGACGGCAATTCTCCTGCCTGTGTTATTGACGATTGCAAGAACCACCATATCAAAACAAGACATCTTTTTTTCATAAAGGGTTTCAGAGATTTACTACTTTCTTAAATAATGGTCTGGGGTACGCTCGGGGTACACTAGAATGAATTGAAACCCTTCACTTTTTGTATATATTTACTATCAATAAACCATCAAACTAGATAGATATGTAATATAAATCTACTATTTATGTGGGAAATCAATGAGTTACGTGTGGTTCTGAAAAACCACCCTCCTTCGCATATTTATTCAGACTCTTAAGGGGTGGAGGAGCCTACTTTCACTCGGCTATGTATTAATACCCTCCCTCACACATCAAACGAAGTTTGGGTTTTCAAGCGTACTGTGTAGGTACTGTTAAGACTTTCATTGTTTAGATAAGCAATCACTTTACTAGGCAAAACCAAAGCCTAGAGTTTGCTTATATTCGCTCTTCCTCCATTCGTTTCCATTAATCACACATCAAACGAAATTTGGACTTTGACTAAGTTCAAATTTATTCTCTTATCTTCACAATAACTTTCCCCCTGGCACGACCTTTGGACAAATAATCAAGCGCTTGGATGCTGTCATCAAAGTTATAAGTTTTGTCTATCACTGGTTTGATTGAGCCAGACTCATATAACTTTGACAACTCTTTCAACTGAGCACCATTCGGAGACATTAATAGAAACCTATACATAGCACCCATTTTTGAGGCCGCCTTAGTAACTTTTTTTGCTTTAAGTGATAATAATAATCGTACAACCTTGTTTAGGCCAAGTTGTTTTGTTGTAACGCTGTCGAGGTCTCCTGATATAGATACTACTCTTCCTCCATCCTTTAACACCTTAAATGAGTTAAGAGTGTGCTTACCTCCTAAAGTGTTAAATACCACATCAAACTTAGTGCCTTCATCAAGGTAGCTGTGTTTTGTGTAATCGATAACCTTATCTGCGCCTAAATCTTTTACCAATTTAACATTTTTAGTGCTAGTAGTAGTTGTGACATTTGCCCCTAGATGCTTCGCAAGTTGAATGGCAATAGTGCCAACTCCTCCAGACCCAGCGTGTATTAAAATATTTTCTCCAGAAGATAACTTGGCTACATCAACAAGCGCCTGATAAGAAGTCAGACCTGCCAAAGGTATACTGGCTGATTCATCAAAACTAAGATTTGAAGGAATCAATGCTACATCGTTGTCATTTGAAATCACATACTCTGCCATAGTGCCAACAAAGGCTTCGTCTATCCTTGAATATACTTTGTCTCCAGCTTTAAAGTTTTTTACATTTTTTCCTACTTTTTCAACAATACCACTGACGTCTCTTCCAATTCCCTTAGGAAACTGTATTTTTCCCACAGCCTTGAAGTCACCTCTAAGAATCTTATAATCGATTGGATTAAAGCTTGCAGAGTGAGTTTTAATAAGTATTTGATTTGCGCCAACAGTGGGTATAGAAACTTCTTGTTCTTCCAGGCTTGTACCTATATCTCCGTATTTTGTCATCATTAGTGATTTCATTTTTATATACCCACATAGTTAATTTAATTTGTTAAAAACTATTTGGGGATATATTAAAAATAAACAAGTACGCATTTTTGAGATTATTGTTATAACTTCCCTCACACATCAAACGAAATTTGGACTTTGACTAAGTTCAAATTGAAATATAATTCTAGTATGAAAAGAGTATTAGATATTTAAGGGTAATTACCACATGGATACAATCTCTAGAATTCTCAATATAGTCAAATATTTAATTTATCTTTTATTTATTTTTGCCATTTTTATCATTATTTTTCTCAATTTCTCACCTGTTTTTGGGGGCTCGCCAGACAAAGATAGTATCAAACTTATTCAAGGATCAAAAAACTTTATCGATGGAAAATTTGTCAATTTAAAAACAACCTATACGAATTCAAGAACTTCTGAGAAAAGTGCTTCTTTAATGGACTGGATTTCTCCACCTAGTGATAAAAATCCATTAGAGCCTCTTCCAACAATTAAATTTCAAAGAGATACTTTAATAGAAGGCAAGTTTGTTTGGCTAGGACACTCAACCCTTCTAATGAATACTGATGGAATTATTATTATGACTGACCCGATCTTTAATAGAGCCTCTCCACTGCCTATTTTTGGAAAGCCATTTACATTTAAAAACCCAATTCTTATTGATGACCTCCCAAAAGTTGATGTAGTTGTCATATCCCATGATCATTATGACCACCTTGATTCTAAAGCAATTAAAGATCTTTCAAAACGGGTTGATCATTTTTTTGTTCCTTTAGGAGTTAAAGCGCATTTAGAAAGATGGGGAGTTGATAAAAATAAAATCAGCGAACTCGATTGGCATGACAGCGAAGACTATAAAAATATTAAGTTCACATTAACCCCAGCACAACATTTTAGTGGTCGAGGACTAACAAATAGAAGATCAACTTTATGGGGCTCATGGATTATTTCCTCTAACACATTGAAAGCTTACTTCAGTGGAGATGGTGGATATTCAGAAACATTTAAAGACTTAGGTGATCAATATGGTCCTTTCGATATAGCCTTTCTTGAGAATGGTGCCTACAACGCTGACTGGTCCACAACTCATATGTTTCCAGATGAGGTTGTTCAAGCAAATATAGATTTAAAAGCAAAAGTACTTTTTCCAATTCATTGGTCTAAATTTGATTTGTCCATTCACACTTGGGATGAGCCGATCATTCGGGTCACTCATGAAGCAGAAAAAAGGAATGTCAATATTGCAACTCCAATGATTGGTGAAATATTTGACTTGATTAACTTACCAAAAACACCTTGGTGGGAGCCCCTTAGACAATAAGTTGAATTCTTAAAATTCTCCCTCACACATCAAACGAAATTTGGGTTTTCAAGCGTAATGTGTAGGTAATGGATAAATATATGAATAGATTTTAAATAAATAATATATTGAGAATATTTAATATTTATCAATATCGGGGGTAACAATAAGCTACCCCCTTTTTTTATTTAGACTATTTTAGTCTTCTACTTTTTCACCCATAATGGCGCTCAAAATAAGAACCGTTAGGCCGCCAGTAGTAATGGCAGAACTAAAGATACTACCTATGAGTTTACCAAATGTGCCGCCAATATTATTTGCCAAGGCGCCTGCAAATTGAGGAACCAGTAGAACACCTATACCCATTCCAAAAGATACTGCTAGAATCAGCATATTACGTCGATTCATATTCACCGTAGCAAGAATCTTTATACCTGCAACAGCAACCGTACCAAACATGACGATAGTTGCACCACACAAGGAACGAACCGCTATCCCGGCATCCTGTGCAACCTGCAACAAGGTATCACCCAATTCGCCTTGGAATTTACGACCTGAAGGAGTGAAACAAATTTGCTGAGTATCCTCCACGACTATACTGCTCCGTCTATTTTGCTATCGCCATAACCCTCAGATTGTGGCTCATTGGAATTAATTTCATAATAACAACCTTTCTCTTCGGTAAATATATGGTGCCACACGCCCAAATTCTTAGCATCTTCAAGACTCCCCGCTGTGACGCTGATGGTTGGTTGAGTGTCGTTTTGCCAAAACATATGTGCACCACAATTATCGCAAAAACCATGTCTTGAACCTTTATGCGTATAGAACCACTTGATCTTACCTTTGATTTTTATTTTATCTCTTTTTACCTGACATGACGCCATATAATGACCCGTCATTTTGCGACACTGCTCACAATGACAATACGATACATCCCCCAGATCAAAAGCCTCATAGGTGGTCCGACCACAAACGCAAGTACCGTTATATTTAATACTAGTCATAGTGTTAAAAATCAGGCGCGTCTTCTTCGACGTCGTCCATTCCTAGAATTATTTCCATCAGATGAAGGATCCTTATAGGCAGCAATCCAACTGGTGCAACCATCGTCAACCCCAGTTAATACGTCTGCTGCTCTAATGGCCTGAACTAACTCAGGATGAAGTGGGTTAACTATGGCCGATGTCATACCTGCTGCAATAAGCATTGGTAAGAAGGCGTTATTAATGCCGCTACGTTGTGGCAACCCGAAACTAACGTTTGAAGCACCACAAGTAGTATTTACTTTCAATTCAGCACGCAAACGACGAACCAAATCAAAGACCTGATTACCTGCCTGCGAAATCGCCCCGATTGGCATAACTAAAGGGTCAACAACTACATCCTGTGGCTTTATTCCATAGTCAGCAGCATGCTCTACTATCTTTTTTGCTATTTTGAATCTCTCGTTTGGATCTTCACTGATACCAGTCTCGTCATTCGAAATTGCAACTACTGCAGCATCATATTTTTTAACCAAAGGTAGAACTCGTTCAAGAACCTCTGTTTCACCTGTTGTGGAGTTAACTAATGGACGACCCTGATAAGCAGCAAGACCAGATTCTAAAGCTTCAATGATTGAAGAATCAATGGAAAGCGGAACATCTACAACGGCCTGAATACGACGAATTGATTCTGCAAGAATAGCTGGTTCATCTGCAAGAGGAATGCCGGCATTAACATCTAACATTTGAGCACCCGCTGCAACCTGCGCAATGGCGTCCGCTTCGACACGTGAGTAATCAGCTACTTTCATCTCTTCGGCTAGGATTTGTCTGCCCGTTGGATTAATACGCTCCCCAATCATGACAAAAGGTTTTGAGAATCCAATATTGACCTCTTTTGTTGCTGATGATAATGTTGTTGTTATTGACACTTTTATTTACTCCATAAATTAATTAATTTTCATCCTTCGGTGACCAGGGCCTTCTATCACCCAATACACCTGAATCTTGTACCATTTGTGCGACACATTCTTCTTGCTTATATGCCATTATGTGTACACCACTGACGCCTTCAATCTCCTTCACCTGTTGCATTAGTTCAGTACAAATTTTCTGTCCTTCTTTTTTTTGATCCTCTGCACCCTCTAAACGTTTAAAAATTAAATCTGGGATATGAACCCCAGGGACTTTATTTTTTATCCATCTTGCAGTTCTCGCTGAAGCCAGGGTTCCAACACCTGGTAAGAAAAAAGCTTTTTCTGTTAAACCTTTATCAACTGTTTTCGACATAAAATCTTTTAGTATTGGCATATCAAAGCAATACTGGGTCTGAATAAAGTTTGCACCAGCATTTATCTTTTTTTCAAGTTGCAATATCCTGGATTCAACTGGCGGCACAAAAGGATTAATTGAAGTTCCAACAAACATCTGTGGAGGATTAGTTATTGTTCTACCACTCAAAAATGAACCTTTATCTCGAATTTTTTTAATGAGAGTAATAAGAGAGATGCTGTCTAAATCAAAAACACGCTTTGCTTCAGGGTGATCGCCCGCACTAACATCATCTCCTGTTAATGCAAGAACGTTACAGATACTTAATGCTCCTGCACCCAGGAGATCTCCCTGTATGGCTATTCGATTTTTATCACGACATGAAATCTGCATAATGGGAGAATAACCGATATAACTGAGTAGCGCACACACCACAACGCTCGACATATGACAATTCGCTCCAGATCCATCAGTCGCATTAATGGCATCAACAAAACCATCAAAAAGTGCGGCTTGTTCAAAAACCTCATTCCTATCTGTAGAGTCTGGTGGCGCAAGTTCAGCTGTCACTGCAAAATCACCATTTCGTAATACGCGCTCAAATCTACCTCGAGAAATATGACCCTCTAGCTCAGGCAGCAACTCTCCCGGGCGAAAGGTATAAGTTTTATTATTTGTTTCTGGAATACTCATTATCAAGTTATCTGTTTGTTTTCTTTTGCAAGCCTAATCCAGGCGCTACTTCCTTGATGTGAATGATTAACAGCAAATTGTATTTCTTGAATTTCAAGATTATTTTTCATTTTTGCCGAACCACTCCAAGCCTCAACCCAAACACATTTCATTTCCGGCTTGACTTCACAATTACCATTTTCTCGTACCCCACCACATGGACCATTTCTAAGTGTTTTCGGGCAATTCATTGGGCAAGCCATGCCTGTTGTAGAGAGTACACAATTACCACACATTTGACAATCAAAAAGAAATCCCTTGATAATCTTTTCGGACCAAGTAATTGGTCTATCTAGCTTTCCCTTTGTGATTTTGTTGATAACTCTTAGGGTCGATAATATCACTGGTGATGTTGCGTTATATATCACTTCATACGCCCTAGCATGTCTACTGGCAAAAAGTCTGGCTCTGTACATGTTATTTCTCTTCTTCAGTTGCCAAAGGCACTAAATCGATTTCTTCAAAAACAGAATCAAGACCGCCTGTGCCAACCAATCTGTATTCATATTCGAATCCAAAATCTTTAGCATATTGCTGTGCATCTTTTAGTAACTGTTCATTTTCAGTTTGTGCCAAATAGACCAATTTATTATAATGCTCAAAGTATATATCAAACAACTCCGGGTGTTTATCAAGACCCAACCCCTTAATCATTATTCGATGAAAATTTTTGACTAGGTAATCTGTAAGATAAAAAGTGCCTAGCTCTTGTTCTGATAATTGTTCGAATACATCAGAGCCAGCAAAAAATTCATAACAGTGTGCGCCACTAATGCGTTTTGCATTATATTTTTTCAATACCCGGTCTATAGCTCCGCCTGTTCCGCAGTCAGCATAAGCGATGTATATATCCTTATAAAGATGGGAATTCCCAGCCAAGTACTCTTCAACCCCAGGAGCAATCAATTGCGGTGTGTTATGCCAGCTGGCTGGTAGACACTGCAAATCGACTTTATCAGATAATGCTGGATTTTGTTTTATCAGTCTTTGTAGATCGTATACAAGTGCTCCACAGCCTAAAACCAATCGTTTTTTAGCTGGATCGATATTTTTCTTATCGGTGACCACGCTGTTTACCCAAACTGCGCACATGCTCTTCAGCCATTTCGGCGCTCCGTGCGGCATCTCGACCATAGGCTGGCACACCTATAGAATCAGCAAACTCCTGGTTAAGCGGTGCACCTCCACACATGATATGAACATCTTTACGTAAGCCCCTTTTTTCCATTTCCTCAACCACAACACCCATATAAGGCATTGTTGTAGTGAGAAGAGCAGACATACCTAAAATAACAGGCTCATGTTCATCGATCGCTTCTAAGTAATTCTCCACGGGATTATTAATCCCTAAATTAATTACCTCAAAACCTGAGCCTTCACACATCATGGAAACTAATTTTTGACCAATATCATGAATATCACCCTTAACAGTACCAATTACAAACTTGCCTAAAGAGGTGTCTTCAGAAGATTGAGCAAGAATTGGACGTAAAATTTTCATACCGCCTTTCATTGCTCCAGCACACTTAAGCACCTCGGGCACAAATAAGATGCCGTCTCTAAAATCAATGCCAACAATTTTCATGCCGGCAACCAAGGCATCGCCCAAGACATCATTCGCGTCCCAACCACGGGAAAGAAGTATTTCTGTACCTTCAGTGACTTCTTCGTCGAGGCCATCATAGAGGTCGTCTTGAATTTGCTCTACAAGCTCTTTATCGTCTAGGTCGTTTAAATCAAAATCGTCTTCTTCGCTCATTATCTTGTCTCAGAATAATTATGTGGTGAAAATCTCGGAAAGATACCTTGAATTTTTTTCGATGTCAATCATTAAATTCACGATTTTTTTATATTTGTTAATTTACTAAAGCACACTATTGTAATTTATCATATAACTATTTGAAATTTATCAATAAATTAAGCACTTAAACTTAGTTCAAAGTTTTCATAAAGTTTTGATAAATTTGCCTCGCACAACTCAAGCACTGACTCATGTTGGCATCAGTGTCAGCTTTCATTGTTGACAAAGCACCATCACCGAGAGTTGACCTCAAAGCTTCAGCATAAGCTGGAACCGCTCCCCAATTATCTACAGTGTCTGGCTCAATCTCAACATGATATTGCATAGACCAGGCATTTAAACCGATTCTCATTGCTTGTACTGAACAGACATCGGATTTTGCCAAAATGACCGCTCCCTCAGGAGCCTGTGCGACTCTGACTGAATGCCACTGAAGGCACTGCTGTTTTTTCGCCGTTCCTTGAAAGAGAGGGTCTACTTTTCCCTCTTCAGTGAGCTCTATTTCAAGAACACCAATCTCAGGGATTTTTTGGGGTCCACACGTTCCTCCTAATGCATCAGCTAGTAGTTGATGACCAAGACATAAGCCCAAATAAGGCTTACCTAAAACACTCACCCATTCACGAATGGCTGCCTTTTCCGCAACCAGCCAAGGACATTCTTCAATATCCCAAACATCCATCGGACCGCCCATCACCCAAAGTGCATCATAATCATTTAAATTAGGAATCGGCTCTCCAAGATGAAGGTTAACTGCATCCCATTCGATCTTATCTTCTGCTAAAAACTGCCTAAGTGAACCTGGATGCTCACAATCGATATGCTGAAAAACGAGTACACGCATTGATAAACTCCTATACTATGGTTATAAATAACCAACAAACTATACCAGTTTAATCACCATCAAGATTAACTAGAATAGCTGAATTGTATACCAATAATAATATATTAGAACATCAAATAATTGTGGTTATACTGACGCTTTGTAACTGTTCAAAAAAATAGAAAATGAACCAATACAAGAAATTATTAAGTTTTTCAATTATTGCCGCCTGCATACTTCTTACAATTAACTTTGGTTTTAGGTCTTCGCTAGGTCTGTTCTTAAAGCCTGTATCAGAATCATTCGGTTATGGTCGTGAAATTTTTGCCTTCTCTTTAGCTTTACAAAATCTTTTTTGGGGCTTATTTCAGCCTTTAGCAGGAGCCATTGCTGACAAATATGGAACTGCAAAAGTAATAATAGTTGGCTCAATACTCTATGCACTAGGGCTCTACATTACAGCAACTGCAGATGGATTTCTTGACCTTCACTTAGGTGCTGGAATTTTAATAGGAATGGGAATTGCAGGTACAGGATTAGGCGTTGTACTTCCCGCAATGGCTAGAATGGTTAGACCCGAAAAAAGAGCTATGGCTTTAGGAATTGGAACTGCAGCAGGTTCAGCAGGACAATTTATATTTATACCGATAGCAAGAGAATTTCTTGTGGCATATGGCTGGCAAATGGCACTTGTGATAATGGCAATCGGCACGCTATCCATGATCCTTTTTGCACCCACTTTCAAGAAACAAAAAGCAAGCAGTTCTAAGATAGAGGATGAACCAAAACAAAATCTGCGGGAAGCGCTTAGCGAGGCATCTAATCACATTCATTACTGGCTCCTTATTGCAGGTTTTTTTGTTTGTGGTTTTCAGCTTGCTTTTATTACTGTTCATATGCCTGCTTATCTTTCAGACAACGGTTTTGATAGCTCTGTAGCTGCAGCGAGTTTATCAATTATTGGACTATGCAATATCATAGGTTCTCTAACTGCTGGCCACCTTTCTGGACTCTACTCAAAAAAATGGATACTAACGTTTATTTATGGAGCAAGGTCAATAGTTATTGTGTTATTTCTGATAATTCCTATTACAACCTTCACGGTTTATGCCTTCTCGTTTGCCACCGGATTACTTTGGTTAGCAACAGTTCCACCAACTTCAGGCTTGGTAGCACAGATGTTTGGACTTAGATACATGGGAACCCTCTACGGTATTGTATTTTTAAACCACCAAATAGGTTCTTTTTCTGGAGTATGGCTGGGCGGCTACTTGTTTGATACTACTGGTTCTTATGATCAAGTGTGGTGGTGGGCGGCAATAATTGCAGCAATTACCGCAATTATTCACGTCTTCATTGATGAACGTCCAGTTGAAAGACTAAGATTTGCTGAAAAAGTCATATAGACCACTTACCTCTGCATCCTTGAAGATAGGTTGACTATCAACCTAACGAAATAACCAATACCCAGAATCACAATCAATATCACCAAACCATTCAAAAGTGCCTTGTGATAGCCTATGACATTTACATCGAAAAAAGGGTAGGGGTACTTGTCAATTAACTCGCCCCGCAGAATGATATAGATTCCATAAATCACTGGATAAACTTCCCAGAATATAGGTGTCCATTTAGGAATTTGGGTTTTGGGCGGAAATACTAGCCAGATTATAAGTAACGCACTCGGAACAATATAATGGTTCAAATAATTCGTCACTGCCTCCATACCATCAGGCGACCAATAATCACTTAAAAGTACATGAAACCCAATACCAACCCAAAGCATGGATGTTACAACACAACCAAAAACTTTGGGTCTGGCAAAAATCTTTCCTATTCGTGAATTAGGCAATAGACCCACAACAGTAAGAACAGCAGCAGCAAAAGTATTTGTAAGAATGGTGAAATAACCCAACATATTGATGACAACTTGACTAACAGAATTGTCTGCTGCAATCGCTCTATTAATAGAAATAATGAATTGAACACTGACGCCAAATAACGCCAGAATACCGATTAGTAATAATATGTAACGCTCAAAAGCCTTATTCATAGCGCCTATGATAACAATGCAACACTCTTTATTTGTGCATATACCTGTTTTCCAGGATTAAGCTCAAGCAGTTCAGCTGACTTACGTGTTATACAAGACAGCATTGTAACGTCTTTTATTTTTAGTCGAACCATCACTTTTGATTGTCCCTCTGGAACTATTTCATCCACTATTGCTGAGAAAATATTCAGAATACTAGTATCAGTTTGTAGCTCTTGAGTTAGACTCACGTCACGCGCTGAAACTCTTAAACGCACTTTACTTTCCAACGGCAACTCCCTATCCGTTACAGTGAACTGACCACCAGAAAAATCAAGATACATCAGATTGAACCGGTCGTCATGACCAACAACTTTGGCTTCAACCAAAGAGGTTGCATCACCGCCATGAGAGATAGGGAGATCAAACCTAGTCAACATCTCATCAATAGTACCACTTGCAACAACACTTCCTTCTTCCAGCAGAACTAGATGGTCCGCTAATCGTGAAGCCTCATCGGGTGAGTGTGTGACGTATATGAGTGGAATATCTAGTTCATCATGAAGAGAATCAAGGTATGGCAAAATCTCCTTCTTTCGCTTTAAATCTAGAGCTGACAGAGGTTCGTCCATCAATAAAATATCTGGATTAACAGCCAATGCTCTTGCAATAGCTACTCGCTGCCTCTCTCCTCCAGATAACTGTTCTGTTGTCCTTTCAAGTAATTGACTTATATCTAATAAATCCAGTGCACGTCCCATGAAATCTTTTCCAGCTTCTGTTGCTCGCCTTGCTCCATACTCAAGATTTCCCCGTACATTGAGATGATTAAAAAGGCTAGCCTCCTGAAAAACATAGCCGACTGAACGCATATGCGGTGGTACAAAATTTTTACCATCTTGCCAAATCGAGTCACCCACTTTTAGAAATCCATCATCACTTTTTTCCAAGCCAGCCAGAGCTCGCAATAGCGTGGTCTTACCACAACCCGAGGATCCAAAGACGACAGTGACTCCATTAGCAGGAGTGTAAAAATCCACATCTAGAGTAAAACTCCCTTGCTTAATTTTTAGCTGACACTCAATCATTGGTTACTACTCTGCATAAGTGAAAATCGACGATTAAAAATGTAGACCACCATCAACATTAAAAAGGAAAGCAACAACAATCCTCCAGCTAGCCAGTGCGCCTGTCCATACTCAAGTGCCTCAACATGGTCATAGATCGTAATTGAGAGGACTTGAGTTTCACCAGGGATATTGCCACCAATCATCAACACAACGCCAAACTCTCCTACTGTATGTGCAAATCCCAATACAGCAGCACTTATAAAACCAGAACGTGCCAATGGCACTGCAACACTAAAAAACCGGTCTAGTGGTGAAGCACGTAAAGTGGCAGCAACCTCCATCGGGCGACGACCAATTCCACTAAAAGCATTCTGTAGAGGTTGAACCACAAAAGGCATCGAGTAAATAACAGAGCCAACTACCAGACCTGTAAAAGTAAAAGCTATCGACGCCCCTCCAAACGCCTCTAGCATTCCACCGACTGGACCGTTAGGTCCAAGAGTTATCAACAGATAAAAACCTAACACTGTGGGAGGCAACACTAATGGAAGTGCAATGATAGCTTCCAATATAGTTTTCAGTTTCCAACGGGTTTGCGAAAGCCACCATGCAAGTGGTGTTCCCAATAACAAAAGAATAAGTGTACTAACTCCTGCCAGCTTTAATGTAATGAAAAGAGCAGTAATATCAAATTCGTTTAACATTATGGTAAGCCATATCCTGATTCATAAATAAAACTCAAAGACTCGTCACTATTAACAAAGGACAGAAACTCTCTCCCAATATAACTGTCCTTTAGTAGAACTGCTTGTTGCTCTATTGGTTTATAAATCGACTGAGGCACCTCCCAGAATGAGCCATCAATGGAGAGGCCGGGGTTCACAATTTGTGAATAGGCAACAAATCCTAGTTTAGCATTACCACTGCTGATAAACTGGAATGTCTGTGCAATATTTTCACCCTGCACTAATCTTTCTTTCAAATTCTTCCAAAGTTTTAGTGACCTTAAAGCTTCTTCGGCAGATCTTCCATATGGCGCAAGTTTGGGATTGGCTATGGCCAAATATCGAAAATCTTTCTTATTCAGTACCTCACCCTTTGAGTCAACATAGTTATCTATCGAACTCCATAGGATTAATTTACCAAGCGCATAGGTAAACCTCGTTCCAGTTACGACTTTTCCTTCTTGTTCCAACAATCTTGCTCGTTCTGTGTCTGCAGAAAAAAATACGTCAAAAGGGGCGCCATTCACGATTTGAGCATAATGTTTACCTGAAGAGCCAGGGATTAGTATAACTTTGTGATGTGCTGTAGAGCCGGCTGTTCTTAACTCAAAGCGCTTTGCAATTACTTTCATGGTTGGATAAAAGTTACTTGCTACGGCAACTTTTAGCTCGTCAGCAACTGCCTGAGAAGTGCCCATTACAGACCCAAAAAAAACAACAAAACAAGCGAGCGGCTTAAGCTTGGTTTTTCTCATAGTTTATAGTTGTTTGACATATAGATGTATAGTAAAAATGAATATAATTTAATTGCGCTGCAGAAAAAACGGAACACTAAATAATAAAAAGAAAACTAACATTCCATTTTAAACTGAAAGGTTTATTGAATTAATAAAAACAAGCTCTTTCAAGCCTCCATAATTGCATTCAAGTATGTTAATATAGCGCCCTAACAATCGTTAGAATTTATGTTGTTAAACTTTACTGAGTAAATCCATGTCATTAAAAAAAATACTATCACTTTTATTATTATCATTCGTTCTAATTGGAAACTCTACCGCTGATTTTAATGATGGGCTTGATGCATATAATGCGGGTAATCACAAGACAGCACTTCAGGAATGGCTTACACTAGCTGACCAGGGTGACGTTAGAGCCCAATATAATGTTGGGTGGATGAATGCTTATGGTATTGGCACGCTAAAAGATTATGAAGAGGCTGTTGTTTGGTATCGAAAATCTGCCGATCAAGGCTTTGTTCATGCACAATTTAATCTAGGTAACATGTACCTCAGAGGTGATGGCGTTGAGAAAGATGACACTCTTGCCTTTAGCTGGTTTATTAAAGCCGCCGAACAAGGAGATGCTGCTTCTCAATACAATTTGGGCCGGATGTATATTATGGGTAAAGGAGTAGTTGAAAATATGTCTGAAGCCAAGCACTGGATTAAAAAAGCTTACGAAAACAACGATAAAAACATCTCTATACTCGCTGAAGAAGTATGGAATAAATTTAAACTGAACAGTTACTAAAAAGCTAACTTCCAGCTCCTAAGGCAACAACTGAGCAAGATTTAATGCTTACCATCTCAGCTTCAATAATTGCGACCGATTCGGCTGCCTGACTCAATAAATTTATATTCATTCTTCTGTGATTTAAAATGTCATCTACAAAAGAACGGATCTCGAATTCATAGCCCATTCCTTCATCTAACTTTATTAGCTCAGGTTCATAGCCGGATCGAAATAATGTCAGTGTTTCTTCATTATCTAACAAATAACAAGCCGTCGCCTTTTCAAAATTTGCTGTGTAAGACATATTGAATCCATATCCTTCTTGCATTGTCCATGTTCCCTCAGCAGTCACTAAAGGAGTATGCTTAGACTGTTCGTAAATATAATGAGTAGCAACATGATCAATACCTCCACTAGGTCCTATATAGCCTTGACTAAAAACTGCCCTTGGCATTCCAAAACAATAATTAATAAAATCAGTATCATGGACATGAAGATCAAGTAGTGCGCCTCCGCATTCATCATCATTGGCATAAAATGTTCCTGATGGGTGGCTGGTTTGGCGCCTACAATTCAAAGAAAGGCACTCGCCATAATCCTTGTTATCTATAACTTTCTTCAACCAAACCCAAGCAGGCCAATAACGTAAACACATTGCTGACATGATATTAGTGGAGGAATTTAACGCCAGTTCAACTATCTTTTTGGCCTCATCGTAAGTCCGCGCTAATGGTTTTTCAACTAAGACATGTTTCCCTTTCGCTAACGCTGCCTCTACGAAAACGAAATGTAAATTTGTGCCGACACAAATATCGACTAGCTCAATGTCTGGGTCATCAATCAGATCCATTCCATCAAGATATTGTTTGGCTTCGAGCCCTGAAACACTGCCCTTTGCCTGACCGCTAATATTACCTTCAGCTCTACTAGAACCATCAAGTCGACTTTTATTTGGATCAGCAACAGCGACTACCTCGACTTCACTGATTAGTGAATAAATATCTAAATGGGTTGAGCCCATGCTACCTAAACCAATAACGCCAACTTTTAGTTTTTTAGCCATAATGCTTAATAGGTTTAAGTTGAACTATTGAAATCAAATAACTGGTCCATTGCAGCAGATGTGCGAGCCAAAAGTGTCTCATCCCAAGGCAACATTTCTGCAATAATTGTACTTTGATAGTTAATGGCTTTCAGGGCTTTGATAGTCTCTTTCCAAGGAACATCTCCTACGCCAATATCACAAAAACTAAAGCTACCAGTCCAGTCAAAGTTTTCTTGAAAGTCTTTTATCTGAACTCTTTTGATTCTAGAATTTAAAAGCTCAATCCAATGAGGGGGATATTGTTGGTAACCAATTAAGTTGCCAACATCTAAATAGAAGCCGAGCTTTTTTGAATCAAAAGAATCGATAAAATCTCTAAGTTCAATTGGTGAATAGAAAAATCCATTCCAAACATTCTCCATGCACAAATCTACGTCTAAATCTTCTGCAATTGGAAGTAGCTGGTTAATCGTGTATCTTAATCGCTCCAAAGCTCTATCATAACGAACGATTTCCGGGGAGATTGGGCTTTTCACAACTCCTGGTACAAACAATAACGCCTTGCATTCTAGATTGCTTGCGACCTTAAGTGCATTTTGATGGAGCTTAATAGAGTTTTTTCTTACTTCTTCTTCATCGCTGGTGGGGCTTATACCCCAGCTCATACCGGTCGCAATACTATCAACAAATATGCCAGACTCATTAATTTTTTGACGAATAGCTTGACACTCAGTTTTTGAGGTGCTCGTATTTATTACGCCCTCATTTGAAACGGACAATTCAAGGGCGTCAAACCCATTGGATTTAGTTTGACTTAAAGCAGACTCTATAGATTCATTATTTGATAGCCCATTCTCAAATGAAAGATAACTTATACCCTTAATCAAAATTTTCTCCTTTAATATAGTGAATCAAGTTCTTGCCATGTTCCAGTCATATCAATAATTTTTCCATTACTACGACTTTCATCGATTGCCATCGCAACTAAACCCGCCTCTATAGCGTCCTTAGGTCCGACAGGCAGTGAATCTGATTCACCACGAAGAAATGCTATGATATCTGTACACATTAGCTGATCAGCACCGTAATGAGCGGGATAATTTCCAGCAACTTCTGCACTCAAATAATTAAATTTGTGATCCTCTAGGCACTTTCCTGTTCGTGCATCGGTGATGCGAAGATTGCCTCGCATGAAGTCCCCTTCTGCCATTCCACGACTACCTATAATACAAAATCGTCGATGTTCGTCAGGAACATTAATGCTTGTATGGAAAGAAAAACTAACATCGTTTGGATATTCTAATAATGCATTTTGATGGTCAACAATATCACCGTCACTGGTAAATGGATCATCGACACTTTCCCAGTATGATAATTTTTGCTGATAAACGTCATCGTGCTTATTGCCTGGAGACTCCTCAGGGACAAAATTACCACGTCCACCAAAACTTGCAACTCTAATCGGTCTGTCGCCCACAACATTGTTATATATATCTAAGTCATGACAACACTTTTCTAACATAAAGCCACCTGAATATTTTTCTAAACGGCGCCAGTCACGCATAAAAAATGACCCGTGATAGGGCGCAATATGTTCATTGGCTTCTATCGATGTAATTCGACCTAACATTCCTGCATCTATTGCACGTCGTAATTCTCTCATGTGCTGGGAATAACGCAAAACAAGACCCACCATTAGTTGGTTTTCACCGTATTTATGTATTAATTTAGCAAGACTAAAACTTTCTGACTTTGTGATAACGATTGGTTTTTCTGTAAAAACTTTTAATCCTAATTCAAGCCCGGCTCTAATGTGACCCAAATGAAGATGGTTTGGTGACGCTACCCAAAGCAGGTCAAGGTTGCACTTGGCGATCAGAGTTTCTACACTTTCATATTGTTGAAGTTGATTTGAGATACCTTCAAGTAGGGGCAATCCGCAAGGATCTGGATCAACGTAACCGACCAACTCCAACTCTGGCATATCGGCTTGCATCATCTTAAGAACATTGCCAGCCCTTAAACCTAAACCAACAATACCAGTTCTCATAATGATTCCCCTAGCTAACCTCAGCTGCCTTTTTTCTGTGGAGTGCTATTCCTTGTGAATCAAAGGCATGACACTTTGAAGAATCTATAGATAAGTTTATTGTTTGTCCAGGGTGAATTAGAGTGTCTCCAGGCAATACGGCGCAAAAGTCATCATTACCAGCAGCTGTACCATAGATGATTGCTGTTGCACCTATGTGCTCAACAACTTCTACATTCATCGACAATCCTTGATTGTCGGAGCTAAGTATCAGATCTTCAGGGCGAACACCAAGCTCGATTATATCGCCTGACTTTGTCTCTCCTGTTTCAACAGGTAAAGAAATGTTTTCTTTACCAATGTTGACATTCAACTCGTTACCGTCAACAACAGTATTGGTTGTGGTTAGAAAATTCATTTTCGGATGGCCAATAAATCCAGCAACAAACTTTGTTGTAGGATGGTGATACAACTCCATTGGTGCTCCAAATTGCTGCACTACTCCGTCATTCAAAACCACAATTTTGTCAGCCATCGTCATAGCTTCGATTTGATCATGGGTAACATAGATCATTGTGGTTTTTAAGTTTTGGTGTAGTTTAGCCAACTCGACTCTCATATCGCCACGAAGGGCAGCATCTAAGTTAGATAACGGCTCGTCAAATAGAAAGACTCTGGGATTTCGAACAATTGATCTACCTATGGCGACCCTTTGGCGCTGGCCACCAGAAAGCTGTCCGGGTTTAAATTCCAAACGATCGGTTAATTGCAGTATTTCTGCAGCACGATTCACATGCTCCTTTAATTCAACTTCATTAATTTTTGCAACTCTGAGTGGAAAGGCGATGTTTTCAAATACGGATAAATGGGGATATAGTGCGTAGGACTGAAACACCATAGAGATACCTCGATCAACTGGCTGCGCATTTGAAACATCCTCTTCATCAATAAATACTTTTCCAGTGGTTGCTTCTTCTAGACCACAGATAATTCTCAGTAATGTCGTTTTTCCACAACCCGAAGGACCAACAAAAACAACAAACTCCTTGTCATCAATACTCAGGCTAATATCTTTTAAAACCTCAGTTTCACCAAAACTTTTAAAAATATTTTCCAGCTTTAAAGTCGCCATATTTATAACCTTGATTATGGCACATCAATCATGATATGCAGTTAATTATTATTTTCTTACACCCAAAGCAAGCCTAAAAACATACTTAAAAATTTGTTAAAAATAGATAGGTATGTTTTTGAAGTTAGCCTTTTAAGTGCAGGAGCAACGTTGCCGTTGCTCCTACTACTATTTAACTAATTGACTTACAGACCCTCTGCTAGAGTTTCTGCAGCCTCAGCCACTAGATCAGCAGCAGAACCTTCACCCAAGATTATGCCTTGGATGGCGCTGTTGATACCCATTTGAAGTGCTTTGAAATCTTCAAACATTGGCTCAGGACCACCTCTACCAATCGGATCAACAAACGTCTGCCAATAGTCAGTTGAATAGTAAACTTCGTCCCTCATTTTCTCGTATTGCAGAATCGGCGTTAAACCCCAGCTCATATCAAGATCATATTGAGCCTCACCAGATGTCATCATTTGAGCCAACTCCATTGCAAGGTCTTCGTCAGCAGAACCTTTGAATACTGCCATAGAGTCAGTAATCAATAATGTTCCACTCTCACCACTTGGACCAGCAGGAACTGGTACAACAATCTCAGCAATATTTGCATTATGCTGACCTGCGCCCCATGGACCATTGATATACATTCCAATCTGACCATCATTGTACAACTGAGTCAGTTGAGAACGCTCATAGCCAGTAGGGCCTTCCTGTGCAACACCAGCTAATTTACCAATAAAGGCAAGTGTCTCAACAGTTTCAGGACTGTTAAAAGTTATCTCACCAGTATCTGCATTACTTACAGTACCACCATTACTATATAGGTAGTTAAGGAATTGGTGCATGGTGTTGTCAAAGTCTTTAGCAGCTAAACCAATACCTGCAGCTGAGGTATTGTCATTAACAGCCTTAGCCATATTGTAAAGTCCTGACCAAGTTCTAGGTGCAACACAAGCTTCACCCGCTGCTTCAACTAAACCACAGTTGATGAACATTGCTTTCGTAGAGAAAGCATGTGGGTAACCCCAGAATTGACCTCCATCAGAAACAGTTGCAAGAACACCAGGTTGATACAATGCCTGCATTTCTTCAGAAATGTCAACTGGAATAATTAAGCCACTACGACCTAGTTGCTTCAAGGTACGAGAACCAATATAAGCAAGACCTACTGGGTCTCCGGCGGCTGCAAGTGTCATGGATTTATCCTGACACGTTCCCCAAGGAACTGCTTCAGCATTAACCGTAACACCTGGATATTTCTTCTCAAAAGCATCAATTACTATTTGATCAGCGGGACGTATTTCACCACCACACAAGATCATATGCACCTCTGCAGCCTGAACTGGTGCCATAAAACCGGCGCCAATCAAAGCTAAAAAGAGTGCTTTTTTTATATATTTCATTTACTTCTCCTATATTTTTACAACAAATCACCAGACATTAATAATCCCTGGTAACACTTTATGTGAGCATTTTACTTCTCACTCCTTTACCGCCCCTGATGTTAAGCCTGCTATGAGATGTTTCTGCATAAACAGGAAAATAAACAACACGGGCAGAATTCCAACAAGACTTGCGGCCATCATTTCATTCCACAACACGTCTTGGTAACCAATAAATTCAAAAATACCAGCTGGTAGAGGCATATAGTCTCTATCTTGATTAAATGTAATCGCAAATAAAAACTGTTGCGCATAAGCACCGATAAATACGGCAACTCCAACAACGACTAAACCCGGAACAGCTAATGGTAATATTACACGGCGAAGCGTATAAAGTCTAGATGCACCATCTACAAATGCCGCCTCTTCCAACTCATAGGGTATCTTTTCTAAGAAAGTTTTAAGGAGCCAAATACCTTGTGGTATAAGAAATGCAACACCTGGAATAATCATCGCCCAGTATGTATTTAATAAACCGTACATTCTCAATAATTTATACAAAGGTATTAGCAATACAGCGCCAGAGAACATGTTGACAGCTAAAAATAGCGTAAGACTGACTGATTTTCCACGAAAGTTAAAGCGCGCGTAGGCATATGCAGCAGGAACTATAAAACACAATGAAATAATCGTTACAGCAGTAGATAAAAAGACACTGTTAAATATATATCTTGGCAGCTGTGGGACGGTTACCCACATATCTCTATAGGCTTGAAAACTCATTTTATCTGACCAAAACCTGCTCATAAAATCAATAAAGCTCATTGTTTCTCCAATTGGAACGTCAGGTCGGCTAAATAAATGAGTTAAAGGCCTTAATGATGCTACAAACATTTCAACAAAAGGAAGCAACATAAAAGTTAAAAATAGCGCAATTGAAACGTAAATTCCTATCTTATGAGGCAGTGAATATTTATCCATCATTTTGTTACCCCGGCATAGCCAAATTTTTTGCTAACTCTTCCTAGTACAGTCAAATAAATAAGTGAGAATACACCTAAAATTAAAACAACAAGTACTGCTCGAGTTGCGCCTGCTCCAAATTTATAGCTAAAAATAGCTGTCTTGAAAGTATCAATTATCAGAGTGGTGGTTGCCCCACGAGGACCGCCTTCAGTCAAAATCCAAATAATTTCGAAAGAATTAAACGTCCAGATTGCTGACAGAAGAGCCATTGAAATGACAGTTGGCATAATTTGTGGCATTGTGATTCTACGAAATCGGTACCATCGTGATGCTCCATCTACGTATGCCGCCTCATAAAGATCCTTTGGAACACCTTGAATAGCTGCTAAAAAGAATAAGGTAACCATTGGGGTTCCAATCCAAACATCGGTCACAACCGCTGAATAAAACGCACTCTGCTTATAGGCTAAAAAACTAAATGGCCCATCTGTAATGCCAACCATCTCCGCGAAATTTGAAAGCAGGCCGAAATGACCATTGTATAGCCATAACCACCCAAAACAACCAATTGCTATTGGCACAATCCATGGTGGCATAACAAGAGCGCGAAATATACCCCTAGCTCTAATATTGCTTGCTAATAATGTTGCCCCAATCAAACCTAAAATTACTTTCAAACCAACAGAAAGAAACATCCAATAAAAAGTCCGCGTAACAATTGAAGGAAACTTGCGTCCACCGAGTGCTTTTTCATAGTTAGCCCAACCAATATAATCATGACCCTCAATTAAGGTACCTATGTTTGAATTAGTAAAAGAAAGACGAAATGTTTCAACTAATGGCCACACAACTATCAAAAACATATATATCGCTGCCGGGGCAATTAGAGCCCATGCAAAAAGAGTTGTTGTTTGTGCTTTAGTTTTTGGTCTCAACATTTGCAACAAATCACTCATTAATTAAAGCCTCCTTATTCTGTGCTTGGTCGGACATCATATCAAAATTCTCCGACTTATAAAAGTGCCAACCAATTTTTTTAAATAAATCCCTATAGCTACTCAATACTAAATTATTCAATTCAGCGCCTTTGCGTCTATTGTTTTGACTTGTCCATGCGCTTTCTGATAATCCCAGAATTCTTGGACATAACATTGATTCCATGTCGCTATCCTTAAGAATTGTTTCGCTCCAAAGATGGCCTTGAATTCCTTCAATATTTTCTTCAATTTCCGGCTCATCTAAAGGAATGATTTCCCAATCAAGGGTTGTATTAAAAGGGACTATAGCAGCCCAATTAATACCACGATCAGTGTAGTCTCTACTTTGCGCCATATCAAAATAGATATGCTGAGCTGGACATAAGACAACTTTATGGCCTTTACGTGCTAACTCATGGCCTGATTGTAAATCTCTCCAAGCAAAGAGAAGTTTATTGGTTTTCTTTTCGTGATGAATGCCTTCTTCAGCCTCTTGCCATGCAGCCGTTTTTTTACCATTAGACTCAATATCAAATGACAACTCATTAATAAACCACGACAAAACATCATGATTACTGGATAGGTTGTATTGCTCCTTTAATTTATTAACTTCTGGAGATTTTATCCAGCTATCGGGTGGCATCTCATCACCTCCAAGGTGGATATATTCCCCAGGAAATATGTGACAGAGATCATCAACTAACTCTCGAACAATAGAATGTGTATCAGGCATTGCAGGATTTAAAGTATTTTGAAAATAACCTTGTACTGAAACTTCATTGCTTTGATCTCTTGGATCACGAGTAGTAGGAAAGAGTTGAATGAATGACAAATTATGCCCAGGCAAATCAAACTCGGGCATTACATCAATATAATTAGATGAAGCTCGCTCAATAATTCGCTTGATATCACTAGAGTCATAACAACCTCCGGTTGGACTTGGGCCTGAGCCAAAAATAGGGGGGATTAAAAGGTTATTCCCTCTTTTAGCAGTAGCGGTGGCAAGTTCAGGATTGCTTTCAAGCTTGAAACGGAATGCTTCATCGTCAGTACCGTGCCAATGAAACTTATTGAGTTTAAATAAACTCATTAAATCCAGAAGTTTTAAAATACTTTCGACAGCATAAAAATGCCTAGCACAATCCAGGTGCTGTCCACGCCAATCAAAACGCGGTTGGTCTATGATTGTGCCGCATGGGATTAATTTGTGATACGTTTGGTTCAGTTGCAATAAAGTAACCAAGCCATAAAATAAGCCTTGTTCGTTACCAGCATTAAGTTCAATGACATCACTAGTTATAACTAGGCTATATGAAGAACTTGTTTTATGCTTTTGGGCTTTAATGATTAGCTCTGTATTAGAATTAATAAACTCGTTATTATTGCTAGATAAAATATTCAAATTTAGTCTATTACCAAGTTCAGAAGCTGCACTAACAGCTCTAGTTATCATCTCTGAATCTTCAAAGGAAAGATTAAAGGGCTGAGATAAATTACATACTCCAGCACTAGGCATCCATTCGCTAGGATATGGTACCAATCGCAAAGATTGATCCAACAATTTTTTAGATGGATTCTTTTCGATTGGTTCCAGGGAGGAGAAAGTTTGAAAATCTAAATCATCAACATGCACTGAAATATATGAACCATCAAGAAGCTTTACAAAAGCACCTTGTGGACCCCATGTATGGTTTAAGGGTCTATGTCTTGAATATTCATAAGCATACCTAAAAGACCACTCTTCGCCTGGAAGAAAAGGAGATGTATTAAGTTGTGATAACTCTACATAACCACCAACTTGAGTCATGACAAGACAATTATCTACAGACTTGATAGAAGATAGTAAGCTGAAGCATATCAAAAAATTATCTAGAGCCTTGTCACTATTATTCTTGAGTACTGAACAGAATTGTCCATCTGAATCGATATTAAAAGTCAAAACAAATTCCGAGTTTACTGTACTCATAGTCCTCAAAAATAAGGCCACTAAATTAAGAAAAAAGTCTTAGCCATTAACATTGAAGTTAATTTCCTAAGTGACGTTACTACTATTAATTGGTAATGAAATGGTATTATATAACAGGTAGCAATTAAAAAGCAAATATGTTTTTTTATAAAAACTATTCTACTTTTATAGCTTATAGATAAGAGTCTTTTCTTCAATCATTGTATGATATTTTTTTACAGATTATTGTTTTTTACGTTAAATATATAATATAATACCAATATAATACCAATAATTTGATTGTCACATCAAGAGTGTGGCGAATATTCTGTTAAAAAATCAATAAAGTAATAATCTGATGATTGAAACTGACACTTTAATTAACTATTTACTTCCCTCAAATGATAGCCCTGAACCTCTCTATAAACAGCTGTCACGATCCCTTCATAATGCCGTCCAACAGGGCATGTTAAATCCTGGCGACTCATTAATACCCGAACGAGAATTAGCACACAAACTTAGTTTATCAAGAATTACTATTAGAAAAGCGATAGATCAACTTGTTGATATCGGCGTACTTCAAAAACATCATGGTGCTGGTACTGTTGTTTCTGATAATGTTGATATTGTTTTGCATAAAAACCTCTCTACTCTGAATAGTTTTACTGCTGACATGAATAGACGTGGCCTTGAATCTCATTCCAGAATTGTTTTACGAGAGGAAGGTAAGGCGAGTCCTAAAGAGGCTCTTATATTAAATTTGAATGAAGAAGATTATGTTCATCGTCTAAACAGAGTCAGATTTTTAGTGAATGAACCATTGCTTTATGAGATAGCAATTATTCCCGCTTCCATTCTCTCAATCACTACCGCACTAGATGATTCACTTTACGAAACACTTAAAAGAAAAAATATGAACCCCGTCACTGCCAAACAAAATATTCATGCCATAAATGCCGATGACGATATAGCTGATAAATTGGAGATAAATCCTGGCAGTGCGGTCTTGTTTGTGGAGAGACGTGGCAAAGATGTCAATGGAAAAGTTGTGGAATATACACAATCCTATTACCGTGGCGATCGCTATGACTATGTGGTTGAATTAGGATGAAAAAAGCATTAACAGGAGCAAAGCTTTTTACTGGCGAAAATTTTCTCGAGAATAAAGCACTGCTAATAGAAGATAAGAATATTGCTGGGATTGTTGGTGAAACACACATTCCAAAAGACTTCAAAATCCAAAAGTTAAATGGTGGTATGTTATCTCCAGGTTTTATTGATCTTCAGGTGAATGGTGGTGGTGGCAAGTTATTCAACAACTCTCCTGACAAAGAGAGTCTTAATATAATAATTAAATCACATCAATATTTTGGAAGCACAAGTATCATGCCTACGGTCATTAGTGACTCCTTAAATATTCTTCAAAAATGCACTGACACCATCTCAAATGAAATTAATAATAATGATTCGCTTCTTGGAGTTCATATTGAAGGGCCATTTTTCAATGTTAAATATCGGGGTGTCCACCAAAAACAATACATTAATACAATTAATGCTTCTTATTTAAGTCTATTTGAAAAACTGGATTCGTTTCCAGTGATGCTCACTCTTGCTCCCGAATGTATTTCTATTAAGCAATTGAAACATCTTAAATCTTTAGGTTTTAAAATTCTAGCTGGACATACTGACGCGAGTTATGATCAGCTTGAGGAGGCAATTAAATATGGATTAGATGGTTTCACCCATCTCTTTAATGCTATGGGTCAGATCTCAGCACGTGAGCCTAGTGTTGTTGGATCTGCATTCGATTTTGACGAGACATCAGCAAGCATTATTGTTGATTTACACCACGTACACCCATCTCTAATTAATCTCTCTTTCAAGCAAAAACCTAAAGGAAAGCTCTTTTTTGTCTCAGACTCTATGGCAACAATTAATCATGGGGAGCCTTCCTTTGAGCTTTATGATGAAGTAGTCAGTGAATCTAATGGGCGCATTATTAACTCAGATGGAAAACTTGCCGGTTCATCGATTACTCAAATTGATGCCATTAAAAATGCTTATCAAAAATGTAAAATCCCTCTTGAGAGTGCGATCGCTATGGCAACGCTTTATCCAGCACAATATTTAGGGGTTTCTCACTACATTGGACAATTAAAGCAAGGTCATAGAGCTGATCTTGCTCACTTTGATTCGAATTTTAAAGTACACAGTGTTTGGCTTTCAGGCAAACAGATTAAAGAGGAGTCGTCATGAGAGTAGTTATTCTCCCTTCTGAATTAGAGGCAAGCAATTTTGCTGCCAATATTATTGGTAAATATATTTCTGATAAAGAAAAAGCAGTGCTTGGTCTAGCAACAGGTAGCTCTACGGTTTTAACGTATAAAGCCCTAATCAAAAAATACGAGCAACGAGAAATCAGCCTCAAGTCTGTTACAACATTCAATCTAGACGAGTATGTGGGCCTCAAGCCTGGACACCCACAAAGCTATCGACATTATATGAATAGTAAATTCTTTGACCATATTGACATCAATTACAAAAATGTTTTTATCCCTGAATGTTTCAATGATGATTATCTCGAAACCTGTGAAAACTATGAGTCCACAATAAAGCGTCATGGTGGAATTGATATTCAGGTTCTGGGTATAGGAACTAATGGGCATATTGGGTTTAATGAACCTACATCAAGCCTAAACTCAAGAACAAGAATTAAAACATTGACACAAAACACAATTGAAAACAATTCTCGTTTTTTTAAAGATAATGAAACACAACCAACACTCGCCATCACTATGGGTATTGGAACAATAATGGAGGCAAAACAGATTCTTCTTTTAGGTCTGGGTAAACACAAAAGCCAAGCCGTCGCTGAGATAATTGAAGGTCCGGTATCGTCATTCTTTCCAGGAAGCATTCTTCAGCTACACAAAAATGTAATAGTCGTTGTAGACAAGCATGCAGCGTCAGACTTAAAACTGTATGATTATTACATTCATACAGAAAAAATACATCAAGCATATACATGTAAATGATAAATAAACACACCTTTCTGAATATGATTATGGGGATCTCCGAATGAGCTTGATTTGCAAGCCACTTTTTGAACAAGATAGCTCAACTTTTACCTATCTTATAGCTGACAGCGTCACAAGAGAGGCAGCAATTATTGATGCTGTAGATTCTATGATAGACCGTGATATTGCCTTAATTCAAGAATTAGAACTTAACTTAAAATTTATAATTGAAACACATATTCATGCTGATCATATAACCAGTGCTTGTCCACTTAAAAAAACCTTCCCTCTCGCTAAAATTGTAATAGGAATAGAAAATATTGATGCAGAAGCGTGTGCTGATATTATGGTTGGCGAGGGTCATATTTTGCCTATTGGTGAGCATGAAATTGTTGCAATAGAAACACCAGGACACACCCCTGGCTGCATGTCATATCTTGTTGATGACAAAGTCTTTACAGGTGACTCATTATTTATTAGAAGTACTGGCCGTTGTGATTTTCAAGGAGGTTCTGCATCAACGCTTTATCACTCCATACACAAACTATTTAAACTGCCTAATTCAACACTAGTCTATCCTGGTCATGACTATAACGGCTTCACAGTTAGTACTATCGGTGAAGAGAAGGAATTCAACTCATTAATTAGACTAGACTTTGATGAACAAACCTTTGTCAAGAAAGTTGACAACTTGAATCTTGAACCACCAAAAAAAATAAAGACGGCTGTACCTGCAAATCATAGTTGCGGTCTCATAAAAAACTGAAACTTGCAAAACATTCACATCTCATATATCAGTGAAGGTATATTTAATGTAGCAACCCAATAACTTAGATTTATTTTTATAACAATATAGGAGAGATAAGATGAATACAATGGTCATGATTGAAATAAATAATGGAACGTTTGATGATTGGAAGAAAGGTTTTGATGACCTAGCTGATCAGAGAGCACAATTTTCAAGAGATGCTAAAGTAGGTAAAGTAGATGACCATACCGCTATTGTAGTAGTAGATGTCTTTGACCCAGCAGGGATGATGGCAATGTTTAACTCGGACGCAGCTAAAAAAATGGCCGAAGAGATGGGCGTGGTAAGGACTCCATTTAAGCTTCAGCCAATGGGGTAATTATTCACCTAAGCCATCTATTGCTTTTGCATGGTAACGACCTGTCTTTTGTTTTTTTGACATCTTACTATACTCAATAAGTGCTTTTTGATAGCGATCTTCAGTTAGTTTATGCCAACCAATGCATCTACCGACTGGAGATCTGCCACAGCTACATCCACCTTTCTTTATAGATTCCAAAATTGTTATTATTTATTTCTTTCCCAACAACTCAGTATTTCATCTGCAATGAATTCTGTTGGCGTTCCAGGAGGATATTCATGTCGAAATTCTGTTGCAACTCTCCGCGCAATTCGTCTGTCATTAGAGATGGGAGAAGACGGAAAACGATACGCTTTACTAAGTTGCTTAATGATATTTCTCATTCTTCTTTTCATGACTTTTACCTCGTCATTTGTTAATTGGTGCACTTTTTATAGTAGCAAAAACAGCATGTCAAGTTTTTTTTGAGGAAAAAACACTAAAAATAAGTAAATTTACAAAAAATTTGAATTCAGTATAAATTCATAACTCAAATATGACCAAATTTTAACAATAGTTTAATACAAGGCATTGTTTTTCTGCGTGAAAGAAAATATTCTTCACACTCACCTACTTCCTTAAATCCGAGCTTCATTAAGACATTTGAGGAGTCCGTATTCCCCTTGATATAACATGCCGTAATTTCTTTAAAGTTGGTCTCTTCTTTGACATATTGAATGAAGCCCATTGCTGCTTCAGTAGCATAGCCACTGCCCCAGTATTTCTTTCCTAACCAAAAGCCTAAATCCAATTTATTATCTTCTTCCAAGCTTGCACCAACACCACCTATAAAAGAACCGTTCAGAAATATACTAAATCTTAAATCATCATGATTAATATTATTTAACCACTCTTCAGCTTTTTCTTCTGTGTAAGGATAAGGAACACCTGATAACCATTTTGCTACCTCCCAATCTCCGATTTGAGAAACAATCGATTTCTTATTTATTTTCTTTGTTGGTTTCTTTAAGACCAATCTTTTTGTCTTAATTTGATTCATAAGAAATGTAAACTCAATATCTCCTAATCCTTAGTTAGAGTTAATTTAAGTTTTTCGCTTTCTGGAATAGGCAAATAAGTTTGTAATTTCAAAAACCGTGGTAGCTGCCGACAAAGAGGTTAATTCTGCATGATCATAAGCTGGAGAAACTTCCACAACATCTGCAGAAATTATGTTTAACCCTGCCAATCCTCTCAAAACACCTACAAGCTCTCTTGATGACATTCCTGCTATTTCAGGAGTTCCCGTGCCGGGTGCGTGAGCAGGGTCCAGAACATCGATATCGATCGATAAATACATTGGATTGTCTCCCACACGATCTCTAATGCGTTTAGCAACATGGTCTATACCTTCATTTTGAAATTCATCACAATGTATAACTTTAAAGCCTAATTCCTTATCATTTTTTAGATCGTCTCTAGAATACAAAGGTCCTCGAATGCCAACATGCATTGAGGCGCTCTCTAAGAAAAGTTTTTCTTCAGCTGCACGTCGAAACGGTGTGCCGTGAGTATAGGGAGCTCCATAATAGGTGTCCCAAGTATCTAGATGCGCATCAAAATGAACGAGTGAAACCGGACCATGGTAATGATTGACTGCGCGAAGTAATGGTAGGGCAATTGTATGGTCTCCACCCAGGCTAATTATTCTATCAACTTTTCCCAACAGGTCTGTTGCACCCTTTTGAATTTCCAAAACTGCTTTTTCAATATTGTAAGGGTTGCAAGATATATCCCCAGCATCGGCCACTTGTTGCTCAGCAAAAGGTTCGGTGTCATATGCTGGATGATACTGGGTGCGGAGATGTCTTGAAGCCTGACGGATAGCCTGCGGTCCAAATCTAGCACCAGGGCGATAGCTTGTTCCTGCATCAAAAGGAATTCCTACAATAGCGACATCACAATGTGAGACATCACGGAGTTCAGGCAACCTGGCAAAGGTGGAAGGGCCAGCAAACCGTGGAATTACGGTACCGCTGATTGGTTGAATAGGTGCGTCATCTGAATTACTCATTCTTCCTCCTTAGGTGAAAAACTATTTAATATTAATTATAGTGCATAGTGGCATAACAATGACCCTGCCTCAATTTGTCCGATATTGTATAGTTAAGTCTTTGATCTAAAGAAAACTTCTGACTTTACTTAAGAGTTCTTTGTTGACTTTCCTTGGTCCTTTGTCAAGACGGTTTTTATGACGGCGTTCTCCAGGGAGCCTTACACCATCAATAGCTTTCAGGTGGCTCAAGAAATCTTCACTGTGATCAGCCCATCCTTTCCCAGCGACTAATTCAGGATTGATTGCTAAAACAAGTTCGCCTCCTTTTGGTGGGCCACCATCATTATTATCAGTTTTTTCTGCTTCATAGGAAAAACTCTCGCCGGTCATTCCTGCTGCTAATAATTCCACCATTAGAGAAATTGCTGATCCCTTATAACCACCAAAAGGCAATAAAACTCCCTTTAGTATCTCTGCTGGATCATCTGAAGGCTTGCCGTCAGGCCCGAGGCCAGTACCATGAGGCACTGAATGGCCTTCTCTTGCGGCTATTTGGACATCTCCCATGGCCAAAGTTGATGTTGCCATATCGAAGACTAATGGTGTTTTATTTGGACGTGGCCAAGAAAAAGAAATTGGATTAGTCCCAAAAAAAGCTTTACTAGCTCCAGCTGGTGCTACTGCTGGTTTATAGACAGTACAGGCTATTCCACTTAAACCTCTTTCGGCCAGAAATTCCGTTTCAGGCCATAAAGCAGCAAAATGAAAACTATTGATCAACCTCATAACAGCAATACCGCTTCGTTTAGCGGCATCCGCAAGAACAGGAAGTCCTTTTTCATGAGAAAGTGGAGCGTAACCTAAATTTCCATCTACTGTAATAACAGAATCAAAATTTTGTTCAATGTTTGGTTGAGCATCACCCTTTACTTTTCCTGACTTTAGAGAAGCCAAATACCCTGGAATCCTGAATAGTCCATGTGACAAAGACCCGTCTCTTTCTGCATTGGTTACAGTTCGAGCCAGAGCGGTTGCATTTTCTGCATCACAACCATGATTGGAAAATACGTTGAATGCTAGCTGGTAAATTTCGTCCAAACTTATTTCTTCAGTTTCTATTTGTGACATTTTCACTCCAATTTTTGAATCCGTTATTTTATATTCTTGATGATAAAGGTCTAAATTTCATCTTAAGAGATGTTATCTAATATACATAATCAATCTTGCTAGAGTTACCCTTTTTGTATCTAGTACAATTGTTTCTTGTTTGGACCATTTACATAAATAGTATGATAGGTTTTTCTTTGAAAACTAAAATTAGTTTTTACGCTAGCATCCTTTGGTTGTTTTTTTCATTCTTTATTGCCACTACTTATTCCAAGCTTAGTGGTGAAATAGTTGCTAGTTGGTTTGACTTTTATAATGTTTATTGGTACATATTCTATCTATTGAGTACGCCTGTTTGGATATATTGGATAGTGATACGCCCTTATAATTGGATTAAGAAAAAGAAGTAAAAATCCAAATTTCTTTTCATTTTTGAGATACAACTAACCAAACATATTAGCCACCAATAAAAGCGCCTTCTTTAAACTCTCCCTCCAAACGTCTACCATCATCTAAATAGGTCATAACTCCTTGACCATTTCGTTTATCATTCTTCCACTCACCTTCATAGCGACTACCTTCTTGGTAAAAGCCTCCATCTTGATAAGTCATGATGCCATAGCCATCACGTTTATTATCTTTGTATTCTCCTTCGTAACGCCGACCATCAGGGTAGTTCATAATACCTTTTCCGTTGAGTTTTCCATCCTTAAAACCACCTTGATAATGCTGACCATCTGGTGAAGTAAAAACACCCTGGCCATTGGGTTCATCATTCTTGAATTCACCTTCATAGCGACTACCGTCTTCGAACATACCTCCATCTTGGAGGGTCATAATGCCATAGCCATCACGTTTATTATCTTTGTATTCTCCTTCGTAACGCCGACCATCAGGGTAGTTCATAATACCTTTTCCGTTGAGTTTTCCATCCTTAAAACCACCTTGATAATGCTGACCATCTGGTGAAGTAAAAACACCCTGGCCATTGGGTTTATTGTCCTTAAACTCACCCTCATAACGATAGCCAGTTTGAAAAGCGTAGATACCTAAACCATTAAAACAAGTGATTTGTTTACCATTCATTAAACATTCTTCGACCTGCCCTTCGTAGATGCTACCATCGGAGAAATTAAGCTTTACTACACCCTTAATTCCTTCAAGAAATGGCTCTCTTGTATCAGCATAAGTGAAACTTGTGAGAACAAGAAATACTAGAGTTAGTAGTTTTTTCACTTGTAGAGTTTTGATGATTCTACTCTAGCAGAATCTCAGGTGATCTTACCCGTGTCAATTTCAACTTCAGCTTCAATTTCTACGGGCGCTCCAAAAGGAAGCTCTGCCATCCCAACCGCGGAACGTGAATGATCACCTATCTCTTTTCCGAAAACATCTAGAATGAGATCGGAGAATCCATTAATGACTGATGGAGTTTGCACAAAACTCGGCGCAACATTAACCATACCAAACACCCTAAGCCAAGCACTTATGTTATTGAGTGTTCCGAGTTCGCGCTTTAGGCTACTCAATATCGCTAGACCAGTTTGACGTGCTGCTTCATAACCTTGTTCAACAGTGACTTCTCCTCCAACTTTACCAGTAACTTCAGAAACTGAACCGTCTGCGTTAAGAGCTATATGACCAGATATAAATACTCTATTCCCACTCACGCGGACCCAAGAAAATTGCATTTCTACATTTGGTGGAAGTTTAATCGGCTCAGGCAAAATCAAATTAAGTTCTCGAATTCTTTCATCTGGTGTCATGAATTTCTCCCTCTAAATTATTTGAAGCTAGTATAAATCTATCCTAGATAAAAGTCCAAATTTCGTTTCATATGTGAGGGAGTATTACACCTTAATTAGCGCATGCCACGGTGCTTTTTAATGAGCTCATAAGCGCTAATGATTTCTTGGGTTTTTTCATTGGCTATTTTTTTCATCTCCTCTGGCAAGCCTTTACCAACTAATTTATCTGGATGATGCTGAGCTAATAATCGTCGATAGGCTCGTTTGAGCTCCTTATCAGTTAAACTTTTATCCGCACCCAATATCACGTAGGCATCTTTAACTGTTAGTTGATTAGTATTGTTGCTAGTGGCGGAAAATTGCTGAATCAGGCTCTCTAGCTCATGAATAGGAAAGTGCAGTTTTTGCGCGATATATTTAAGTGCATCATGTTCTTTATCGTCAAACACGCCATCAGCATAAGTGGCTTGGATTTGAATCTCTAAAAACATGCGTACTAAGTGTGTACGCCTATGACTTTCAGTACGGAACTGTTCAAGCACTTCGTCTAGGTTGAAATCTTTTTGTTTGCCTTGGTTAAACAGATCTTTTGCAACTTTTTGCATATCGTCTGATAATTGCATATGTTGCATAACTTGCTGTGCTAAAAGAATTTCAGACTTTGATACCTTGCCATCGACTTTGGCAATATATCCCATAACTGAAAATAAACTACTAAAAAATGCTGCTTGAACGCGCTGCTGATCGCCCGGACGATAATCTTTAGCGAATCCGCCAAAATTAGAATTACGTTTAGAAAAATTACCCGCTAACGCCACACCAAGCATCGCACCTAGCGGCCCACCAAGCATAAAACCGACTGCCCCACCTAAAACTTTTGTCCACCAACTCATAATTATTAATTATTTTTTTCTATAGAATAGACTTCATCGACACAATTGAATTTCGTATCCCATGCTTGCATTTCTTCAGACGTCATTAATTCCTGAAATTTTTCCATATCAGTTATGTGAATCATCAAAGCAATCTTTCCTTCTCTTATAATGCCTATATCGTAATCAGTGAAAAAATCTGCTGCCTTTTCTTTGGTGGCATTAAACATTTCCATATAGTCATCAGTGGTACCGTCAAAAGTTGATACGACGCATATATTCATAATTTTCTCCTAATTTTTATAATTTAAACGTTGTATATAGGATTATAAGTCAATCTAAACTAAAGTCCAAATTTCGTTTGATATGGGGGGAGTTTTTTACCTCCACCCTCCATAATTCTGGAATTGCCCTAACATCCATAAAAGGGAATGCCGTTTAATGATTAATTCTTAATTTTCCTTGAGGTTTATATAGAATATAGATATGGAAGAATTGAAAAAGCAAGAATGGAATTATAATCCTAAAGTTCCGATTGAAAATAATCCTCTATTTTCATTCCCTTTCATATTTAATAATATAGTTAAATGGTATGTAAATATGTGGGTGACATTTTCTGAAACAATTTTTTGTTTAATTGTTTCAATTATATATTTTTCATTACATCCGCCTATAGTGCTTTTTAAAAATCTTAACGTTAATTCAATATTAACAATCTACTTATTTAATATAACAATTATGTTAGTTGTTGCTGGAGGTTTGCACTTATTTTTTTACACTCTAAAAAAACAAGATAGTAATCTAAAATATGAAGCTAGAGTTATTACCAAAAGTAAACGGTTTACCTTCAATTCGCAAGTCTTTGATAATATGTTTTGGAGCCTTGCAAGCGGCGTTACAATTTGGACATTCTATCAAATCCTGCTTTTATGGAGTTATGCTAATGGTTTTATTTCTCAAATCAGTTTTAGTATTAATCCATTTTGGTTTTTATCTCTATTTTTATTAATAATATTATTTGAATCAGTACATTTTTATTTTGTTCATCGACTGCTTCATTTGAAATCTCTATATAAATTTTTTCACCATATTCATCATAGGAATAACAATCCAGGTCCATGGTCAGGAATATCTATGCATCCTTTTGAGCATTTATTATTTTTTAGCTCAGTTTTTATACATTTTATTATTCCATCTCACCCTATTCATATTTTATTTCATTTTATGATTTTAACTATCGGAGCTGTCATAGGACATTGTGGATTTGATGGATTTTTAATAAACAAAAAAAATAAGATAGCCTTAGGACATTTCCATCATCAACTTCATCATCGTTATTTTGAATGTAATTATGGAACAATTGAAGCGCCATTTGATGTGTGGTTTAAATCTTTTCATAATGGAACTTCTGATGCAACTAAAAGTATGCGTGTTACACGTCGTAAAATTCATAATATTTAATTTTTAGATATATACTCTTTAGCAAGATTAAAAATTGTAAGTTAAAATGATTACGTGACATGCTGTAACGTTGGTAAAAAAAGCTAGGAGAGAAATTTTTTTATCTTTAAAAAAAGGAGAGGTATTATGAGCGATTCAGAGTTAATTTACGAACTCGAGGCAGATCCACCAGCTGCCGAGAAGTTCTTTGCTGCACTGCAACATGTGTTGGCGAGTTTTGTCGGTATCATCACACCGACATTAATTATTGGTGGCGTACTTGGGTTGGGTGATCATGTGCCCTATCTCATTAGTATGGCATTGATGGTTTCTGGAGTCGGCACGATTATCCAAGCGAAAAAGCCAATGAACATTGGAGCTGGTATGATCTGTATTCAAGGCACAAGCTTTGCTTTTTTAAGCTCCGTTCTGGCAGCCGGTTTTGTTGCTAAAGCACAAGGTGGTGGCCCGGAGGAAATACTCGCTATGATTATGGGTGTATGTTTCTTGGGAGCCTTCATTGAAATTGGTCTGAGTCAAGTATTACCTCAACTCAAAAGACTCATTACACCTTTAGTCACTGGCACAGTAATTACTATTATCGGTGTTAGTCTAATTAAAGTTGGACTGACTGATTTAGCTGGCGGACAGTGGTTGCTAGATAATAAACCGGAATTTTGGGGTTCTTTATCCAACCTATTTCTTGGCTTCTTGGTACTGATTTCTATTATTGTTTTAAATCGTTCAAGTAATCAATGGCTTCGCCTATCCTCCATTGTCATTGGATTAGCAATTGGCTTTGTTGTTGCACTCATGATGGGCAAAGTCAATACAAGTCAGTTATTTGTAGTGCAAGAGGTGATTAGTATTCCTATACCTTTCAGATATGGTTTTGACTTTGATATTATTGCCTTCATTCCGATAGCTTTAATTTATGTCATTACTGCCATTGAATCATCTGGCGATATTACAGCAAATTGCATGATATCAAAACAAGATGTAAAAGGTGAAGGTTATATTGAACGGATTAAAAATGGCGTACTTGGTGACGGTATTAATTCAGCAATAGCTGCTGTGTTCAATACTTTTCCTAACACCACTTTTAGCCAAAATAACGGTGTCATTCAACTGACTGGTATTGCTAGTCGTCATGTGGGTGTTTGGGTTGGACTTATTCTTATATTAATGGGATTATTCCCTCATATAGGTTCGATATTGAGGGCGCTTCCCAATCCTGTATTAGGTGGTGCAACTATCGTCATGTTTGGTACGGTTGCTGTTGCAGGTATAAAGATTCTTGCTACGGTGAATATGAATCGACGTAATATGCTGATTCTAGCAGTATCTTTTGGAATGGGTATAGGTGTTCTACTGGTTCCTCAATTTGCAGGCGCCTTGGCAAATAATATTGGCGGCACATTTGGTAAACTCATAGGTAGTATCTTTAGTTCTGCCATTACTACTGGCGGCCTAACGGTTCTTATTTTGAGCGCCATTATGGGTGAAAAAGTAGAAGACTAAAATAGTCTAAATAAAAAAAGGGGGTAGCTTATTGTTACCCCCGATATTGATAAATATTAAATATTCTCAATATATTATTTATTTAAAATCTATTCATATATTTATCCATTACCTACACATTACGCTTGAAAACCCAAATTTCGTTTGATGTGTGAGGGAGAATTTTAAGAATTCAACTTATTGTCTAAGGGGCTCCCACCAAGGTGTTTTTGGTAAGTTAATCAAGTCAAATATTTCACCAATCATTGGAGTTGCAATATTGACATTCCTTTTTTCTGCTTCATGAGTGACCCGAATGATCGGCTCATCCCAAGTGTGAATGGACAAATCAAATTTAGACCAATGAATTGGAAAAAGTACTTTTGCTTTTAAATCTATATTTGCTTGAACAACCTCATCTGGAAACATATGAGTTGTGGACCAGTCAGCGTTGTAGGCACCATTCTCAAGAAAGGCTATATCGAAAGGACCATATTGATCACCTAAGTCTTTAAATGTTTCTGAATATCCACCATCTCCACTGAAGTAAGCTTTCAATGTGTTAGAGGAAATAATCCATGAGCCCCATAAAGTTGATCTTCTATTTGTTAGTCCTCGACCACTAAAATGTTGTGCTGGGGTTAATGTGAACTTAATATTTTTATAGTCTTCGCTGTCATGCCAATCGAGTTCGCTGATTTTATTTTTATCAACTCCCCATCTTTCTAAATGCGCTTTAACTCCTAAAGGAACAAAAAAATGATCAACCCGTTTTGAAAGATCTTTAATTGCTTTAGAATCAAGGTGGTCATAATGATCATGGGATATGACAACTACATCAACTTTTGGGAGGTCATCAATAAGAATTGGGTTTTTAAATGTAAATGGCTTTCCAAAAATAGGCAGTGGAGAGGCTCTATTAAAGATCGGGTCAGTCATAATAATAATTCCATCAGTATTCATTAGAAGGGTTGAGTGTCCTAGCCAAACAAACTTGCCTTCTATTAAAGTATCTCTTTGAAATTTAATTGTTGGAAGAGGCTCTAATGGATTTTTATCACTAGGTGGAGAAATCCAGTCCATTAAAGAAGCACTTTTCTCAGAAGTTCTTGAATTCGTATAGGTTGTTTTTAAATTGACAAATTTTCCATCGATAAAGTTTTTTGATCCTTGAATAAGTTTGATACTATCTTTGTCTGGCGAGCCCCCAAAAACAGGTGAGAAATTGAGAAAAATAATGATAAAAATGGCAAAAATAAATAAAAGATAAATTAAATATTTGACTATATTGAGAATTCTAGAGATTGTATCCATGTGGTAATTACCCTTAAATATCTAATACTCTTTTCATACTAGAATTATATTTCAATTTGAACTTAGTCAAAGTCCAAATTTCGTTTGATGTGTGAGGGAAGTTATAACAATAATCTCAAAAATGCGTACTTGTTTATTTTTAATATATCCCCAAATAGTTTTTAACAAATTAAATTAACTATGTGGGTATATAAAAATGAAATCACTAATGATGACAAAATACGGAGATATAGGTACAAGCCTGGAAGAACAAGAAGTTTCTATACCCACTGTTGGCGCAAATCAAATACTTATTAAAACTCACTCTGCAAGCTTTAATCCAATCGATTATAAGATTCTTAGAGGTGACTTCAAGGCTGTGGGAAAAATACAGTTTCCTAAGGGAATTGGAAGAGACGTCAGTGGTATTGTTGAAAAAGTAGGAAAAAATGTAAAAAACTTTAAAGCTGGAGACAAAGTATATTCAAGGATAGACGAAGCCTTTGTTGGCACTATGGCAGAGTATGTGATTTCAAATGACAACGATGTAGCATTGATTCCTTCAAATCTTAGTTTTGATGAATCAGCCAGTATACCTTTGGCAGGTCTGACTTCTTATCAGGCGCTTGTTGATGTAGCCAAGTTATCTTCTGGAGAAAATATTTTAATACACGCTGGGTCTGGAGGAGTTGGCACTATTGCCATTCAACTTGCGAAGCATCTAGGGGCAAATGTCACAACTACTACTAGCACTAAAAATGTTAAATTGGTAAAAGATTTAGGCGCAGATAAGGTTATCGATTACACAAAACACAGCTACCTTGATGAAGGCACTAAGTTTGATGTGGTATTTAACACTTTAGGAGGTAAGCACACTCTTAACTCATTTAAGGTGTTAAAGGATGGAGGAAGAGTAGTATCTATATCAGGAGACCTCGACAGCGTTACAACAAAACAACTTGGCCTAAACAAGGTTGTACGATTATTATTATCACTTAAAGCAAAAAAAGTTACTAAGGCGGCCTCAAAAATGGGTGCTATGTATAGGTTTCTATTAATGTCTCCGAATGGTGCTCAGTTGAAAGAGTTGTCAAAGTTATATGAGTCTGGCTCAATCAAACCAGTGATAGACAAAACTTATAACTTTGATGACAGCATCCAAGCGCTTGATTATTTGTCCAAAGGTCGTGCCAGGGGGAAAGTTATTGTGAAGATAAGAGAATAAATTTGAACTTAGTCAAAGTCCAAATTTCGTTTGATGTGTGATTAATGGAAACGAATGGAGGAAGAGCGAATATAAGCAAACTCTAGGCTTTGGTTTTGCCTAGTAAAGTGATTGCTTATCTAAACAATGAAAGTCTTAACAGTACCTACACAGTACGCTTGAAAACCCAAACTTCGTTTGATGTGTGAGGGAGGGTATTAATACATAGCCGAGTGAAAGTAGGCTCCTCCACCCCTTAAGAGTCTGAATAAATATGCGAAGGAGGGTGGTTTTTCAGAACCACACGTAACTCATTGATTTCCCACATAAATAGTAGATTTATATTACATATCTATCTAGTTTGATGGTTTATTGATAGTAAATATATACAAAAAGTGAAGGGTTTCAATTCATTCTAGTGTACCCCGAGCGTACCCCAGACCATTATTTAAGAAAGTAGTAAATCTCTGAAACCCTTTATGAAAAAAAGATGTCTTGTTTTGATATGGTGGTTCTTGCAATCGTCAATAACACAGGCAGGAGAATTGCCGTCAACAGCGAAAAATCACTGTAACTAAAAATGACTTATTTATAATTAGCCGATTGCAAGATACCAAAACTATCCATAATGATTCATCAAATCTGCAATTCTCTTTAAAAAGATTGCGTGCTCACAAGCTTCCTCTGATGAATATATTTCTTCTTGTATATCTACTGGAACACCACGAATACCTGATACGATACCTATCTTATACTGCTCAAACATTCGAACACAAACGGTAACATATTTCCCAGCCATAGGCGCCCTTCGCATCTTGTCAAGGATTGTTCTGAGATCTTGACTATGTTCTATAGCAGCTCTACCATTTGAAGGAGCATTGCCAACTGGGCTATTTCTATGTTCAGCAATCAGCTTTCTACGTGATTCATCATCAAATAAAAGCGGCATTACATAAGTTCTCGTAATATAGTCGTCAGTCTCGGTATGAGATTCGTTTGCTATTACACCTTTTTCTTTATCTAACATTATTTAATCCTCATTAATTCATTAATATTCTTAATGGTTACGGCATGGCACTGACTCACCCCGTTCTTCCTTTAAACGCACTGCTTCAATTTGCGCTTCTTCAGGTGTGTTGAAGACTTTATCTTCAAAAAGTATTAACGGCTTTGCTCGATCAGCATTTAACTGCCCTACACACCATTCCTTTCCTTCAATTGTACAAACTGCAACATAAGCTCCTGCAATTGGACCATAGTGGCGGTTATTTAATGTAAATAGACATTCTGCTAAATCACTAACCTTATCCTCATCTAGAGTACTAATTACATTTTTCTCTAATTCATTAAGAGGTTTAGTGCTTGTTCCAACTACCGATTTACCAATAGGTGGATCCATCATATCTGGGTGTTTATTAATTGTCATTTTAAATTACCTCCTTTCTAAAATTACTAAGGTAAGGGGCCATCTTTTAAAAACCCTCTAATTGCATTCTCTGTAATGCGGGAAACATTATTATTGTAGTTATTATGAGAAAGACTGCCACACCAAGACAATGAGCCAGGTGCAAACACTCCGCCATCATTAGGAGTCTTATAAAATATCATGTCAGCTCGCACCATAGGGTTTTCAGTACCTCCTCCATGGTAGCCACGAACAGAAAAGTGGATTTCTTCATTCACTTGAAGCATCAAATTAGTATGTCCCACAGAATGCGCCAATAAATAGGAATCATGCGGGGTTCCAAATTCAACATCATATCGATCTAACTCTAAACCGGCTGCTCCTCCACCAACAAGTCCAAAATCACCAATCTTTTCACCATTTCCTACTCCCTCCATTA
>KB889812.1 GCA_000372785.1 gamma proteobacterium SCGC AB-629-P17 | reverse complement strand
CCGTGCATATGGGTGACATAAATCCCCGGATGGCCTCTCCATGCAACGATTCATTGTTCATTGCGCAGGATGCCCGAACAACGTCCACATAGCCGTCCGGAATATATACATCGGGGAATGCCTGTTTGGGAAGATTGTAATATTCAGATTCATCATCCAGAAGACCGTGAAAAAATCCGGCATCGTCTCGCTTAAACCATTTCAATGGAGATTCCGGGCAAAGATGCCCGGAACGCAGGGAAGTGGCTTCAGGATGGCGCTGAATTTCATCAATGGCTTGATCAATAACATCAACTTGCCGTAGTGGTGTTGTCGGTCGGAGATGTACCCAGTACTCCGGGACATGACTTTCATTCTCTTGCATCCATTGCATGGCATGCAGCATAAAATCCCGATCCGTAGAGGCATCGGATGAGAGTTCGGCAGGCCGCAAAAACGGAACCTCCGCACCATATTGAGCTGCTACATCCGCATAATACTGAGAATCCGTTGATACAATCACGCGATCAATCTTGCGGCTCAAGCGTGCGGCAATAATGGTATAGGCAAGAAGCGGATAGCCCCCAAGAAGGGTGATATTTTTATCCCTTACCGACTTTGATCCGCTCCTGGCGGGGATAATTGCCATAATATCCGAGGCCTTCATATTATTGGCCTGGTTCCTTGCATTGATACGCTTCCAATTTTGGTTTAATCCATTCAAGTTGTTTTCTGAACAAGCCAAGACCTTCATCATCCCTGTAGGCTTGCATGATAAAGGGGCCGTCAAAGTTAAATTGCATTAACGTGGAAAAAAACAGATCAAAATCAGCATCGCCCTCACCCAGCATCACCGAGCCACTGCCCAGAACCCGATCCTTGATATGAATATCCGTAATGCGTTCACCATAGCATTTCAACTCTTCTACGGGATCAAATCCAAGCGCGGCGCTGTTGCCAATATCATAATTGACCGTTACGCGTTCGGAATCAAATTGATCCAGCAGTTCCGCAAACGGCTCAGGCGGCAAATCTGTTTCCAGTGCCAGATTGATATCAAACCCTTCCGCGTATTCAACAATCGGTAACATATTTCTGACAAACCGCTTTTGAGCATTCCCGGTTTTGAGACTGGACTGATCCACACAGGGCATCACAATATCCGTGACCCCTAGCGATCGAACGTTTTTCAATAAACGCCGCAAGATACCCTGGCT
>KB889811.1 GCA_000372785.1 gamma proteobacterium SCGC AB-629-P17 | reverse complement strand
ACAAACCAATCTCGTAGCTAATCGCAACGCCAGCATTTCAAGTATTGTGTTGCAGGACGACAGGCTATCTACGCCTCTAAATTCGATCGTTCGGAAAGCGCGGGGGACAATCAAACTGTAATCTTTAATAAACCATGGTTGAGACACCATTCCTTCATACTCAGCTTCAGAGTTAGCTACTTCAGCAGGAAAACCTGTTAGCGTATAGCCTTCAACGAAGTTGTCGCGGTATATCAGCGGACGTATGCAATGTGCTTGAGTATTACGAAATTGCTTGCTTGAGCTAAACAAAAGAGGAAAAAGATACTCGATTCCATACAATTTTTTCGACATCGAGTAGGGATCATCGGCTGTTTGATCCAAATGAACTTGGGTTGATGCAATCAGGCTGGTGAAAAGTGGTACTGCCAAATTTCCCAATGGCAATTTTCTTTGAGCGAGTATCTTTGTTCGTGCCAACTGCATATCACTCGATGCCATGATCTGATAATGCAGTGGCATATCGTGAAGACATCCTCCCTGCTCAATATGGAGACCACAGTCGTCAAGTGCTTTGGACAATGTTTCCAGCGTGTCACCATAAATACTGGAAAAATCATTGAGGCTAGAAAGCGGTGGGAAAGCAATTTCCAAAAGATGCGTGTAGGCATCAGGCTTAATGTATAGCCTACCCCAAACGGTATCTTTGTATACGCCAACAGTTTGATCCTTATTGAAGGAATAACCTTCAGCGCATAGTCGGCAGTAAAGAGTGGAGATTAAGTCGATGGAGGGGGCATTGCCATTTCCGTCAAATACGAAATGCTCCAATTCGATTCCGATTTTAGTCAATTATCGCCCCTCAGCCAGATAGAGCCGATCAGCTTGTTGTCCTCGAAAGCACAACAGTGATAAGCCATTGCATCAAGTTCATCGCCTTCCTGTTTTGAGCAGACGCGGAAACGCAGAACTTGGCTTACCGTAATGTCTTCGGGCGACTCGATATGCCTTATTTTTACTTGCGGCACTTGCGCGTTGAATTGCTGAGTTATTGGGCACATGTCACGACACCCGCTGCGCTACCATCATTGCTGCGACCGTTGTTGTTGATTGCCACGACTGATACGGTGTAACTATTGCCCAGCTTGCAGTTTTCCAAGGTGATCGGTAATTCGGTTTTACCATCAAGCGTTTTCTCATTTATGTCCGTCTCGTTTTTTGCAGTTGCA
>KB889810.1 GCA_000372785.1 gamma proteobacterium SCGC AB-629-P17 | reverse complement strand
ACTACGGTCAGACTTTCCAGACTGTTCTGTTAACAATGGTGCTAAAAATTGCAGGCTGATCCGTGTTCGCTCGCCACTACTTACGGAATCTCGGTTGATTTCTTTTCCTTCAGGTACTTAGATGTTTCAGTTCCCTGAGTTCGCTTTACCTTCCCTATGTATTCAGGAAGGAATGACCTATAAAGGCCGGGTCTCCCCATTCAGACATCGACGGATCAATGTTTATTGCCAACTCCCCGTCGCTTTTCGCAGGCTATCACGTCTTTCATCGCCTGTAATCGCCAAGGCATCCACCATATGCACTTATTCGCTTGATCCTATAACATTAAGCCCTCTTGCTTGCACTTGAGGTGTTATAAGCATTTACGTTTTGTTGCCTTATTACTTGTTAAGTCTTGCGACTCATCTTGTAAAAAGGTTTGTGTCTAATCTGAGACGACTAATCTCAAACTAGCTTGATACAATCAAAAACCCATTTAGAGTTTGCTTGCTTGCAAAGATGGAGTTAACCAACTTGGCTTACGCACAAACTACTTATTTACTTCTTCCAAATTTTTAAAGAACACAAACACCGTAAACGGTGAAAATTAAGCTGTAAAACCAAAATGGCTCACAACACAATTTTCACAACTCACTGCACAATTTAACACTTATCAACTTTTGATTGGTGGAGGTTAACGGGATCGAACCGTTCACCCCCTGCTTGCAAAGCAGGTGCTCTACCAGATGAGCTAAACCCCCGTTGTACAACGACAAGCTGCTTGCGATTACTAAACAAGCATTAAAGCGACTTGCAACGACTGGTGGGTCTAGTTGGACTCGAACCAACGACCCCTGCGTTATCAACACAGTGCTCTAACCAGCTGAGCTACAGACCCTCAGACAATGACCAGCAGCTACTATTGAATAAATTCAACATCGCTTACTGGAAACTGCATTTAAACAATTGATGAGTGTAGGCACTCAGAATTTCGGATTCTCTAGAAAGGAGGTGATCCAGCCGCACCTTCCGATACGGCTACCTTGTTACGACTTCACCCCAGTCATGAAACCCACCGTGGTAATCGCCCTCCTTGCGGTTAGGCTAACTACTTCTGGCAGATTCCACTCCCATGGTGTGACGGGCGGTGTGTACAAGACCCGGGAACGTATTCACCGCGACATGCTGATCCGCGATTACTAGCGATTCCGACTTCACGGAGTCGAGTTGCAGACTCCGATCCGGACTACGACGCGCT
>KB889809.1 GCA_000372785.1 gamma proteobacterium SCGC AB-629-P17 | reverse complement strand
ACTATTCAGCACCCATCATAAAGCTAGGTTTCTCATCATCAAACAACAAGCGTAGTGCATCACTGGCTGATGTACCCTGTTTGCGACATGTTGAGATATAACTTCTGCACAAGCAAAAGCCTTTGGCTCCGTCAAATGAGCGAAAACACCCAGATATTTTCTGATGCACTTTTGTCATTCGCACATCATTTTCAGCCTGATTATTGGTAAATGGCACATCTGTTATTTCCATAAACCGTAACACATCATCTTCGTAATTTCGCAGCCGCTCTAACAGGTTCCTAGATTTGGATCGTTTGAGCCTGCCGCGCTTGCCTTCTCTCTTGCTCTCATCGGGTGGTGGACACTCAATATCAGCTTCCAAAAGCAATTGCCGATACCGTTTTCTGAACGCTTCGCTGGCATCCTCTTCAAGCATGCTGCCAGCATCCAGCATCGCTGTGTTCATTTCACACAACAGGCCCTGCATCTGTTTTGCCCACTTCTGCTCATCCTGTTCCCATGCACGTTCCAGTTCGCGCAAATGATGTGCATTGCACAAGGCATGGCTACAGTCGTAACGATAGTACGGTTTCCAATGATCATGGCAGAGCACACCTGAGAAGTCAGGCAGCACACCCATCTCATCCATGGCTTCACAACCCCGTTTGGCATGTGCATAGAAATAGGTCAGTTTACTGTTGGAGTTGCAGTGCAGCCAATGCTTCTTGCCATCGATATTGATGCCAGTCTCATCGGCATGCACGACCGATGCCCTGATCAGTTCCTGCTTCAACCACGTTTCAAATCCAATCTCTTGAAGCTTTTTATAAGCCACCTTATTAAAATTGGCGATGGTACCAGCACTGATTGGAATACCCAGTTGATCCCGTATACAAGCCTGAACTCGGTCATAAGGCACCAGCTGATATTGCGACATATAAACAGCATATGCCTTGAGTTCTTTACCATACTGTACTGGGCGAGTAACGCCTTCGGGAAAAGAAGCCACATAACGTTTACCTTTCTCATCAACCAGTACTTCCGCCCGAAACTCTGTAATAACGCGGCGAAACTCAATATCAACAACCTGCCGCTTCTCATAACCAGTATGGGTGAACGTACCAGAGGGTAACGTATTACGGTCAACTTTTAGTTCCGTTATTTCATCAACTTCATCAAACTGCGTCAGTGTGGTGCCGACATGACCTTTCTGCCCACCACGTTTCAAACCCTTACCTTTGCTCACCTTCTTACGATTGGGG
>KB889808.1 GCA_000372785.1 gamma proteobacterium SCGC AB-629-P17 | reverse complement strand
TAGCGTCTTTCGTCTGGAATCATACCGCCTTCTCCAGAACAAGTCGCTGTACCAGCCATGGTTGCACCACGTGCTAAGGCCGTCTTAGCTTCGTAACTTAGAGCACCAAAACTCATACCTGTAATGTAGATAGGAATGTCTAGTTCTAGTGGTCGTTTAGCGTTTGGACCAATAATCGTTTTTGTTAAACATTTTTCTCTGTAACCCTCAATAACGAAACGGGTAAGAGTGCCTGGCATAAAAGTCAAATCATCCCAAGTTGGGATTTTTTTGAATAGAGAGAAGCCTCTCATTCTGTAACGACCTAAGTCAGACTTGATATGAATATCGTTCATCACTTCCTTAGGGAAGATAAAACTTTTACCTAAATTGTATTGATCGTCTGTATCACTCATAATATTTCCTTTTTATTAATTTATTTAGAAGTATGATTAAAGAACCAGCTTTTTCTCACTTGGTTCTAAATTGTCGTAGTTCCATAGTTGCTTACCAGAAACATACTTTTGCATTTTTTCAACACCCTTAGGTGCCTTCATGCCATAAAGATCTAACTTAGATGTAAGGTAGTGTATATCAAGCTCTGTCATTTCACCCGGTACACAATCAACACCAAGTTCTTCGACTTCACCGCCGACATAAATAGTGCCGTCATACATTGAATCACCTAGGTTCATCCCTGCATCACCCAGAATAATCATACGACCACGCTGCATCATGAAACCAGAGAAAGCGCCCGTCTTTCCACCAACAATAATGGTGCCTCCCTTTTGGTCGATACCAGTACGCGCACCTACACTGCCTCTACATACAAGGTCGCCACCACGAATAGCAGCACCAAACGTAGAACCCGCGTTTCCATCAATTACAACTGTACCGGCCATCATGTTTTCCGCACATGACCAACCAACACGTCCCTTAATGTGTACGTTAGGTCCATCAATCAGACCACAACCAAAGTAACCTAAACTGTCAGAAAAAGTTAAATTAACTCGGTTTAGGATACCAACACCAACACCATGTCGTGACATGGGGTTATCAACCGTAATGTTTCCTATACCTTTTTCCATTAACGCTCTAATTTCACCATTGATTTCTCTTGGCGTCATCTCAAGTGCGTCAATTGTTCCACTCTTATTAGTGTCGACGTCAAAAGAGTGGAAATATGTTAAATTTTCACTTTCATCAACTGAGAAAAAACGTTGCTGAGTTCGTCCCTTTAATTGCTCTTCATGGAGTCCCATTTCATGGGATTTGTCCTTTTTTAATGTTGCCATACTTTTACCTCTCCGTGATATGGGTCAAATGTGTCAATATGATGATCAAATAATTTTCTGATAGCTACTTCTTCTGAAGCTAATGCAATCAT
>KB889807.1 GCA_000372785.1 gamma proteobacterium SCGC AB-629-P17 | reverse complement strand
GTTGCAAGTATGAATTCAGCGTTTGCTCACTCATTGAACCTGCCTCCCCAATCCCTATATTCAGTGCTCGCTCTGTTGATTCAAATAAGCTTCCCGTCCAGACCCTTTTTTGTACTGCTTATAACGCAACGGGTTCTTTTTGTAATATTCCTGATGGTAGGCTTCGCCTGGGTAAAACGTCGCAATAGGACGTAATTCTACCGCAATAGGATCCTTAAACTGCTGCTGTAACAAAGACTTGGATGCTTCCGCTTCCCTTTGCTCCGATACTCCGTCATAAAAAATTACCGTACGATACTGCGGACCACGATCAACAAATTGACCATCAGCCTGCGTAGGGTCTATATTATGCCAATAAATGGTCAACAGCTTCGCGTAATTGGTTCGTCTGTCATCGTAAGATACACGAATTGCTTCGACATGACCTGTATCACCACGGCTCACCTGGGCATAATCAGGTGATGGCGTATGCCCCCCTGTATAACCCACTTCAGTATGAAGCACACCTTCAGCCTGATCAAAGGGTGGCTGCATACACCAAAAACAGCCACCAGCAAAAATAGCTTGGCGGATATGCTTGTTTGCTTCTTCTGCTACAACTTCAGTCGTCATCAACACACACCCCCACAATAGCAATACGGCAATACTTTTAATATATTCCATCTTAATTGAGTGCGTCGCTGTCTTCTTCCCCTGTACGAATACGAATCACACGCTCAACAGCTTGCACAAAGACTTTACCATCACCCACTTTATTGGTACGTGCTGCCGTCACAATAGCATCAATAGCTTCATCCACATGGTCTTCATCCACGACAATACTAATTTCAATTTTAGGTACAAAGTCAACGGTATATTCAGCACCGCGATACAACTCAGTATGCCCTTTTTGGCGACCATGCCCACGCACTTCACAAATCGTCATACCACTGATACCCACGTCTAACAAAGCATCTTTTACATCATCCAACTTAAATGGTTTAATGACTGCAGTGATTTTTTTCATATTCATCCCCTAAGTATTGCATCACAGCTACCGCATTGGATTCCAGCAACTGCCAAACCGTTTCAAAGCCATCTGCACCGCCGTAATACGGATCAGGTACGGCTTGACCAGAACCAGCTTCAAATTGACGCATCAGTAAAAGGCGTTCTTTAGGCACACCCATCGCTAAAACATCACGATAATTGTTGTCATCCATCGCAACAAACCAATCCCAAGACTGCCAATTACGCACTGTAATTTGACTGGCTCGGTGCGATGTTAAATCCACACCATGGCGTGCTGCTGTGGCAATCGTACGTGGATCAGCGCAGCCTCCCACATGCCAATCGCCGGTTCCAGCCGAGGCAAATTCAAAACGTGAATCCAACCCCATACGCTTGGCCTGCTCGCGCAGCAACACCTCTGCCAATGGCGAACGGCAAATATTACCCAAACAAACCGCTAACA
>KB889806.1 GCA_000372785.1 gamma proteobacterium SCGC AB-629-P17 | reverse complement strand
GTATGTCGTTATTACCTCGGTCGATCGGGATGATCTTAGAGACGGTGGTGCTTCTCATTTTAAAGCATGCATTGACGCCATTAGGTCTACTACTCCTAAAATCAAAATTGAAATTTTAACACCTGACTTCAGAGGCCGAATGGAAAAGGCGCTAGAGACATTTAGTGACTGCCCACCGGATGTTTTCAACCATAACCTAGAAACTGTTCCTAGTCTTTATCCAAAAGTTCGACCTGGTGCAGACTATCAACACTCACTTCAACTTCTGGATAGGTTTAAAGAAAAACACCCTCAAGTCAAAACAAAGTCGGGTTTAATGCTAGGTGTCGGTGAAACAAAGGAGCAAGTTATCAATGTTTTGAAGGATCTAAGATTACACCAAGTTGAGATGTTAACTTTAGGTCAATATTTGCAGCCTAGTCGACATCACTTAGCAGTAGAGGAATATATAACACCAGAACAGTTTCAGCAATACAAAGAAATTGCTAACAATCTTGGATTTAGCCAGGTTGCTAGCAGCCCTATGGTGAGGTCATCCTACCACGCAGATCTGCAAGCTCAAGGAAAGTTGATTAACTAAAGTGGAATAATGTATCTTTTTAAAAAAGAAACATGGATTTTTTAGGGGCTACCTATCTGTTAAAAATAAAAATGATCTTAAGTAATGAAAATTGCAATTATTGGAAGTGGAATTTCGGGATTAACAGCTGCCTAACTTATAATTAACCTAATTCATTCATAATATGGCTATAGCATTTACCCCTGGAGAACCTTCTGGCATTGGTCCCGATATAGCGATCATCTATGCGCAGAAAACAAAAAAAGAAAGCCTACTGGTGTATTGCGACCCAGACGTCTTAATCGATAGGGCAAAAAAACTTAATTTACCAATCATCCTCAAAGAGTCAGAATCTAATAACCCATCTGAGTTGAGTATTTACCCAATCAAAACGAATAATAAAGTGTTTCCTGGAAGACTTGATCCAGCGAACTCAAACTATGTACTGGAAACCATAAAAGAAGCTACAAATGATTGCATAAATGGAAGCTGTGATGGACTCTTAACGGGCCCTGTGAATAAAGGCGTTATCAACAAATCTGGTATAGAATTCACTGGGCACACAGAATTTCTCGCTAAATTAACTAAAACCAGCAAAACCGTGATGCTTCTTGCTACTGATCAGTTAAAAGTAGCTCTTGCTACTACTCACGTTCCTCTTACAGAGGTTTCTAAGAATATAACCCGAGAGTCCCTAACAAAAGTAATTTCTATCGTTCACAATGACTTTAAATTCTTAGGTATCAAAAAACCAAAAATTCTGGTTTGCGGCTTAAACCCACATGCAGGTGAAGATGGCTACCTTGGAAACGAAGAAAAAATAACAATATCGCCCGTCATTAAAGAGCTGAATAAAGTTGGATATGATTTAATAGGACCAGTCCCTGCAGATACGGCATTTACCCATGAATCTTTAAAAAATATGGACGTTGTCCTAGCCATGTATCACGATCAAGGCTTACCT
>KB889805.1 GCA_000372785.1 gamma proteobacterium SCGC AB-629-P17 | reverse complement strand
AAAAAAAAGTTTTTTTCAAACAACCGACTTTATTGCTCCATTAGTGCCGCTTGGTTTGGCATTTGGAAGGATTGGAAATTATATAAATGCTGAGCTTTGGGGGAAGGTTACGACCAGTGTTTGGGGAGTATATTCACCTGACCAGAGTGGTGTCTGGGCTCATCGCTACCCGACACAACTCTTCGAAGCCCTTCTCGAGGGTGTTGTGTTATTTGTCATTTTGTGGTTTTTCAGCAAAAAAAATAGACCATTGATGTCCACATCCTCCCTATTTTTGATTTTCTATGGATTCTTTAGATTTATAATTGAATTCATCAGAGTACCAGACATACAATTGGGATATTTAGCTTTCGAGTGGTTAACGATGGGTCAGTTATTGAGCTTACCGATGTTCGTTATTGGTATCTATTTATATTATAAATCTTACTATTCTGAGAAATAATTATGAAACAATATTTAGATTTTTTAAAGCTCGTAAGGGACCACGGGTCTATTAAAACCGACAGAACAGGTACAGGCACGGTAAGCATTTTCGGCCATCAGATGCGTTTTAATCTTAAAGATGGATTCCCCTTGGTTACTACTAAACGTATCCATCTTCCTTCAGTAATCCATGAATTGTTGTGGTTTTTGAGTGGTGACACTAATATTAAATATTTACAGGAAAATAAGGTTAATATTTGGAATGAATGGGCAGATGAAAATGGTGAATTAGGACCAGTTTATGGTGCACAGTGGCGTAATTGGAAGAATGCTGATGGTGAGGTGATTGATCAAATCTCGGAGGCCATGGAATTAATCAAGAATTCACCGGATTCTAGGCGAATTCTTGTTTCTAGTTGGAATGTTGGAGAGCTTGAAAGTATGGCTTTGCAACCCTGTCATGCGATTTTTCAATTTTATGTAGCAAACGGGCAGTTATCATGCCAGCTCTATCAAAGAAGTGCCGATATCTTTCTTGGAGTTCCATTCAATATCGCCTCTTATGCACTTTTAACTCACATGGTTGCTCAACAATGCAATCTTGAAGTGGGTGACTTTGTATGGAGTGGTGGTGACTGTCATGTTTATTCGAACCATTTTGAACAGGTTAATATTCAATTAGGAAGAACTCCAAAACCTTTACCGAGGCTTATTATGAAAAGAAAACCTAACAGCGTCTTTGATTATCAATTTAATGATTTTGAGTTTTATAATTATGTTCACGATGACGCAATAAAGGCACCAGTTGCAATTTAATCATCATTCCTTGAATTAGCTGTATGGATAAATTACAAAAAAATATTGCATATCAATTTAATAATATTGAGTTACTTAAACAGGCTTTGACACACCGAAGTGTAAGTAAAAACAATAATGAAAGATTGGAGTTTTTAGGGGATAGCATCCTTGGTTGTGTTATTTCTCGTGAACTCTATCAACGTTTCCCACTAATTGACGAAGGTCAGCTGTCAAGGCTTCGATCTTACTTAGTAAGAGGTCAAACTCTAGCAAAACTAGCAAAAACAATCAAATTGTCTGAAACTCTTGTTTTGGGTCAAGGCGAGTTAAAAAGTGGTGGCTTTCGACGTGAATCGATTCAGGCTGACGCTTTTGAAGCTGTTCTTGGAGCGATATTTCTTGATTCTGATTATTTGACTGTTAGCCATGTTG
>KB889804.1 GCA_000372785.1 gamma proteobacterium SCGC AB-629-P17 | reverse complement strand
AAAAGTCATGCCGATTCCATTAGGCACTAATGCCTCATAAGCCATTTCAGCGTATTTGGCATTATCTTCTTGTAAAGGACCATAACCTTCACAAGAGCCTTTATTGTCATGTGCACCGACGGTTGGAGGGTCAACATTCTGGATAAAAATACCAGAATCTGTTGATAGTGCAGAACTTTGTCAAAAATTGCTCGAGAAAGGCGTAGTGCTAAGGCCCGGTAATGTACATTTCTTTGGACAAGACTCACCAAAAAACTATTTACATCTTGGTTATTCTGCAATCGATACCAATAAGATCAATATCGGTATGAACATTATCATAAAACAAATTAAAGCAATGTTATGAAAAAAACTCTTAATCCTATGGATGTAAGTAATCTGCAGCTTTTTAGGATCTAATCTTTTTATTTAAGGGATCATACATCGGCTTTAAAGAAACGCTAGCCTTTTCAATAACACCTTCAACCTCAATACAATATTCGGCACTCAATAAGTCCTCGTCACTTTCACCGGGTTCACAGTCAATATAGCCTAATCCAACTGCTCCGCCTAATGTATGTCCGTATGCTCCACTGCTTAAATAGCCGGTTATCTCACCATTCTTAAGAATAGGTTCGTTATGGTAGAGCATTACATCTGGATTAATTAATAGAAATTGCATTACCCTCTTATCACATCCGTTAGTTTGTTTTTTCTTGACAGCGTCATAACCAATAAATTTTCCATATTTGGAAGGTTTTTTATCAGGCTTAACAACAAATCCAAGGCCCGCATCGATAACATGATCTTCATCTGTAATGTCGTGACCAAAATGTCTATAAGCCTTTTCAATACGACAACTATCTACAGAATGCATACCGCAAAGTTTCAAAGAAAATTTTTCTCCTGCTGATTCAATCAACTCAGCAATATAGTTAGAAAATTCAATGGGAAAATATAACTCCCATCCCAACTCACCAACATAGGTAATACGGTGTGCACGAACTGTTGCCATACCAATTTCTAGATTACAGACACTGGCAAATGGGAGATTTTTATTACTTAAATCAGTGTCTGTTAATGATTGTAGAAGCTTTCGTGAATTAGGACCCATAATTGCTATGCAACCTTCTGCGCTTGTAGAATCAAATAAGGAGCAGTGTGCATCCTCGGGCATGTTCTTTTTTAGCCAGTTCATATCACGGTTAGCACATAGCGTGCCACTTACAACAAGATAATCATTAACATCTAAACGTGTAATTGTGACGTCAGCCTCAATTCCACCTTTTTTATTTAACCATTGTGTATAAACAATTCTTCCAGTTGAAACATCGACATCGTTTGCGCAAATGAGTTGAAGATAATCCATTGCATCAGAGCCTTTAATTCTGATTTTTGAATAAGATGACATTTCATACATGCCAGCAGCTTCTCTGATAGCTTGATGCTCTAATTTATGAAAGTCAAACCAATTTTGTTTTCCCCATGAATACTCATATTCAGCCTGGACTTTACCAATCAAATGTTGCGGCACAAACCAGTTAGCCCTTTCCCATCCCGCTACCTCCCCAAAACAGGCGCCACGTTCTTTAAAGAATTGATACAGTGGTGTTCGACGAATTTCTCTAGCAGTGCTATATTGGTGATATGGAAAATGATTTTCGTATAGATAACCTAGCGTCTCTGTGACTCGATTAGCTAGATAAAGTTTATTATTT
>KB889803.1 GCA_000372785.1 gamma proteobacterium SCGC AB-629-P17 | reverse complement strand
GTCAGACCCCTTACAAACAATCTACCCAGCCCTCAAAGGCTGGGTTTTTTGTTGTCCGTACCACAATCCTCTTCAATTCTTTATCTCGTGCTTGTATAGGGTCAGGGGCTCGGTGTGAACATTCTAAATATCTAAAATTAGATGCCATCTTTAGATAAAAAAGTTGCTAAATCAGGGTACCTTAACGCCACTTTCAGTTCTTCCCTTAACCGTCGATTGTCTAGTCTTCTGGATTCGTTCATAAACGATAATAAACTGGCGGGCAGCACTTGTTGGGCTTGAGTGCGACTGATTCGAGGTACTCGCGGTAGCCCAAACGCATCAGCAACCGCATCGAAATAATCGCCCATTTTCATCGGCTGGTCGTCGCTGGCGTGATAGATGCGGCAGGGTTTGCCGTGACGCAAGGCGGCGAGGGCGATGCGGGCTAAATCATCGGCGTGGATGTGATTGGTGTAGCCATCTTCGGCGGCATCAAGGGTGGGCGTGCCGTTTTGCAGGCGAGCGAGGGGCAATCGGTCTGCGGCGTAAATACCAGGCACGCGCAAAATGCTGGCATTGACGTGCTGTTGGATTGCCCAGCGGCGAATTTGCTGTTCGGCATCGACACGGCGTTGAGCGCGTGGGGTGGTGGCATGGCAAGGGCGGGTTTCGTCTATCCACGCACCCGCGCAATCACCATACACCCCGCTGGTGCTGATATACACTAAGCGTTCGGGCGGCGTACCTTGGGACAACACGCGCAGCAAATTGCGGGTGCGGGTGTCGGTTTTGCCCTGTGCGGGCGGCGGGGCGAAGTGCAACACAGCGTGTGCTAATCCCGCTAATCGGCGCAGGCTGTGCGGCTGATCTAAGTCGCCCAGCAACGGCGTTGCGCCCCGTTCGCGCAGCGAGGCGCAATAGGCAGGATTGCGCACCAGCGCGAATACCCGATAGCGGGCAGTGAGCAAGGGAAGCGTGCGGCGAGCCACATCGCCATAACCGATAATGAGTAAGCGTTTCATTGGGCAATTATGCGTTAAAATCTACCCTTTCGCTTATTTCTCATTTTCCCAAAATCATCATGTCTTTCAAAACTACCCTTCAACCCAGTGGTCACCAATTTTCTAACGAAGCCAATGAAACCATACTCGAAGCCGCACTGAAGCATGGTTATACCTTGCCATATAGCTGCCGCGACGGTGTATGTGGCGCGTGTAAGGGGCAGGTTTTGTCGGGCGAAGTCGATCATGGCAAATCCGCGCCTCATGCCTTAAGCGAAGCCGAAAAAGCCGCTGGCATGACATTATTTTGCTGCGCGAAACCGTTATCCGATGTGACCATTGCTTGCCGCGAAGTGACGGCAGTTAAAGACATTCAAGTCAAAACCTTGCCTTGTCGCGTGCATAAAATGGAAAAAGTGGCGGAAGATGTCATGGTGCTGAAATTGAAATTGCCCGCCAACGAACGCCTGCAATTTATGGCGGGGCAATATGTCGATATTTTGCAAAAAGACCAAAAACCGCGCAGTTTTTCTATCGCAAACGCGCCCCACAATGATGATTTTTTAGAGCTGCATGTGCGCAATATCGCGGGCGGCGTGTTTACCCACTATGTGTTCAATGAACTAAAAGAACGCGACATTATGCGTTTCAAAGGCCCATTGGGGACATTCTTCCTGCGTGAAGATTCCGAACGCCCGATTATCATGGTCGCCAGCGGCACGGGTTTTGCTCCCATCAAAGCAATCATCGAACACGCGCTGTACATCGGTGTCACCCGTCCGATCCATTTTT
>KB889802.1 GCA_000372785.1 gamma proteobacterium SCGC AB-629-P17 | reverse complement strand
AGGAGGTTGTTGATGGTGAATATCAGGCTTATAAAGCAAAAAATGGAGGTTACGTTCGGAAACACTTCTTTGGGAAATATCCTGAACTTTTAAAGCTCGTTGAGCACATGTCTGATGAAGAGATTTTTGCACTTACCCGTGGCGGTCATGATCCAAACAAGATTTATCAGGCATATAAGAAGGCTAAGGAACATGTTGGTCAACCTACAGTCATCTTGGCAAAGACCGTTAAAGGTTACGGGATGGGTGAAGCAGGAGAGGGGAAAAATACCACTCACAGCCAAAAAAAATTAGGCGTAGAGGCTCTAATTAAAGTTGCCAAAAGATTCGACATTCCTGTTACTGAAAAGGATGCAGAGGAGCTTAATTTTTATAAGCCAGATGAAGATAGCGAAGAGTTAGTATACTTGAAGCAACGTCGAGAAGTATTGGGTGGATATTTACCAAGTAGAAGTTTTGAGTTAGAGAAGTTCAATATACCGAAACTAGAAGTTTTTAAGCCATTACTAGAATCTAGCGGCAAAAAGGAAATGTCGAGTACAATGGCGTTCGTGCGCTTTCTGTCAATATTAATTAGAGATAAAAAGCTTGGTCCAAGAGTAGTGCCTATCGTTCCAGATGAGGCTAGAACTTTTGGCATGGAAGGTCTGTTTAGACAGATGGGTATTTATTCTTCCTCAGGGCAACTCTATGAACCTGAAGACTCTGAAACAGTGATGTGGTACAAGGAAGACATCAAGGGCCAGGTTTTACAAGAGGGGATCACTGAGGCTGGTGCAATTTCTGACTGGATAGCCGCGGCAACCTCCTATGCATCTCACAATGTCACCATGATTCCGTTTTATATCTATTACTCAAAGTTTGGTTTTCAGAGGGTTGGAGATCTTGCTTGGGCAGCCGGAGATATGCAAGCAAAAGGCTTCTTGTTGGGAGGTACTGCTGGTAGAACAACTCTGGCTGGCGAAGGTTTACAGCACCAGGATGGTGACTCATTGATTGTTGCAAATACGATTCCAAACTGTGTCTCCTATGACCCAACCTATGCCTATGAGCTTGCAGTTATTATTCGCGACGGCATGCAACGTATGTACGAAAAGATGGAAAACATTTTTTACTACATCACTCTAATGAATGAGACCTACACTCACCCTGCAATGCCAAACGGGGTGGAAGAAGGCATTATTAAAGGAATGTATCCTTTAAAAACGGTTGGAAAATCTAAAATCGAGATTCAGTTGCTGGGAAGCGGTGCCATTCTTAGAGAGGTCGAAAAGGCTGCTGACATTCTTGACAAGGATTGGGGTGTTAAATCCCATATCTGGAGCGTTACCAGTTTTAATGAAATAACCCGCGAAGCCCAATCTATTGACCGTGACAATCTATTTCATGAGGGTAATAACAAAAAAATTCCATACATTACAGAATGTTTGAAAAAATCCAAAGGACCTGTGATTGCTGCAACTGACTATATGCGAAATTATGCCGAACAGATTCGTAAATATGTACCAGCACATTATGAGGTTTTAGGAACTGACGGTTATGGCCGTTCAGACTCTCGTCAAGAGTTGAGGTACTTCTTTGAAATAAATGCTAACTATATCACTTATGTAGTATTGAAGGCGCTTGTTGATGACGGGATCTTGGATTCAAAGACGCTTAAAAGCGCAATAAAAAAACTTAAAATTGACAAGAAAAAACCAAACCCTATGCATACCTAAGGACTCGCAAGGTATTTCTATTGATAAAACTGCTCTTTTAGTTAAATGATTGATTTATCTAAAAGGTAATAGTTAAGTAATCAATGACTGAAAATAAATTAAATAACAGAACCATATTTAGCTGCTTTCTTGGTGCTTTCCTGATGCTGTTTCAGATTGGGGTTTATTTTGTTTATATCCCCTGGAATATTGAAAGGTTACAAATTTCCGAATCAGAATTAGGAATAGGACTTCTGGTTTTTGGTATATCAAATCTTATCAGTAATCAAATTTCAGGTAGATACATTGTGCCAAATATTGGTACAAAAAATTCAATGGTTTTAGGTCTTTTTATTATCGCTTTTTGTCCTTTGATTTTAGTATCAGCACCTAATTACCTATCATTTTTGTTGGCTTACATACCGTTTGGGATTGGTGTTGGATTGTTTCATCCTTCCGCACAATCGCAAATCTCCATGATTGAGAATAAAACATCTCGAATAATTACACCACTATATCAAGCAGCATTCAGTGCAGGATCATTGGTAGGAGCTATTGCAGCAGCCTTTTTCATAAAAAATATAAGTGATCCTCGCTTAATATTTTTATTGTTAGGTTTGATATTGACTCTAGGTTCAATAGCTATTTTCAGGCTTGGGTTAGCAAAAAATTTAGAAATCCTTGAGAAGACTCCAAGATTTAAGATGCCAAAAAACAATATATTAATTTTCGGTTTTCTTCTTATGATGAATTACGCAACTATGGGAATCATCCTTGATTGGTCAGCGCTTTGGTTAACAAGAGATTTGTTGGCGCCTCTATTCTTAGGAGGAATTATTATTATTGTGTTTAATATTGGCGAGATCGTTTCAAGACTATTAGCTCCAAAGTTAATAAAACGCTCTAGCGAGAGATTTGTTGGAGGATATTTAAGTATACTTTCTGGAATTATTCTGTTTCTCTGCATAATGACATCAAATTTATATGTCATTGTTATCGGTATGGTAATTTTTGGTTTTGGTACGGCAAATTTTGCTGCAATTGTCATACGCCAAGCCATCAATATAACTGACGAACCAATCCCTTTGACTGTTTCAAATATAGTCACTCTTGGTTTTGCTGGTTTTATTTTTGGACCTGCCCTTGTAGGTTATTTGGCAGAATACTTAGGTCTCACATTTAATATGTATCTGCTTAGCGTGATCTGGGGTCTTAATGGGGTAGCACTTCTTGCTATGATGAAGCGTACAAAATATTCCTAAAATCGATTTATTTTTTTTCTAACTGCATGATTACATCAAAATAATCATCCCAACTACCTTTTATTTGATCTTTGATATTTCCATTTAGATTGACATGATTTGTTTGATCTTTACCCCATAATACACCAACTTCAATATATCCAATAATGTCACCATTACTATCTATTGATCCAGCAAATGTATCGTAATATTTTTTTGATCCTGTGCCCAAATAACTATTATTTTTATCAATAGCTATATTGCCATTTAATATTTGAATATAACCATAGCCAATATTCAGAGAGCCTTCATCATTACTGTAACGATTTAATCTAAAAGAATATTTTCCATCAAATAAAGGGCTGCTTGCAACGCTCACTTCAGTTTCTCGAGCTTTCTTTTCAGCAAGCTGAGCTGTCGAGAATCCTGCCAGCACTTCAGCTTTTGTTCTACCTCTTCTGTCTTCGTCAAAATAAGCCACTGTAGATGGAACGCTCACTTCATTGTAAAACTCCTTACATTTCTTATAAAGGTTTAATGAGTCTGGATGTTTGGTGCGTTTTTGTTTAAGTTTAGATAATAAAGCCAATTCTTTTGTTGAACTGCCTTTTTCCTTAAAGCACTCTTCAATGGCTGATATATTGTGATAATTAATATAAGCTGAAATATACGAGCGATAGATACCAAACTTATGATAAACCTCAGTACCTGACATAGTTGGCCCTTTGTAATCGTATTTAAGTTTGTCATTGACCCAAACTTTAAAAAAACCATCATCTTTCTTTGACCAATTGGCATGAATTAAAATGTCATGCCATTTGCCTACAAAATCCTCTTTACTAATTAGGGTTTTTTCATCGTAATCAGAATCATCACCATAAGCATTTACAGTTCTTACAATTTTATATCCATTGTTTTGCTCTTTAAACATCCAAGCAACACTTTCGCCAAGTTGATGAAACTGCCCATAATTCACACTTATAGGAGCTATGTTTTGATGGTCTTCAGGGATATAAAGCGACCAAGAGAACCAATACTCGCCTGATTTCATGTTATCGGATCCAACGTTTGATAATTCAGCTCTTTCTCTATCATTGTCGCAGTCACTCCAATTATCATCAGCATTGCAGTCACCGGAACGTACTTCAAATCTTAATGCTTTATCACCAGCCCTAACAATATCGTCCACTATAGAAATCATATAAGGGCTGAATGGTTGGCGAACAAGACTTTTCGAAAAGCCTTTGTATCCTGAGCTTATATCAAATGGCAAATTTGGCTTAATAGGTTCCAGATTTGGACCAGAAAATCTGGTTAAATCACCATCTTTTGCAGACGAAGAGCTTGTAGATGGAGTTGAATTATTATCAGTTGTATTAGTTGAAGTCTTAACTGCAACTCCACCTTCACAATTAAGTCCTCTCCTTTTAGCCTCCCCTAGATAACCTGCGTGTGTTGGCTTCTGGTCAAGCCACATACATATCGCATCGTCAGGCCAATCGTCATAAGGGCCTGCATAAGAGATAGTACTCAAACCGAGAGACAACAGTAAGAACAGAAAAAGTTTTTTCACAAATATATTATATTTCAAAATGAATTTTGAGTTAAGTAATAATGGATTAGGGCTAAAAAATCACTCATATTGATAGGCTTAATTTCTATCCGGAAAATAGTTATAGGTCTGTAGCGGTTTCACGGATAAGCATATCCACTACATCTTTCAGGGCATCCTCATTATTTTTTCCGGCAGCAATCGATAATTCGTAAGTTTTAAGTTGACGATGGGCGCTTGTTCCTCGATTCAATATATCCTTCGTTTCCATAACCTCTCTTTCACATCCAAGTATTTTTGCATCCTCTAGTGCAAGCTCTACAAATTCATCGAGCAATTCCTCAAACGGGACAATACTGCCTATACCGAAATCAATAAGTCCATCATCAAAACTATAGCGCATTGCACGCCAACGATTCTCCCTAATAAGCATAGAGCTGTAGTCACGCCAGCGTTGGTTTTTGATTCTTAGGCGATAGAGAACACGTATTGTAGATACTAGCAAGGCTGCGATTGAAATTGCATCATCTATTCTCGTGCACACGTCCATAATGCGAGTCTCGAGTGTAGGATATCGAGCGCTTGGTCTAATATCCCACCATAGCTTGGTTGAGTCTTCCATGACGCCAGCGTTAATCAGGATTTCAATATGCCGCTTATAATCAGAATAGCTCTGAAATTCTGTTGGTAAGCCTGTTCTAGGTAAATTATCAAAAATAGTTAGACGATAACTCTTGAGTCCAGTATTTTCACCATTCCAGAATGGAGAAGAACACGATAATGCGAGCAGATGTGGAAGGAAATAGGCAAGTTGGCTCATTAAATCAATACGCAAATCGTCATCATTAATGCCGACATGTACATGCATACCGCAGATAAGCATTCTCCGAGCAACTGCCTGCATTTCATTTGTCAATAATTCATAACGGTCTTTCGGTGTTTGCTCCTGCTCAGACCAACGACTAAATGGATGAGTTGAGCAAGCAATCGGAGCTAGTCCGTGTTGACCTGTTACTTCAACTATATGTTTACGTAACTTAGCAAGGTCCTCACGAGCCTCTTGTATGTTGTTGCATACTTTTGTACCAATTTCAATTTGTGATAGTAAGAGTTCATTGGTAACTTGATTTCCCAGTACTTCCTTGCACTCTTTCAATAGAGATTCCGGTGGATTGACTACGAGACCTCTGGTTTCCTTATCAACCAAAAGATATTCCTCTTCGATTCCCAGAGTAAATTGTGGAATATCGATTGTCATCCTAAAAATTCCTGTGTTTGAATGTTTTTTGGCATCGTGGGAATTGCATATCTACTAATAATTTTACTTAGGGCAGTCGCTACACGTTCGACCCCGTCATCATGATTAATAAGGTTTTGAGAAATTTCGATACCTACATGTGGCAATCCAGCTGATTCAGCGTGATAATCAATTGTGAAGTCTTCAGGATCCTTACCAGAGTATGGTTCATTATCGCCAACCAAATAACCAGCTTCGCCAAGTCTAGTTAAAAAAATCTCAGCCGTTACAGAGTCTTTATCCCAGAGAACACCTATTTCCCATTCTCGGTCACTGCCATTGATAACAGGAGTGAAACTATGAATGGAAATAACAACTGGATCAATGCCATTCTTCTTTAGGCGTTCAATCTGGTCTTTGATAGCGTTGTGATAGGGCCAGTAGATTTCAGACGCCCGTTTCTCCTTCTCATCGATTTGTAGGTTGTGATTGCCAGGTACATCAACACCATCGCTATGTTCAAGAAACGCACTATCATCCATTAGCTCACGATTACAGTCTACAATCAGGCGCGAATACTGACAGAGCACCGTAGTAGCACCAAGATTTTCTGCAAGAGACTCGGCAACCGCATTTGCACCAATATCGAGCGCAATATGGCTCACTCTATCCAGATAATCAAGTCCCATCGTCTCAAGAGATCGAGGGAACCTATTGCTGGCATGGTCACAAACCAGTATAACTGGCACATTTGCATCCGCATTAAGGATTAAAAAAGGAGTTGGATCATCAGGAGCTAAAAGCGTTTCTCTGAGTTCTTTATTTGCAATTTTCAATATATTTAATAGGGTTTATTACCAATTGCTTTTCATAATATACCAATTGAGCATTAAATACTTAAAATAATCTTACTAGAAGTGGGGTGGTTCGTTATTATTGATTTATTATTAATTATAAAACTTAATAACTTAAATAAAAAAGCCACCTTGCGGTGGCTTTAAATAAACTTACTTATCTATTAAAACTTTACGTGAAAGTTTGATTCGACCTCGGTCAATGCCTAACACTTTAACTTCTATTTCTTCACCTTCTTTAAGGTAGTCTTCGACTTTGTTGACCCTTTCATGAGCAATCTCAGAAACGTGAAGGAGTCCATCCTGATTTGGCATGATTGTTATGAAGGCGCCAAATTCAACGATCTTGGCAACCTTGCCGGTATATACCTTATTGACTTCCGGCACCGCGGTAACGTCCTTGACCATCTGTACAGCCTTTTCAAAGCTCTCGTCATCGTTAGCAAACACATTAACGTTGCCGTCATCGTCAACATCAATACTGGCACCAGATTGAGCAATGATGCCTCTGATTGTTTCTCCACCCTTGCCGATCAGGTCACGAATCTTGTCAGTAGGTATCTTAATAACTTTTGTCTTAGGGGCATTCTTTGAGGCCTCGTTCGGCTCAGAGATGACCAGATTCATTTGCCCAAGGATATTAAGTCTCGCCTCTTTGGCTTGTTTAAGTGCGATTGACATAATGTCTTCAGTGATACCATCAATCTTGATGTCCATTTGCAGGGCATTAATACCGCGCGATGTACCTGCAACCTTAAAGTCCATGTCACCTAGATGATCTTCGTCACCTAGAATGTCTGTTAGAACTGTGAAGCGGTCATCATCCTTTACAAGGCCCATTGCAATACCAGCAACTGGAGCTTTAATCGGAACACCTGCATCCATCAATGACAGCGAAGAACCACAGACACTTGCCATAGAGCTGGAGCCATTGGATTCGGTAATTTCTGATACCACTCGGATTGTATATGGAAAATCATCAATACTCGGAAGACATGCAGTAATACCGCGACGTGCTAGTCGACCGTGGCCAACCTCACGACGCTTAACACCCATAACACGCCCAGTTTCGCCAACACAGTAGGGCGGGAAGTTATAGTGAAGCATGAAGTGGTCTTCTATGCGGTCATTGGTTTCAAGTTTTTCAATCAGCTGTGCATCGCGCTTAGACCCCAATGTAGTAACTACAAGAGCCTGTGTTTCACCTCGAGTGAATAGGGCAGAGCCGTGAGTATTTTCAAGAACACCAACCTCAATCGCAAGTTCACGTACAGTCGAACTATCACGACCATCGATGCGAGGCTCTCCAGCAAGAATTCGTTCGCGGACAGTTGATTTTTCAACTTTTTTAATATAGTTTTTGATTTCTTCAGAGCTTGGTGAGTCGTCTTCATCGCCGCCAAGTTCTTCAACAGCAGTGTCCTTAATTTGACCCATTTTTTCGTAACGTTCCATCTTGTCTACAGTCTGGTAGGCTGCAGAGATTTGATCACCAAATTTAGACTGAATATCGGAAAGCAAAGAGTCGTTTTCAGCTGGAGCTTCCCACTCACGTGGAGATACACCAACCTCTTTAGCAAATTCAGCGACACTATCGATTACTACTTGGAACTGTTGATGGGCATGCATAACCGCACTTAACATAATATCTTCAGAAAGCTCATTGGCCTGTGATTCAACCATTAAAACAGCATCTTTAGTGCCCGCTACGACCATATCAAGGTCTGAAGTTTTGAGGTCAGAGTATGTTGGGTTGATGATATAGTTGCCATCTTGGTAGCCAACACGAGCTGCACCGATTGGACCTTTGAATGGGACACCAGAAATTGCAAGAGCAGCTGAAGTAGCTATCATTGCCAACATATCCGGGTCAACATTTTTATTTGCAGAAATGACCTGGATCATTACCTGAACTTCGTTCATGTAGCCGTTCGGGAAGAGGGGTCGGATAGGGCGATCAATGAGGCGCGAAGTAAGTGTTTCTTTTTCGCTAGGACGACCCTCGCGTTTTAAGAAACCTCCTGGAATTTTGCCGGCGGCGTAAGTTTTTTCAATGTAGTCGACTGAAAGCGGGAAGAAATCTTGACCTGCTCTAGCTTCTTTTGCTCCAACAACGCTAACCAGTACCTGTGTGTCATCCATACTAGCAAGAACAGCACCATGTGCTTGACGAGCAATCCTTCCGGTTTCAAATGTGATTTGACTATTGCCAAGTGTAAAGCTTTTTTGAACGATATTCATGTCCATATTGTGTCTCCAATAAAATAAAAATTGTTTTATGGTTTAACGCAATAAGCTTTATTTGAAACATACCTTGCGGGTATGCTTGAGATAAAACTTACCAAAATCCATAAAACCAGTGAATTATCCCCTAATTATATTACTCCAATACACTAAATTAACTAGTTATGACAATGTCTTAAGCCGTCATCATCAGTTAATTATTAATTATTTTAGAGCTACTTAGGAGCTCTATAATTACTATTTATGCTTATCTAAGCATCTATATAATTAGTTTCTATTCATATTTATTAATCAATTATGAACAAAACTGAAAGTCACCTGTCAAATTTAATTGATCATGTAAAACATCCTTTAGGAAGTGAAACTTATCAGCTGAAATGCAAAAAAATTCTAGATAAAAAAGGCGTTTTAGTTCTTAAGGGATTGCTTCAAGACAATATAATTCAGAAAATTTTGAAGGAGGCCGAAAGTCAGGAACATTTGGCATATTATTGTGTCAATAACCATAACGTTTATCTAGAACCTTCTGATAATTCTTATCCTTCAGATCATGCACGAAATAGAAATATAGTGTCTTCAAAGGGGTGTATTACCGATAACCAGGTGTCAACAGATTCGCCATTAAGGATTCTCTATAATTCAGATGAATTTAAGAGTTTTCTTTGTTACGTGCTTGATGAAAAGTCCCTATATAAATATGATGATGATTTGTCTTCTATCAACATTCATTATGCGAATAAGGGCCAGGAATTAGGATGGCATTTTGATAATTCTTCATTCGCGATTACTTTACTCATTCAAAAACCTGAGAATGGCGGTTCTTTTGAATATATTCGTGATTTTAGAGATTTTGAAAACAATGAGATGAATTACGAGGGTGTAACAGATCTGCTTAATGGTAAATGCAGGCCCAAAGTTCTCTCAATGGAGCCTGGTTGTCTTGTCTTGTTTCGAGGTCGTAATGCTGTCCATAGGGTAACTCCTACTATAGGCAATAGAGTTAGAGTTCTATCAGTTCTGGCATACAACTCAAAACCTGGAGTTCAGTTGTCTGAGACTGCTCGAAAGACATTTTTTGGAAAACTATATTGATTTATAAGTCAGTTTTTGAATATGAGTGAAAATAATAAAGGGAAATTTTATAACAATTCAGATATAGCTCATTCTCATAATGATGAAAATTTACAAGTTGCCTATAATTCTCATAATGATGAAGATCTACAAGATGCCTATAAAGAATGGGCGCCCGCCTATGACCATGACAATGATAATTTATTAGGTACAGTGTCACAACCTTTATCTGTTCAAATTTTCCAAGAATATATTAAAGACAAATCACTAAGAATCATTGATGTTGGTTGCGGTACTGGTTTAGTCGGAGTGGAACTTGAGAAGGGTGGTTTTAGTAATTTTGATGGTATTGATATTTCTAAGGAAATGATTGATATTGCAAAAAAAAGGGGTTATTCCAAACTATTTATTGGTAGTCTTAATGACTCTCTTCCTTGTGAAAATAATGAGTATGATGCTGCCTTCTGTGTGGGTGTTTTTACACATGGCCATGTAGGTTCTGAGCGTCTAGATGAGTTGATTCGAATAGTTAAATCAGGAGGAATTATTTGTTTTACTATAAATGAGGGAGTGTATGAGTCCTATGGATTTAATTCAAAAATTAAGAAACTTGAATCTGAGAATGTATGGAAGGTTTTAGAGATACGCAAGAATGACTATATGGTCAAAAAAAATGTAAAGGGCTTTTATTGCATAGTAGAAGTGCAATAAAAAACCTTATCTAATTGAATTATTGGTGATAGTTTGGAGCTTCCTTGGTAATCGTAACATCATGCACATGTGACTCTGTCATACCTGCAGCGGTTACTTGAACGAATTGAGCTTGTGTGCGCATCGCTTCAAGATTTTTACAACCAGTATAGCCCATTGAAGAACGAATACCGCCAACAATCTGGTGAATAATAGGTCGAATAGAGCCTTTAAAAGGTACGCGACCTTCTATACCTTCTGGTACAAGTTTTTCGGCTGCAAGTTCAGCTTGAAAATATCGATCTGAGGAACCATGAGCTTGACCCATTGCTCCTATTGAACCCATGCCTCGATAGGCTTTGTAGGAACGTCCTTGGTAGAGTTCAACTTCTCCAGGAGACTCTTCAGTTCCGGCAAACATTGAACCTAGCATGACACTATGTGCTCCAGCCGCAAAAGCTTTTGCGGCATCTCCGGAAAAACGCACACCGCCATCAGCGATCAGGGGTATAGCAGTATCCTTAAGCGCATCAGCAACGTCCGCTATTGCGCTGACCTGAGGAACACCTACACCGGCTATAATTCGAGTGGTACAAATACTACCTGGACCAATACCCACCTTAACGCAGTCAGCACCCGCCTTTACTAGATCAAGTGCCGCCTGAGCGGTTGCAATATTGCCAGCAATAATGTCAAGGTCGGGGTAATTCTTTTTAGTTTTCTTTACCCGATCAAGGACCCCTTTAGAATGACCATGAGCGGTGTCAATGACCACAACATCAACTCCGGCATTGACGAGTGCCTTAATACGTGCTCCTGTACCTTTTCCAACACCAACTGCTGCTCCAACCATTAATCTCTCTTGGGTGTCTTTTGCGGCTTTTGGAAAGTCACTTGTCTTTTTGATGTCGCTAACTGTAATCATGCCTCCTAATTTAAAGCTTTTATCGGTTACCATGACGCGTTCAATGCGATGCTTTTGGAGTAGGGCGCGAACTGTGTCCATTGAAGCTCCCTCAGTGACTGTAATTAATTTCTTTTGGGGAGTCATTACGCTCTCTACAAGTGCGTCTAGGCGTGTTTCAAAACGCACATCACGACTCGTAATAAGTCCAACCAAAGTTTTCTTTGAAACAACGGGTAGGGCAGAAATACCATGCTGAGCTTGCAATTCAAAAACATCTTTTATGGTTGCCTTTGGTTCAATACTTATGGGATCTCTAATGATGCCAGACTCGAATCGTTTTACCTTTCTTACTTCTTTTGCTTGGGAGCTCACAGACATGTTTTTATGGATAACACCCATACCTCCCTCTTGAGCGATCGCAATAGCAAGCCTGGCTTCAGTTACAGTATCCATGGCTGCAGAAATAATGGGTGTATTTAGAGTAATTTTTTTTGTAAGCTGAGTTTTTAAATCGACCTCTTTAGGTAGGATAGAGGAGTGAGCAGGCACCAATAAAATATCATCGAAAGTAAGTGCTTTTTTTAATACATTCATAAATTTCTCCAGATATTAATATCGCCTACGTTTTACAAGTCCTGGCACTATATAACCAATCACCATACCAAAGAATAACACTATGGCGCCAACAATAAACCAATTTCTTTGGCTAGTATCCCTTTCTATTTGAGTATTGTTTTCCGCTAACTGTAGTTCAGTCTTTAGTTGTAGTGTTTCTTGCATGAGTCTCTCATTTTTATGCTCCAGTTTCAGTGCGTCTTGATAAATCTGTTCAATGTGCGCCTTCTCAGCCTGTGACTTAGAACTCTGAACAACAAGGTTAGCATTTTCTTGTTTTAGAGATACAAGTTGTTTTTCTAATTCATCCTTTTCGCCTTGAAGTTTAGAGATTAGTAACTTGTTGGCGTTATAGGTTCTTTTTAGTTTTTTTAATTCTTCACGTGCTGGCGGGTCATTAGATAAATAGGATGCAATAATCCAACCAACAGTATCATCATATTTGATCTGTGCCCAAGCATTATCGTCCGTGATTTGCAATATAGACAGTTCAGTGCCTGAGGGCAGTGAACGGATAATATTATCACCAAAGGACTTATCTGAGCGGATAGGTATCTCTACCTGGTCAGTAATATAGACAATCGCATCGGCGCTAGCTATTGTGGCCAAGAAAAAGAAAACTAAAGGTAATGCTTTATATTGTTTCATAGCGATGATTGATGTTAGTGTATATTGCATATAAAGCTAAAAATGTTTTGTTTGTGTTTTTTTGGTGGAAATTTTTTGTATTTTGTTTCATAGTGATGATATTTTTTTCAATTGTAACTTCAAATCTCCTAGCGCTTTTTCTACTGAAGAGAGTTTTAATTGTTCTTTTTCAACTACCGCCTTTGGGGCTCCAGAGATAAATTTTTTGTTATTTAGTTTGCCTGAGTATTGCTGTTGGTGTTTAAATAATTTCTCAATTTCTTTATTCAATCTTAATATTTCTTGCTCTTTGTCAACCAAACCTGACAATGGGATAAGTATTTTCATTTCTCCAACCAGTGCAGTTGCAGACTCTGGAGCTGAATCATTTTCTGAAAGCTGCTTAATGCTTTCCAACTTTGCAAGTGTTGAAATTATTGATAGATTGTTTTTAATATAGGCTTTATCTACAGTATTAAGGTTTTGAATAAAGCAATCCAAAGGCTTTCCTGGTGCAATATTCATTTCACCTCTAATTTTTCTTACGCCTAGAATGAATTCTTGTAGCCAGGCAATCTCTAATTCAGATTTTTGACTAATTAGTGTCTCATCTATTTCAGGGTAGGGTTTGGTGATAAGTCTCTCGGATTTATCGTTATTCAAGCCACGGCATTGCTCGAAAATCTCTTCCGTAATAAATGGAATTATTGGATGTAGTAATGTTAAGATTTCTGAGAGCACTATGATGAGTGTCGCTTCGCAACCCGGCCTTGTTTCTTTATTGTCCAAAAGTGGCTTTGATAGCTCAAGGTACCAGTCACAATAATCATGCCATACAAACTCATAAAGCGTTTGGCTCATCAGATCAAGACGATAGTCAGATAAATGTTTTTCGACTGCAATTTTTGTATGCTGGAGGCGCGACAGTATCCAATTATCAGGTGTTGATAAAGTGGCATTAAAGTTAATTGATCGAGATTCAAGCTTCATTAACACGAAACGAGAGGCATTCCAGAGCTTATTGCAGAAATTTCGATAACCCTCTACACGCTTCAAATCAAACTTTATGTCTCGCCCAAATGACGCCAGGGCGGTAAACGTCAATCTAAGCGCATCAGTGCCGAATGGCGGTATCCCGCTAGAAAATTCCTTTTTAGTCTGATTTTTTATTTTTGAGGCTAATTCAGGCTGCATCATTCCTTGTGTTCGTTTATCCAGCAGCTCTTCTAAGCTAATACCATCGATTAGGTCGATCGGATCTAGGACGTTGCCCTTGGATTTACTCATTTTTTGTCCATGACCATCTTTAATGAGTCCGGTGATATATATATCTTTAAAGGGAACATTACCAGCAAACTTTATTCCAAACATAATCATTCTGGCAACCCAGAAAAATATGATGTCAAAGCCCGTAACAAGAACACTTGTCGGATAAAAGCGTGATAATTCTGGAGTCTTGTCTGGCCAACCTAATGTTGAAAAAGGCCATAGAGCTGAGGAAAACCAGGTATCCAATACGTCTTCGTCTTGAGTCAATTCAACGCCATTGCCGGCCTGTTTTTGTGCCTCCTTGAGGTTTTTTGCCACATAGATTTTTCCAGTTTTATCGTACCAAGCAGGGATTCGGTGTCCCCACCAAATTTGACGTGAAATACACCAGTCCTCGATATTTTCCATCCAGTTGAAATAAGTTTTCTCCCAATTTGCAGGAACGAATCGAATATCACCATTTTTAACCGCATTAATGGCGGGTTCAGCTAAAGGCTTTATTTTGACAAACCATTGATCGGTCATATAAGGCTCAATTACACTATTGGTTCTATCACCTCTAGGAATCATCATGGTGTGCGAATCAATTCTCTCTATTAAATTTTGTTTGTCTAAATCTTTTACTACAGCTTTACGAGCTATAAATCGATCTAAATTTTGATAAGCTTTAGGAGCGTTTCGATTAATTTTCGCATCATCTGTGAGGATGTTTATATTTTCAAGACTATGTCTTTGGCCGATTTCATAGTCATTAAAGTCATGTGCGGGGGTAATTTTTACACAACCTGTGCCAAATTCCATATCAACATAATCGTCAGTAATGATTGGAATTTGTCTATTAGTTAGTGGCAAATCTATCATCTTTCCGATCAAGTGTTGGTAACGAGCATCATCCGGATGGACCGCAACGGCACTATCACCAAGCATGGTTTCTGGTCTGGTTGTGGCAACCACCATAACCTCATCAGAGTTCGATACAGGATACCTAATATGCCATAAAGATCCCTCTTCTTCGGTACTAATCACTTCAAGGTCAGACACAGCAGTCAAAAGTACAGGATCCCAATTAACGAGTCTCTTTCCACGATAAATTAATCCTTCGTTATAGAGTTCAATGAAAACCTTTTGTACTGCACCGGAAAGGCTCTTGTCCATAGTAAAGCATTCCCTTTCCCAGTCCACAGAAGTCCCAAGTCGCCTCATCTGAGAAGTAATCGTGCCACCAGAATGGTGTTTCCAGTCCCAAACTTTTTCTGTAAATTTTTCACGACCCAGGTCATGTCTTGAAATGTTTTGACGTTCGAGTTGTCTTTCGACAACCATTTGAGTTGCAATGCCGGCATGGTCAGTTCCAGGTTGCCATAAAGTTTGATTACCTTTGCTTCGATGGTAGCGTGTCAGAACGTCCATGATTGTATGTTGAAAGGCGTGACCCATATGTAAACTTCCAGTTACATTGGGCGGAGGAAGTACTATGCTATAGGCATTCTGACTGTTGGAATTTAACTGAGAGGAAAAGTAATCACCCTGTTCCCAAATATCGCGAAACTTTGCTTCGATTAGTTCAGGGCTGTACGTTTTTTCCATGGCAATAGGAAGATGGATAAAACTGAGTTATTATACAATAGTTATCAACAATTTAACTTCTACTTTAGCTTTATATATCGTAACTCTTACGGCCCGACAAAGCATGAGCAATGGTATTAATGTCGGTATATTCTAATTCACCACCAAGCGGAATGCCGTGAGCTATTCTGGTGGTTTTAATTTGGTATTTTTTTGCTAAATTAAAAATATAGTGAGCAGTCACTTCACCTTCTATTGTCGCATTGGTGGCCAAAATAATTTCATTCACTTCCTCATTTGTGAACAAATTTTCAAGTTCATCTAGACCGAGTTCATCTGCACCTATACCATCAATCGGCGAAAGATAGCCACTAAGAACAAAGTATTTTCCTGAATAAACACCACTCTGCTCGATGGCATGAATGTCTGTGGGTGTCTCTACAACACACAATTGTGAGCCGTCACGAGCATTATTTGCGCATATACTACAAAGAGTTCTTTCTGAAAGAGTTCGGCATCTTTCACAGTTTTTGACTTTCTCCATTGTTTCAGTAAGAGCCTCGGCAAGCTCTAATCCACCTTGCCTATCGCGCTCAAGCAGGTGATAGATAAAACGTTGAGCGCTCTTAGAGCCGACACCTGGTAGCTTACAAAATGCTTTATTGAGTTTTTCAATCATAAATTAGACCTAACGAATTATTTAAATGGCAGATCAATTCCACCAGTAACATTTTTCAATTTTGCTTTAGAGATTTCGCTAATCTGGGAAGAGGCATCATTCAGTGCAGTCATAACCAAATCTTCTAGGATCTCCTTATCAGCGAGGAGTGATTCATCAATTTGTATGTTTGTGACTCGATATTCTCCTGTCAAAGTAATTTTAACGGCACCAGAGCCAGATTCTCCCTGACAAGAAGTTGATTTAATTTCATCCTGTGCGACTTTCATGTCTTCCTGCATTTTTTTAGCTTTTTGTATCATGCTTACCATGCCGTCTTTAAACATTGGATGACTCCTTTGTGGATTTGATTGATTTCAGGTCAACTTTCGTGTTGAAGGCTTCCTCTATTTCTTTGAGTCCTTCATCATCAAGAAATTGTTTTTCGGTTTGTTTTCTTTTTTGTTGTTCTTTGATAGCCTCTTTTTGTGATAGGGTGCTTCCATTGGTGTCTCCAGATTCAATTTCCAGGGTTATTTTGTTGAACTCGTTAAGTAAAGTTTTTTCGATTGATTTTTGAACATTCTTGGTCAATAAGTTATTGAACTCTTCATTCAGGGTGAGCACAAGTTTATCGCTTTCATATGAGCTAAAAAGAGTATTTTTTACAAGCATTTTTGTAGCACCTTCAAAAGGCAAGTCATTGATAATTTTCTCCCAGTCTTTCTGGTTGTTGAGTTTAATTTGCTTTTGTGACTTGGTTTGATTTTCCTTGTTAGTTTTTATTTCAGTCGCTTCTTTAGTATTTATGGGTGCAATTTCGGGTTTCGCTTCTAGGGTTCTTTTCTTAACTTGAGGAGATTTAGTTTTTGGTTTAGTTGATGTTATTAGAGTTTTTTTTTCATCATCATACTCGGGATGAAATGCGATCATTCTGAGCAATGTCATCTCTAAAGCGATTTGTTCGTTTGGTGAATAGGCAAGATCCTTTTGACCATTAATAGCGATTTGATAAAAAAGCTGTAAATCGTGCACTGAGATTTGACTCGCAAGGGTGATGATTTCACTACCAATTTGCTCATGATTAGTCAGAATCTGAGCAATTGATATTTGATGAAAAAGTGACGTGAGGTCTTTAAGAGCGTTAGAGAGACTTTCACCTTGATGAGCAAGATCTCTGACAAACAATATAACTTCCTCGGCTTTCCTTTCAATGACCAGTGTTGCCAGTTTAATGACATCATCGTGGAGCACTAAACCTAACATCGCTTTTATGTCTTTGTCTTTGACACTTCCGTTGCCATATGATATTGACTGGTCAAGGAGACTAAGAGCATCGCGCATTGAACCATTTCCAAAATCTGCAATCTTAGATAATGCAGATTCTTCGAACTCAAGACCCTCTGAATCCATAATAAATTTCAGTTGTGAAAGGATTTCGTTGTGAGAGAGCTTATTTAAATTAAATTGCAGGCAACGAGACAGGATTGTAACAGGTAGTTTTTTAGGGTCAGTGGTTGCTAACAAAAACTTGATATGACCTGGAGGCTCTTCAAGCGTCTTTAATAGCGCATTAAAGCTGCTTTTCGATAGCATATGAACTTCGTCTATGAGATAGATTTTATAGAGATTCTTTGTTGGTAAATATTGAGCATTTTCAAGAATTTCTCGCATATGATCTACACCAGTATGCGAGGCTGCGTCTAGTTCAATGAGGTCGACCGACTGACCTTGATCTATTTCTTGGCATGTCGCACATTTACCACACGGTTTTGAGCTAACCCCTTTTTCACAATTAACAGACTTTGCAAAGATACGTGCGATGGTAGTTTTTCCTACGCCGCGTGTCCCTGTAAACAAAAATCCATGGTGCAGATTGTTGTTCTCGAGCGCATTAACAAGGGTTTTGATTGTATGAGTTTGACCGACCAACTCTTCAAATTTATGAGGTCTATACTTTCTAGCTAAAACTTGGTAATGTTCGCTCATCAAGGTTAGTGTTATCAAAGTGTATAAGGTAGTGCCGAGAATAGGGTCCAACACATAAAAAAATTATTACCGTTGCTCCCTTCCGGGCCTGGCGGAGTTCATAACCATTCATTGTTGGTGTACCCTCGACACTACAGTCGTATTTTACTTGATTTGATTATTCCAATTAGTTTTTCTTGGTTATTGTAAGTGTTTTTTATGTCCAATAAAGGACGTTTGATTAATTAAATATTGATACTCTTTATCGTTTGATAACGGTCATAAATTAACGACCATATTGCACCAACTTTACCATTATTAATAGGCTTATCATCAATACAGGTTATTGGAACAATTTCGCGTGTAGAGCTACTAATCCAAACTTCGTCAGCACCCATTAAAGAGCCTTTATTAAATGCAACCTCTTTGACTTTAATATCACAGTATTTGGCACAATCTATGACCATTTCTCTAGTTATCCCTGGCAATATAAAGGGCCCCTTAGGGTGGGTATAGATGCAATTATTTTTAACTAAAAACAAGTTCGAGCTAGAGCATTCAGTAACGATACCATCACGAATAAGAATAACCTCTTCAACGCTATGATTTTTAGCTTCTTGAGCGAACATGATATTAGCAAGCAGTGAGGTCGCTTTAGTATCACATTGGCTCCATCGAATGTCATCACGCGTAATGGCAGCTGAACCTTTTAACAGGCCATTTTTAGTTGGACTCTTAAAGGGTGATGATTGCATGTAGACAGTTGGCTTGAGTGTGCCATGGGTGTGCTTCCGATCATCATCACAACCACGAGAAACTTGTAAATAAATTGCTTGTTTGCTATTCTTTTGGTGATAAGAAACTAATTTATTAATTAGTGAGGTCCACTTTTTTTTATCATAAGGATTGACTATATTAATAGCATCAAGTCCTTCTTGAAGTCGTTTTAGGTGTTCTTCCAGTCCTAGTATTGATCCATTGTAGACAGGAAAAACTTCATAAATCCCATCACCAAATAGAAAGCCTCGATCCATAACGGAAATAAAGGCCTCACTTTTTAAGATAAATTTTCCGTTTAAATAAACCAATATACTTTATCTAAAAAGCAATTTGATGGTGTCAACTATTCTTGCAAAGAATCCAGATTCAGGCGCATCCTCAAGAGCGATAAGAGGAAGTGTGGCGATACTTTCATTGCCAAAACTGATCACCAAATTCCCAATCCTCTGACCCTGATTAATGGGTGCGATTAAATCTTGGTCAAGAGTAATGGTTTGAGTGGTGTATTTAAACTGGTTTCTTGGTAAGGTTAGATAGGTCGAATCTTCTACACCAACCTTGATACTGCTTTTTTCAGATTTATAGATGGGTACTTGGTGAGATATATCGTCAACAGATTGAGTCTCAAAGAAACGAAAACCGTAATCTAGTAATTTTTCTGTTTCAGTAAAACGGACCGCCGGACCTTTTGAACCAAGCACCACAGAAATAAGCCTCATGTCTACACGATTTGCACTCGTTACAAGGCAATATCCAGCCTTCCGAGTGTAACCGGTCTTGAGTCCATCCACGGTGCTGTCTGACCATAAAAGTTTGTTTCGATTGGGTTGGGTAATATTGTTGTATGTAAATTCCTTCTCGCTATACCATTTATAAAAATCTGGAAAATCACGAATCATGGCTGAGGAAAGAATAGCCATATCTTTTGCCGTTGTGTACTGGTCTTCGTGAGGTAATCCAGAAGAATTCTCAAATCGAGAGTTTTTCATTCCTAGCTGTTCGGCATAATCATTCATGAAAAGGATAAATGTACCTTCAGAGCCAGCTACATGTTCAGCAAGAGCTACAGAGGCGTCGTTACCAGACTGAACTATCATTCCTCTTAGTAGGTCCTTAAGCTTAATCATCTTACCGACCTCAATAAAGCTTCTTGAGCCTCCAGTTTTCCATGCTTTTTCACTAATTTTTACGTCATCCTCAAGGGTAATAAATTCTTCCTTTATGCGTTGGAAGACAACATATGAGGTCATCAGTTTTGTCAAACTAGCAGGGGCTCTTTTTTCATCTTCATTGTTTGCGGCAAGTATAGCTCCAGAATTGTGGTCCATGACAACGTAGGAAACTGCACTGATGGCAGGGGCATCGGGAATATAAAAGCGCGGTTCATCTGCATTAGAACTAGAGATCAGCAACAACAAAAAGAAGGATTTTAAGAATCTGATAAGGGTTTTTGATTTCATAGAATAGTGTTTATTAGTTAATTAATTAATCATCCTGGAAAACTGATATATTGCCTTTGATATAGGGATTAGGATGATTATAACGAGTAATAACGCAATATTTTTAGAAACTCAGAAAGAAGTTTACAAATTAGCACTTTTTATAGGAGGATTAATAAAATCATTAGAGCCGTCGGTGAAGCTTCAAACTTTTTGTTTTTTCCTGTAAATAACGTGGACTTTTATGTTTATGAATTGACATAATAATTCCGAAACTAGCCATCAATGTCATCAAAGAAGATCCGCCATAGCTGATTAAGGGTAGGGGGACACCAACAACCGGTAAAAGTCCGGAAACCATAGCCATATTGACAAAAATATAGGTAAACAAAACAAATGTCAAACTTGCACCTAGTAATCTAGAAAAGTTATCTTCACAGCGTAGCGATAAATTAAAGCAACGATAAATAATCAGGGTGTAAATTGATAACAATAAAATAAAGCCAACAAAGCCCATTTCCTCAGCCAGGACAGAAAAAATAAAATCAGTAGATTGCTCAGGCACGAAGTCGAGTCTGGATTGAGAGCCCTGTGTGATACCTTTTCCTGTCAATCCGCCAGAGCCAATTGCAATTTTTGATTGTAGGATATGATAACCCGAACCGAGTGGGTCAGATTCTGGATTGAACAGCGTCAAAATGCGATTTTTTTGATAAGAAATTAGTAAGTAATTCCATGCAAAATAAAGCAACCCACCTAGTATTCCTGCAATTAGCCCTAAATTAAGCCAAAGGTTTTTTAGTAGACGAATTCTGAATCCTGAAAAAAATAATACGTAGATACCCGAAGCCCCAATCAATAAAGAGGTTCCTAGGTCTGGCTGCTTGGCAATTAGGAGGACGACAATTGCAATACCCACTAGAGAGATTATGACTGGGCGTGCTCTGGGTGGAAGCGTACTTTCACTCAATATTGCAGCTATCGCTATTGGAACTATGATCTTCATCATTTCTGACGGCTGAAATTTAATTAAACCCAAGTTCAACCATCTCTGGGCACCGCCTCCGTAGCTACCAAAAAGCAACACTAGGGTTAATAATATAATCCCTAAGAGTAATAATATTGGCGCCGATCTCATCAACAAGAGTGGGGGTATCTGTGCAACAACCAGCATTACAGATGTAGCCAGTCCGAGATGAATCAGTTGTCGATTCACTAAATCAAGGGATCCACCGGAGCTGCTATACAAGATCAATAAACCAAGCCCAGAAAGAAGGATAATGAAAACCAATAACGGTGTATCTATTTTAAAAAAACGATAGAAAAGTATAATTTTTTTGAAAATGTAATTGTTCATAGGATTAATAACCCTACAGGTCTTAAATCAGAAAGTAATAAGTTAAAGCTACTGCATGCTGATACATTATTCATGGATTCAACGCCTAATCCAAGTTCAGATAGTGAAACTTGCTGTTTAGGTGAGAGAAATATTGAATGTATTCCGGTACCAATTATCAGTAATTCAAGAGATTCTTGACTTAATATGGGGAATAGAGACTCTTTACTGATATCTTCAAGTGAAGATATTGAAACTTCTTCTACCTTTTTAGAGGAAATAAAGCAGGGTATTTTCAGTTGAGTGTGTGAAAGTGTAATGGTAGATTCATCTATTGAAATAACGGTGTTTTGATTAGGACTTTGCTGAGTGAATTCCATTAAATGACTTAGGTATTTGCATGTTGGGATTCAATTATAACAGTGTAAAATTGGCACTTCATTTGATTTATTGTTGGAGTTGAAAAACTTACTTATAATCAATATCTTGAGTCAAATAAGTTGACATAGGTACTAGTATTGGAGTCTAAAAAGTAATTCATAATAATTAAAAAATGAAATCAAGATTTGCCCCCTCACCGACAGGATACTTACACATTGGTGGTGCTAGAACAGCCTTTTTCGCATGGCTATGGGCTAAAAAACATGACAGCAAGTTTGTTCTTCGAATCGAAGACACCGACAAGAATCGCTCAACTCAGGATTCGGTGGATGCTATTTTGCAGGGAATAGACTGGCTAGGTTTGAATTATGACGAAGGACCTATCTTTCAAAGTGATAGGATTGAGCGTTATAAAGAAGTCCTTTCTCAGTTGCTCGATCAGGGTAAGGCGTATTACTGTGAATGCACAAAAGAGCGCTTGGAGGAAATGCGTGAAGCACAAATAGCAAGTGGAGACAAACCAAAATATGACGGTTGTTGTCGTGATAAAAAGCTCAAAAGTGGTGTGATTCGCTTCCTTAATCCAGATAATGGGACTGTATCTTTTGATGACTATGTCAAGGGTGAAATTGAAATTGCGAATAGTGAGTTGGATGATTTAATTATTGCAAGGTCTGATGGTTCGCCGACATATAACTTGACAGTTGTCGTTGATGACCATGATATGGAAATTGAATGTGTTATTAGAGGTGATGACCACATAAACAATTCACCCAAACAGATCAATCTTTATGAGGCCTTGGACTGGAATATTCCAAGATTTGCCCACGTTCCTATGATTTTGGGTGTTGATGGTTCGCGTTTGTCAAAAAGACATGGAGCAGTTAATCTTATGTCTTATAGGGATGCAGGTTATTTGCCGAAAGCTTTATTAAACTACATAGTTCGTTTAGGCTGGTCACATGGTGATCAAGAAATTTTCTCAGTTGATGAGATGATTAATTTGTTTGAACTTGAAAACATCAATAAATCATCAGCAAGTTTCAATCAAGACAAGCTAGATTGGATGAATCATTCATATATAAAGACTACTGAGATTGACGAACTTGTATCCGAGTTAAAATGGCACCTAAATCAACTTTCTATTAATTTAAGTGATGGTCCAGATATAAAAGAGGTTATTGAAGCCCTCAGAGATCGTTCGAAGTCTTTAGTCGATATGGCTCAGAATTGCCTGATGTTTTATCACGATTTTGAAGACTTTGACTCCAATCTAGCTACAAAGTTTTTTCATTTGGAGTCAAGACAAGTACTAGATGATCTATTGATAAATTTAGAAATTCTAGAGAAATGGTCCCCTGAACATATTCATGAAGTGATTCAGAGCATATGTGAGAGTCGTAATATAGGCTTTGGCAAAGTAGGTCAGCCATTCAGGCTAGCTATTAGCGGAGATGGCAATGCCGGAAGTATTGATATGTGCGCTCAATTGGTTGGCAAGGAAAGGGTATTGTTAAGACTGAAAATGGCGATTGATTGGATTGACAGCCTACCCTCATAGAATTTTTTTTGATTTCTGTAAATAACTAACAAAGTGAAATTCTCTGTGCTATCAAATTTTATTAAAATTTTCTTACTTCTTTCACCAGTATTTTTTCTTATAATTCTTGGTAATATTCTTCGGAGGATTCGAGTTCCTGATATTTCTTTTTGGGATGTAAGTGATAAGCTTGTATATTGGGTTCTAGCTCCTTCTCTTTTATTTCATTTCATATCTCAAATTAATCTGTCTTCAGAAATGCTCTATAGTTATGCTGCAGTTATATTGAGTGGAATATTGTTTGTAACAACAGTAGTCATAATTCTAGCCATGCTTTTTAGGTATTCTCCAGAAACATGGACATCAATACTTCAGGGAGCTGTTAGACATAATGCATTTATTGCACTTGCAATAGCAGGAAGCATATTTGGAGATGAAGGTTTAGCAATTGCAACAGTATTCATGCTTATATATGTTCCGAGTATTAATATTATTGTGATAACAATTATGATCTATAGTTTAGATCAGCCAGGAAAAACCAGATCTAAAAAAAATATATCTAATATTTTTGTTGAACTAATAAAAAACCCATTTGTTCTAGCAATGATTGCAGGTGTGTTCTTTTCAATGATAGAATCAGATAAATTAGTAGTAATAGTTGAAATTTCAGATTTACTTGGCTCTGCAGCATTGCCAATAATACTTTTAACCATTGGAGCTAAGATAAAAATTAGGAATCTCTCATTAGCAATTACACCTATTGCTATATCTAATTTTTTTAAATTAATTACCTTTCCTCTAATTGCTTATTTTGTCTCAAAATTTATGGGTCTTAGCCAGATAGAGGTAATTATTGCTGTTGTCTTTGCTTCTGTTCCAACTGCGGCAATGTCTCACACTTTTGCAAAGCAATTTGGTGCAGATGAGCAATTGATGACAAGTATTGTTACAACACAAGTGGCTTTATCATTTATAACAATACCTATTATCTTGGCATTTATAGCTACCTAGCCTTATTGATCAATTAGAGGGAATTATTTGAAGATTAGACAATCTTTGTAAAAAAATAGATTTTTTGTTGATAAATGATATAATAGTGGCAGGATTTATTCCAATTCTATAATTTATTTCCTTTTTCTGAGTAAATGAACGACAAAATTAAAGTAGTCAGTGACGCTTCTTTTGATGCTGATGTAATTAGTTCCACACAACCTGTTTTAGTCGATTTTTGGGCCGAATGGTGTGGGCCATGTAAGGCTCTTGCTCCAGTTCTAGATGAAATAGCAAATGAATATGACGGTCGCATAACTGTAGCAAAGGTTAATGTTGATGAAAACTTACAAATACCACCTAAATATGGTATTAGAGGTATCCCAACAATGCTTTTATTTAGGGATGGCTCGGTTCAGGCAACAAAGGTTGGCGCTCTCTCTAAGGCTAATTTAAGCGCATTTTTGGATTCAAATATTTAACAGGACCAGTTTTTTTTACTCTTAATAACTTATAAATAAAATAATAAACAACATCTTATTACTTAAAACCTCCGTAAGAATTAATAAAAGCTCAACCCTGGACTGATTTAATTCCCTATTTCACATCTTGTCAATCACAACAATCTAAAAATACTTTAATATGAAACTATCAGACCTCAAAATTAAGACTCCAGCAGAATTGTTGGAATTAGCACAATCTCTTGGCATCGAAAACATTTCAAGAGCCAAAAAACAAACACTCATCTTTGCAATCTTAAAACATAAGGCCGAGAATGATGAGGAAGTTATAGGTGACGGAGTGTTAGATATTTTGCAGGAGGGTTATGGCTTTCTCCGTTCATCAAATGACTCTTATGTTTCAGGTCCAGATGACATCTATGTGTCTCCAAATCAAATAAGGAGATTTAATTTGTCAACTGGAGATGTGGTAGCTGGAAAAATACGAGCACCTAAGAAAGGTGAAAAGTATTTTGCGTTAGTTAAAGTCTCAGAAGTTAACGAAGACAAACCAGAAAATGTAAGAAATCGAATACCGTATACTTCTTTAACACCACTTCACCCAAATGAAAGGCTTAACTTAGAGCTAGGCAATGGTGGTACAGAAGATATAACTGCTAGGGTGATTGATTTAGTGGCTCCATTTGGCAAAGGCCAAAGGGGATTGATAGTATCCCCTCCAAAGGCTGGAAAGACTATGATTATGCAAAATATTGCATCATCAATCTCGGTCAACCATCCTGACTGTGAGTTAATTGTACTTCTTATAGATGAGCGCCCTGAAGAGGTGACCGAGATGGAACGTACGGTTAGGGGGGAAGTTATTTCTTCAACCTTTGATGAGCCAGCTAAACGACATGTGCAAGTTGCTGAAATAGTTATAGAAAAGGCTAAAAGACGCGCTGAGCAAGGCCAGAATGTCATCATCCTGCTTGATTCAATTACACGTTTAGCGAGAGCATATAACACTGTAGCTCCTTCATCTGGTAAGGTTCTAACTGGTGGAGTTGATGCCAATGCCTTACAAAGACCCAAGCGTTTTTTTGGTGCGGCAAGAAACATTGAAAATGGTGGAAGTATCACTATTATGGCAACAGCATTGGTTGACACTGGTTCAAAGATGGATGAGGTTATTTATCAGGAATTTAAAGGTACTGGAAACATGGAGCTTCACCTTGAGCGTAGACTTTCTGAAAAACGTATATTCCCAGCAATCAATATTAATGCCTCTGGAACTCGTCGAGAAGAACTCATTACTGAAGAACAGGAACTTCAAAAAATGTGGATTCTACGTAAGATTCTTCACCCTATGGATACAGTTGAAGCGGCAGAGTTTTTGATTGAAAGACTACGTTTTACAAAAACTAATGATGAATTCTTCGACTCCATGAAACAAAAGAAATAAAATCTGTTAATATGTCCGAAGCGGGTTGATTATGCAAACGAAGCTTCTTAGTATTTTCAAATATCAAAACAGCAGAATTGCAAGATATATAAGGCGCAATTTAGTTATCATATTTTTTGCAATAGTCTTCATTATCGGGCTAGTTTTATTCGGTAATCAATTCGTTTTGATGGTCCAAGAAAGCGTTGAACGAGGTATTCCCATTCAAGAACTAATGCCTTTGGTGAGCTTTAATATGATCAGAGACTTATCATTAGTGCTGTCATTGTCACTCTTCCTAGCTGTTATTTTAACAATATCTCAGTTATACAAAAATTCTGAAGCTATTGTAATGAATTCGGTGGGTTTGAATGATAAACATTTTATTGTTTTTATTCAGCCTTTAGTGCTTTTGTCTTTTATTTTGATTTTTTTCCTGACAATCTATGCGGTTCCATGGGCAAATCAACAAAAAAATATTATGGAGGAGGAAACCAACAATGCCTCAGAGTTTTCCTTTATTACTGAAGGTGAATTTGAAGTATTTAAGCAAGGTGACATTGTCTTTTATGCCTCTGAATCGAAATCTCTAGATACTGCTGGAGAGCAAAATATGGAAGAAATATTTATCTATGCTTTTGATAAAGAAAACCCAGTTATTGTTCTAGCTTCAGAGGCGACAAAATATATCGACTCTGAAAGTGATAGCATATATCTTCGCTTAAAAGATGGTGTTAGATACCAGGGAATCCCTAGTAATGAAAACATAAACATTCTAAATTTTGATTTGTATGATTTAGAGATTGTTTCAGGTGAATTGAAAAATTCGGTAGCTGTTTATACAAAAATTGAAGGCAAAAGCACCCTTGACTTAATTAAAGAGGGAGGTCGCTATGCTAACGCCGAGTTACAATGGCGGCTATCTCAACCAATCACTGTTTTGATACTTTCTATAATAGGTGTTTTTCTTGGAAAAGTCTCACCTAGAGGAGGTAAGGGTGTTAATCTCTTGATTGGTGTTATTGTATTTATGCTTTACTATAATGGATTATTGGTAGCTAAAAGTGCCATAGAACTTGGACAAAACGATTCCACAATAGGGCTTTGGGGGGTGCATCTTTTAATGCTAGCATTGTTATTATTTCTTTATCAGTTTAGACAACGGAAAATATCTAACTATCTTGATAAAATATCCATTTTTAATAAAAAAGAGAAAAGTCATGCCTAGTTCTCCGAGTAAGATTTTAGAGGTTTTTGATAATCCAAATATTGAGAGGGATTTTGTTATCCGCATTGATATTCCTGAATTTACTTGTCTGTGCCCAAAAACAGGTCAACCAGATTTTGCAACTCTACATTTAGAGTACATCGCTGACAAACGATGTGTTGAGCTTAAGGCTCTTAAAAACTATATCTGGTCTTTTCGTAATGAAGGCGCTTTTCATGAGGCTGTTACCAACCAAATTTTAGATGATTTGGTTGCTGTACTTGATCCTCGTTTTATGCGCTTGAAGTCGATATTTAATGTCAGAGGCGGAATATACACCACTGTTGAGTCTGAACATAGACAAAAAAATTGGTCACCAAGAGATGTAGTGAGTTTATGAAGCCAATACGTCAAACCATTCACTTCGACAAAAAATTAATAGATAAAGATGCAAAAAAGGTTATAAAGACCTTAAATAAAGCTGGTCATGAGGCTTATTTAGTAGGTGGCTGTATTCGAGATTTATTGCTGGGCCACAAACCCAAAGACTTTGATATCGCTACCAGCGCTACTCCGGAACAGGTTCATAAAAATTTTAAACGTTCTAGAATTATTGGAAGGCGCTTTCGATTGGTTCACATCATGTTTTCATCTAGAAAATATATTGAAGTTGCGACTTTTCGTTCAGGAAAAGTAAAGACAGCTGGTAATGGTGTTATTGTTAGAGATAATCTGTATGGCACTCTCAAAGAGGATGTCTTTCGTCGAGATTTTAGTGTCAATGCACTTTATTATGATATTCAAAATTCTCAAGTCATTGATTATGTTGATGGTCTTGAGGCGCTCAATAATTCTAAAATTAGAATGATTGGAAACCCAGTGGAGCGTTTTAAGGAAGACCCTGTAAGGATGATTAGAGCGATAAGATTTTCAGTTAAGCTAGGGGCAACTATAGATCCAATAATCTCAAAATCTATCTCTAATCAAGCCTATTTACTAGCTAATATACCGGCCGCTAGGCTTTATGATGAATGTATTAAATTGTTTCATAACGAGAACGCTTATGAGGTTTTTGAGCAACTTGTAAAATGTGGACTATTGAATTATCTTTTTCCTCAAACTGCAGAAACTTCATTTATAAATAAAACTCTATTGAACACATCAAAGCGCATCAAAAATGGTAAGCCTGTAACACCAGCATTCCTGTTCGCGGTTTTTTTATGGGGCGCACAAAACAAACGCTTTAATGAACTTAATAAAAAGAAAAAACCCCGTTTTTTGTTAATGGCACAAGCATCAGAAGATGTTATAAGTAAACAAACTAAAAAGGTTTTAATGCCAAGATGGATTTCCGCTCGTGTTAAAGATATCTGGCTAATGCAATACCAACTAGAGAATTGCAGTATAAAAAAGGCAAAAGAATTAATTGTGCATCCACGCTTTCGAATGGCCTATGATTTTTTGGTTTTACGCTCAGAAAGTATCAATCCCGAATTAGAAGAGAGGGCCAAGTATTGGACGAGACTTCAACAGTAAAAACAGTTCTAATTACTGGCTGTTCAAGTGGTATAGGATTTTGTCTTGCTCATGGATTACGAGCAGCTGGCTATCGTGTTTTTGCAACTGCCAGAAAAGAAAAAGACATAACAAAATTAAAAGAGCTTGGTTTTGACGCTTTTTTGTTAGATTTAGCTTCATCGTGCTCTATAAAGGCTGCCATTTCTGCACTCTACCAGAAAACTGATAGTCTTTATGCATTAATCAATAACGGCGCTTATGGACAGGCTGGCGCCCTAGAAGATATATCACGAGAGGCACTAGAAAAACAATTTCAAGTAAATGTGTTTGGTTGGCATGAACTTACTAATCTAGTGCTGCCTTCAATGAAAGAAAGAAATATAGGCCGAGTTGTTTATATTAGTTCCGTTTTGGGTTTTGTTGCGATGCCATTTAGGGGACCTTATGTAGCCTCTAAGTTTGCCATTGAAGGTTTGGTGGATACCTTAAGACTGGAATTAATTCAAACCAAAATAAAACTATCTCTGATTCAGCCTGGACCAATTGAGTCCAAATTTAGACAAAACGCTTTTTTGGCTTTCAAAGAAAATGTTGATCCATCAAATAGTGACTATAAAAGAGAATATAAGACTATGATTGAACGCCTAAATTCAGATAAAAATGCTCAATTTACATTAGCTCCAGAGTCGGTTTTGCGATGTGCCTTACATGCTCTGGAATCCAAAGTACCAAAGAATCATTATCGAGTCACCTTTCCTACAAAATTATTTGGAATTCTGTGTAGAATACTACCTAGTTCATGGATGGATAATATTCTAAGCAGGGCGGACAAGGGAGATAAAGACTGATGGGTAAAAAATTTGATTTTAATAAATGCTTGGCTGAGCTTGAAGTGATAATTAATAAAATGGAATCTGGCGACCTAAGCTTGGAAGATTCTCTCAAGTATTTTGAAAAAGGTGTCAAGCTTCACCGGAAATGCCACAGTGCGCTCACAGACGCTGAACAACGTGTCAAAATACTAAGTGAAAAAGATAACTACAGCGAAGAAAAACCCTTTGAAGATCTTTGATATTTATAGAAAACGAGTTAATACTCAACTAAAAAACCACCTAAGTTCGATTTGTCCTAAAGGTCACTTTGAAAGTGAATTGAAAAATGTGATGAGTTATAGCGTTTTGGCTGGTGGTAAACGCTTCAGGCCGATATTAACCTACACAACTGCGAGTTTGTATGACATTGATCTTATTAAAGTCGATGCTTGTGCGTGTGCTATTGAACTTATTCATATTTATTCGTTGATCCATGATGATTTACCTGCGATGGATAATGATGATATGAGGCATAATCAGCCTTCATCTCATAAAACTTTTGGAGAGGCTCAGGCTATTCTTGCGGGAGATGGTATACAAGCTTTGGCTTTTGAGGTTTTGTCAAGAGATGAATCAATTCAACCTGCTATTCGAGTTGAATTATTAAAACTATTAGCAATCTCAGCATATGAAATGGCTGATGGGCAATCAATTGATCTCTCTGTTGTTTCTAAAAAAGTAGATATTGAATTTTTGAATAATATGCATCAAAAGAAAACTGGTTCTCTGATAAGTTGTGCAGTTAAATTTGGTGCACTTTCTAATACTAACATTGATTCAAAAGATATAGATATCCTGAACTCTTATTCAAATAATATTGGACTGGCTTATCAGATTCAAGATGATGTGCTTGATCTAACGAGTACTGAGGCAGTTTTGGGAAAGCGTCAAAATTCTGATTTAGTCAGTGATAAGCCAACTTACCCAGCTATATTAGGTTTAGATGAGTCTGTCAAAGTCTATCAGGGTCTTTATAAAAAAGCTATAGATGAGATATCTAGTCTAAGTGTAAATGAGAAACCTTTAAGAAGATTGACAGAAAAATTGATGCAGCGAGATTTCTAGCGGACTAGAACTCAACAAGAAGGCTGCCCCAGCTAAATCCACCACCAATGCCTTCAAAAAGAAGGTTATCACCTTTTTTAATACGATCATCACGTACTGCGACATCGAGAGCCAAAGGAATTGAGGCGGCAGAAGTGTTTCCATGTCTCTCTATAGTCAGTATCACCTTACTCATAGGTAGCTTGATTCTTTTTGCAACAGCACTAATAATACGAATGTTGGCTTGATGTGGAACCATCCATGCGAGATCATCTGAAGTCATATTGCAATCTTTGAGTGTTTCTTCCGCAAGATTTGAGAGTCGATTGACGGCTATTCTATAAACTTCATTACCCATCATTTCAATGATTCCAGTTTCGTTAATTCCGTTATTATTGACATGAAGTGATGACAAATATTTACCATCACTACATAGCTTTGCATGCTTTATGCCAGTTGTATTATCCTTACTAACTACAACGGCACCAGCACCATCCCCAAAAAGGATAGCAGTTGAGCGATCGTTCCAGTCTACAATTTTTGACATTGTTTCACTACCAACAACCAATATATTTTCAGCAACTCCATTTTCTATATATTGCTGCGCAGTTGTTAAGGCAAAAACAAAGCCAGCACAAACTGCCTGAATGTCAAATGCAGGACATGAAGCACCAATACGATCTTGAAGTGTTGTTGCTGTTGCAGGAAAAATTTTATCTGGAGTTGTTGTTGCAAGAATAATTAAATCGATTTCAGGTGCATTAAGTTCAGCCATTTCAAGTGCATTTATACTGGCTTCAAGAGCAAGATCACAAGTATTTTGATCTTCAACAATTCTTCTTTCTTTGATACCTGTTCTGCTTATTATCCACTCGTCAGTAGTGTCAAGTGACTTTTCTAGTTCAGAATTGGTTATTATCCTAGGAGGTAGATAGCTACCAGTGCCAACAATTCTTGCAAATTTTTTCATGGATTAATTCTTATTTATGTTCTTTTAATTCGCGTGTCAGCTGTGCTGAAATTTCATCCGTGATTTTAGCATGGGCTTCTAGGTATGCTTCTTTAATTGCTTGAAAATATGAATCAACGTCAGCATTTCCATGACTTTTTACAACGACTCCTTTTAGGCCAAGAAGGCTTGCTCCATTGTACTGAGCAGGATCAACTTTGGACTTGAAATTATTCATTACTGGTTTTGCAAAAATAGCTATCAGTTGAGTGAAGAGGTTTTTGTTAAATGATTCTTTGATAAGGTGTGAAAACATGTTAGCTACCCCTTCACTTGCCTTTAGAGCGATATTACCTTCGAAGCCATCACAAACCACTACATCAACCACACCTTTAAATATGTCATCACCCTCAACAAAGCCTGAATAATTGAGTGAAGAGTCTTTGAGAAGTTCTGTAGTGTCCTGTATCTTATTATGACCTTTCATTTCCTCCACGCCAACATTTAATAAACCGATTGTAGGACTTGGAATGTTTTCGGTGTTCTGAACCACAATAGAGCCCATGATTGCAAATTGCAATAGAGTCTCAGGTTTTGAGTCAACATTGGCTCCCAAGTCAAGGACATGGGTATGTCCATTCAGAGTTGGAAAGCTTCCCATAATTGCAGGTCGATTCACACCTTCGATTGTTTTCAGAACAAATCGAGCTATTGTCATCAAAGCTCCAGTATTACCGGCACTAACGCATGCATCTACAGTTCCATTTTCAATAAGGTCAATTGCTACTCTCATTGACGAGTCTTTTTTATGTCTTAGCGCAGTAGAAGGTGTGTCATCCATACTAATGACTTCGGAAGCATGTGTAATTGAAATTCGATCTAAGAAAGTTTTATAATTTGAGTGCTTATTTAGCTCTTTCTGAATACCTTTTTCATCACCTACAAAGTAAAGATAAAGGTCTTTATAGATGCTTAAAGCATTGATTCCGGATTTTACGGTAACAGGAAATCCGAAGTCACCACCGGAGGCATCAATTGATACCTTAATTGTCATAAAATTATTTAGGTTTCTACTTCTTCGATGTCTTCGGCAATAGATTTAATAACCTGTTTGCCGCGATAGTAGCCATCTGCAGTAATGTGGTGCCTCAAATGAGTTTCACCTGTTTCTTGGTCTTCAGATAATGCAGGATTTTTCAATGCATTATGTGACCTACGCATACCTCTCTTTGAAGGTGTTTTTCTACTTTTTTGTACCGCCATTTTTTACTCCTTGCCTACATCGGCTATTTTTCTTAGTATAGCAAAAGGATTTTCAGATTTTCCCTCAACTATTTCTTGTTCATTAATTTCTTTTATGCAATCATAATCGTGCGTTGGCACCATAGGAATTGATAACAAGATTTCATCAGAAATTAAATCATGTGTTGCCAACTCCTCATCTTCAATTACATATATCTCATAAAGTGATTCTAATTCTTCAGAGTCTTGATTATGTCTTACAAATGCCAAATTAAAATTAACTTCCAATGCTATAGATAAATCATCAAGGCATCGTTGGCATGCTAATACAATATCTAAGTGAATTATCCCATCAACACAAGGCGTTTTATTATTTTTTAAATAAAACGACAAGTCCACTCTGACATTGTCTTTATTGTTGCTAGCAATCTCACTTATTTTAGGTAAATCAGAAATCTGATAAATCCCTGACAAGCTAATTTCTTTTTTAGCAAAGTTAAACAGTTTTATTTGGTCTGGAAGACTCTTATTAAATTCCATTGTCTATTTTCTAAAGCCTGAGCATGTTACCAGAAACTCCTTTAATTATTAACTACTTTGTCTCTGTCTTCTGCTTTCAAATAACGCAATTCCGGTTGCAACGGAAACGTTAAGGCTTTCAACATTGCCAATCATTGGTATTGTAGCCAGCTGATCACAGGTTTTCTTTATTAGTTGCCTTAGTCCTTTACCCTCAGTACCCATTACAATGACTGTTGGGTCTATAAGATTGACATCATATAATGAAGTTGAAACGCTATCGTCAAGACCTATCACCCATAGTTTTTTGTCTTTAAGTGCGTTAATGGCTCTGACTAAATTTGTGACTTGAAAAATTTTAAGTTGATTAATTGCTCCAGCTGATGTTTTATGAACAACAGCATTTATAGGCGCAGAACCATCCTTATTGATGACAACACAGTCGACCCCTGTGGCGTTGGCACTTCTAAGGCAAGCCCCCAGGTTTCTTGGGTCTTGAATAGAATCTAGCATCAAAATAAGAGGACTACTTGAGAGTTTAGTAACAAAGCTAATCAGAGCATCTTGTCCTGGCAGCGAAGGCAAAATTGTTTCTGCAACAATACCCTGGTGAGGCTCACCTTTTGCAAGTCGATCAAGCTTGTTTTTATCAATTTTCGAAAAGTTTATTTTTTGAGTGTTGAGAAATGAAGTTATTTCACTCATCCGACTATCACTCCTTCCAGTTTGAACAAAAACATTCAGAATGTATTCTGGATTCGAGTTTAGTTGCGCTTTAATGCTATGAAAACCGTATATATGTATTGATTTAGACATTAGAAAAAAATAATTACAGTTTATCAGTAAAAATTTCAATATAAGCGGAATCTCTAAGACCTTGCAGCCAGTTAGAATAAAACTGTTGGACTTTTTGGTAAATAATTTTCTCTTTACAATTTTCCAGATTAGCATCTATATAGCGCTCGTCAACCTTGATTGCTATTGCCCACCCCATGTTTGTAGAATAGATCGTAGAAACCTCTCCATCTTCGAGTAAATCAAGCATTTCTATAGTTGGGTTGTTAACAAATATCCAGTCTGAAAGGCCACCATTTGCATAACTTGGGTGCTGCGAATGTAGCTTAGAGAATGCTTCAAAAGAAGCGCCTTTGGTAATATGGTCTGAGAGTTTTTTCAGAAAATTTCTTACAGCCTTCTCTTGATTGTCAATAATTACATCCGAGTTATCAATTTCAGAAATAATGATTTGGGCTATCCTGATTTGCTTTGTATTTTTATCATTAATATTGGATGTGCAATTATTAATTTCATTTTCAAATAATTCAATATTCAAATCCTTTGTAATATGTTGTTGTAAGTTAAGAATTGAAAGTCTGTTAGTAATTTGTTGGATTAAGGATGGAAATTGTGGGTAGGATTGAAGCTGTTCCATAGAAATATTATTATCAATAGCTAATTGATTGAGAGCCCCATTAACGTCTCCTTGGGAAGGGTTAAGGTCAAGTTTTCTTACTTTGCTCATTTGGAGTGCTATCTCAATCTGTTTCCCTACAATGTCTATTTTTTCATTAAATGAGTTAGCGTCATTCAGTTGTTGTTCTATTGATTGAAGAGTGATAGCCTCTTCATTGACTATCGCAATGATGGTGTTTTCTGCTAAACAAACTCCGAGCTGAAAGAGAAGGATAAGAGCCGAGACTCTCTTCATTACCTAAGGTTTGTACCTAAGGTTTACATGGTAGTCTGGAATTTTTTCTTCTATGCGATCTCTTAAAGGCGATGAAGTCGAGCCCAGCCCCATTAGCACTAACTCAACGCCAGTACTGTAATTGTAACCACCTGCTCCGTTGTAATCCTTAAAGTGTGCTAGACGAAGCGCCCAACAACATGACTCATAGGCTATTCCAGTAGTTTCCGCGTTTGTGACACCAGTTGAAGTTGTCCTGTCAAGTCCACCAAACAGATGCATTGAATCATTCAGTGGATAGGCTGCATAAAATTTTGCAATCTTTTGACCCTTATCTTCTTTAACAGCATTGTCACTCACAGACATAGAAACAAATTTTCTTGGATTGAGGATATAGCTTAAACTGTTTGTCCTTTTAACGATTGAAGATTGATCTGGGTCAAACTGAACAGCAGTACCAAGGGTAAGATTACTAATGGCTACATCGATTGATGCGGCTATATCTGAGTATGATCTCCTGGTTTCGTAATTCGTATTAGCCGTGTCACTGACTACTTCGTCATCAGTGTAATAGCTTTGGGCAATTTTCATGTTTAAGAGATCTTTATCATCATCCAGTGCATTTACGTCTCTTTGACTTGACTCAATACTGAGGGTAAAGTCGTTAGCATTGGTGATCCTGTCAAGTCCTGTATACCTTTCTCCTGAAGTAAGATCGCCGAAGGTTATAATGTCGTCATATTTGTCAGTGCTGTCAAAAATTGGAATGTTTCCTTGAATCTCTTTTGCTCTATAGTTGTAAGAAATTTTAGGTGTCAATGTATGGTTAACTTGTGAACCATATAAATTACCTTGGCTTTGAAAAGGGAAAGTAAAGTCAACACCAGTTCCGACAATTGTGCGATTGATGTTGTCACTATTGTCAAGCCTATAATAGGTTGAGTCTACATTTGCTCTTGTTGTGATTATTGGGAACTTTGAAGAAAGTATTCTTGTAACGCCAAGGTTGGCATGGGTTCTGACGCCTGATTCTTTGCCAGGTGTGTCGTGGTCGAACTTGGTGCTGACAACGTCAACTTGAATTGGGAGTTTATTATCAGCATTAAAAGTTTTCGAAATAGATCCTTCTAACGCCCTTGTATAGACTGGTGTGCCAGCATTAACAACCTGTTCATCCTCAGTTAGAATAGCTGCTTCTAGGTTTGTACTAGGGTTATCATAATTCAGCTCGAGATTAGATTTAAGAGTTTTTACATTAGTATTGGTGCGAGCCACTTCTTCAAAATATTTTGCATCAGATACGCGGTAATATTGTGCACTCAAATGCGTTTTTTCAGATATGTCTAATTCTATTGATGTGTCAATAAGCCAGCGATTTAAATTTGTTATTTTGTCATCAAAAAGGTATCTAGTTTCTAACTCAAAGAGTGAATCTTCTTTTTCTTCTGTTATTCTAGGTGCAATTAGTTGACGGTACTTACCTTCATAAATAAAACCTCTGCTAGTCATATGAGTCAGTGCAAGAATCAAGTCACGGTCTGGTGCAATATTAAAGTAGTAAGGCACTCTTAAGCTATATGAACGTTTAGTTTGAGAGGTCTCAGTGTAGCTGTTGTAACTTGGAGTCAAAAAGCCTGATCCTCGACCTTCAAGAACCCAGCTATACCTTGGTAAATAAAAAATTGGAAGGCCATAAAACTCGAGGATCGCATTTTTAGCAAAACCTCTATTTCTCTCTAGGTTAAGTTCGATAGAATCCGCATCAATTAACCAGTCATTTTTATTTATAGGGCATAGACTGTATGTTGCATCTGTAAGGAAAACGCTAGTAGGGGTTTTGGAAATTGTTTCGGTGTAGCCATTAGCGCCTCCTGGACCCACTGAAAAATTTTGATAATTAGCATTGGTAGCTTTCGCTATGAGTTCACCATTCTCTTTTTTTGCGGATAATAAATCCCCTGTAATTAGGTAAGTGTTATCCTGAAACCTTACATTACCCTGTGCTAGTGTGGAGTTGTCAGAAGTAGAAACTTCTAGATCGTCTGCGGCGAGAAAATGAGAGTCAGACTTTAATTCAACGTTGCCACTGAAATGGTAAGTTTCATTAGAAATTATTTCACTTTGATCTGCTTCAATGTCTAAACTTTCAGGGTCATCGGTCAATTCCTCAACAGGGAAAAGTGTTTGAAATTCAGGGCAGTTAATGCAAAGAGGTTGGTATGGTGCGCAAGCAAGATTAACACCATCAGCCTGGATTGAAAAAGCACTTAAGGCTAGCATGGATAGAATTAAGTGTTTTTTCATGAATGAAAATAGTGAATCCAAATTGGCACATTTTATCATTATATGGAGTTAATACTTGACCACATTAAATATAGAGTTATCTAATTAAAATCAGTTCTAATAAAAATATTTATTGGGTAAAATAGTTTTTGCTTTGCAATGATAGATATCTGTAATATTTGTAGCAAAATGATGCATATTTTTTATAGCAAAAGATATTTTAATGAATTTTTGCTAAAAGTCGGTCAAGGCACTTGTTTTTTTGGTGTTTGGCCATATCTTAAGATTTGAATATATATATATAATAAAGGATTTCAGGTGAGTCAAAAACAAACTGGAGCCAAAATGGCTTGGAACGACGAAAATAATAAAAACCCTTGGGGTGGTAATAACCAAACACCTCCAGAACTAGAAGAAGTTATTAAAGACTTTAAAAATAAGTTTAATTCAAGATTCGGTGGCGGATCTTCCGGTTCCGGTAAAGGTGGCGTCAGCAAGGCTGCTAAGGGTAGTTTGAAATACTTCGTGATACTTGCTGTATTACTTTGGTTGCTATCTGGTATCTATATTGTTGATCCAGCTGAGAAGGGAGTTGTTTTGCGTTTTGGAGCATACCAAAACACTACCGATCAAGGCCCGCATTGGCGCATTCCTTACCCGATTGAATCAGTATATAAGGTCAATGTAGAACAGATACGTGCTACAGAAATTGGTTTTAGAAATATCCAAAACTCATCTTATAGTGGCGCTGTAAGCTCTGAATCATTGATGTTGACTAAAGATGAGAATATGGTTGATGTTAAGTTGGCTGTGCAATATAAGATTGCAGATGCTCAAGCTTATTTATTTAACGTCTTTAACCCAGAGTTGACCTTGAGTCATGTCGTTCAAAGTGTTATAAGACAAGTAGTAGGTGACAACACCATGGACCATGTCTTAACGACAGGCCGTGAGCAGGTGGCACAAGAAGTCAAAAGTGCTTCCCAAGGTTTACTTAATGAATACAATACCGGTCTAATAATTACTGCAGTCACTATGCAAGACGCACAACCTCCAATACAGGTTAAAGCTTCCTTTGATGATGTTGTCAAGGCTCGAGAAGATGAACAAAGATACATCAACGAGGCGAAAGCTTATGCCAACGACATTGTTCCTAAAGCACGTGGTGCAAGCCAAAGACTTATTGCTGAAGCGGAAGCCTACAAATCTCAAGTTGTTTCTAAATCCGAAGGTGAGGCTTACCGTTTTAACCAAATTTTAGCGGAATACTTGAAGGCGCCCGTTGTGACCAAAGAGAGACTATATAGAGAGACCCTTGAAGAGGTTTTGAGTTCCACTAGCAAAGTTATTGTAGACTCTAATTCTAATTCTTTGATGTATTTACCGATAGACCAATTGATTAATTCTTCGAGGTCGTCACGTTCGTCGTCAAGCGTCGCTACTTTTCAAGATTCCCCGACAACACAGAGCAATGATGGAAGTGTATTACGCTCAAGGGAGAACAGATGATGAATAGAATAATTTTAGTTGTGGCTGTATTGATTGCAATCTTGTTGAGCTCTAGTTTATATACCGTCAAAGAAACTCAGGTCGCACTTAAGTTACGATTAGGTGAAATTGTATCCATCGAAAATGAACCTGGTCTAAAATTTAAAACCCCTTTTGTGAACAACGTTGTGCGGTTTGATAAACGTATTCAAACTTTGGATTCAGCGGCAGAATCCTTCTTGACCGTTGAAAAGAAGAATGTGGTAGTGGACTCCTTTGTTAAGTGGCGTATTGTTGACACTCAAAAGTTCTACATTTCTACAGGTGGTGCAATGGCGCAAGCTAACCTCAGGCTTGCACAAAATAATCAGGATGCACTAAGGAGTGAATTTTCAAAACGTACCATAATTGAAGTGATTTCAGATGAACGGGAAGCGATTATGGCTAGCGTTAAAGGTAAGCTTAAGGAAATCGCAGAAGACGAGTATGGTATTGAAGTTGTTGATGTACGTATTAAACGTATTGAGCTGTCTCAAGAGGTTCGAAATTCTGTTTATAGTCGTATGGAGACAGAAAGAAAGGGTCTTGCGAACAAGTATCGCGCTAATGGTGCTGAGGAGGCCGAAAAGCTCCAAGCTTTTGCAGATAAGGAGCGCACAATTATCCTCGCCAATGCTTACAGAGATTCCGAAAAAATTCGAGGTGAAGGAGACGCTATTTCGGCAAGTAACTATGCTGAGGCCTATAGCCAAGATGTTGACTTCTACTCCTTTTATCGCTCACTTGAGTCATACAAAAAGTCGTTTAACGAGCAAGGTGATATTTTAGTACTTAACCCAGATTCAGAATTCTTCCGACACTTTAATCCTACAGATTAATTATTTGTAATGAATAATTGGCAACTACCTGAGGGCATAGATGAGCTCACTGGTGAACAAGCAGTCACTTTTGAGTCCATTAGACGACGTCTACTAGATTTGTATCAAAGTTGGGGCTATGAGCTCGTTGTACCTCCAATGGTTGAGTATGTTGAGTCATTGATTTTAACTTCAAACTCTGTTGATCAAAAAACCTTTAAATTCTTAGATTCTAGCAGCGGACGTATGCTTGGCGTACACTCTGACATTACCCCGCAGATTGCAAGAATTGATTCCAAAAGGTCAAAACCTGACAAAACAGACCGTTATTGTTATATTAATGCTATTCTTAAAACCAAGGCTGATGATTTTTACGCCTCACGATCGCCAATACAGGCTGGCGCTGAACTGTATGGATATAAAGGTATTGAGGCTGACATTGAAGTCATTGAATTGATGCTTGCCTCATTATCAATACTTAATACCCAAGGTCTGACGCTTAGTTTAGGTAATACTGCGATTTTTAATGCTCTTTGTGAAGCTACAGAGTTAGATAAACAAGATATAGCAACATTAAGAGATATTTTTAAGAGAAAGTCGATACCTGACTTAGATGATTTCCTTAAAGATAATGTAATCAAGGAAGCTGACAAATTTAGTGCCTTAATTTCCCTTGATGGGGATGATCAAGTGCTTAACAAAGCACTCAAAGTGTTTGCAGATTTTCCTATGATTGTTGAGGCAATTAATGACCTCATTAAGCTCAATAAAGTTTTCAACGGTAATGGAGTAAATCTAATGTTTGACCTTGGTGAAGTAAAAGCTTATGAATATCATAATGGTATTGTGTTTGCTGCATACCATCCAAGCTATTCAAAAGCGCTCGCACAAGGTGGAAGATATAATGGGTTAAGCCAATCATTAGGTGTTTCGAGAGACGCTACTGGCTTCTCATTTGATTTAAAATTTTTGATTCAAAATCAAAAAAGTGACCCGAAGAAATCAAAAATATTGAATGTACCTACTAGTGATGATCCAGAATTAAAAGCTTTTATCAATGATTTGAGACTACAGGGTTTTATTGTAAGACAAGATTTTACGAATGCAAATAACCTTGACGTTAATAAAGTTGACGGTAAATGGGCATTAAAAGACTGATATGGCAAAAAATGTAGTCATTATTGGTACTCAATGGGGAGACGAAGGGAAAGGCAAGATAGTTGATCTAATTACTGATAAAGTTAGTTCTGTCGTTCGTTTTCAAGGAGGTCACAATGCTGGCCATACATTGGTCATCAATGGAAATAAAACTGTCCTCCATTTGATTCCTTCAGGAATATTTAGAAACAATGTTGAGTGCCTGATTGGGCATGGTGTTGTCTTGTCTATGTCTGCATTACTAAAAGAGATAGAAGAACTGGAGAAGTCTGGTGTTGAAGTCAAATCTCGATTAAAGATAAGCCCAGGCTGCCCATTAATTCTGCCATACCATATTGCACTAGATAATGCTCGTGAGACCCATAGAGGTGCAGCAGCTATTGGAACCACTGGCAACGGTATTGGACCTACTTATGAGGATAAAGTGGCTCGTCGCGGACTCCGAGTTGGTGACTTATTAGATGAAACGCTTTTTTCTGAAAAACTTCAACAAGTGATGGAGTATCACAATTTTGCGCTGAAAAATTATTACCACCAAGAAGTTGTTGATTACCAAAAAACACTAGATGAAGCAATCAGCCAATCAAGTATCGTTAAACCGATGATTGTCGATATAGCAGAGGAAATCCATACACGAATGTCAAAGGACGAAAATATCTTATTTGAGGGTGCTCAGGGAACCTTATTGGATATAGATCAGGGGACTTATCCATTTGTGACATCTTCCAATACCACTTCGGGTGGTGCTGTCACTGGCTCAGGAATTGGTGTGCGTGATATTGATTACGTATTGGGTATTGTAAAGGCTTATACAACAAGGGTTGGCGGTGGTCCATTTCCTACAGAGCTAAATTACGATGTTACTAGTGATGTAGGTGACCCTGTTGGTAGGGAGCTTTGCTCTAGAGGTCACGAATTTGGCGCTACCACTGGACGACAGAGAAGATGTGGTTGGCTTGATTTGGTTATATTAAATCGTTCCTTTAAGCTTAACGCAGTGAGTGGTATCTGCTTGACCAAGCTGGATGTTCTTGATGAGCTAGATTCAATTAAGATATGTGTGGCATACGAGATTAACGGAGAGAGAACTACAACTCCTCCATTCTCAGCTGAAGGCTATGACAGTGCCAAACCAGTCTATATTGAGATGTCAGGATGGAATTGTTCTACAATCGGGACCCGATCTTTTAACGAATTACCAATCGAAGCTCAAAACTATATAAGAAAGATTGAAGAATTAAGTCAGCTTCCCGTAGATATTTTATCGACCGGTCCAGACCGGGACGAAACCCTAATTATACAAAATCCTTTTGATTGACTCTTGCCGATAAGGAGCTTGCTATATACTTAGCACATTATGTCTGACCCTCACTATGATCGAGAAGCGGAAAAGTACGATAGCCCAATCCCGTCTCGCGAACATATCCTAAGTTTTATTCAAGAAAAACCAAGAAGCAAACGCCAGCTATTTAAGCTATTGTTTTTGACGGATGAGCAGAAAAAACCATTTGAGAAACGTCTCAGAGCAATGGTGAGAGACAAACAGCTCAGTTGCAACAAGAATGGAGTCTATAGAATCTTCTCAAATCGAGGACTTCTTACGGGTAGTGTTATAGCCAATCCGAAAGGTTTTGGCTTTGTAGTTTTAGACAAAGGTGGTAAAGATTTAAGGTTGTCTTCGCAACAGATGAAACTCGTTTTTCATGGCGATAAGGTCAAGGTTCGATTACTTAATCGTAAACTAGACGCTGAAATCGTTAAGGTTATCGAAACCCTTAAAAGCGTTGTTGGAAGGCTTCATTTAGATGGTCAGTATCCGTACGTTGTAGTTGATGATAGGAGAATTAAACACGATATTAAAATCACAAAGCTATTAAAGGAATGTATGGACAACCAAGTGGTTATTGTTGAGATTTTGTCTTCACCTACTCTTGACTCTGAGGCAACAGGCAGGGTGACTGATATTCTTGGTACCTATCTAGATGAAGGCGTGGAGATAGATTCAGCACTCCACCGTCACCAAATTCCTTCTACGTTTAGCGATGATTCTTTATCTGAGTCAGAGAAATTACCAGATAAAGTCCTTTTGAAAGATAAAAAAGGTCGGGTTGATATAACCCACCTTCAGTTGATTACGATTGACGGTGATGACTCCAGAGACTTTGATGATGCTGTGTATGTAGAACCCTCTGAAAATGGCTGGAAACTTATCGTCGCGATTGCCGATGTTTCACACTATATTAAAGAGAACTTAGCTCTTGATACTGAGTCTTTTGAGAGAGGTAACTCAGTATATTTCCCGCACCGCGTTGTTCCAATGCTTCCGGAAGCGATATCGAATGGTTTATGTTCTTTAAATCCAAATGTAGAAAGGCTTTGTATGGCGTGCGAAATGAATATCGATTCTTTGGGTGAATTGATTGATTACAAGTTCTTTCCAGCGCTGATGCTTTCACATGCCCGACTGACCTATAGTCAGGTCAGTGAGATACTAGAAAACAAAAAAAGTTCACTTAGAGATGCTTACAGCAATGTGATTGAGAATATTGAGTTTTTGTATGGCCTATACAAAACTCTTAGAATTTCACGTCAAAAGCGTGGAGTTATGGATTTCGATAGAATCGAAAGTCAAATATTGTTCAACGATAAAGGAAAGATTGACAACATAGTTGCTCGACAAAGAAATGATGCACATAAACTAATTGAAGAGTGCATGTTGATGGCGAATCAGTCAAGCGCAAAATTTTTGGGAAAACACAATGAGGACTTCCTTTACAGAATTCATCCTAAACCTACCTCTGAAAAAATTGAAGTCACTCGACAATTTCTCTCTGCAGTAGGACTTACCTTGGAAGGAGGCAATGAGCCAGAGTCTCGAGATTTTGCCAAAGTTTTAAAAAATGCCAGAGGAAGAGATGATGAAAATATCATCAAGACAGTTGTCTTAAGAACAATGAAGCAGGCTGTCTATACGCCATCCAATGAGGGACATTTCGGCCTTGCTTTTGAGGACTACACCCACTTTACTTCACCTATTCGTCGTTACCCTGATCTTCTGGTTCATCGTGCCATTAAGCGTGTTTTAAATAATCAACCGAGATCGCCATCAAATAAAATGAGTGAAATTGGTTCCCACCTTTCTATGACAGAGAGGCGTGCTGATGACGCTACCAGAGACGTTGAGCAGTGGCTCAAGTGTGAGTATATGAGGGATAAAGTTGGAGACGAATTTAGTGGAGTTATTTCCGGAGTGGCAGGATTCGGATTCTTTGTAGAACTTTCTGAAATTTTTGTAGAAGGTATGGTGTCGGTCCGAGATCTAAAAGACGACTATTATGTTTATGACGAGACCCACCATCAACTGACAGGTGAAAGAGGTGGAAAAATTTTTCGTCTAGGTGATGTGGTTGAAGTCAAGGTAGCCTCGGTGAGTCTGGACGATCGAAAAATTGACTTTATTCTTGCAAGTTAATTAATCAATATTGAGCAGCTGATTATTCAGTTATCGCGCCCCTTGATGCAGACTGAGCAAGTTTTGCGTATTTAGCTAAAACCCCCTTTGTGTATCGTGGTTTCGGCTTCTGCCAATTCGATAATCTTTGGTCGATAATGGCTTTGTCAACTAGCAGTTCAAGGAGATTATTTTCTGCATCGATTAAGATTTCATCGCCATCCTCTACGACTGCAAGTATCCCGCCACTAAAGGCTTCAGGTGTTATATGACCTACAACAAAACCGTGCGTTCCCCCTGAAAACCTACCATCCGTAATAAGTGCCACTTTACCGCCCAAACCTTTACCCATAACGGCAGACGTAGGAGCCAGCATTTCACGCATTCCTGGCCCTCCTTTTGGACCCTCATATCTAATAACGATGACATCACCTTCGATTATTTTGTCGTTAAGGACAGCCTGGAGTGCGTCTTCTTCACAGGCGAACGTTTTAGCCTTGCCTTGAAAGGTCAAACCTTCTTTGCCAGTGATTTTTGCAACCGACCCTTCCGAGGCTAAATTGCCTCGCAAAATTCTCAGGTGAGAGTCCTTTTTGATAGGATTGCTTAAAGGCATTATAATTTTTTGGTCTTCTGAATAAGGTTTAACGTCTTTTAAATTTTCAGAAACAGTTTTACCTGTTACAGTTAGGCAATCTCCATGAAGCATGCCAGCCTCTAAAAGCATTTTCATTAACGGCAATGTTCCACCAATTTTGACCAATTCACTCATCATATATTTGCCAGAAGGTTTTAGATCTGCAAGAACAGGCACTTTGGCTCCAATACGTGTGAAATCATCGATATTTAAGTCAACATCAATAGCGTCAGCCATCGCAATCAGGTGCAAGACTGCATTAGTAGAACCTCCAAGTGTAATGATCAGAGTAATAGCATTTTCAAATGCTTTTTTAGTCATAATGTCGCTTGGCTTGATGTCTTTATTGAGTAGGTTGACTACCGCTTCTCCGGCACGAAGACAGTCACTGTTTTTATCTTCTGAAATCGCATCCTGCGATGAAGAGTTAGGCAAGCTCATTCCTAATGCCTCAATCGCTGAAGCCATCGTGTTTGCGGTATACATGCCACCACAAGAACCAGGTCCAGGAATGGCTGTAGATTCGATTTGCTCTAGTTCAATATCATTAATGTCATTATTCGCCCGCTTACCAACTGCTTCAAAAACGCTGACAATATCAGTATGATTATCACCTGGTTGTATGGTTCCACCATAAACAAAAACCCCTGGACGATTTAGTCGAGCCAGACCTATAATACATCCAGGCATATTTTTATCACAACCACCGATAGCCACCACACCATCAAACCCTTGGGCTCCTGCAACGGTTTCAATTGAATCGGCAATGACTTCGCGTGAAACGAGCGAATACTTCATTCCCTCGGATCCCATAGAGATACCATCTGAAACAGTTATAGTATTAAAAATTACAGCCTTACCTCCAGTATTGTTGATGCCTTTTTCCGCCTCATCGGCCAGAGTATTTATGTGCATATTGCAAGGCGTCACCATTGACCAGGTTGATGCAATACCGACCTGAGGTTTGTTGAAGTCTTCTTTTTTGAATCCAACAGGATAGAGCATAGCACGAGAAGGTGCGCGTTCGTAACCGTCAACAACCACTGAGGAAAATTTTCTAGTATTTGACATCTCTTTTAAATAAGCAAAAAAATACAAATTTTAGACTAAAATAGTTCGCTTCTATTATCAATTTGAGGCCTGAACTTGACTAAGATTACACAACTAATCAATTTAATGCAGCCCTATGTTGATGATGGAAAGCTTTTAAAAAGAAGTTACGAGCAACTCAATGAGTGCTTTGAAGACTTTGTTTTTGTCACTGATGGCGACCAAATAGTCGCCTGTGCTGCACTCAGGCACTATAAAGATGAAAGGAAAGGCGAAATTTATGCTCTGGTGGTCAATAAAGAGTATCACAATACCGGTATTTCCTCACAATTAATGGAAAAATTAATAAAAAGAGCCTCTGACTTGGACCTTATTGGTATTTTTGCACTTTCAAAGTATGGAGGTAGGTTTTTTCTTCGACACGGATTTGTTGAGGGAGTTTTAAATTCTTTGCCACTCACTCGCCAGAAGGGCTACGACCATCAACGCAAATCGACTATTTATTTAAAAGAGCTATAAATAAACCGAGACAATGTTTATATAATTAAACTTCTTCAACATTTTGTCTTAAAAGTCTATTGTCCAGAGCCCAATCGATAAATTTTTTTGTGTTTATTTTCTTGGCATTGAACTTATTTCTTAATAGGTGGTTTTCCACTCTTTGAAAAAATATTAGGCTTAAAGGCTCTCCATGGAGGTCGCCTTCTTTTACCAAATCAATTTTGTATAATTTTAGTTCAAGAAGCTCGGCAAGTGTAGGACTAACACCCAAAAGTATCAAAAGACATTCGTTATAGCTAAGATATTCTGTTTTGGTCAAAAAATCATGCCATTCTTGCCTGGTAGTCAATTGCCTTTCTGATGCTTCAGAATTTTCATAATCGAGAATATAGTCTGATAGCAGAATTTCAAGAGTGGCAATATCGCAAGTAATGTCTACTTTACCAAATTTATGTACTTTTTTCTCGCTGCCAAAAAGCAGTGAATCCCTCAGACGACTGACTTCATCCCTAATTTTTTCTGCAGTTCTTTGGTGAAATAATCTGTATTTAGTTTTAGGCATAATTCATGTTCTAATATAGCACAACTAGTGTATTTTTTTTGCCTGCTCAAGGGTCCAATTTTTTATTTTGTCAGTTATCTCTGCTGCGGAGCCACTAGAGGCCGATATGGGTTCGCCAATAATGACCGTTACAATGCCTGGTTTTTTGATAAATCTACCCTTTGGCCATAGTTTTCCGGCATTATGATATACAGGCAGAATTTTATGTCCAGAAGACTTTGCAATCGCCGCTGCACCATTTTGATAATCACCCAATCTTTCCCATGGTTGTCTTGTCCCTTCAGGAAAGATGACGACATAGATTCCATTGTTTAATCTGTCCTTGCCTTGTTTAATAACTTTCTTGATTGATTGAAATTTATCTCCTCTATCAATAATTATTGGCTTAAGAAGGGCTAGACTCCATCCAAAAATAGGCAGCCATAAGAGTTCTTTTTTTAGTACCCAGGTGTGTGCCGGAAAGATTTTTTGGAAAGCAAGCGTTTCCCAGGTTGATTGATGATTTGAGGTAATAACACATGGTGAATCAGTAATATTATTTTTACCAATAATATTTATTGTTATATTTAATGTAATTCTTAACCACCAAATACAAAAAAATGCCCATTTTGAAATCACTTTATAGCGTATTGAGTAAGGCGAAAATACAAAAAATAAGCTACAAAAGGCAATCAAAATAACACTGACAATTGAGCCAATAAAGTACAATAAAGATCTTAAAAACAGCATAGTTAGTAGGGGGGGTTAACGTTATAATTTATTAGTTGTTTTATTTAAAATTTTACTAACATTGTTGATAGTAAATTCATGTTTTTAAAATAGAGTCAGTGATGTCGACAAAGGAGCTAATAATATTTTGAATCCAGGAAGCGTTTTATGGATATAGTAATTGGACTAGTTTCTCTAGTGATTGGTGCTTTTGCTAGTTATTATGTTCTCAATAAAAAACTGCTCACTTTAAGTGAAAAAAACATTCAACTTAAGACCACACTCGATGAAAAGGAAAAAAATTACGCCGAGAAGTTGGAGTTTGTCGATCAACTTAAATCACAAGTCAATACTGACTTTAAAAATCTTGCCTCAGACATTCTTGAAAAGGATCGCGACAAGCTAAAAATTGATAACTCTGAACTTTTAACACCGCTTCAAACTCAAATTAAGAGTTTTAGAGAGAGAATCGAGACAATTACCACAGAACAACTGAAAGAGAGGACTTCTCTAGGTGAGCAAATAAAAAGCTTGCACAAGGCAAATTTAGAGACCCAGCAAACTGCTCAAGACCTCACTAATGCTCTGACATATGACAACAAATATCAGGGTAACTGGGGAGAGGAAATATTAAGCTCAATGTTGACAAGCTTTGGATTTAGAGAAGGCTATGAGTTTGATACGCAGAAACAAATGAAAAGTGAAACTGGCGAAATATATCAGCCCGATGTAATACTGCATTTACCCGATGAAAAAGATATCGTTATTGACTCAAAAGTTTCTCTCAAAGATTATAGAAATTATGTTGAAGATACATCAAACGAAGAAGCACTAAATAAACATGTTAAATCAATAGAAAACCAAGTTAATAATATAAGCCTCAAGGAATACGAAAACCTAGAAGGTGTTAAAACACTTGACTTTATTTTTGTATTTATCCCCATTGAAGGGGCGCTCTTGAGCGCATACAACAAAAAACAAAGTTTACACAGTGATGCTCTTAAAAAAAACATTTTGTTGGTTTCTCCATCTTCGCTGAGTATGAGCTTAAAGTTAGTCAATGTTATGTGGCAAACTGCTAATCAAAACAAAAACTCTGAAGAAATAGCGAGACAGGCTGGTGCTATGTATGACAAGCTAGCACTCTTTGTTGAAGAGCTGGATAGGGTAGAAGGTCATTTAGATAAAGCCAAAGATGGTTATTCTGAGGCACGTAAAAAGCTTGCTACAGGGAAAGGTAATTTAATAAGTAGAGCAGAAAAAATTAAAACGCTCGGCGTAGCTCCAAAAAAGAAATTGAGTGAATGATAATCCCTTCAAGCCATAAAGTTAGAGAAGGCGAACTTAAAGGCAAAGTTATATTGGTGACGGGGGCAAACCGAGGTTTTGGTTTGGCTATGACAATGGATTTATCTAAGGCTGGCGCAACGGTAATCATGTTGGGTCGAGACTTAGGCTCTTTGGAGTATGCCTATGATGCCGTCATTGAAAAAGGCTTTCAAGAGCCAATTCTGTATCCGTTAGATATAGAAGGAGCAACCCCTGAGAATTACCAGTCACTTCAAGACGACATATTTAATCAATTTGAAAGGCTCGATGGGCTGATTCATAATGCTGCCATTCTAGGTACGATGATGCCGGTTGATCAATACGACATTAAATTATGGTATTCCACATTGCAGATCAATCTGAATGGGCCTTTTATGCTGACACAGTTTTTGATTCCACTACTCAACAAATCAGACGATGCAAGAATATTGTTTCTGTCGGCAGAACAAGGCAGAGAAGCGAAAGCTTATTGGGGAGCCTATGGAGTGAGTAAATTTGCTGTTGAAGGTTTTGCTAAAACACTTTCCGAAGAGCTGGAAAAGACAAATATTAGAGTCAATACCCTAGATCCTGGAGTGATGAGAACAGAGATGAGAAGGGCAGCATACCCTGCAGAAGACACAACTAAAAACCCTTTACCGGAAAGCAAGAGCTCAGCAATAGTATATTTGATGTTGCCTATTAGTTCGAAATACAATGGTAAGCAATTGGCTTTACTTCACCCTTAATTCTTTCAGGAAATGACTATGTAGGGGTGTTAGGCTCCCCGTACCATTCAAAGTGTGAATATAGTTAATTGAAATAGATAATTACTAAAATTGTTTACTTGATAAATAGAAATAAATTTGAATATCGTTGTACATGCCACTTAGCTTTTTCTTATTGATATTTCCTTTAAACACGACTGATTTATCTTCAAAGCCACATTTGTTACAAGGGTTAAAATAAAAAGTAGCCACAATGTCTCCATTTTGGTCAATTCGACCCTCAAAACTATCATACTTTGGTGCTACCATACCTTTACTATCTTTGCTAATAGTTACTATGCCTTTATTTATTTCTAGAGTGCCATATCCAAGCCCATCCATAGGCGGTACAATAAGCGTAAATGTATAAGAGCCATCAAAAGCATTTGATGTTTCAATGTTTGTTAATAGTTCGGTAGTTTGAACATTAGCTGCAACTTCTTCCTTTTCTTTAGTGGCAACTACTTCTGCTTCACTCAGTGGAGGTTCAATTAAATAAAGTTTAATTGAGTCATAAAATGAAAAACCGTTAACATTTCTTTCACCATGAATTTCCTGCCCTAAAAAAACAGTTTTCTGATCTATAGTTACTGGATAGAACCGTTTGACCCATTGGCTTAAGTTTTTTGATTTGATTTTTGCAAACTGTAGTTTGTTTTTTGTCCATGTATAGAAATAACCTTTAGATTTAGAAAGTGCAGTAAGATGAGTACAAGTTAAAATCGGCTGATTCCAGGCTGTTTTTTCATTAAAAAATAAATGATGGCACCAATCGTTACCTGTTTTTATTGTATTTGAAGGTAACTGAACTACATCCTCAGACCTATCTCTGAGTTCGCCATTGCTAAAATCAAGGAGTTGTATATATCGACCTTTCCAACTTTGAGTATTAATACTAGCAACAACTTCTTTTGAACCATCTGAATCTAAATCAGCATAAAGAACCTCTGAATATGCACCCGGATTATCCCCCTCTCTCATAATTACTGGAGCATTAACTCTGCTGGTTTCAGTAAATGAGGCTTTTGAGTCTTGCTTGAGTGCGTATATACCACTTCCAGAACCTTCCATACCCACTAGTAAGAAAGCATCATTGTTATCATCAACAATCGCTATGCCGGAAGTTATTGTCGGTGCTTTTGAATAACCCTTGTAGTTAATTTCAATATCAACCCTATCAAAGCCGCCGTTTTTGTTTGAATAAAGAATATAGCTTTCATTTGTATAAGCCATACCATTAAATGAACATTTTGCTGGAAACTTAATGTAAGGGCTATTAAGTAATACATAATCGGTTATTTGATCTCCATTGAGATCCGCTGCAGCAAGTCCATGAGAGTAATCATATAATTTTGGCAACTGAATCTCAGAGGCTTTGCCTGAGGATGGGTCATAAGTAATCAGATGGTTTTGTGCGCCGCAATTCGGTGGAAGATTAGCTATGCCTTTGGAAAAATCATAATTAAATAAGTCAAAACCAGTATCAGCAATGAACAAATGCGTCAACCCGGTTTTTGGGTTAATTGAGACATGAATTCTCCTAGGGTAATACATAAAGGGCAGGGCTTTTTGGACATCATCATTGACAACATATTCTTTAATGTTGTTATCCCAAAACAAAATAACGGGCTTAGCAAATTCGTTTTGCTGGTTTCGATCATCAGAGTTCAAATTAGTATTGCCAACTATTAAGTCATCATGCCCGTCTTGGTTTACATCAAATGAATTGGTAATGGTAGAAAAGACTCCGAGCTTTGGATTGGAGTTTTCACTGAGTTTCTTCATGTTGAATTGGCCAACAGATTTACCAGAAATTTCTAAATCGGATGTTGCTACTTTAGTTGTTTTATCAGTTTTATTGATTTTAGTCGTAGTTGCTGTCGTTAATTTCGGTGTTAATCTTAGTGCTTTAAATAACATGTCATCAGGAATCAATTCTTTGTCAAAAAGATCGTAGCAGCGACCTTTAATACGCTGATAAGGAGACATTAAGCTTTCAAGGCCCCAAAAAGTCATGCCGATTCCATTAGGCACTAATGCCTCATAAGCCATTTCAGCGTATTTGGCATTATCTTCTTGTAAAGGACCATAACCTTCACAAGGGCCAGTAATTGCTATTTCAGTAACTGCTACAGGGACTTTGTAAGAATTGGAATAATCAACCAGTTGTCTAAAATCATTTTTAGACTTATTGAGTGAGGGCATAGGAACGCCTTTTCCTCTTATGCCATAATAATCTTGTTTAGCCCATTCTTCATTCGGATAATAGTGAAATCCGTATACGATATTTTTTCTTGAAATTGGCCTGATAACGTTTGCGGGACCATTATGTCTTGCAAAAAGACCTTTATAAATCCCTTCAATAATGATAGTTCTCTCTGGAGAAATAGCTCGAATAACATCTACCGTCTCTGTTGTCCATTTTTCCCATGTTTTTCGAGCATTACCCCCTTTAAAGTTCTCAAACTCTGGCTCATTAAGAAGATTGAAGACTAAATTATCCTCAGGTATATCCTTTAGATCTTCAGCTATCAATCTCCATTGATCATTAAAGCCATCCCGTACAGATTTTTTCTGCTCAAATTCAGTGAGCCATATATTCTGGTTTATGCCATTTGGTAAGTAATGTTTAAATTCAAATCCAGACTTCAAGCTTATAACAAATACGGCATCTGGGATTTCTAAAAGGACTTCTAATATTTGCTTTTTAATGGACTTAGACATTGAAGAAATGGAATCTTTATCAAGGCAGGAAGTTGAAAAATCACTTTTAATAATATTCCACTGATCTTTTGCTTCATTAAAGCCTCGAATTTTTACACATCTATCAAGATAGAATTTATTTGTGTTAGAAATAACGTATGTAAAGTGGCTAAATCCGTCATTGAAAACTTGTTTTACTTTATCAATGTTATTATTTATTTTGCTGCTATTAATAGTGTAATAATAGGTTTCACCCATATAGTTAATAGTAGAATTCACTCCAACCTTAGAGAGTTGCTTCGCAACGTTATCTGAAACACCATTGTCTTTCCAGACTGACGAAGGACTAGTAGAAGTTGTTTTCTTACTAGAAGTTGTACTTTTAGTACTAGTCGTAGTTTTTGCTGGAGCTGCACCTGCAACAGCTTTACCACCCTCGCAAGTTAGACTTCTTTTTTTAGCTTCCCCTAGATAACCTGCATGTGTTGGCTTCATGTCAAGCCACATACATATAGCATCATCAGGCCAGTCGTCATAAGGGCCAGCATAAGAGATAGCAGTTAAACCAAGAGATAGCAGTAAGAGCAGAAAGAGTTTTTTCATATATTCATTATATTTTAATTTGAACTTAGTACAAATGTCCAAATTTCGTTTGATGTGTGATGGTGAATATATTAATCTATAGCCACATAAAATAGACTTTAGTTGACTGAACAATTTTTATCGTTGCAATTCTTGAGTTAGGTGCGGGTGTATTGTTTTTAGCAAGATTTTGTAGACATCGGCATTTCCGGCGACAACATTACCTGTCTCTAAGTACTGGTCTCTGCCTGAGAAGTCTCCAATAAATCCACCTGCCTCTTTCACCAATAAAGCTCCAGCAGCTATATCCCAAGAGTTAAGTCCAATTTCCCAGAAACCATCCAAACGTCCAGCAGCTAAGTAAGCTAAGTCAAGTGCAGCAGATCCTGCCCTACGAATGCCAGACACATGGGGGTGAATAGCCTTAAAAGTTTTTAGGTAGCAATCAAGGTGTTGTGGATGCCTGAAAGGAAATCCTGTGCCAATTAATGTGTTTTGAAGACCATTTGTACTGGTAACTCTCATTCTTTCATTATTGAGGTAAGCACCTTCACCCTTTGAAGCCGTGAAGAGTTCCTCCTTAAAAGGGTCATAAACGACACCATGGGTTAAAATCTTTTTTTCAAATAAGGCGATAGAGATGGCATATTGCGGAAAGCCATGCAAATAGTTTGTTGTTCCGTCTAAAGGGTCAATAACCCACTGATAAGAACTATCTCCCAGAATCTCCCCCGTCTCTTCCCCTAAAATCGAATGTTCTGGAAAGGCTTTTTTAATCTCGTTTATAATGGCATTTTCAGCCGCTTTATCGACCTCAGAAACAAAGTCATTTTCTGACTTATTTTCGATGGTCAGTAAATCGATTTGGTTGTGATACCTGAGGACAACATCACCAGCTGCACGGGCAGCTCGAACTGCAATATTAACGGTAGGATGCATGGTTAATGAGCCAAATAATTAAAGACACGAATTATACCTCGCCGGCTTTTGATAAAGTGAGGATTGTCATGGTGGAGACTACAGAGCCTGGCAATATTGGAGCAGCCGCAAGGGCTATGAAAAATATGTCACTGTCTCGATTGTTTTTAGTTAATCCTAATAAATATCCCTCTGCTGCAGCAACTGCAAGAGCCAGTGGTGCAGACGATGTTTTATCAAATGCCGTTGTTTGTAGTTCTTTAGAGGAAGCATTAGATGGAGTTCATTTGGTTATAGGTGCAAGTGCTCGTCAACGTAACATTAAATGGAAACAGATGGATGTATTAGACACTTGTAACGAAATACAAAAAACTCTAGCTAAATCGAAACAACAGGTCGCTGTTATTTTTGGGACCGAGAATTCTGGACTTACTAATGAAGAATTAGACCTATGTCACATTCTCATGACCATTCCTGGTAATCCTGATTATTTTTCATTGAATGTTGCATCTGCGATTCAGGTATTCGCTTATCAAAACTTTGTCAATAATATCCAGATAGATTTTGAGAACTCTAGCAACGAATTGGCGAGTTTTGAAGAGTTAGAAGGCTTTTATGTTCATCTTGAACAGGTCCTCGAGCATATTGATTATTTTGACGAGAAGCGACTAAAAAGCTTACTAATGCGTCGTCTTAGGAGATTGTTTGGTCGTAGTTATCCGGAAAAAGAAGAGGTGGCTATCCTGAGAGGAATTCTTAAAAGCATTAAGCCATTCAATAAAAAGCCCAATTAATCGGGCTTTTTATTACATCAATATTAATTATCCAAGCATGAGCTTATTCATGCGCTTCACAAACTCAGCTGGTTCTTTGATTTGTCCTCCTTCGCTGAGAACAGCTTGGTCAAATAAAACCTTCACGAGATCTTTATCGACCTTGGTTTTGAGTTTTTTAACCAAAGGATGTTTTGGATTAATTTCAAGAATTGGCTTAGTTTCTGGGACATCTTGGCCTAGTGACTTCATGATGCGTTCCATGTTGCTGCCCATCTCGTTTTCATCAGCAATAAGGCAAGAAGGGGATTCACTTAGACGACTCGAAACCTTAACCTCTTTGACTTGATTTTCAAGGATCTTTTGTACCTTATCGATGACCTTTTCAAAATCTTTGGCTGTTTTTTCTTTTTTCTTCTTATCTTCTTTTGAATCCAAGTCTTCTAGGTCGCCTTTAGCAATTGATTTAAGAGGAAGTTCTTCATAGTCACCAAAATTTGCTACAAGCCACTCATCAACGCGATCAGATAAAAGCAACACTTCGATATCCTTTTGTTTAAAAATTTCCAAATGAGGTGAACCTTTAGCAGCAGTGTAGTTGTCGGCAGTTACGTAATAAATGGTTTTTTGATCATCATTCATACGTTCAACATAATCTTTAAGTGAAACTGTTTGTTCTTCACTACCATTGTTAGTTGTAGCGAATCGCAATAGCTTTGAAATTTTGTCTTTATTGGCAAAATCTTCAACAACTCCTTCTTTCATAACCATGCCAAATTCTTTCCAGAATATTGCATAATCCTCTGGCTTATTTTTTGACATCTTATCCAACTCAGACAGGATTCGTTTAACAGACGCTTTACGAATCGTATCAACCACTTTGCTTCCTTGTAAAATTTCTCTAGAAACATTGAGCGATAGATCATCTGTATCGATGACACCTTTGATAAAGCGCAGATATTGAGGCAATAGTTCCTCATTACCCTCCATGATAAAAACTCTCTTAGCATAGAGCTTTACTCCACCTTTTCTTTTAGGTTCCCACATATCAAATGGTGCCTTTCTAGGTATAAAAAGTAAAGATGTATAGTCTAGCTTGCCTTCCAATTTATTGTATATTTGAGTCAAAGGCCCCTCAAAATCATAGGTTAATGATTTATAGAATTCATCATAATCCTTTTGCGATAGATCTTTTTTATCTTGAGCCCAAAAAGCGGTTGCTTTGTTGATCGTCTCATACTCAATAAGGTTCTCATCTTCTGAAGATTTAATCATCATAATTGGAACAGTTATATGGTCTGAATACTTAGAGACAATGCCACGAATGCGATAATCATCCAGGAACTCTTTTTCAGCTTTTTTGATATCAAGAGTAACCGATGTTCCACATTCATCTACTTCTATTGTTTCGATGGAATAATCTCCTTTACCCTTAGAGACCCATTTGGTTCCATTTACCTTTTTATCTCCTGCTTTTCGGCTGATAAGGGTAACTGTATTTGAAACTATAAATGATGAATAGAAGCCAACTCCAAACTGCCCGATTAGGTTCGAATCTTGAGCTTGATTTTTGTCAAGACTTTCTAGATATTTTCGAGTTCCCGAGTTTGCTATAGTACCGATATTTTCCATCACTTCATCTTGGTTCATGCCGATACCGTTGTCTCTGATTGTGATCGTTCCAGCCTCTTTATCAACATCAATATGGATGTTTCGTTCTTCCTTTCCCTCAACCAATGAATCATTAGACAGTGATTCAAATTTAAGTTTATCGATCGCATCTGAAGCGTTTGAGATCAACTCCCTTAAAAAAATCTCTTTATTAGAGTATAAGGAGTGAACCATAAGGTGAAGCAGTTGAGATACTTCTGTTTGAAACGCGTGTGTTTGTTTTTGACTCATATGAATTCCTTTATCGTTTAACGTAAAATGCTAAGATATGGTCAATCAGGAAAAAAACAAGTACCAAAGCCATATTTTAGTTGAACAAATTGATCAATTTGTTGCCTACCTTGAGGTCGAGAAACTCTATGCCTCGAACACTATTTCTGCCTATCAAAGAGATTTATCTAAGTTTCTATCTTTTTGTTTAGAAAATTCTGTTGTTGAATGGCAAGATGTAGAGACTGATACTTTAAATCTTTTTGTTATGGGGCTTCGTCATAGAGGGGTATCTGCAAGGTCAATCAGAAGGTATTTATCTTCGATACGCGGTTTTTTTGCTTTTCTGGTGAAACAGGGTGTATTGACTGAAAATTGTGTGATTTCTATCCAGACTCCTAAAATTGATCAAGTTTTACCAAAAACAATCGATTTTGATGACCTTAAAAGAATGACCACTTTGAGTTCTGGGTTATATTCAGAGCTACGTGCGGTGGTTATGATAGAGCTAATGTATTCATGTGGCTTGAGAGTCTCCGAGTTGGTAGGTATTGACATCAATGATCTTGATCTAGAAGAGGGATTTGTGAGAGTAAAAGGTAAGGGCGGAAAGACTCGATTTTCGCCAATAGGGCGTTCAGCCATTGGTGCAGTTGAAATATATCTATCAAAGAGGCCTGGCTGTGAAAATGATGCCTTATTTGTGAACTCAAAAAATCATAGAATTAGCCCTCGTACTGTACAAAATATTGTCAAAAAAAGAGCTCTTGAAGTTGGAGTGACTGTCAACGTTCATCCCCATATGCTTCGCCATGCTGCTGCGACTCATTTCCTTCAATCAAGTCATGATCTTAGGTCTGTACAAGAGTTTTTGGGTCACAAGAGTATTAAAAGTACCCAAGTATATACGCACTTAGATTTTTTGGAATTATCGAAAGTCTATGATGAGTTTCATCCCAGAGCTAAAAAATGATCTCAATGATTGAAAAAAAGTTAGCTTTGCGTCATTTAATGAGAGGAGTTATTGCGCATCCTTCCGATACAGTCTACGGTTTAGCTTGCTTGGTGAACAATCCAAGAGCGATTAAAGAATTGATTGACCTCAAACAAAGAGACCTTGATAAGGGTTTTATATTACTTGCTTCTGATGTGGAGTATGTATTACCCTATATTGATACAAATCTTGATATTAACTTAAGAAACAAGCTTGGTCAGCCAACTAGCGTCCCTACGACCTATTTAGTGCCAAAATCTGCAAGTACATCAAGTTTAATTAGTGGATCCAGTGATCTTGTTGCTGTGAGAATTACCTCTGATCCGTTAGTGATTTATTTTTGCGAAAATACCGGCTCTGCACTAATTTCCACTAGTGCTAATCTGCAAGGTCAAAAAGTTGCTACAAATATGACTGAATTGAAGGCTTACTTTAATGAATCCCTTTTGTATGCATTGCCTCCAAATAAGTATAATTCAGAACCTTCGATAATAATTGATTTGGTTACAGGGAAACGCCATCGATGATAGAGCAAGTAAAAAAATATCTTCAACAATTGCAAGAAAACATCTGTTCTGATTTGGAGTCGCTCGATGGTGGCGCTATTTTTGAAAATGATCACTGGACAAAGAAAGATGGAAATGGGAGTGGCATTACCAGTGTTATTTGTGATGGCAATGTCTTTGAGAAAGGAGGTGTCAACTTCTCAATCGTTCAAGGCAATAAAATGCCAAAATCTGCAACCGCTCTTCGACCAGAGTTGGAAGGCAGAAAATATACTGCGCTTGGAGTTTCTTTGGTGCTCCATCCGCAGAATCCATACGTACCCACTGTCCATTTAAATGTACGTTTTTTTGTTGCAGAAGAGCCCGGAAAAGATCCTGTATGGTGGTTCGGAGGAGGATTTGACTTAACCCCCTTCTATGGATTTGATGAGGATGCAGTGCATTGGCATACGACCGCCAAAAAAGCTTGCCTTCCTTTTGGTGAAAAAGTTTATTCAAAATACAAAAAATGGTGTGATGAATATTTCTATCTTAATCATAGAGACGAACAACGCGGTATAGGAGGGCTATTTTTTGATGACCTTAATGAGGGTGGCTTTGATAGATGCTTTGAATTTATAAAAAGTGTGGGTGATCACTTTACCGAGGCTTATCTTCCAATCGTCGTAAAGCGAAAAGATACTACTTATGGAAAAAAGGAGAGAGATTTTCAACTTTATCGCCGAGGTCGCTACGTTGAATTTAATTTGATTTATGATCGGGGAACCTTGTTTGGTCTTCAAAGTGGCGGTAGAACGGAGTCGATTTTGATGTCAATGCCTCCAGAGGTCAGATGGTCATATCAGTTCCAAGTGAAAGAGGATAGCGAAGAAGAAAAACTATATAATCATTATTTGATGCCTAAGAAGTGGATCAAATGACACATACTTTGGATGCAACTCGACTGATGTGCCCAATGCCGGTAATTAAACTCAGTCAAAAGATTGGTGATCTATCTGTGGGTGACAAGATTGAGATTTTTGCGACTGACCCTGGCGTTAAACATGACATTCCGGCTTGGTGCAGAGTGCATGGCCATAGCGTTCTTGAGGTTGAAGAGCGAGCTGAAAAAATTGTTCTGTTAATTGAAAAGAATTAGGTATAATCGACCTCTGAAAAAAATACTCATGTTGACCTCTCTGAGAGTCAATATTTTGTTTGCAACGGCGCAGACTTTCCTGACAATGCCTGTCAAAGCTTAATCTAATTTATATATATTAGGAGATTAATATGTCTGCAAAAGATGTAATAAAAATGATTGAAGATCAAGGCGTAAAGTTTGTTGATTTTCGTTTTACCGATACCAAAGGTAAAGAACAACACGTAAGTGTGCCCTCACATACAATCGATGTTGAAAAATTAGAAGAGGGTCAAATGTTTGACGGCTCTTCGGTTGCTGGCTGGAAAGATATCAATGATTCTGACATGATTTTAATGCCAGATACTGAAACGGCTATATTGGATCCTTTTACTGAAGAGGTGACACTCAATGTGCGTTGCAATGTCATTGAACCAAATGATTTGAAGCCTTATGTTAAAGATCCCCGATCTCTTGCTGCTCGTGCAGAGGCCTACCTTATAGAAACTGGTATTGCTGATACAGCTTATTTCGGTAACGAGCCTGAATTCTTTGTCTTTGATGGCATCAAGTGGGATGCAGGTTTTGGTTTGGGTAAGGCTTTTTATGAGATCAGTTCTGAAGAGGCTGCCTGGAATTCGGCTGAAGATATGGAAGGTGGTAACAAAGGTCACCGTCCACACATCAAGGGTGGATACTTTCCGGTGCCTCCTGTCGACTCGTTGCATGACCTCCGATCTCAAATGTGTTTGGCGATCGAGGAGATGGGTGTAACGACAGAGGTCCATCACCATGAAGTGGGTACTGCAGGACAATGTGAAATTGGCGCATTATTCAATACAATGGTGAAAAAGGCCGACGAAACACAAATCTTAAAGTACTGTGTTCACAACGTTGCTCATCTATATGGCAAAACTGCTACATTCATGCCGAAACCGATTGCGGTTGATAATGGTAATGGTATGCACGTCCATCAGTCTCTTTCGAAAGATGGTGTCAACATATTTGACGGTGACGGTTATGGTAATCTCAGTGAAACAGCGCTTTACTACATTGGAGGCATTATCAAGCATGCTCGTGCCTTAAATGCCATTACCAATCCTTCTACAAACTCATACAAACGTCTGGTTCCCGGTTTTGAGGCGCCAGAAATGCTAGCTTATTCGGCTAAAAACCGTTCTGCCGCGATTCGTATTCCTTATGTTTCAAACCCAAAAGGTCGTCGTGTTGAAGTGCGTTTCCCGGATTCAACTGCAAACCCATACTTGGCTTTTGCAGCGATGCTTATGGCAGGTCTGGATGGCATTAAGAACAAGATTCATCCAGGAGAACCTGTTGACCAAGACCTATACGAATCTGACACAACAGGTATACCAAAGGTTAGCGGTATGCTCCACATAGCACTTGAAGCATTAGATGAAGACCGTGAATTTCTAAAGCAGGGTGGTGTCTTTACTGATGAGGTTATTGATTCATTTATTGAATTAAAAATGCAAGAAGTCACAGCAATGAGATCTTCACCTCAGCCGCTTGAGTTCGATCTATACTATAGCTGCTAATAATTCAGCATTAAGAAAATAAAAAGCCGCGCAATGCGCGGCTTTTTATTGTTATTTTTATGACTTCGGTATACGGTAAAATTAATCAAAAAATCTCATAAAAGAAAATGATCGAAGTTCGAAATGATTGGAAATTAGAAGAAATAAAGGCGCTCTTTGAGATGCCTTTTAATGATCTAATTTTTATGGCTCACAGTATACATAGAGAGGTTTTTGATCCAAACCAAGTTCAGGTCAGCTCTTTACTTAATATTAAGACTGGTGCCTGCCCAGAAGATTGTTCTTATTGCTCTCAAAGCTCCAAATACGATACTGGTCTTGAGCGAGAAAAATTAATGGAAATTGATCAAGTGTTACAACAAGCAAAAGAAGCGAAAGAGAAGGGAGCCTCTAGATTTTGTATGGGGGCTGCTTGGCGAAATCCCACCGATAAAAGTCTTGACAAAGTGATTCCAATGATCAAGGGTGTCAAAGCGATGGGTATGGAAACATGTGTCACTTTGGGTATGCTCACTCAGGAGCAAGCTTGTACATTGAAAGATGCTGGCTTAGATTACTATAATCACAATATAGATACCTCAAAGGAGCACTACTCTAACGTTGTCACGACTCGACACTTCCAGGACAGACTAGACACTCTAGAGGCGGTAAAAAATGCTGACATTAACGTCTGCAGTGGTGGGATCTTGGGTTTGGGAGAAACTGAAACAGACCGCGCATCAATGCTTCAATCCTTAGCTAATTTGGATATACATCCTGACAGTGTTCCTATTAATTTATTGGTACCAATACCAGGCACTCCTTTCGAGAATGTCAAACCACCAAGCGAAAGCGAGTTCGTGCGAACCATTGCAGTAGCAAGAATTTTAATGCCTAAATCAGTCGTACGCTTATCTGCAGGAAGACTCGAAATGGGCGAAAGTATGCAAGCACTTTGTTTCTTTGCTGGTGCAAATTCAATTTTTTATGGTGAGCAATTACTGACAACCGATAACCCAACTGTCGCAAATGATCAGCTACTTTTTGATCGATTAGGTATTAATATATAATCGACAATCATTTTCTCTGGACTGGGTATTTGAAGTGACTCCAAAGCACTTGTCATTTCTTTTAATTTATTAGTGGTTAAGGAGCGTAATTGCATGTCTATAGTCTCTGCATTTAGAAGAGACTCTTCAAGTAATATACCAGCACCCTGATCAGACAGGTATTGAGCATTTTTTGTTTGATGGTTATCAACTGCGTAAGGAAAAGGAACAAGAATAGCTATTGTTTTAGTTGCCACCAATTCTGATACAGTCATTGCTCCAGAACGGCATACAACCACATCTGCCCATGCATAAGCCTCTGCCATATTTTCTATAAACGATTCAATACAAAGATTGGTATTCGGATTGTTTTGATATGCCAGTTTGACAGACTCTAAATGTTTGACACCGGTCTGATGCCATATATTTAGTGGTGTTTTGATACTTGTAATCGTTTCATTAATTTTTTGGGCGCCAAGTGAACCGCCCAAAACAAGCAGATTATTCACTAATTCAGGTGTATTTTTAAGCTCTGGAGTGAACAGAATAGGGTTGCCAACGGTTACAGCTTTTATCGATAAATCAAAGGTATTTTCAAAAGCCTGGAGGCTTTGTTGAGCAAACTTTCCGAGCAATTTATTTGTAGTTCCTGGGATGGCGTTTTGTTCATGAATAATTAAGGGGATAAAAAATATTTTGGCAACAATGCCTCCAATACCCGAAGCATAGCCGCCCATACCAACAACTCTGTCAGGTCGAAACCTGAGAAAAACAAAAATCGTTTCAATCAAACCGAGGCATAGCAAGAAAAAAGCTTTTAAAAGTGTTAGAAGGTTTTTTCCTCTTAAGCCACTGGTATGGACACGATGGAGTTGATAGCCATGTTTTGGTACTAGTGATCCTTCCATACTGTTTCGACCGCCCAACCACTCAATTTTAGCGCCTTGGTTAGTTAGTTCTTTTGCAATGGCAAGTGCTGGAAAAATATGACCGCCAGTACCGCCGGCCATAATTAGAACTTTTTTAGACATATTTTCTTTGTTTAAAATAGTTTGTTTTGTTTTCCATATCGACTCTCAGAATAATAGCTAATGAGATGACGGCAAAAATCATCGAAGTTCCACCATAACTTAACAGCGGCAAGGTAAATCCTTTAGGGGGAAGGAGTCCCAGGTTCATACCAATGTTGACAGTAACTTGCATTGCAAACCATGTACAAATACCAAAGACAACATAGGAGCTGTATTTTCTCCCCTTCTTCAATGCTAATTTCGCAATATTGAAACCTTTGGTCAATATATAGGTAAATGACAATAAGACAAAAAGCATGCCTACAATTCCCAACTCTTCTCCAATTGTTGCAAAAATCATATCGGTATGTCTTTCAGGCAACAAAGCGTATTTTTGAATGCCGCCTCCCAGTCCAGTGCCAAACCATTCTCCTCTGGCAATGCCTATCAAGGCTTGGTATGTTTGATGAACTTGAGTGTAATCGTTCCAGAATGATGTTAGTCGGTCCAAACGGTTGGGGTTGAATGTTATAAATATTCCTACTACGGTAAACAAGCCTGTAGTGACAATGCCGAGCTGTTTTAGATATGAACCAGCTGCAAAAAGCATCGCTAATGCCGTCAATGAAATGATTAATAGGGCGCCAAAATCAGTTTCAAACAATAGTAAAACATCGGCAATACCAATAATAAATATGGTTTTAATAAACCCCACCCAGGGGCTACGAACATCACTCTCTTGACGTATTAAAAATCCAGCCATAAAAAGTACCATCGATAGTTTCATGAGTTCAGAAGGTTGAAACTTAAAGAAAACAAAATTGATCCAACGGGATGAGCCATTGACCTCATGGCCAATTGGCTTCGGAAAAAAAACAACAACCAGGAGGACAAGAGAGAGAATAAATAAAGGCATCGAATATTTTTGAAGAACCGAAATCGGTGTATTGAGAATTCCAAGACCTGCAGCGAGAGCGACTATTATGAAAAGCGTCTGTTTGAAGAAGTATGAATAACTTTCAAAGTAGGCAAGTGAAGCTGAAAATGACATGATCCAGCCAAAAATAATCAAGGCTATTATCACAGATAGTAACGACTTATCTGGCATTTGCCTGGTTCTCATGGTTTGATCTGATAGCATCTTAAACTGTATTTTATACTCAATATGGACAAGTTTAAGTAGATATCCTAAAGGATAAAAGTTGAGCTTTAATTAAGTCTATATGGGATAATGCTTCATTTTAAAAATTAAGCCAAGTACATGATTTCTACTGCCAATGTCACCATGCAATTTGGTGAAAAACCCTTGTTTGAAAATATATCTGTTAGGTTTCAGGATGGTAAACGTTATGGCTTGATAGGAGCCAATGGTTGCGGCAAATCGACTTTAATGAAAATATTGACAGCAGAGTTAAAGCCAACCCATGGTTCGGTCACGGTGGGTGCAGGCCAAAGGCTTGGTATTTTGTCACAGAACCAGTTCGCTTTTGAAAAGTATCGTGTAGTCGACACTGTAATTATGGGCTATAAGGAATTATGGAAGATTAAGGAAGAGAGAGACCGTATTTATACCCTCCCTGAAATGACTGAAGAGGATGGAATTAAGGTTGCAGAATTGGAAATGCAGTTTGCAGAGATGGATGGTTATTCCGCCGAATCTTCGGCAAGCGAATTGTTGCTGGGCCTTGAAATTCCTCTTGAACAGCACTATGGCTTGATGAATGAAATTGCACCTGGATGGAAATTACGAGTTCTGCTGGCTCAGGCCCTTTTTTCTGAGCCTGATGTACTCCTATTGGATGAACCAACGAATAACCTAGACATCAACTCAATTCGCTGGTTGGAAGGTATATTGAGCGCCCGCAAGTCAACCATGGTGATTATTTCTCATGACCGACATTTTTTGAATGGCGTCTGCACACATATGGCTGACCTTGATTATGGCGCGTTGAATGTTTTTCCTGGAAGCTACGACAACTTTATGATTGTAGCGACCGCTATTCAGGAAAGAATGCGAGCAGATAATACTAAGAAAGAAGAAAAAATTAAAGATTTGAAACACTTTGTATCGCGATTTTCAGCGAATGCCTCTAAATCAAGGCAAGCAACCTCTAGACTCTAGCAGTGCTATATTGGTGATATGGAAAATGATTTTCGTATAGATAACCTAGCGTCTCTGTGACTCGATTAGCTAGATAAAGTTTATTATTTTGGAATGGGTCGTTTCTTCTGATATCGACCTCCCATAAATCGCAAGGAGGCTCCCCAGCAACAATCCATTCTGCAAGGTATTTGCCTGCTCCTCCAGCAGCCTGAATGCCAATTGAATTGAATCCAGCTGCAACAAAAAAGTTTCTTAATTCAGGTGATTCGCCTATTTGAAAATTATCATCGGGTGTGAAACTTTCCGGGCCATTGAAAAAGGTTTCTATACCTAAGTTTTCAATTACCGGCAATCTCTTCATTGCCAATTCAAGGTAAGGCATACAGTGCTCTAAGTCATCCTCTATTTGGTCAAAACAGAAATCTTCGGGTATCCCATTCTGCCCCCAAGGTTTTGCGTTTGGCTCAAATAAACCTATTAAAATTTTTCCAGCATCCTCCTTGTAATACGCAGACTCATCGGGCACTCTTACAACAGGCATATCACCCAAATCTGGAACGGATGAGGTTAGAAAATAAAAATGCTCACAAGCATGAAGAGGTACTGATACTCCAGCCATTTTGCCAATTTCCCTTGCCCACATTCCTCCGCAGTTAACAACAACACTGGATTGTATGTCGCCTAATTCAGTCTGGACACCTTTGACTTTTCCATCTTCTTGATGGATCCCAGTCACTTTAAGGTCTTCAAATATTTTTACTCCATTGTTTTTAGCCCCTTTAGCAAGAGCCATTGCAACGTTTGTACAATCAGTTTTACCGTCTTTAGGAATCCAGGCTCCACCTACAGCATCATCTAAATTAAATAGATTAATTTTTTCTTTGAGTTCTGAAGGAGACAGTATCTGAACATCAACACCATGGACTTTGGCCAGAGAAGCGTTTCTTTTAAATTCTTTTAGTCTTTCCTTATTAGTTGCAATACTCACAGAACCCGTACGACGGTACCCTGTAGCCATACCTGTTTCAGCTTCTAATGTCTCATAAAGATTGCCTGAATACTGAACCATTTGAGTTAGGTTTAATGATGATCGCATTTGACCTACAAGTCCTGCGGCGTGCCATGTAGTTCCAGAGGTAAGTTTTTTTCGCTCTAAAAGGACAATATCAGTATAGCCAAGTTTGGCGAGATGGTAAGCTACCGAGCATCCAACAACACCTCCCCCAATAATTACAACTTGTGCATTTTTAGGCAATATATCAGACATAATTGACGTGAAACTAAAAAACCAAAAATTATAAGGTTATTTACCTTTCCAGGGTACAAGATAATTTTCTGCAATACGCATGAGAATATCTATAGAGTATCCGATCACTCCAATCAGAACGATTCCCATAATAACGAGATCCGTCATCTGAAATTTTGAAGCATTGATTATCATCATACCTGCACCCTTCTGAGCTGCAACAAGTTCTGCTGCGACAACGGTACCCCAGCAAACCCCCATAGATACACGAGCACCTGTAAATATCTCAGGTAGGCTATTAGGCACAATTACCAGTCTCATGATTTGTCGCTTTGACGCACCAAGAGAATATGCAGCATGAATTTTACTAATCTTGACTCCAGAAACGCCTGCTCTGGCAGAAATTGTCATGATCCATAATGATGCAAGGAAAAGTAATATAATCTTGCCCTCTTCACCAATCCCAAACCAGATAATTACCAGTGGAATAAGCGCAAGTGGTGGAACTGGACGCATAAATTCGACGATTGGATCAAACCAGCCACGAAACCAGCCAGAAAGTCCCATCGCGTAACCAAGCGGAATACCGACAAGTGCGCCCGCCAAAAATCCAACTAGTACACGAAGAAGCGACCAGCCAAGGTGTTCTGCTAAGGTAAAAGTTTTATACCCTTCAGAAGCTACCAGAATTAGTCTCGACCAAACAGCTTCAGGTGAAGGTAGCCAGATCGGTTGCATTTGCCAACCTTTTTCTGGAGTAAAACTCAGTGTCCCTTTAGCGGTCATATAGACCCGAGCATCATCAATAAAAACTTCTGAACTAGGTGAGATCTCTTGATCATTGATAGCAATAATTCTGTAACCATCCTCTTTACTGCCAACGTCATTACGTTTTACTTTAATTAACCCACTACGCCAAGCTATAATGTTGGCAGTATCATTTTTTGCAAATCCAGCGCCCGGGTCAATCTTCATTTTTGAAGGTGTTTTACCGGACTGTATATCGTAAACAGTAACGATAACCTCTGCGTCATCGGTCTCGCCCGCCGCATTGATTGCGGTATAGCTAAAAGTAGTTTCACCAATAAAAGGACCTGGCGCGTGAAATGGCATTAATTTTGAGCCCGTAAATGCCCCCCAAATCATAAAAATAGCCAGAACCGAGATAATTGAGGCAGGTCGGTTAGGTGAAACAGCACTTTCATCACCAAATGTTACAGTTTTAAGGCTCGTGTAGTCTTTCTGAGCAGTCATCATTTTTGTTACTAAGTGCACTAGATAAAATGCGACAACGAAAACAATAATATAAATCAGTAAAATAGCCATTAGTCGTTCTCCACTCTACCCATAATTTCTTCTTCCATCTCCCAAATAATTGAAAGTATTTCATCTCGGGTTTCGATATAACCTTCAGATTTTTTGACTTCACGAAGATCCATACCAGAACCCATTTCAGCATAAGGAAGTTTGTATTCTTTGAGAATCCTTCCTGGTCTTGGAGCCAAAACAAGAAGTCGCTCACCGAGCAAAACTGCTTCCTCAACAGAATGCGTTATCAGCATAATTGTCTTTCCTGTTTCTTTCCAAAGCTTTAATACCAGACCTTGCATTTTTTCACGTGTTAAAGCATCAAGCGCACCTAGAGGTTCATCCATCAAAATGACATCTGGATCGTTTGCCAAACATCGTGCTAAAGCAACCCTTTGTTGCATACCACCCGAAAGTTCGTAAACCGCTTTGTCTTCGAAATCACTAAGTCCGACTACTTCCAACAGATGTTGGACTTTTTCATTTTGCTCTGCTTTTGGCATACCTTTCATTCTTGGTCCAAATGCAACATTTGAACGCACATTCATCCACTCAAAGAGTGCTCCCTGCTGAAAAACCATACCACGTTCAGCACCTGGACCGAGAACGGTCTGATCGTTAAGGACGACTTGCCCTTCAGTCGGAGCTAAAAAACCTGCAATAATATTTAAGAGTGTGGTTTTACCGCAACCTGATGGCCCAAGTACGGTAATAATTTGTCCCTCTTCGATCTCCAGAGTTATATCTTTTAGTGCCTGAATTGATTTTCCATCTTTTAAATCAAAACGCATTGATATGTTTTCAATTGATAATCCCTTCAAATCAATCTCCGATATTTTTTCATAAAAAAGGTGGCACACTAATAGTGCGCCACCTTAATTCTAACAGATACTTAGATATCAGACATTTATTTAAGTCCGATATTTAGTATTTTATTGGCTTGCTAACGAGTTCAAACCATCCGTATTAACTGCACCTGCATATGAGTCACGTGAGCTTGGGATTTCACCAGCATTAACAAATACATCAGCTACACCCTTAAGGAAAGTTATTCCTGAGCCGCCAAGCCATGCGCTTGATAGTTGGTTACTAACTGATGGGAATACAAATGTCGACATAGTGTCGGCAGTTGCAGCTTCGTCCATGCCAGCATCTCTCGCAATATGAGGAAGCATCAGTGAAGTAAATCCACCAGAATTCCACATAGCATTAGAAGCAGCAGTCACTCCCAAGAATGTCGCTAAAACTTCAGCATTTTCATTAGCAAATTGCGCTGTTGTTGAAGTTACATCCCAAACCAGGATACCTAGTGCTGTCTTCTCTGCACCAGTCAAAAGCACGTTACCATGCTCTAAAGCACGGCGAAGTGATCCACCCCAGCCACAGAATACATCAACACTACCCTGAGCAAAAGCAGCTGCTCCTTCTGGTGGAGCCATATCAACAACATCCATTGAAGCTACATCAACCCCAAAATGATCCATTTGCTTTAAGTAACCGTAATGAGCAGCGGTACCTATTGGCACAGAAACTTTTAATCCAGCCAACTCAGAAGCATTACTTGCGTCAATTTCAAGAGCTGACGCAACAACACAGTTGTCATTGTCAGCGTAGCTAACTGCCACGTCGACAATTTGTAAATCTTGTCCTGTAGAGGCTGCAACAATAAATGGAGGAACACCTTGACTCACTGAGATATCAATATCTCCAGAAGCCATAGCGGCTGACATTGCGGTACCAGTACCGAAAGCACTCCAGTTTACTGTCATTCCTAAAGCTTCGTCATATGCACCAATTTGTTTTGCATATTCAAATGGCATAGGCCACTCTTCAAAGTAAGCAACGTTTAACTCATCAAGAGCCATAACATTAACGGTAGCTATTGCACCGACAATTGTGGCTCCAATTTTTTTATAAAGACCTTTCATTTTCTCTCCTTATAATTTGAAAAAATATTACATCTAACTACAACCATAAAAAAAATACTTTCTTTTTTAGAAAAAAGTTCACCAGAACCAATTAACAAATTGAAGTCATTTTTTTCTGTGGAAATGAGATATTACCATGAAATTGGTTAAGATAAAACTCATTTGCGATGTTAGTTTAATTCAACTTAATATATTTTTCAAAAAAATATATAGAACCAGAGTGAGAAAAATTAATAGTCCAGATAAATAAAACTCAATATTAGAGAACTAAGCTCTAAACGGAAAAAAGTTATTTTAATAGGTTTTAGTATTTTTATTAATCGCTCACTTCAACGCTACGAAGGTCTTGTGAAATTATATCCAATGAACTATTAATCAATTTATAAGCGTTCTCTGCACCATAAAGTTTTGTTAACTCTACAGCTTCATTGATGACAACCTTGTATGGAACTTCTGGCTGAAATTTAAGCTCATATACTCCCAAATATAAAACTGCTCGTTCTGTTGGTCCGAGTTCATCAAGTCTTCTATCTAATGAGGGCTTTATAATCTCATCAAGTAGTGATATGTTTTTAGGAATATTTGTAAACAGGTTAGAAAAAAAAGATTTTGAAATCTTACCTTCTTTCTGATTTAAAAATTGTTTTTCAATCTCAGCCAAGTCATCGCCAGAAACTAACCATTGATATAAAGCTTGTACGACTCTAGCGCGTGAGCGTTGTTTTGGAGTCACAATTGCTCAAGCAAATTTATCATTCTAATAACACTCTCTGCTGCTTCAGCACCCTTATTTCCAGAATCAGTACCAGCACGATCAATTGCTTGCTCTACTGTATCAACGGTTAAAACACCAAAGGCGATAGGCACTTCTGAATCTAAAGATGCTTTTGAAATACCTTTTACACACTCTCCAGCAACATATTCAAAATGAGGTGTTCCACCGCGTATTACCGCTCCTAAGGCTACAATACCATCATATTTACCACTACTAGCTATCTTTTTAAGAGCTAAGGGAATTTCAAAAGCTCCCGGCACATAAAAGAGTTCAATATCGCTCTCTTCAGCACCAGAATTCAACAAGGTATCTTTTGAGCCATTAATTAAATGCTCAACAATAAATGAGTTGAAGCGTGCAGCTACGAGTGCAATTTTTTTATCTCTAATAGTTAAATCACCTTCGATAGTTTTCAATTTCTTTTACTCCTTTATGTTTATATATTCAGAGATCGTTATACCAAAACCTTCTAATCCTGGCCACTTTCTAGGTTTACCTAAAGATTTCATGTTTGTGACTCCCAGGTCAGCCAGTATTTGCGCACCTATTCCAAACGTTTTTCCGTCATCATTACTTCGATAGTCTTGATTGTCGATATTTTCAAGGATAGCCTGATTGTCCTGCTTACGCAAAAGCAAGAAAACTCCATTCTCTACTTCAGAAATCATATTAAGCGCACTGTTGATGCTAAATCCACGTTGAACCTCTTGCAAAACATCTTTAAAGATATTTTCCATATGAACCCTGACATAAGGTTCACTTGACTCGTCAATCGATCCCTTCACTAACGCAATATGAATATCGTTATGGATAGTGTCAAGATACGAATAAAGCTTAAACTCACCATATTTAGTTTTAAAAGGCTTCTGACTTATCCTTTCAACTGTTTTTTCATTTTCTACTCGATAGTGAATCAAGTCGGCAATATTTCCGACCTTGATTTCATGTTTTTTTCCAAATTTCAGTAAATCTTCGCTTCTAGCCATAGAGCCATCATCATTTAAAATTTCAACAATGACTGAGGCAGGCTCAAAACCAGCCAATCGAGCCAAATCACAACCAGCCTCAGTATGACCTGCACGTATCAGAACTCCACCTTGTTGAGACATTAATGGAAAGACATGACCCGGCTGAACAATGTCAATTGGTTTTGCATCTTTAGCTACAGCATCTAGAATAGTTTTAGCTCTATCAGAGGCTGAAATGCCTGTAGTTACACCAGAAGCTGCCTCAATAGAGACAGTAAAGTTTGTTGAGTGAAGATCACTATTCTGAGAGACCATTAAAGGAAGATTTAACTGCTGACAGCGTCCTTGTGTCAACGTTAAGCAAATCAATCCTCGACCATGGGTAGCCATAAAATTAATATCCTCTTTAGTAACTTTTTCAGCAGCAATCAATAAGTCGCCTTCATTTTCTCGACCTTCATCATCCATCAGGATAATCATCTTGCCTTGTTTATAGTCTTCTAAAATTTCTTCAATTGATGTCTTCATAAATATCTATTATTTTTAGTGATGAAGTTGTCAGTACCTATTTTTTACTTTGGAGTCGTAATATCGATTCCTGTAGTAGATTTATGTTTAATTAAATGCTCAATGTGTCTAGCAATTATATCTATCTCTATATTAACTCTAGAGTTTTCAATTAATTCACCCAAGGTTGTTACTGACAAAGTATGGGGGACTATATTAACATCAAAAATATCAGCTTCAACAGAGTTAACAGTCAAGCTAACGCCATTAATACAAATTGAGCCCTTCTTAGCAATATATTTTGAAAGATCATTTTTAACTTTGATTTTTAAGCGAGTACTTTCGCCTTCTTTTTGCAAAGAGACTACCTCACCAACCCCATCAACATGGCCACTCACGAGATGACCATCAATGCCTTGATTGAGTCGTAATGACTTTTCTAGGTTGATATTTTGGTCCTTTTTTAATTGAGAAAAAGTTGTGCAGTTCAAGGTTTCCTTGGATACATCAGCAGAAAAAGAATTCTTATCAAGTTGGGTTATCGTTAAACACACTCCATTTACTGCAATACTGTCACCTATAGAGACGTCAGAAAGCTCTAGTGAATTAGAATTTAATGTAAAAACAACTCCTTTATTCGATATACGAATTTCTTTAATGTTGCCTTTTGCCTGAATAATTCCAGTAAACATATATAAGTTACCTAGGTTTATTTCGATAAATTTTACGCTTAATCGCTATATTTAGCTTATTTAACCACTGAATGAAAGCTTTAATAATTAATAGATTTCATAGAAGTATATAATTAAATTCACAATTGAGTCAGCAAGTAGTCTTCATAATTACCAGGGTAATAGTGCGCACCATCTTCTTTAAGTTCAACAACTTTAGTTGACAAAGAAGAAACAAACTCTCTATCGTGGCTAACAAATATTAGTGTGCCTTTGTAATTATCGAGTGCAAGATTTAACGCTTCAATAGACTCCATATCCATGTGGTTTGTTGGCTCGTCCATTAATAAAATATTCGGCTTTTGTAACATCAATCTTCCAAAAATCATGCGCCCCTTCTCGCCACCTGAAAGAGACTTTACTGATTTTTTTATATCTTCCTTGCCAAAAAGCATTTTGCCTAATACAGAGCGTATCGTCTGTATGTCGTCTTTCTCATTTTTGAATTGAGTCATCCAGTCCAGTACACTGATATTCTTCTCGAAATCAGCATTATGGTCCTGAGCATAATAACCAATATTGGCGTTTTCACTCCATTTGGTTTTACCGATATCAGCTTCTAGTTCTCCATATAAGATTCTTAGTAGTGTCGTTTTGCCGATACCGTTTTGACCAATGATTGCAACCCTTTCACCTGTCTCTATCATCAGGTTAATATCCTTTAGTACTTCTATGTCATCAAAACTTTTGTTGACGTTTTGAACCTCTAAAACATTTCTGAATAATTCCTTACTTTGATTAAAAATAATATAGGGACTAACGCGTGAAGATGGTTTGATATCATTAAGCTCAATCTTGTCAAGTTGCTTGAGTCTAGAGGTTGCTTGCCTTGATTTAGAGGCATTCGCTGAAAATCGCGATACAAAGTGTTTCAAATCTTTAATTTTTTCTTCTTTCTTAGTAT
>KB889801.1 GCA_000372785.1 gamma proteobacterium SCGC AB-629-P17 | reverse complement strand
ATAGTGACGAGTCTTTACTGGTGATACACTAAATTTCATTGCATCAACAAAAAACTCTTGGAATCTTGGCTCAGTAGCAGTCTCAATTTTGACAACTTTTTCTACCGCGTCAATAATTATTTTTCGTTTACCAACATCCAATAGGGCGGCACTTGCACCAATTCCCGCGGCATTTCCTACAGAAGTAATTTTATCTTCTGTTGCGGTTGGAATAATATCCAATAGGGCGACATATCTGGCATCTAAATGAGCGCCAAAGGCTCCTGCTAATAATACTTGATCAAAATCATTACATTCAAGGTAGTCCATCAATATCGAAACGCCTGCAGAAAGTGCGGCTTTCGCTAATTGAATTGAGCGTATATCCACTTGTTCAACAAAAATTGACTGTTCGCCTTGGTCGACCAACAAAAACCTGGTCGTGTTGCCATTTTTTGAGAAACGTTCTGGCGCAATTGATTCAACAAAGAGACCACTTTGGTCAATAATGCCAGCCTCAGCAAAAGAGACAATTGCTTCGATAATGCCACTACCGCAAATCCCTATAGCCTTCATTTTAACCAATTCAAAGTTCGGTTCGTCAGACCAAGCATCGCAACCAATAACTTTATAACGTACATTTAAGGTATCTTTATCAATCCTAACTCTTTCGATCGCACCGTATGACGCTCTTACTCCAGAACTAATTTCCGCACCTTCAAAAGCAGGGCCAGTCGGAGATGAGGTTGCATACACTTTACCATCCTTCGCAAGCACAATCTCAGCATTAGTGCCAATGTCAACAAGCAAAGTTGTTTTGGAATGCATTATATGCATCTGACTCAGGTAGGCCGCAGCTGTGTCCGCACCAACATGGCCAGCAATCAATGGCAAAAAGGACATCCTAGTTTTGGGATATAAATCGAAACCTAAGTCTTGGGCATCAACATCCATCCAGTCCCTTGTTGCAACCGTAAAAGGCGCCTGTCCAAGCTCGACTGGAGAGATGCCGAAAAAAATATGATGCATAATTGGGTTACCTACAAGAACAACCTCCAATAATTTATCTTGTTGAAGTTCTAAAATCTCACAAGCCTCATGCAACAATTCAGTAATCTTGGTGCGCACAGCAACTGTCAGCTTTTTGTCGCCATCCTTATTCATCATCACATAAGAAACCCTGCTCATGAGATCCTCACCATAACGAATCTGTGGATTCATTGCAGATGACTCATACACCAACCTTCCATTTTGCAAGTTATAGACATAAAGTGCTAGGGTTGTAGAACCGATATCAATTGCAGCACCAATAATTTTTTGTTCACCTTGAGGATAGACTGCCACAACTTCATTTTCATCACGCACTGCAACAGTTAAATTACCTTTGCTTTCATGAACCAAAGGTTGTAGTCCTCTCAATAAACTGAAGTCAACTCTTGCTTTGATACCTTGCTTGTCAAGCTGCGCCAACAAGTTTTCTGTGGCTGAAGGATTTTCATCTAAGGTTGACTCTTCTAGTTCGCAATCTAAAAGTCTGATTGCACTAGAAAGAGAATAATCTTGTTTTGGATTTTTTTTACTGATATAGGCCTTATGCTCCTGACTCTCTTCAGGGACATCTATAACCAAATCTCCCTGAATGCAAGTTTGACATGCCAAACGTTTACCTTTGTATCTAGGATTATCAGCAATTAACTTTCTTTCAATGCTGGTAATGCCACTAACATTTTCAGCCTTACAGTCAACTTTAAATTTAGAGTGCTTGCCCTCTGAAATCTCAACCCAGCATTGGTGGCACTGCCCGTAACCACCAC
>KB889800.1 GCA_000372785.1 gamma proteobacterium SCGC AB-629-P17 | reverse complement strand
AGAATACAGACCACCTTCAGAGATTCCTATTTCGCGACGGATGACCTCATCCTGGGTTCTCGTATTTCCAGAAATAGTGATACGATTAACATAAACTTTTTTATTCAATGAGATGTTAATTGTGACATTAACAGCATCTAAAAAGTCTTGTGTTATTGGGTTAATGTCTACAAATGCGTAACCTTGATCAGAGTATATGTCTACAAATGTTTGGATGTCATCAACTACAGATTGACGGTTAAAAATATCCCCACTCTTTATAGTCAATAAATCACTCAAGCTCTCAGCAGTTTGGTTGCCCAGCTCACCTTCAAAAGAAACCTTTCCTAATCTATATTGAATACCTTCAGCGATCTGAATGTCAATATTTAATTTTTCCTTATTGTCATCAAGAGTAGAAATTACATCTAGAACCTTGAAGTCTAAATAGCCAGAATTGAAATAATGATTAGTCATTGATTCTAAGCCCTGATTTAATGCTAAATCTGAATAGCGATTTTTATTGGTAAAATAATTAATCAGCATCATGTCGGCTTCACCAATTGAGAACAAGTCTAACAACTCTTTCTCGCTAAATTTAGTGGCTCCAGATATGGTCATTGAGCTTATTGTGGCTCTTTTGCCTTGATCGATATTAATTTCTATACCGATTCTATTTTGTGAATCAATTTCTACATTTGAATCAATCTTGGCATTGTAATAGCCTGCTGCATTAAATTCGGCTTTTAACGATGAAACAAAGTCAGAAAATTGTGATTTTGAATACATATTTCCAGCAGAAAGCTTATTGCTTTCAATAAGCTCATTCAATGATGAAGCATCCAGTAATTTTTTTTCATTATTGAGCCAGCTAGACCATCCAGAAGAGGAGCCATAGTTCACATTGAAATATTTTATAAAAGGATTCTCTGACAAAGTTATAGTCAGATTGCTGTTGTTGTTAGAAACAGCTATGTCGGAAAAATATCCTGTATTGAAGAGCGCTTGAATGATTTCATCAGAAGTATTTTGGTTGTATTGATCACCAATTTTAACTGGGAGAATTGCCATTAAAGTAGTGTTTGAAATAACGTTGAGTCCAACGAAATCAATTTTATTTATGGAGTCGGCAAGACTTTGTATAGAAAAGAATAGAGAGCCAAGACAAATGAATTTAATGATTTTATTTTTCATGATACTTTGTCTCTAGTGGTTAAATTTTTGCTCTTTAATGTTACTATCACTAAAGTGTGTAAAAACATAATTTTAACAAAATTATTTGCCAGATTGTCAAACTAACATGCAATAACATAAATTAATTTTTTCAATATGATTATTAAAATTGCCAAAACTCTTATATGACAACCTTGTGGTAATTATTATTTTGTTTGTCATTAACTTTTTGACAGTAGTCTGACCATAGCTGGTCATGGTTAATTGCAAGGTGGTAAAGGTAGTTCCAAGAATATATGCCAGTAGAGTGACTGTCACTATAGTGGATTGCAATTGCATAATTACCTGTTGGTTTGAGTTTTTCTATTTCAACATTTTGTTTATTGAGTTGAAGAATCTCCTGTCCTGGTCCGTGACCTTGGACTTCGGCAGAAGGCGAATAGACACGCAAAAATTCACTCGACATAGGATATTCAATCTCTTCAAAGGTGATGGTAAGTTTTTTTTTATCCTTACTTAGCTTTATGTCGCTGGGAGTTTTCATGTCATCAATGTAAATTAAAGAAATAATTTTAGCATATCGGTATTTTAATAAAACGTATTAGACATGAGGTTAAAATGGCGAAATGATTTATTTTACGAAAATGCAAGGCTATATACCAAAATAATGCATTAAAAGTTTGTATGTTTTCTAACCAATATATTTAATTTAATTCCAATTAATAATGGCTAATTTATTTAT
>KB889799.1 GCA_000372785.1 gamma proteobacterium SCGC AB-629-P17 | reverse complement strand
GGCTACTTTTCTGATGTACAAATGAGTGCAAACAAAGTTGAAGGTATGGCAGATAAAATTGACTTAAGTTTCATTGTAGAAGAAACTAAAACTGGTACCTTAAGTTTCTCTGTATCTCATAGCAATAACTATGGTGTTTCTATTGGCGCAGGCATACAAGAGAGAAATATTTTTGGCTCAGGAAACACTCTAAACGCTGAATTAAAGCTTTCAGAGTCATTTAATAAAGTTAGTTTTTATTTTCAAAACCCCAATTATAATAACCAAAATCATAGCATAAGTATCGGTGCATTTAAGAGTGAGATTAATGACGATGATATCATGCAAGACTCTTATGAAATCAACACAAAAGGTCTCAATTTTGGGTACGGCATTCCACTTACTGAGAGTACTAGATTAAACACCAATATTGAGTATGCAAAAAATGATATTTCATGTGGGTCTAGTTTCTCTGCTGCAGGCTATGAACCGACCCAATGTGCCACTTCAAGTGCTGATGAAGTTAAATTAAGCCTTAATTGGAGTGAGAGCACATTGAATGATTATATGTACCCTACGGATGGAAAAAGTAATGCGCTAGCAATTGGTTTAGCTACTCCATTGGGAGACTATCGCTACTTTGATATAAATGCTAATCATACTAGCTATCAACCACTCAGTAACGACCTAACCCTAAAACTAACCGCTGATCTAGGCCTCGCAAAGGGTTATAGTGGAAACGAGCTACCCTTCTTTAAGCGTTATTTTGGTGGTGGTAGCGGCTCTGTGAGAGGATTTGGAAACAAAACACTTGGTCCTCTCTATCCTAACAATAGAGCTAAAGGTGGCGAACTGTCGATTCTAGGTAGCGCAAATATCATTGCGCCTGCTTATTTCTTTGATAATAGCGACAATATGCGAATGAGCGCCTTTATTGATACTGGTAATATCTACGAGAAGACTTCAAACATCAAACTTAATGATTTGCGGATGTCAGCAGGTATTGGTTTTGCCTATCTCAGTCCTATCGGAGCTATCGGCGTGTATTGGTCGACACCAATTCTAAAAAAATCTGGCGACGTTATTGAAAACTTTGGTTTCTCTCTAGGTACTGGATTCTAGCTACAAAAATGAGAGCTATAGTTCTATTTCTATTAGCTTTCTTAGTTACATCCATTAGTGCCCAATCAACAAAAATTGGTTATATAGATGTCGAAAAAGTTATCAATAGTTTGCCTCAATACCAACATGATAATGACTCTTTAATTCAACAATTTGAACCAAAGAAACAACAATTACTTGACCTCTTTAAGCATATTTTCAAAAAGAAACGGAACTATGGCAACAACAGCTCAATCAAAAAAAATATGAATCTCTCCAGAAAATTGAAACCATGATTAACCTAGCAATTGAAGAATATGCAATTTCTGAAAACTATGATCTAATCCTTTATCAAAATGCAGCATTTGCAAGTGATCAGGTCAATATTACTAATCAAATTATCTCAAAGATTGAAGGAACATCCCCATGACATTCTCACTTGAAAAAATTGCTGAACTTATTGGAGCAACTATAATTGGAGACTCTACTACTGAAATCAGGGGAATTAGTACTTTAAAGGATGCTAATGGAAATCAAATATCTTATGCTGTAAGTGAAAAATACATAAATTCTTTATCTAACACTAAAGCAGGCGCGGTTATCATGCCTAAAAAGCTAAAAGAACACTGCCCTACAAGCGCCCTCATAGTTGACGATGCCTACCTAGCTTTCGCCAAAATAACTCACCAATTCAAACACTATAACTCTCCAGTCAATAATTCTTCGTCTAAAGCAATAATTGATTCGAGTGCTTCAGTAGAAGATGTCACAATCGCTCCTGGTTGTGTTATTGGAAGAAACGTTAGTATTGGTAAAAACTCAATCATTGATGCAAACTGTGTTATTGAAGATGAGGTCAGCATTGGAGAAAATTCATATATTGGTGCAAATGTAACCATCCAAAGAGAAAGCCAACTAGGCAAAAG
>KB889798.1 GCA_000372785.1 gamma proteobacterium SCGC AB-629-P17 | reverse complement strand
ATTCCATAAGGGGCAAGATAAGATTTTAGAAAAAGTTGGTGAGGAAGCGATTGAAACCATCCTTGCTAGCAAAACGGGCGATAGCAAAAAAATTGTTTATGAAACCGCAGACCTATGGTTTCATAGTATGATTATGTTGGCGCACCATGGCTTGACGGTAGATGATGTAACGACCGAACTGGCGCGCCGTTTTGGTGTCTCGGGTCACGTAGAAAAGGCTTCTCGTAGCAAGGAATAATGCAATAATATGTCTCATGGTTCATTAAAGGCTGTTGTTACAGCGGTCGTGGGTAACGGCATTGTGACGACTGCTAAATTTATCGGTTTTTTCTTCTCTGGCTCCAGTGCTTTGCTGGCAGAAGCCGTGCATTCGCTGGCTGATACCATGAATCAGGCATTGTTGTGGCTGGGTATTGTCCGTTCTGGTCGCCAGGCAGACAGTGAACATCAACTGGGCTACGGTCAAGAACGCTATTTTTGGAACTTGGTCTCGGCTGTTACCATCTTTTTTGTGGGTTGTGCCTATACCATCAGTCATGCCGTTGAGCAGCTTAAACATGGTCACACGCCAGAAATAAGTCTGCTAGCCTTTGTTATTATTGGTATCGCTTTTATTGTAGAAGGGTACTCGTTCTTTGTTGCGATGATTGAATTCCGTCGTCAAGCGAAAGAAGCAGGTGCTACTTTCTGGCAGTATTTTAGAGAAACTCGCGATCCGACGACATTAGCCGTGTTAGTCGAAGATTCAGCTGCTATGCTAGGGCTTACGTTTGCTTTGCTTGGTATGTTGTTGTCTGCTTATACAGGTTCTGCCGTGTTTGATGGTATTGCTGCGATTCTGATTGGTATATTGATGGGTTGCTTAGCGTTTTATTTGGCATCAAGTAACCGTAAATTCTTACTCAATCATTCAGATGATGGATTAAATCGTTCTGCTAAAGCGGTGTGGACAGCGATGCCTACCGTACAAAATGTACATCACGTTCGTAGTGTTGTGCTATCACCAGAAAAAAGCCTGCTGGTAGCAGAAGTTGAATTGCGTGAAGAGGCATTATTTGCCAATATGACTCCTGAAGAGGTGCAGCACGCAGTGCGTTTTATGGATCGATTGAATAATATTCGTCGTGAGTTGGAGTATAAGGCATCGCCGAATCAAACGAATCAAGTGGCAAACAACGACTTGATCTATATTGAGTTTGTGTTGCCTGAGGTTAATATTCAAGCAGAGAAAGAATAATCCCTATCGTTTAGAGACCTCTGCACCAAGCACTTTTTTGGCTGCGGCGGTCTCATTGGGAGGGTTGATGAAAAAGTTCAAATCGGGCGACGCAAATGCAATGCATCGTTGGGGTGTTCGGGTCGGAACAGACATGGTGGCCTCTACCATGATTGGCTTGGGTGCGGGCTACTTGCTTGACCAATGGTTAGGTACGCGACCTTTGTTCTTATTAATCTTTTTTCTATTTGGTGCTGCTGCAGGCTTTTTGAACCTTTATCGCGTGATGGGTTTGGATAAACATCCCCCTAAAGATGAGCCTCCTCATGAACCTTGAGCCGCTACAACATTTTCATATTAGTATTGTTGTTCCATTAGAGGTCGCGGGTATAGATATTTCTATCTCTAACTCGGTTATTTGGATGTGGTTGGCCGACCTTGTGATTGTGCTCTTTTTTTACATCGCTTTTCGTAACCCGCAAGCTGTTCCTCAACGTTTACAAGCTGCCGCTGAACTGGCATATCTTTTTATTCGTAATATGGTAGAACAAAATATTGGTCCTGATGGTCGTCCCTTTATACCGTTATTATTTACCCTGTTTTACTTTATTTTGACCTGTAATTTATTGGGTTTACTACCTGGATCCTTTACACCGACTTCACAAATTGTCGTTACTGGTGCGTTGGCTGCGGGAGTTTTTCTTTTTACTTTAATCATACGTTTTCGTTTGTATGGAATGGGCTTTTTCCGCGCCTTTGCTCCGCAAGGCTTACCAACTTGGTTGTTGCCATTGATGATTCCGATTGAGGTATTATCCTTTTTGGC
>KB889797.1 GCA_000372785.1 gamma proteobacterium SCGC AB-629-P17 | reverse complement strand
GTAATCTAGCGCCAAGCGCGTGATAAAGCTCACCATTTCTGGGTCTTCTGCGTTGACATGAAAAACAGGTGCATTTACCATCTTCACAACATCCGTACAATAATCGGTCGACCTCGCATCGTGTTGCTTGCTTGTGGTAAAACCAATCTGATTATTGATAATGATATGTATAGTGCCTTTAGTGGTATAGCCCCGTGACTGGGACATATTTAATGTCTCCATAACGATACCTTGTCCCGAAAATGCAGCATCTCCATGAATCAGGACTGGCAATATCTTTTGACCCTCTTTGTCACCAATTTTTTCCTGATGATAGCGAGCATAACCTTCAATCACGGGATTCACTAATTCTAGATGAGAGGGGTTAAACATGAGGGCAAGATGGATATTATTTCGAGAGGTTTTAATGTCTGAAGAAAAGCCTTGATGGTATTTCACATCTCCTGTTTGGTTTTTAGTGAGACCGAGATCACCGTCGAATTCTTGAAACAATTTTTCTGCAAGCTTACCCATGATATTAATTAATACATTCAATCGACCGCGATGAGCCATCCCTAGGCAAATCCTTTTCATTGAATGGCTTCCTGAATGCTCAATCAGGACATTAAGAAGAGGTATTAATGTGTCACTACCTTCTAGGGAGAAGCGTTTTTGGCCAACATATTTATTGTGTAAAAATTTTTCAAAAACTTCAGCTGCCGTTAAACGCTGAAGTAACCATTTTTGATATTCTGGCGTATTTTGTGGTTCCAAGGACATGGTTTCAATTCGATGCTGAATCCACTTCCTTTCCTCAATATTCGGTATCTGCATATATTCAACACCCAGACTACTGCAATAAGTTTTCTCTAAGGAGGCTAGAAGCTCGCGTAAAGTATTACAATTAGTGTCCTGGTAAGAACCCATACCAAAAGTTTTATCGAGGTCAGTGTCATTGAGTCCGAACTCAGAAATCTCAAATGATGGTGTTGAGTGATGTCTTGGTCGATTTAAGGGGTCAAGCTTTGCTTTTAAATGGCCAGAGAATCGGTAAGCATATATCAGTCGAAGCACCCCAAGCTGCTCTTTACTTCTGTTATCTGAATGATTATCAACTGAAGTAGCTTCAAAATTACTCTCACCGTAACTAACAAAACGCTCAATCACATCTTTATGTGAGATGGAGTTAGTTTTCATTATTGCAAGGACTTAGAGAAAGAAAACAAAGAAGTTTAGAGGTTTTTTGAAAATGTTCGAGTTGAGGTTGTTGGTTAAATATTAACCTGCAATCACTCTCTCGATCTGTCATCAAAATATTCACAATTTGTGAGTTAGATTTTTACCACGTATTATAGAGGTATTGGTTTCTAACAGTAGTTAATTATCAAAAATAATGTGAAATTATTGATGACAATAATTTGAGTTTTTTTGAATGATAATAATTAATATGAAAACCTAACAACTGTATCATATTCACGAGCATTATTGATACATCAATGCCGCATATTCTTTTGTCTTATATAGAGAACATTGATTTTTCATAACTGTGAATAATTTTTTAAAAATTATAAGTGACAAAAAACACATACTGGCTGATGGTGCCACGGGCACTAACTTGTTCGCTATGGGTCTTGAAACAGGAGACCCGCCAGAGCCATGGAATGTGATCCATGCTGAGCGAATTCGTGCCTTGCATCAAGGCTTTGTTGACGCTGGTTCTGACCTTTTCTTAACAAATAGCTTTGGCGGTACAGCTTTTAGACTCAAGCTTCACCAGCTTGAGAATCAAGTTTTCGAATTGAATAAGGCTGCAGCTGTTATTGCAAGAGAGGTTGCCGATAAAGCAGACCGGCTCGTTGTAGTGGCTGGGTCAATAGGGCCAACAGGTGAGATTATCGAACCACACGGACCAATGAGCTCTAAGGAAGCGACAGAAGCCTTTAAAGCGCAAGCCGAAGGACTCGTTGAGGGTGGTGTTGATGTTTTGTGGTTGGAGACCATGTATGCCATGGAAGAGCTTGAAGCCGCTCTTGAGGCAGTAAAGGAGTTTGGACTTCCAGTTTGTG
>KB889796.1 GCA_000372785.1 gamma proteobacterium SCGC AB-629-P17 | reverse complement strand
AGCCAGTTTATCATGTGCGGTTTGCAATGCCTGCGCATTGATGTCGGTAATCACCACCTGAGCGCCCGATTCCAGCAAGGCCGCCGCATGCTCCATGCCAAGCAGGCCCGCACCGCCGGTAATGAGCGCCGTTTTGCCTTTCAGGTTGAAACTATTCAATCCGGTCATCGTTATACCTTTCCTGTCTGCCCGCCATCCACCACAAGGACAGAGCCTGTAATGAATTTGGCTCGATCAGAGCATAAGAAAACAGTAGCATCGGCTATTTCTTCAGGCGTACCAAAACGTCGCATAGGCACGGTTGATTCAATCATGGACTTTACACGGTCTGGATTAAGCTTTTGTTTTTCATCCCAGCTACCCTTGGGGAAATAAACATTCCCCGGTGCAATGACGTTGACCCGAACTTCTGGTGCAACCTTTTTAGCCATATTCTTCGCCAACGCGATTACTGCTGCTTTTGCCGTCGAATAATCTACAGGAGCGCCAAATGCTTCCAATCCTGCTATGGATGAAACAAATAACAGGTTGCCGCTGGACTTTTTCAACATCGGCAGAAACACCCTCGCCGTACTCAAAGCACTCTCGAAATTGCTCTGCCAAATCCGATCCCATTGCTCAGGCTCAGGGATTGGGTCCGGAACACTTCGGCCATCTCCTACATTGGCAACGACAACATCCAAGCTTCCCCATTGCATCTTTATCTTCTTGCGCAGTTCAGACAATGCCGCCAAGCTCCTGCAATCACAGGTTTCGGCATATACCCTGTCTGATTCATAGCGTGCCTGCAGGTCAAACGCTGCTTTTTCAAGACACTCGGAACCCCTTGCAACAAGCATAACGCTTGCCCCCTCCCGAAGAAACCCTTCCGCGATTGCAAGACCAATCCCCCGTGATGCGCCCGTGACGAGTATATGCCTTTTTTCCAGATGAAGATTCATTCGGGTTTCCTGCCACTTCCCACAAGCATCAACTCACGAGACCAGCGGAAAAATTTTGTTTGCGTACGCACCGGAACGAATGGCGCTATTGCGGAGCATACATAATTCATCAACGGATACTTCCAGACTATGGGCAATTGTCGGAATTTAAAGACATTTACATCAGTAAAATCAAAAATGTGATAGATGTCGGCCAGGGAAACGATCGTATACGGGGTTCGATGGGTGTAATCATCAAAATAGGTTTTGTAATTCGCTTCCCAGTCCGGAACCAGACATAAAAGCAATCCACCCGGCTTTAGCACCCGGTATGCCTCGCGGATAAATCGCTCGGGTTCTCGCAGGTGCTCCAGAAATGACTTATTATAAATCACATCAAAATGATTGTCCGGGTATGGAATATCTTCGTTCTCGACATTGCACACGGGGATTGCAATATCCTTGGCCAGATTCTGCGCCTCGGGCGATAAATCCAGTCCATATACATCCAGACCCATCTCCCTGAAATGTCTGAGAAACTCCCCCCTGCCACACCCCGGTTCCAGCATGCGCATACCCTCTCGCATGTCAAAGGTCTGGAAAAGATAATGGCATAGTTTTGCGGGGTAATCCGTATAGGGATGAGACCCTTCATCATATACAATGCTCAGATAATCCCCCATGTGTTAAATTTCCTCGACCAGTTCCATCAGAATGCCTTCCGGATCATGACAATACGCAACGCGTGCCTTCCCGTCCGGAGAGGTTGCCGGCCTGTTGACTACAGACCCTCCCAGTTGCGCCACCCTGTGGCAGACCGCTTCAATATCTTTTACCGTAAACGCCAAATGGGAACATCCCGGTTGATTGGAGGGCGCAGGTTCACAGGGAGCTTGTTGCGGGTGCGAATGATACTGCAACAATTCCAGGAGAAACCCGTCATGAGCCTTCAGTTTTACCCACTCCAGCCGAACACCGGAAATCCCGGTGACCTGTTCAATGAAAGCACCTGTTTCAGTTTCTCTCCTCCAAAGCGTAAAGCCTAACGCTGAATAGAATCCAATCGCACGGTCAATATCGCACACAACCAAACCGGTATGCCTAACATTTTTAATCATGCTGATTCCCGCAAACCATCTGCAATAC
>KB889795.1 GCA_000372785.1 gamma proteobacterium SCGC AB-629-P17 | reverse complement strand
GGTAAAATTGCCGCACAATTTACTCGGCAATCGTATTATCAACGAAGTACGCGGCATCAGCCGCATAGTGTCTGACATTTCAGGGGAATCCCTGAGTGGGAGTGCGCCCCCGCCCCGTGATGGGGTCGCACGTTATTTTTCTTCTGGAGAAAGGTCGTCAAATGAGTGAGTTGGATAGTTTGATTCAAGATTTACACAAACAAGTAGATTACGACAAATGGCGAAACTGTATGGAAAAAACACTAGGGGCAACTAATTGCCCTGATTGTTGTGGTAGGCAATATTTTGATGGTAATCAGATAAGTTATCAGTGTGATCAAAAAAGAAAAATTTATGCTCTTCGTTATCTACCCGCTCATATTGCCGAAAATTACCAAGGGTCTTTGTTAATTCCAGAGGAGCATAGAAATCGAATTTTTAGAAAAAATTCGCTAAAGATAGCGTCTTTTGGGGGTGGTCCAGGTTCGGATATTGCTGGATTTAAACAATTTATTGAAGGACTGGATAATCAAGAATATCCCTGTGCAAATTTTATATTTACTCGTCTTGATGTAGAAGACGGTTGGAAGAACATAAGTGAAAATGTCATGCGTCTTTATGGTGCAGACGAAAGTAGATTCAATTACCAAAAATTTGATATGGATATTTGCTCGAATGGCAATTGGTTTGATGACAAACGTTTCGATGTTATTCTTATCTCGTACCTTGTTTCCGAATTAAATACCGAACAAATCCAGTCACTAGCAAATAACTTGAGAAAATGTATGGGAGCTGAAACGTTACTGGTAATCAACGATCGAAGCGAAGATGTGGTTTATCAAAAAATTGAAGATTTGTCATCAAGTGCGAATCTTCGGTTGATAACATCTAGAATACTTTCGGGATGGGCTGGATATAGTTATGACAATACCATCGCGCAACATACAAGCCCTAAATTTAAGGTTTCCTCAAGAGTTTTGTTATTTTGGAAAGAATCCAATGATAATTAGTGCTAGCCGACGGACTGATATTCCAGCTTTTTATACCCCTTGGTTTATGAATCGCGTAAAAGCTGGTTTTCTTTCAACCCGTAATCCTTTTAATGCAAACCAAATTAGCCGCATATCGCTTCGCCCAGAAGATGTTGAAGCCATCGTTTTTTGGACACGAAACGCTGAAAAAATTATTGAGCATTTACCCGAACTAGACGACAGAGGATTTAAGTATTATTTCCAATACACTATTACGGGCTATCCTCGCTCGTTGGAAAAATCAGTACCTAATCCACTTAAAGCGATCGAAACATTTAAGCTGCTCAGTGAGCGTGTTGGAAGCGGCAGAGTCATTTGGCGTTATGACCCAATTCTTGCATCGAATCTTGTCGACATAAATGAGCATAAAAGATTGTTTTCAAAGATTGCTTCGTTGTTACAAGGTCATACAAAAAGAGTTGTGGTTAGTTTTGCGGACTTCTACAAAAAAACTGAGCGCAACTTAAAGACCATTGAAGGGCTTCAGTACAGTGACATTTTACAGGATGGCATCCATGCTATTGAGTTAGCAAAAGAATTTGCTGATATTGCAAGACAAAATGGAATGGAAATCCAAAGCTGCGCGGAAGCAATTGAACTATCAGCGGCTGGTATTGAGCACGGAAAATGTATTGACGATGAGTTGTTAAAAAGTGAATTTGGATTGCTGCTCAACGGATCAAAAGACAAAGGGCAACGTGAAGAGTGTGGTTGTATTAAGAGTGTTGACATTGGTCAATACAATACATGTGCTCATGGTTGTGCATATTGTTATGCCACATTTAATCAAACGGTGGTTGCAAAAAACAAGAAATTACACGACCCCGATAGCCCATTTTTGGTTGGAAGTGGGGATGATTACTTGCAAACACCTCCTGAGATAGAACAGAGATCACTTTTTTAAGCTCGTTGGGTTGAGGTGCAATTCGCTGCGCATATTGTCGCCCTACCTGTCTCAACGCCCTAACTGCGCGCTCTGCTGCTGCGCCGTCCCTACCACCATCGGCACAAGTAATGCCAATTGCGGGGCGATGGTGGCGCGGGCTTCGCGGAGTTCGTATTCGTCTTGTAAGCGAGCCTAGATCCTATGTGACGCAGCGCGGGAAGTTCTCAAATCCCCGCATTCCGCTT
>KB889794.1 GCA_000372785.1 gamma proteobacterium SCGC AB-629-P17 | reverse complement strand
AACCTTGCATGGCATTATGAGAGTTCGAAATTTTGTTCAAGATGATGCTCATATTTTTTGTACACCTGAACAAATTCAAAGCGAAGTTTCAGCTTTTATTGATTTAACTTTTGAAGTCTATAAACATTTTGGTTTTGAAAACATTGATATAAAACTTTCTACTCGTCCGGAAGTACGTGTTGGCTCTGATAAGGCCTGGGATAAAGCTGAAGCTGCACTTGCTGAAGCATTAAATGCAAAAGGAATTGAATGGGAACTGCAAGAAGGCGAGGGTGCCTTTTACGGACCTAAAGTTGAATTTGTGTTGAAAGACTGCCTAGACCGTGAATGGCAATGTGGCACAATACAGGCAGATTTTTCTATGCCAGAGCGTCTTGAAGCACAATATATTGCTGAAGATAGTTCAAAACAAACACCAGTCATGCTTCATAGAGTGATAGTTGGTTCGATAGAGCGTTTTACAGGAATTTTGATTGAGCATTATGAAGGTGCATTTCCTTCATGGTTGTCTCCAATTCAAGCAGTTATTCTTAACATTACTCAGAAACAGGAAGAATTTGCCAAAAAAGTTGAGAATAAGCTAAAAAAACAAGGGCTTAGAGTGATTTCGGACTTGCGGAATGAGAAGATAGGCTATAAAATACGCGAGCACTCGATGCAACGATATCCATATATATTAGTTGTGGGTGATCGAGAGGTAGAAAACAATCAAATTTCAGTTCGTCAAAGAGGTGGGCAGGATTTAGGTTCAATGTCTTTAGAGGCATTTATTGAATTAATTAATCAGGAGTAATTATTAAAAGACCAAATAAGGTAACGACAAGAATCAATCAATATATCAATTCACCAGAAGTTAGGGTGATTGATAAGAAAGGCGAACAAGTGGGGGTTTTAAGCACTGATAAGGCGCTTGAGATGGCATCAGATTCAGGATTAGATTTAGTAGAAGTTTCACCAAATGCAGATCCGCCAGTTTGTCGTATTATGGATTTTGGTAAATATCAGTACGAACTAAAAAAACAGAAGAGTGATGCTAAGAAAAAGCAGAAGAAAACTCACGTTAAGATGATTAAATATCGTCCTGGTACTGAAGATGCTGATTACCAGATTAAGTTTAAGAAATTGGTTGAATTTATAGATAATGGAGACAAAGTCAAAGTAGTTATTTGGTTTCGTGGTCGAGAAGTGCAGCATCGAGAGCTAGGTATGGAGATGCTAGATAGAATTGAAGAGGATACTGAAGAATTTGCCGTTGTAGAGCAGCGTGCAAAAATGGAGGGTCGCCAGCTTGGCATGATGCTAGCACCCATATCAAAGAAAAGTAAGGCGCCAGCCCGAAAAATTAAACCCGAACAGGGTGAAGGAGTAAATGATGCCGAAGTTAAAGACGAATAGAGGTGCTGCAAAGCGCTTCAAAAAAACTGCCAATGGTAGTTTTAAATGTAAACACTCTCACTTGAATCATATATTGACCAAGAAGAGTACTTCTAGAAAACGCTCTTTGCGTTCACCAGATACCATTGAAAAGGTAGACGTACCAATGGTTAAGAAAATGTTACCTTATAGTTAATCTAGGAGAATTACAATGGCAAGAGTTTCAAGAGGTGTGCAGGCGCATGCCAAACATAAAAAAGTATTAAAAAAAGCTAAGGGTTACTATGGCGCTCGATCAAAAGTCTATCGCGTTGCTAAGCAGGCGGTTATTAAGGCTGGACAGTACGCTTATCGTGATCGACGTCAACGTCGTCGCCAATTCCGTAGATTATGGATTGTGCGTATCAATGCAGAGGCGCGTAACAATGGCTTAAGTTATTCACAGTTTATCAATGGTTTGAATAAAGCTGGCGTTGAAATTGATCGCAAAGTTCTCTCAGATATTGCGATTTTTGATAAAGATGCTTTTGCGAAAATCGCAGATCAAGCTAAAGCTGGATTAGCACAAAAGTAAATATACCAAAGACTGCAACGTTTGTTGCAGTTTTCAGACACAAAAAACCAATAATAGGCATTTTGATTAATAAAATTATCACCAAAGCCCAGAAAGACGTAGCCAACGCTAACGACTTAAAAGACCTTGACGATGCAAGAGTGCTTTATCTGGGCAAAAAAGGTGAATTAACTGCACTATTAAAAGGTGTTAGTAAACTCCCAAAAGAGGATAGACCAGTAATGGGGGATACTATCAATCAGGCAAAAGTTGAAATACAACAACTTATCGAGAGCCGAAAAGACGAGCTAGAAGAAATTGCCCTCGAAAAGCGTATCCTCGAAGAAAAAATAGATGTCACATTGCCAGGAAGAAATATCGAGAAGGGTGGTTTACACCCAATCACTCAAACACTTATCAATATTGAAAACATTTTCACTAAAGGTGGTTTTGAAGT
>KB889793.1 GCA_000372785.1 gamma proteobacterium SCGC AB-629-P17 | reverse complement strand
AGAACTGGAGTAACTGGAATTTCTAGGGGCAAAAAGTTAATTTAAATATAGGAAAAAAAAATGAATAGATATTACGATCAAGATGCAGACCTTTCAATTATCCAAGGAAAAAAAGTCGCAGTGATTGGTTATGGTTCTCAGGGTCATGCACAAGCCAACAATCTAAAAGATTCTGGCGTAGAAGTTGTGGTTGGACTTAGAGAGGGTTCCTCTTCGGCAGTTAAAGCAAAAGAAGCAGGTATTCGTGTGATGTCAGTAGAAGAGGCTAGCGCTTGGGCGGACGTGGTGATGGTATTGGCGCCTGATGAATTCCAAGGCAAGATTTATGCAGAAAACATCGAACCGAATTTGAAGCAAGGGGTTGCCTTGGCTTTTTCCCACGGTTTCAATATTCATTTTGGTCGTATTCTGCCAAGAGAGGATCTGGATGTCATTATGATTGCGCCAAAAGCGCCAGGACATACCGTGCGTTCAGAGTTTGTTAAAGGCGGAGGTATTCCTGATTTAATTGCAATCAAGCAAGATGCTACAGGTAATGCTAAAAATATTGCTCTTTCTTACGCTTCAGCTATCGGTGGTGGGCGTACAGGTATTCTTGAAACAAGTTTCAGAGAGGAAACTGAGACAGACCTGTTTGGTGAACAGGTGGTTCTTTGTGGTGGCACGACTTCTTTGGTGCAGGCTGGATTCGAAACGCTTGTAGAAGCCGGATATGAGCCAGAAATGGCATACTTTGAGTGTCTTCATGAATTAAAGTTAATTGTTGACTTGCTATATGAAGGCGGTATTGCAAATATGCGTTATTCTATTTCGAATACGGCTGAATATGGCGACGTAACTCGAGGACCTAGAATTGTCACTGATGGCACCAAGGCGGAAATGAAAAAAATTCTTAGTCAGATACAGGACGGTTCTTTTGCTAAGGAGTTTATTGAAAATGTGGATACTTTACCGGCTCGTCGTGACATTCAGCGAGACCATCAAATTGAGAAGGTCGGTGAGAGTTTACGTTCGATGATGCCTTGGATTGCAAAAAATAAGTTGGTAGATCAATCCAAGAACTAACTTGTCATTATGATCACAGCTTAATTCCATAATTAATTGTGAATGAAAAAATAAAAACCAAAAGAGGTATCTATTTGCTGCCAAGCATTATTACCACTTTTGCTTTGTTTGCTGGTTTTTATTCTATTATTGCCTCTGTTAATGGCGACTTTACATTGGCAGCCATTTCAATAATGGTTGCTATGTTGTGGGACACCTTAGATGGCAGAGTTGCTCGATTAACGGATACTCAAAGTGCTTTTGGTGCAGAATATGATTCACTATCAGATTTGGTGTCATTTGGATTGGCGCCTGCGCTGCTTGTATATGAATGGTCTTTGTCTGATTTAGGAAGGATGGGTTGGCTTGCCGCATTCATTTATTTAGCCTGTGCAGCCCTAAGGTTGGCAAGATTTAATACTCAAGTTGGATCTGCCGATAAACGTTATTTTCAAGGCCTGCCTTCACCTGCCTCTGCGGGTGTAATCGCCAGCATGATATGGCTTAAATTTTGGAATTTCGAATACTTTGATTTTGGTGTTGTTTCTTTGAGCTATTACATAGGCGTTTCAATAACAATACTTTGCGGGCTACTTATGGTTAGTAATGTGCGCTACTTCAGTTTTAAGGAGTTTGAGTCAACAGAAAAGGCGTCATTCAGGTTTCTTTTATTGACAGTCCTAAGTTTGATCTTGCTCCTCTATAAACCCAATATTGTCTTATTTACCGCCTTCTTTATCTATATGCTTTCCGGACCCTTTATAACAATCTCTGGGGTTTATAAGAGAAGACAAAAGAAAAAAAGGGGCAGAGCTAGTTAAGTTCCTTTATAATCTGCGTCTATGAGAACAAATACTAATTCGTTAATTTCTCTTTCAATGGACAACCTCCTTGCGTTGTTGCGATTATTGCCGTAAGGCAATAATGATCTCAATAGACGAAAGTCTATCACTAAACTCAATCTAATACTCGGAACAACAACAAGGAGCAAATAATGTCCGACAAATTAATTATTTTTGATACAACCCTTAGGGATGGCGAGCAATCACCGGGCGCCTCGATGACCAAGGACGAGAAGGTTCGTATCGCCAAAATTTTGGAAAAAATGCGGGTCGATGTCATTGAAGCTGGCTTCGCAATAGCCTCCCAGGGAGACTTTGAGGCGGTACAGGCGGTAGCAAAAGCTGTAAAAGATTCAACCGTTTGCTCGCTCGCCAGAGCGCTTGACAAAGATATAGATCGTGCAGGTGAGGCTATAAAAAATACCAATTCGGCGAGAATACATACCTTTATTGCGACATCCGACATCCATATGCAGATGAAGTTAAGGATGACGCCAGATGAAGTTGTATCGCAAGCTGTTCGGTCAGTTA
>KB889792.1 GCA_000372785.1 gamma proteobacterium SCGC AB-629-P17 | reverse complement strand
GAATTTGATCTTCGGGGCCAACTCCCGTAAGAGCAATATCTTTCATTGCTTCAAAGAGGTCACGCCTTGCATCTTGGACTATTTCTTTGCGTGACTCATCCAGTCTTCCTCGATATTGCAGACCTAAGTTCTTGTTATAGCCAAAGAAGTCTGGCGTACAAACTGCACCATAGGATTTCGCAATTTCTTGAGTTTCATCGATAAGATAGGGAAAAGGAAAATTCATATCAATTGCAATTTTCTGCATGTTTTCGAATGAATCCTCCTCATTTTCAGTGGGATTGTTTGACATTATTGCAACACTATTCACTCCCAAATCTTTAAGTTCTCTCGTGTCTCGGATAATTCTATGAATAACAGATTTGACATAGGGGCAGTGGTTACAAATAAACATAACCAGTAAACCATTTTGGCCTTTTAAACTATCTAGATTGTAATAATTACCATCAACACCTATTAAATTAAAGTCAATGGCGGCTTGATTAAAATCACAGATAGGGGTTTCGGTTCTAACCATGGTAATTCCTGGTACTTAACAATTTAATGCACAAGCTATGATTTTAATATATTTTTTGATAATAGGTTCTGAAATCATTGATTTAAAAAATAATCTTTTCAATAAAAAAATGTGAGTAGATTTTATTAAAAAAGTGAAAAATATAATATTCTACTCACAAAACTACTCATATATTAAATATGATATTAAAAAAAATATGAAATAATGAGAAAATACTAACTCTATAATTCTATTAAATAAAGGATATATATTCAATTTCATATAATATATGAAGTATTTTAATAAAGTATATGGTGTATATAATGGGAATTAAACCTTCATCCAAAAAATTATATCTATTAAGCTAAATCAAAAAGATTAATCGCATTTTGGTCACATTGTTCGATGACTTGATCAACAGTTAATTTTTTGATTCTAGAAACTCGTTCTACAACGTGAATTAATTCATCAGGATTATTATGGTCATCAGTTTCAATAAGGATTGATTCTAGAGGTAAGAATTTTACTATCTCATGTATTTTATAAGCATGAGGGTTTGAGAGATTATGACTGAAGCCAAATAAAAAACTCATTTTCATTAATATTTCAGCTTCTTGAAGGGTTCCGGAGTATGCATGAATTACTCCACGAGATTTTGAATATGATTTAAGCAAGTCAGTTACATCTTCAGTTGCTTGAACTGAGTGAATTATTAAGGGTAGGTCAAAGCGTGTAGCCAATGCAACTTGTTCATCAAAAAAATACCGTTGTTTATTTCTGTCTTTTCCATTGATGTAGTCAAGACCACAGTCTCCAACTGCAACTGGTTTTTCTTCTTCAATAAGAACTTCGAGTGAGTATAGGTCTAACATTTGGTGCTCATCAATAAATCTGGGATGAATACCTAGTGCAAAGTGACGATTTTTTTCACTTTTACAGTGACTAACAATACTGCCCCAATTATCTTTTCCTGTTGACGGAATAATAACTCCTGTTGTATCTTTGGATGGTAATTTGTTCGATTGCAAGTCTAAGTGAATGTGTGAATTTATCATTGTTTCCTTTATAATTATCTATTTAGCTATTTCAACGCAATTATGTTTCTTGTAAAAATGACGCAAGTCCGTTTAACCTTAATTGTAGCGGCATTTTTAACCTTAACTGGGAATTTTACGTTCCTAGAAAAAACCTTACTTGTCTATCCTCTATCTGAGAATTGGTTATTCGTTTGCTCCCTTTTCATTTGGCTTTTTGTATTTTTGTCAGCCTTATTATTGTTGCTTTGCTACCGATACTCAATAAAGCCTATTTTAATCATTTTATTAATAATTTCTTCTCTTGTTAGCTACTCAACTAACAACTTTGGTATTGTTTTTGATCATAATATGATAGCCAATACATTTGAAACCAATACCACAGAATTTTCAGATTTGGTTAGCTTAAAATCTTTCATCTATTTGTTGTTTTTTGGCTTACTGCCCTCATATTTTGTTTTGACAACAAAGATAACAAAAGCATCCTTAAAGACTCAACTCTTTCAGAGAATTAAAGCTTTACTGATTATGATATTTATTTTTATCTTACTGACTATGAGTTTTTACAAACCATTATCATCTTTTGCGAGAGAAAATCCCGATTTGAGAATGTATATTAATCCAACCTATTATTTGTATTCCATGACAAAGTATGTAGGTACTCAATTTAACACCTCGACTACGCCTTTTTCAAAAATTGGTTTGGATGCTCAGATTAATAAAAAAGAAAATAAACAACGTTTACTAGTTCTGGTACTTGGGGAAACTGCTAGAGTGGATCGTTTTTCACTTAACGGTTATAAGCATCAAACTAACCCTATGTTGGAAAAAGAAGAGGTTGTGTCATTCCAAAAAATGACATCCTGTGGTACCGATACATCATTGTCTGTACCCTGCATGTTTTCATCATTAGGTCGATCTCAATACAGCCATTCAAAAGGGAAAAATATGAGTAACGTGCTTGATATTATCAGTCATGCTGGGGTTGAAGTTTTATGGCTTGATAATAATTCCGACTCAAAAGGTGTGGCAGACCGTATTAGATTCGAAGATTATAGATCTGCAGCA
>KB889791.1 GCA_000372785.1 gamma proteobacterium SCGC AB-629-P17 | reverse complement strand
AAATTGGACATTTTCGTTCCAACCACCGTGCTTGATTTTAGAGTACTATTTTTTTTCCAAGCCTTGGCAATGATAAAGACTAGCTCATCTCCATCAACCCTCTCACCTTTATGATCAACCATGATCAATCGATCACCATCGCCATCAAAAGCGATACCTAAATCTGCTTTGTGATTTAAAACTTCTTGTTGTAAATGTGTCGTATCAGTTGCACCGCACTTATCGTTAATGTTGTAACCATTAGGCTGATTATTAATCATAATAACCTTGGCACCCAACTCTGCAAACACATTTTGTGCAATATTATAAGTTGCGCCATTGGCACAATCAACAACAATAGTTAGATGAGAAAGATTACATATTCGATTGAAAGTTGACTTACAAAATTCTATATATCTACCTAAAGCCTGGTCATGCCTGACTGCTTTACCAATATTAGCTGAATCAACACTAACCATCGGAGTAGAAATTTTTTTCTCAATGGCTTTCTGGATTTTATCGCTCAGCTTTACACCTTGACTTGAAAAAAACTTAACACCGTTATCTTGAAAGTGATTATGGGAAGCACTGATTACAACTCCTGCACTCGCACCATAGGCTTTTGTTAGATAGGCGATCGCCGGTGAAGGCATTGGCCCCAACATTCCCACATTCACCCCTGCAGACAAAAAACCCGCTTCGAGGGCGGATTCAAACAAATAACCTGAGACCCGAGTATCCTTACCAATAATCACACTTGCAGGGCCATTTTCCGTTAAAACGGAACCCACTGCCCAACCGACTTTCAATAAAAAGTCCGCCGTAATGGGTGGCTTGCCAACCGTACCTCTTATACCATCAGTACCAAAGAATTTATCCACAAATTACTCCCTAAAATGCTTGATCTGCTGCCAAACCGTAAGTGCTTCTTTAGTTTCAGCAACGTCATGGGCTCTAATAATGTCTGCACCATTCTCTACTGCAATCAATGCAGCAGTAACACTGCCAATCATTCTTGAGTCAACTTCTTTATCACCTAATAATGAACCAATCATCGATTTCCTTGAAAGTCCAGCCAAAACAGAAACCCCAAATTCATGAAATTCAGCCAGATTTTTCAGCAATGCTATGTTATGAGCTAGGTTCTTCCCAAAACCAAATCCTGGGTCAAGGGTAATAGACTCTAGTTTAATCCCAACACCTGAACATGCCTCAAGTCGTTCGATAAAAAAAGTTTTTACATCGCCGACAACATCATCGTACTTCGGATTTTTTTGCATCGTTCTTGGATTTCCCTGCATATGCATTAAACATACATTGGCACCCAACGAAGCCGCCATTTCTAAAGCGCCGTCGGCGCGAAGAGCATAAACGTCATTAATAATACTTGCACCAGCATCGAAAGCTCTCTCCATCACAACAGGTTTGGAGGTATCAATCGATATTGGTACATCAATGTTACCATTCAAGGCCTCAATGACGGGCAGAACTCGATTCAACTCATCTTCTGCACTGACCTCAGATGCTCCAGGTCGAGTTGACTCACCGCCAATATCAATAATATCAGCCCCTTGTTTGACCATAAGGATGGCTTGATCAATTGCACTTTGAGCTTCTAAAAATAAGCCGCCATCTGAAAATGAATCTGGGGTAATGTTGAGTACGCCCATGATGATTGGTTGGTCGACCATCGAGCTCACTTCGAACTATGCAAACTGCTCTGTACTGCTGTCACCACCTCGGTTGTCATCTGATGACGGTTTGGAACCTTTAGATTTTCTACCGGTTCCCAACTCGGACGAAACCTCTTCAGAATCAACAACTTCAGCTGCCTCTCGCATTGGTTTTCTGGCCATCAAATCATCAATTTGGCCGGTATCAATAGTCTCAAACTCTACTAGAGCTGCGGCCATTGAGTCTAGAATATCTCTGTTTTCCTCAAGAATTTTGTAAGCTATATCGTAATTGGTATCAATAATTATTCGAATTTCAGAATCCACTTTATTGAATGTGTCATCAGAAATGTGCTTATGTTTGGTTACCTGTCGACCTAGGAATACTTCACCTTCTTCTTCACCATAAGCCAACGGACCCATCACGTCAGACATTCCCCAAAGTTTGACCATTTTATGGGCAAGCTCAGTGGCACGTTCTATGTCATTACTTGCTCCAGTTGTTACAGCGTCTTTACCATAAACAAGCTCTTCTGCAATTCGGCCACCAAATAATGAGGCAATTTGAGAGTTGATTTTGCGCTTTGAAATACTGTACTTATCTTTTTCGGGTAGAAACATAGTCACACCCAAAGCCCTACCTCTTGGAATGATGCTGACCTTGTAGACCGGGTCATGTTCAGGAACTAGACGCCCAACTATTGCGTGTCCGGCCTCATGAAAGGCGGTCATTTCTTTTTCCGCTTCATCCATAACCAAGGTCTTGCGTTCCGAGCCCATCATTATCTTGTCTTTGGCTTTTTCGAATTCTTGCATTCCCACCAGTTTTTTACTTTTTCCAGCCGCAATCAAAGCAGCTTCATTTGCGAGATTAGCTAGATCTGCACCCGAAAAGCCTGGGGTGCCTCTGGCTATATCGATAGATTTGACATTTTTTGCAACAGGCAGGTTTCTCATGTGTATCTTCAAAATTGCATCGCGCCCTTTTATATCAGGCAAACCAACGGTGACTGTGCGATCAAACCTTCCAGCTCTGAGTAGGGCAGGATCAAGCACATCTGGACGGTTCGTTGCTGCAACAACGATAACACCCTCTGTCCCTTCGAAACCATCCATTTCAACTAGCATCTGGTTAAGGGTTTGTTCACGTTCATCATGTCCACCACCCAGGCCAGCTCCACGCTGGCGACCTACTGCATCAATCTCATCAATAAAAATGATGCAGGGAGCATTTTTTTTGGCTTGCTCAAACATGTCACGTACCCGAGATGCTCCAACACCGACAAACATTTCAACAAAATCGGATCCAGAAATAAAGAAGAATGGTACGTCTGCCTCACCAGCCACTGCCTTTGCAAGTAATGTCTTACCAGTTCCGGGTGGGCCAATCATGAGAACACCTTTAGGAATCTTTCCACCAACTTTAGTAAATTTGCTTGGGTCAGAGAGGAAGTCGACTAATTCACTGACCTCTTCTTTTGCCTCATCAACGCCAGCAACATCCTCAAAGGTGACATGTGACTCGTCCTTGGTAATTAGACGTGCCTTTGATTTACCGAAAGACATCGGGTTCTTTCCACCCATAGCGCCTCCAGCTCCTCGCATGGTATACATAATGACACCAATCAGCAACAGTATGGGTGCTAGTGAAATTACCAGTTGCTTCAAGAAACTCTCTTTTGCTGGTGGCGTGGCTTGAACAGAAACGCCATTATTTAGCAGATCTCCCATCAAACCCAAGTCACCAGGACTATAGGTGTCAAACTCTTCACCTAGTGCAGTCACACCGCTGATTTGGCTTCCCGCAATCTTGACGCTGGAAACGTTCCCTTGTTTGACACTTTGGATGAATTGAGAGTAGGTAATCTCGTTTGAATTATCGGTAACTTTAAATTGACCAAACAGAGAAGCAAGGACACTGCCCAATACCAGCCATAGTAAAATATTCTTATACATATAAAATTAAACCCAAATGTAGAACGCTAAATATACCCTAATGATGACATATATAGGGTTTGATGGCAATTTTTCAAGGTTTGATGACAAATTATTTTACAATTATGACATAATGAATCTTACAAAAATTAATGTCGTCTTGGCTCATTTTTTCCACTCGACCCGAATTTCTTAAGAAAGCCCATGAAAATAAAGCCAGATCAGCTCTCAAAAAACCTCTCAATCGGTTTGGAATCGCTCTATTTTGTCTTTGGTCCAGAAATTCTGTTAGTTGAGCAAAGTTTGGCCCTAATTAAAGAAGCTGCAAAAGAGAATAACTTTAGCGATCACGTTCGTTTCGATATTGATGGACAGTTCCCTTGGGACACTATCAACAGTGAGATGGCAAGCCCATCACTGTTCACAGAGAAGCGTATCATTGAATGCCGCCTGACCACTGGGAAAATTGGTATCAAAGGATCAAAATCACTAACAGAATTAGTTGACACCCTCCCGGATGATGTTTTGCTCATTATCTCTACGGGAAAATTGGACATGAACCAGCAAAAAAGTAAGTGGTTTAAAGCTCTAGACAAAAAGGGTGCCATCATTCAACACTGGGAAGTCCAAAATGAACATCTTGTTGGTTGGATTATTAACCAAATGACTCAGTTAGGTCTAAAAACTAACAAAGAGGTTGCTGAGGCAATCGCTTATTGCACAGAAGGCAACCTTTTGGCCTCTATGCAGGAAATACAAAAACTCCAAATCGCCTATCCTGATGGTCATATTAATACTGATGAATTTCTCAATCAAATAGACCAACAGTCTCATTACTCGGTCTTTGGATTGATTGATGCTGCACTCAAAGGTGATTCAACAAAAGTCAACAAAATATTCAACTCGCTTGTTGATGAAACGACACCGCCAGTGATTATTATTTCATCTCTTTACCGCGAGATAAAATCTTTGTCTACAATGTCTATCGAACTGAAACACAATGAACCAATTGAGGCTATACTCACAAAACACCGGGTATGGCAAAAAAGAAAGCCTTTGATTTCAAATGCTCTCAAAAAACATCCCTATCAACGACTCCAAAAATTGCTATTGTCACTCGGGCGTATTGACCGCTCACTCAAAGGTATGGATAATCTCAACGTTTACGACGAATTGCGAAGTGTTCTTATCACTTTGTCAGGAAAAACGCAATGGACTCAATAGCCGAACTAATTTTGAATCTCGGAGAGAAGGCAAAAAAAGCCTCTCGCTCCTTGCGTACTGTAGATACTGAGACAAAAAATGCTGTCTTGCATAACATTGCCAGCAATATCCAGAAAAACCAGAAAGCCATACTTGATGCCAATAAAAAGGATTTAACTCAAGGAAAAAGTAACGGCTTAGATGATGCCCTCCTAGATCGTTTAATGCTCAACTCTGAAAGAATTGATGGTATTGTTGAAAGTTTAGAACAAGTTGCATCTCTTCCTGACCCAATCGGTGAAATAACCGACTTAGAGTATCGCCCTAGTGGTATTCAGGTCGGCAAAATGAGGGTACCAATAGGTGTTATGGGAATGATCTACGAGTCTCGTCCAAATGTCACTATCGATGCAGCAGTTCTGTGTTTGAAATCAGGTAATGCAGTAATTTTAAGGGGTGGTTCGGAAGCAATAAACTCAAACCGCGCTTTATATGGATGTATTAAAGATGGATTAATTGAGGCTGGCATCAATTCTGACGCAGTACAACTAATCGACATCACTGACCGTGAAGCGGTGACAAGGCTTGTTCAAGCTAGCGATTATGTTGACGCTATCATTCCGAGAGGCGGCAAGGGTTTAATTGAGAATGTGAGCACCAATGCCAGGATGCCAGTCATTAAACACCTTCACGGCGTATGCCATACCTACCTAGACAAAGATGCTGACTCTCAAAAAGCTATAGATGTTGCCTTTAATGGCAAAACCCGACGATATGGAGTCTGTAATGCAACCGAAACACTACTAGTTCATCAGGATTTGGATGCTACTACATTCGAGCAACTGATTGACTTATATGTTGAAGAGGGAGTGGAATTACGTGGATGTCAAGAAGCTCAGAAACGTTCAAATAAAATCATTGCAGCCACAGAAGATGACTGGAGTGAAGAGTACCTTGCTCCAATCCTATCAATCAAGATTGTGAGTTCATTGGATGAGGCTATCTCTCATATCGAGAGATATGGGTCCGCACATACGGACACTATCGTTACAGAAAACAAAACAAAATCAAGAAAATTTCTAGCCGAAGTAGACTCATCCTCAGTGATGGTTAACGCATCGACAGGATTTGCCGATGGATTTGAGTATGGCTTAGGTGCAGAGATTGGGATTAGTACAGATAAATTTCATGTACGTGGCCCTGTTGGACTTGAAGGCCTAACTTCACAAAAATATATCGTCTTCGGCGACGGACATACGAGACCATAGAGTGACATAATTATGACAATTCAAGACGCATTAGCTATTATTGAGAGAGGTACAGATGAAATATTGCCCCTTGATGAGTTAAAGACAAAGCTTCAAAAAAATAAACCTCTAAGAATCAAGGTGGGCTTTGATCCAACTGCCCCAGACTTGCACCTAGGACATACAGTTGTCATTAATAAGATGAGGCAACTACAAGATCTTGGCCATGAAATCATTTTCTTGATTGGTGACTTTACTGGAATGATTGGTGACCCAAGCGGTAAAAATGTGACCCGAATGCCACTCACCAAGGAGGAAATACTAGAAAACGCGAAAAGCTATGAAGATCAAGTCTTCAAGATACTAGATAAGGACAAAACAAAGATAGCTTTCAATTCTGAATGGATGAGTAAGATGAGCTCTGCAGAGATGATATCTTTAGCCTCTAAGCAAACGGTTGCAAGAATGCTAGAGCGTGATGATTTTTCCAAACGTTACAAGTCTGAGCAAGCAATTTCAATTCATGAATTCCTCTACCCATTAGTTCAAGGTTTTGACTCAGTTGCACTTCAGGCTGATATGGAGCTAGGAGGAACAGATCAAAAATTTAACCTTTTAGTGGGCAGAGATCTCCAAAAACAAGCCGGCAAAGAGCCTCAAGTGATTCTTACAATGCCATTATTAGAAGGTCTTGATGGGGTTCAAAAGATGAGTAAATCACTTGATAACTATATTGGCATTGATGAGTCACCTGATAGCATGTTTGGCAAGATTATGTCAATCTCAGACGAACTCATGTGGCGCTATCTTGAACTCTTAAGTTTTGAGTCACTCGAAACCATTAAATCCTGGAAACAGGAGGTGAAAGACGGAGAGAACCCTAGAAACATAAAATTTCGCTTAGCAGAAGAGATTATTACGCGCCTCCATAGCAACGAACTAGCAAAACAAGCTCAACAAAACTTCATTGACCGGTTTGCTAAGAACCAAACGCCTGATGAGATGGACGAATTTACCTTTCCAAACGGAACCAAGATTGCTAACCTACTAAAAGATTCAAATTTAGTTAGTTCAACTTCTGAAGCATTCCGTATGATTAAGCAGGGGGCAGCTAAAATAGACGGCGAAAAAATTACCAACAAGGATCTTGAGCCAGCAGTAGGTACCTCAGTGTATCAGGTTGGCAAAAGAAAATTTGCACGAGTTACAATTAGCTAAATTCTTATAATAAAGCGTATAATATAAGCACCTGGGGATGACTGGCTTCGACGAGAAGTTGGATTTCAAGGATGCATGTCGAGGATAAAGATTGCTCGTAAAAACGTTCTTTAAATAATAGTTGCAAACGAAGACAACTACGCTTTAGCAGCATAATGCTAACCGTTACTTAGAAGTTGTCTGTGCTTTTGGGATAACGGTCGCTTACAGACTCGCCACTATTATTTTTTTAGGGTAATAGGGTTAAAACCTAATCTAAAATCGCTTTATACATCCCTGTTGGTCGGGTGGTAAAAAGTTAAATCAATAGACCTGAACTAAGCATGTAGACTTCTTGACTGAAGGTTTTCGGACGGGGGTTCAACTCCCCCCATCTCCACCATACAACTTTTTCTCTAATTTCCATACAAAACAAAATAGTATATAAAGTTTATATACTAAAAGATTTTTTAGGAATTATTTTTCTCAATACTTCTTATTAATTCTTTACTTACTAGACTAATAATAGTAAAATTGTGAGTAGATGTTGTATTTATACATTAAATAGTATTAATCTACTCATGTAATGCTTAACGACACTCAAATTATAAACTTCAGACCAAAAGATAAACTTTATCGTGTCTCCGATTCTCATGGTTTATGTATAGAAATTAATCCCAACGGCTCAAAGCTTTGGCGACATAGATACAGGTTTAACAACAAAGCAACAATGATGTCATTAGGAACCTATCCGGAAATATCACTGCTTGATGCAAGGCAAGCTAGAGATAGAAACAAGCAACTTCTTAAGCAAGGACTAAACCCTAAACAGCCAAAAATAAATCACTACAGAGACAATCCTGACGAAATATCTTTCAAGGGCATGTTTCTTAACTGGCTTAACAATAAGAAACATGATTGGACGCCAGGTTATGCTGAAGACACTCTTCAAAGAGCCAATAGCTACTTACTTCCTATTATTGGGAAAATGCCTATTGACGAAATTAGCTCCCCAGATATGCTTAAGTTACTTCTTGAAATCCAAGAAAAAGGTTTGTTAGATACTCTACAAAAGGTTAAAGGTATTTCCAATAGTGTATTTGCACACTCTGTCGGAATGGGAATTATTACGGTTAATCCAGTCAGAGACTTGCCTAGTGATATTTTTAAAAGGAAACCCATCCGACACCACGCTACTATCACTGACCCGAAGGAGATTGGATTGTTACTTAATATGCTTGATAAACACATAGGAAGTGATGAAGTTAATGCTGCCTTAGCAATAGCACCTCATGTATTTTTAAGGCCAGGTGAGCTAACAGGTTTGTTATGGAGTGAAGTCGATTTTCATGAAAGGCTTATTTGTATTAATGCTCAGAGAATGAAGACGAAAAAAGTTCATTTGGTTCCTATGAGCACTCAGGTGTTTACAACTCTAAAGAACTTAAGTCAGATTAATACAGGAAGTGATTATGTTTTTCCAACTCCAAGAAACAAAAACGCTAGTATTACAACCAATGCACTACTGGTTGCAATAAGAAGCTTAGGAATTGATAAATTTACATTTACAACCGATGGCTTCAGACACATGGCTAGCATTAGATTAAATGAACTTGGCTATAGAACTGATATTATTGAGCTTCAATTAGCTCACACCACATCCAACACAGTAAGAATGGCTTATAACCACTCTAACCTTATAGAAGAGAGAAGAACTATGATGCAAGAATGGTCAGATCATCTGATTGAACTTAAAGATACAACACCAAGTTTAAGTTTAAGTAATGCAACTACTATCGATGAAACTATGGAACAGTACCGCAAGTCAAAAAGGAAAACTTTTTAGTGGACTCACTATAAGTGATGATTAATCTGTTTATTGGTGTATATAAATATCAGCAATAAAGGTCAAAAACAGCTATATTTGTTTTGGAATATCAGAATTAAAGGAGTGACAAAACATTTCCATCACCTTCAACGAAATCATATTCATTAAAATCTTTCTTTTCTATCCAAGCTATATTTTCATGTTCATTAAGTCTAGTGGTGCCACTTTTTTCTGAACACAAATAATAATGCAAAATAATATCGATTTCATCATCTTTATATTTTTCTTCCGCAATTTTTTCATATACATTAATATTAATATCCAATTCTTCATGAATTTCTCTAGATAGGGCTTCATGAAAAGTTTCATTAGGTTCAACTTTTCCCCCAGGAAATTCCCATTTCAAACCCATATATTTATTTCTATTTCTTTGCACAATTAAATATAAATTGTCTTTTTTAATTATCGCTGCAACAACATCTTTAGGTTTCATAATGCTAAATTCTAAAGAGAAATTAATTCACTTTTGAACCGTCAGATAGACACTCTTGGACGCATTCACTAATAATATCAGAAAGCAAGGAGCAATCATTGAGCGAAAATGTCAGTGGCAAACGCAAATCAAACAAACCTGCAAGGATTGTGTCAGAATTTCCTAAGTTTTGATGTTCGATATATTTCCAACTTTTGTGGTTACTGGTAAACCCAGTAGGCTCATCACTGCCAAACCATTTTATTTCCACGCCAAGCTGTTTATTGGTTTCGATAAATTTAGCAGCTTTAGTGTTGGAAATTCCCGGAATTCTAAACTGAATAGAACTTCCGACATAGTATTCTTCCTCAGGACGTTCAGGCAGCACAACACCAGTAACTTTTTGAAGCTTTTGCTCGATAATTTGATAGCGCTTATTCCATCGTTCAATATTTTTTTCCAAAGATTTTAATTGTGGGCGAAGAATTGCCGCCCTCAGGTTATCCATACGACCTGAATAATTCGGGGTTTGTAATCGAATCTCTGAAAAAACTTCCGCCTCAGGAGCGGCCCCATGTCTTTCATAGAACATATAAGAACCCGACAGGATAATTGTTCGCGCCATAAATTCTGAATTATCGGAAGTTATAAGACCACCCTCTCCTGAGTTTAGGTGTTTATATGTCTGGGTACTAAAACAGGAGGCTAGGCCAAAATTACCGCTTTTCTTTTGCCCCCACTTCGCACCCATGGTATGGGCACAATCCTCAATCAAAATCAAATTCTTCTCCTGCACAATACGCATCAACTTGTTCATATCTACAATATGGCCTCGCATATGTGATAGCAGTAAAAAACGAGCGCCGCTTGAAGTCGCCTTTTGTACAAGATCGTCCAGATCAAGTACAAGATTTTCATTAATTTCTACAAATATAGCCCTGCCTCCAGCACTGGAAATAGCTCCCGGTACTGGAGCCAGGGTATACATATTGGTTAAAACATATTCTTCAGGCTCTAAGCCTGCAGCTTTCAGTGTGATACTGAGCGCATAACCACAAGATGTACAAGCTAGACAGTAACGACTATCCTGAAAATTGGCGTACTCCTGTTCCAACATTGAGGCTTGTGAAAGTTCGTCTTCAATTGAATTATATCGATGCAACCTGCCTGTCCTCATCACTTCAGTTGCCGCATCGATCGCCTCTTGACTGATGGCCTCTTGTTGAGTAAATGGCCTGGAGAAAATTTTTCTAGTCATGTGCTCTACTATTACTAATATTTGTCATAAAGGATAAATTGATATCAATATTTTTAGTGATAGTATAAACTCATAAAATGCCCTCAATTCTCGTTATTTACAACCCGATAGCTGGACGGGGTCGTGTTAAAAAACACTGGCCAAAGGTCCATCAAGCGTTGATTGACGCCGGTATTGAGTTTGATGTGGCTTCCACTTCTGCACCACTTGATGCAGTAACGTTGGCTGAAAAAGCGGCAACGAAATACTCGACCGTAATAGCTGTTGGAGGTGATGGAACGGTTCATGAAGTTGTTAACGGACTGCTGCGTGCTTCAAGCGAAGGTGAAACGATTGCTTTAGGTGTTGTACCACTCGGAAATGGTGACGATTTTGCTAAAATGATTCCACCGCAAACTACCATTGGCGGCAAGGTGTTTGACTGGCACGTAGCGATTGAAAAAATTAATAAGGGACAGACAAAACTGTTTGATGTTGGGCGCATGTCAGGTGATCAATTGCGCACAGATCGAGACAATAAACCACAGTACTTTATGAATGGTATGGATATTGGCTTTGGCGCACAAACCGCACTTAACTTTACCAAAGTTCCGAGTTTTCTTACTGGAATGGCGGCTTATCTTGCCGCGATTATGAAAACACTGATTGATTATCGTATACCAAAGGTCAGAATTCAGATTGATGACCAAGAGGTTTTCGAGCAATCAACAACGATGACGGCGATTACCAATGGACGCTGTTTTGGCAGTGGTTTTTGGGTTTGTCCCGAAGCCCAGGTAGATGACGGCTTGCTTGATGTGATGGTGACACAGAGTGTTGGTAGACTCAAAATCTTACGTTTGATCCCGAAAATTATGAAAGGGACTCATGTCAATGAACCAATTTTGAAGAACTATAGAGCTCACAGAATAGACATTAAGTCACAGCAGCCTTTTGTGGTTGAAGCTGACGGTGAAATACCTTATCCCCAAACTCGGCATCTTGAAGTGCAGATACTCGATAAAAAATTACGCGTGATTGTCTAGCAATCTATTTATTGATGGAAGGAAAATCAGGTTCCTTCGCCTGGTTTTTCAGAAAATAAATGCATCTTTCCATCTGGAAAATTATCTGGGTGATATTTTTCATGCTCTGGATCTGGGTCTCCGTTTTCAGTAATAACTGGCCACATCATCTCAGTACTATATTTTCTGTTGAACTCTAACCACTTAGCGGCAGCTGGATCGCTATCAGGCAATATAGCATCAACTGGACATTCTGGCACACATACATCACAATCAATACATTCTTCTGGGTTAATAACCAGCATATTTTCGCCTTCGTAGAAACAATCTACTGGGCATACTTCAACACAATCTAAGTGCTTACATTTGATACAACTATCGTTTACTACATAGGGCATTTGACTTTTTATTAATCTCTATAACCAATACTTACACATAATACTAGAATAAAAAAAATTGCCTTATGGATTATCCTGATTTCGAAATTCATTTATTGAAAAATATAATGTCATACCTATCTTACAGTTTTATCTTTCAACGATAATGTAAGTTCAAATTTCGCAACAACATCCATTGATAATGAAGGCACGGTAGCTTCTATATTCATTTTGTAGTTATGCCTTTCACCAGTCTCGACAGTTTTTTTAACTAACTCTCTTACGGCTAGACCATCGTAACAGTGAAAGTGCACGTCCCCTTCTGGCCGTTTTAGAAAATCCGCCTTGAAGTCTTTAAAAATAAGTTGAATTTGTCGTCCACTTTCCTTGATGGGATCCATTGCAAGGAATCCTCCTGTAACATCTGCACCAACCGCCAATGCACCAAAATACATACTCCCCAAATGGTTCTTCGTACGACGCCTTAACCTGATTACCACTTCTATTCTCTCATCAGTATGTTCAATCACTTTGGGTCTACAAAGCCAAATCAGTGGCACTTTTAATACACCAAATTTACGAATCATCCAAGTGGTTTTTAATTTTCTTGAAAACATAAATTTATTTAGCTAGATTACCTATATTTTGGAGTGGATTTAATCATCTCTAGGATCAATATATGAAACTGCCATACCAATTTGGGTACACAACAATGGAGGCTAGTACAAGAACTTGTATAATGATAAAAGGAATTACTCCTTTATAAATATCCGTTGTTTTTATACCTTGAGGGGCCACTCCTTTTAAATAAAATAAGCTGAAGCCAAAGGGTGGAGTTAAAAAGGAAGTCTGCAGATTCATTGCAATTAAGATAGCAAACCAAATAGGGTTGATACCAATAACTTCTGAAATAGGAACTAGTATTGGCACGATAATATAGGAAATTTCTACAAAATCTATAAAGAATCCTAGAACCATTATAGCTAGCATTGCCATAATTATAAAACCCCATTTATCGCCCGGTAACCCTAGCATAAACTCTTCTATCAAGGCATCAGCTCCAGTATAGGTAAATACCATAGAAAATGCAGTCGCTCCAATCAAAATAGCAAAAACCATTGCGGTTATTTTTACCGTTTCCTTGGAAGACTCCATCAACATTGCAAATGAAAACTTTCTATATAGGAATGCTAGTATAACGGCACCTGTGCAACCAATCGCGGACGACTCTGTAGGGGTTGCAATACCTGCAAAAATAGAACCTAGAACGATAACAATTAATGATAAAGGCGGAATAATTGAAAATAGCGCTGAAATGACTTGCTGTTTTTTACTCTCGCCTTCTTGCCTTTCAAGCTTAACTGCTGGACCGATTTGAGGGTTTAGATAAGCCGCTACTAAAATATAGACAACATAAGCTGCAACCAGAACTAGACCAGGCATTAGTGCTGCTTTAAACAAGTCTCCAACAGGGACGTTAAAGACGTCTCCCAATATAATAAGGACAATTGAGGGTGGAATAATTTGTCCCAAAGTACCTGCGGCACAAATAGTACCAGTTGATAGGTTTTTTGAATAATTGTACTTCAACATTACGGGCAAGGAAATAACGCCCATGGCTACAACACTGGCTCCCACAACTCCAGTAGATGCTGCTAACAAAGATCCTACTAAAACGGTGCTGATAGCCAGACCACCCCTAATTTCGCCAAATAAATAACCCATTGATTCAAGTAGGCGCTCCGCTAATTTGGTTTTTTGTAGAATCAAGCCCATCAATATAAATAAAGGAATAGCCATCAAAATGGTGTTGTTCATAATGCTCCAAATACGATGAGGCATCATCGCAAACATCATCAAACCATTATCGATACCGTCGATTAATAACTCACCATCATTGAAGGCTTCGATAATGCCAGCAGCCATTCCAAAGAATACCGCCACGGCACCGAAAGTAAACGCAACTGGAAAGCCAATAAATAGCATTCCCAAACCGGTAAAAAACATCAACAATCCAATCATGATTCAGGCCTTGAATTAAGTCTTTTTAAGTGGTTATAGTTACGTGCAAAATAGCCTGCTGACATGAATATCAAAATAAAAAACGCTGTTGGTATTAAGCCCTTAATAATAAACCGATAAGGCAAGCCACCCGGATCACCACTCTGCTCCATAAAAATGTAGGCCTCTTCAACAAAACCAAGCGAGCCGAATGCTACTAATAGGCTCAGTGGCAGAACAAATGTAATGACACCAACCATATTGATGATGGCTTTCTTTTTGGCACTAAAATTTGTATACAAAATATCGACACGAACATGACCTTCTTCACTCAGTGTATAAGATAATCCCAACAATATAATCACTGAAAATAAGTGCCATTCCATTTCTTGCAAAGCAACAGAATTAGAGTTCATCAGGTAACGATTCAAGGCATCAAAAGCAACATTGATCATCATTATGATGAGCAGAAACGCAATAAAAATACCTAAGTATTTTGAAAATTTATTGCAAACTGATTCAATCCATTGCATAGATTTCACTCTTTATAAAAATAAAAATGCCCGCGTTTATAGCGGGCATTATAAAACACATAAGATTTAAATTATTCGAGATTGTCTTGCAAGTACAAATAATCTGACATCTTTGTCCATTCTCGAGCCTTTGCCATAAATTCCGCTTGAGAGTCCATGATCTTTTTGAACATTGGATCCTTAGCAGAAGTTTCGGCTATAAGTCGAGTATTAATAGCCTTCATCTCAGCAATTACTTCTGGAGGGAATGACTTAACTTTAATGTTAGGATAATCCTCTCCCATCTTAGACCAAGCTTCCGCACTCATGGAAAAGTTCTCCCAATACATACGTGCCTTGGAATCAACCATAGCTATCTCGACAATAGCTTGTAAATCAGCCGGTAGCTCATTCCAAGCATCCTGGTTGATTAAGAATTGTAAATCTGTAGCAGGCTCATGCCAACCAGTGTAATAATATGGTGCAACCTTATGAAAGCCCATATTAATATCCATGCCTGGACCAACCCACTCAAGCGCATCAATGGTTCCACGCTCTAGCGCAGTATATAACTCACCCGCAGGTAGGTTAGTTACCGCAACACCAAGTTCAGCCAATACTTCTCCCGCAAAACCAGGAATTCGCATCTTCAGACCTTTAAGATCGTCAACAGAATTGATTTCCTTACGGAACCAGCCACCCATCTGATTACCTGTACTACCACCTTGATACTGGTTAACTCCATGTTTGTCAAACACTTCTTTCGCAAGCGCTTCACCACCACCATAGTAGTACCAAGCATCTTGCTCAGCAGTTGTCATACCGAAAGGCATGGTTGTAAATGGCATAGTATTAATGTCCTTGCCTTTCCAATAGTAAGAAGCTGAATGACCCATTTCATACTGACCAGCTTTGACCATATCAAGTATGCCCAAGGCAGCTTTGTGTTTATTTTTGTCATCAACACGAATTGTCATTCGACCACCACTCATCGCCTCTACATTGTCAGCAAAACGATCAACAGTCCATGCGAAAGGTGGTAAGCCAGCAGGCCATGTCATCGCAAGTTTCCACTTGATGACTTTTTCATCTGCAGCAACTGAATTCGAAGTCGTAAAAACAACAAATGTTGCTATCATCATAAGCATCAATTTATTTCTAATCATAAGTAATCTCCTTGATTGATAATTAAACACTCATAGATTGTAATAAAAAACAAAAAACCAACAGAAAAATCTGATTAAGCGATCTATTTGAAATAATCTAGTTATAACTTGGAAATATCAATACCAGATTAGTTTTTTATCCGAGAGTGTAATGTGAATTGTATACGTTGATTGATCGTTCGTCAAAATTAAAATCCACATTTATCAAACGTAAAAAAAAACTAAACAGCGTAGTCTTCAAGAATGGAACAAGTTGCACTAACCGCTGTTGCCGTTAATGTATCAACTTCTGTCGAGGCCCATCTGAATACTTCGGCGAAATAAAAATTACCGTAAGAATACTCAAAATTATCACCATAGAATTGCTCTCCATTATTAGAGAATTCTATTACCTCAAAAGAACTACCTTTAAAATAATTGGCATCTAAACCAAATCTAATCATATTGTCTGATTCTATTGTAAATTTGAATTTTTGAGGAATATAGTTAATAAGTTTTCCTTCCTTTAATTCAATAGCCTGTGTCATTTCACAATAATAGACATCTCCAACTTTTGCAAAATTCTGGATTGACAACAAGGAAAGAATTAAGATTAGCAATTTTTTTTTCATAATTTTATGACAGTGATTGATATGCCAATATATTTTTTAATATATAAAATATTAAATAATTCATATATATGATATAATATATTTCATTAATATAAGATATTTAATATTATTGAATGTTAAATCTGTATTTTATTACTTATTCTACTCATTTGTAAGGAGCAAACATGATTCAATTTATTGTGCATGACGAGAATGATTCTGTTGGAGTTGTAACAGTTGAAGGACTCAAAGCCAACGACACAGTGACTGGTTGGGTGATGGACCAAGACAAACTAATGGATATAAAGATTAATCAAGACATCCCTATCGGGCATAAGTTAGCAATTAAAAAACTCAATAAAGATGATACAGTTATTAAATATGGCGTAGATATTGGTCGCACAATCGCAAACATCGAAGTTGGCGACCATCTGCATGTTCATAACGTAAAAACAAAAAGGTGGTGATTATGAATTTAAGTGAAAAAATTTACGCATATCGTCGTGATAATGATCGAGTAGGTATTCGCAACTATGTTGTAATCTTACCTGTTGATGATATCTCAAATGCAGCCTGTGAAGCTGTTGCTAATAATATTAAAGGCACCATTGCACTACCTCACCCTTACGGTAGGCTTCAGTTTGGCGAAGATCTGGATTTGCATTTTCGAACAATGATTGGAACGGGATCTAACCCAAACGTGGCTGCCGTTGTAGTGATAGGTATTGAGCCCGGTTGGACTCAAAAAATTGTTGATGGCATTGCTTCAACTGGAAAACCTGTTCAAGGATTTTCAATTGAGAAAAAAGGCGACATTCAAACTATTGCTGATGCTTCAAAAGCGGCTTATGATATGGTTCGCTATGCTACTGGATTGCAACGAGAGCCTTGCGATATTAGTGAGTTATGGGTATCAACCAAATGTGGTGAATCAGACACAACTTCAGGTTTTGGTTCAAACCCAACCGTTGGCAATGCATTTGATAAATTATATGAAAATAATAATACCTTGTTGTTCGGAGAAACCTCTGAAATTACTGGAGGTGAACACCTAGTTGAAGCAAGATGCGCCAGTGATGCTGTTGCTAAAAAGTTTATGTTCATGTTTAATCGCTATCAAGATATGATTGAAAGATTTAAAACAGACGACTTATCTGAATCACAGCCTACAAAAGGAAACATCGAGGGCGGTCTAACGACAATTGAAGAGAAGGCTTTAGGTAATATTCAAAAGATTGGAAAAAAATGTGTCGTTGACGGCGTTCTAGATAAAGCAGAAATGCCAACGGGTAAAGGACTCTGGTTTATGGATTCATCTTCAGCTGCTGGTGAAATGGTCACCCTTTGTGCTGCCTCTGGCTACGTTGCTCATCTTTTCCCTACAGGTCAGGGCAATATTATTGGCAACCCTATTTTGCCTGTCATTAAAATTTGCGCCAACCCTAGGACTGTTAGAACCATGTCAGAGCATGTCGATGTTGATGTCACTGGCCTCTTAAACCGTGATATTAATATGGACCAAGCAGGTGATAAGTTAATTGATGTTATGGTTAGGGTTGCCAATGGGCAAATGACTGCAGCAGAAATACTAGGGCATCAAGAGTTTATTCTGACACGACTATATGAGAGCGCTTAATTTGTAAGGATAAATTTTGGAAATAGCTTAAAAACGCTAACTTAAACAGTTAGCGTTTTATTTTATTAAAAGGGAATGCAAAGATGGATAAAAATGATAAGACTTCCAATGAACAACTAAGCAAGATGAATAGTAGTCTCTCAAAAATTGAAAATCAATCCAAAAGAACAATGGATAATATTGGCTTGATATGGCTTACATTGATAATTTACATAATCTATATAGAATTTTTTAAATAACTCTTATAAGGAGTTAGAGATTGACCAATACACTGCATTTAGACAAAAAAGAAGCTTGGGATTTAGCTTTTAATGCCCTTCAAAATAACCTGACATCAAAGGAAAATGCTAAAGATGTTGCTGATGCATTAATCTCTGCTGAAATCGATGGTCAACCCGGACATGGCCTGTCACGTCTACCATCTTATATCGAACAGTTATCATCTGGCAAGGTAGATGGCAATGTAAATCCCACTATTGTTAGCAGCAAGGGTGGTGTTATTAGGATTGATGCAAAGCATGGTTTTGCTTTTCCTGCACTTTCATTAGCAATTAATGAACTCACCAATGCCACCAAAAAATATGGCATCGCAGCTGTTAGTGTATCCAACTCTCATCATTTTGGTCAAGCTGGAAGGTATGTTGAATGTTTGGCTGATTCTGGACTGATAGGTTTAATGTTTGGAAACACCCCTAAAGCAATACCTCCTTGGGGAGGAACCCAAGCCTTATTTGGAACCAATCCAATTGCATTTTCTGCCCCCCGTAGCAATGCCCCAGCTTTAGTAATTGATTTAAGCTTAAGTAAAGTCGCCCGTGGTAAAGTGATGTTAGCTAATCAAAAAAAAGAGCGAATCCCGGAAGACTGGGCAATAGACAAGCAAGGCAATCCAACTACAAATGCACAAAAAGCTCTATCAGGTGCCATGCTTCCAATTGGTGATGCCAAAGGAAGCGCTCTGGCATTAATGGTGGAAATACTTGCTGCAGGATTAACTGACTCTAAGTTTGGCTTTGAGGCAAGCTCTTTCCTTGATTCAGAGGGCGACTCACCAGATGTAGGACAACTACTAATTGCCATAGACCCCGGTTTCTTTTCTGGAGATAGTTTTTCTGATCGCATGGAAACTATTGTCAGCGCGATACTTGAGCAACCCTCGACGAGATTACCAGGCACTAAAAGACTTGAAAAAAGAAAAAAATCAAAAGAAAAAAACATAGCTATTTCAAAACAACTTTTTGATGAGATTAACAAGCTAACTGAATCAATATTATGATCCATACAGGTTGTAATATGTAAACAACAAATTAATTAACACTTAAATACAAAAAGGATCGACATGGAATACTTAAAAAAAGCCCACAAGACTGCTGAAACTAATACCCAAGAAGCACAAAAGGTTGTCAATGAAATGCTGACTAATATTGAAAAAGAAGGGGAACAGGCGGTACGTGATTACGCAGCCAAACTTGATAATTGGACTGGGGACATTCTACTTTCAGATGATGAAATTGAAAAAATCACTGCTGAAGTTCCTCAAAATGTTAAAGACGACATTGATTTTGCTTGCAAACAGGTTTTTGACTTTGCTAAAGCACAGCGTGACTCTATTGATGAGTTCTATACCAAAAATAACGGTGTCGAGGCAGGGCAGAAATTACTACCAGTGAATGTTGCAGGGTGCTATGTTCCAACTGGACGTTATGCTCACATCGCCTCAGCCTATATGAGTATAGCCACTGCTAAAGCTGCTGGTGTTCCTTGCATAATCGCCTGCTCTACACCATACAAAGGCGAAAGCATTCATCCTTATGTCCTCTATGCTATGAAAGCCGCTGGTGCCGATTACATGATGACACTGGGCGGAGTTCAAGCAATAGCCAGCATGACTTATGGTCTATTTACAGGTAAAAAGGCTGACATAATTGTTGGCCCTGGAAATAAATTTGTAGCGGAGGCAAAAAGAACACTATTCGGTAAAGTCGGTATTGATGTCTTCGCTGGTCCTTCTGAGGTGGCTGTTATTGCAGATGAGACAGCCGATGCTGAGGTTGTCGCTATCGACTTAGTAGGCCAAATGGAACATGGTCATGAATCTCCGGGCTGGCTGTTTACAACATCTAAAGAGATGGCCGAAAAGGTAATGGAATTGGTGCCTCAATACATCGATAAGCTCCCACCGACAGCTAAAGATGCAGCTTATTGCGCTTGGCGCGACTATGGTGAAGTTATATTGTGTGATTCTCGTGAAGAGGTTGTTCGTGTTTCAGATGAATATGCATCTGAGCACTTAGAGGTACAGTGCCAAGACCTGGATTGGTGGTTGGACAATTTAACCTGCTACGGATCATTGTTTTTAGGTGAAGAAACAACCGTCACTTTTGGAGATAAATCATCTGGACCAAACCATATACTCCCCACCAAAGGAGCTGGACGTTATTCAGGCGGATTGTCGGCACACAAATTTTTGAAAGTGCTGACATGGCAGAGAATGGACCGAGAATCAACAAGGCATATTGCTCAAACTGCCTCTAGAATATCTAGGTTGGAAGGAATGGAGGGACACGCCAGATCTTCAGATGTTAGGTTAAGCAAGTATTTCCCTGATGAAATCTTTGATTTAGGTGAAGAAGTAGTAGAATAATAATATTGTGAACTTAGAAAACTTTTCATTAAAAAATAAAGTTGCTTTAGTTACTGGAGGAACCAGCGGTCTTGGCAAAATGATGGCATTAGCATTAGCCCGTGCAGGAGCATTTGTCTGGATTGTTAGCACTCGAGATAATGCCGATGAGGCAATATCAGAGATAGAACAGCAAGGTTCAGAAGGGGCTTTTTTTCAAGTCGATGTTACCAATTCTAATGAATTAGAAACAATGCTATCTCATATCTATGGTGTGTCAAAAAAAATTGATATTTTAGTTAATGCAGCTGGAATAAATCTTAGAATTCCGGCAGAAGATTTGTCACTAGATGATTGGCAAAAAACCATGGATATCAATTTAACCGCGCCCTATCAATTAAGTCAATTGGTTGTCAAAAAGATGAAAGAAAATGACTGGGGAAGAATTATTAATATAGCATCCTTGCAATCACAAAGGGCATTTGATGATAGTATTCCTTATGGTGCAAGTAAGGGCGGAGTGATGCAACTGACTCGGGCCTTAGCTCAGTCCTACTCTAAAAACGGCATACTGGTTAACGCCATTGCACCAGGATTTTTTCACACCAAACTAACTGAATCATTATTTCAAGACCCTGAAAAGTTAAAAGTTTTAGCAGGCAAAACGATGATGAATCGTAATGGTGAAGAAGAAGATTTATTTGGTATCAGTGTCTTTTTATGTAGTGATGCTAATTCCTATATTACAGGCCAAACAATATTTCTAGATGGAGGTTTCACAGCACAATGATAGATACTATGGCAGCAGTGGTTTATACCGCCCCTGAAGAAATGACTTATGTCCCTGAATACCGTTCAACTCAACAAGATCGCGATGATGACGTTTTATTACGCATTGAATCTGTAGGTATCTGTGGTTCCGACATGCACGCCTATCATGGCAAGGATCCTAGACGAAAGCCAGGTCTTATTCTGGGTCATGAGTTTTGTGGAGAAATCGTTGAAGGACAGAAGCGGGGACAAATAGTTACAGGCAACCCATTGATTACCTGCGGTAAATGTGATTATTGCCTACAAGGTCGTGACAACTTGTGCAGTGATAGAGATATGATTGGTATGAATAGGCAGGGTGCATTTGCCCAGTATATGACAATTCCTAAACGCTGTTTAATTGATGCTCCAAAGGATATGGATCCAAACCATATCGCTTTAACAGAGCCTGCAGCAACCGTAATACATGCTGTTAACATTGCAGTGAAAGAATCCTACCTTCCCATACAAGAGTGTCAAGTTTTAGTTATTGGTGCTGGTGCTATTGGACTACTGACAGCATTACTATTAAAATCATATGGTGTAAAAATGCAGGTTTTAGAGACTAACTTAGCTCGCCATCCATGTGTCAAGGAGCATGTTGGCATAGATGCAATGAATCCAATGACTCAGACACTCAATAACAATAACTTTGATATTGTAATTGACTGTGTGGGCAGTGAAAAGACCAGCTCTCTATCCTTTGAAACAGTTAAAACTGGTGGCGTTATTATCAATGTTGGGTTGCAGAGTTGGACAAGCAATATCAACATAAGAAAACTAACCTTAGAAGAGATTAAACTAATTGGTTGTTATACCTACAGCATGGAAGATTTTAAATCTGCACTAAAAACAATAGAAAGTGGTAAGTTTGGTAATTTATCTTGGATAAAGGAGCTTCCGTTATCTGATGCAAATCTTGCTTTTAGACAGCTTCACGATGATAGAATGTCATCCGCAAAGGTTATTTTAAAACCGCATTTGTAAACAGATGGATAGAAAATCATGAGCTTAACAGATCTTAAATTTAATATTGACCCTAACATCAAAACCCCAATGTGGCTTCAGATTAGGAATGAACTATTTGATTGCCTTTATAAAGATGTCTTAAAGCCTGGTCAACTTATTCCTAATGAAAAAACCCTAGTAGATTTGTTTAGTGTATCGATTGGCACTGTTAGAAAGGCTATCGGAGCTTTAGAAAAAGAAGGTCTTTTAATGAGAAAACAAGGCCTAGGAACTTTTGTTTGCCAACATGACACCCAGAGTTTCCTATTTAAATTTTTTCATATTGTCATGAATGGTAGTGACGTAAGGCAAATTCCTGATGTAGAACTAGTCTCCTTCGTAACGAGAAAAGCCAACAAAACAGAAACTCAGTTGTTAAACATCCCAAAAGAAAACGACAAGGTTTTTCATATTTATAATAAATTAAGCTTTCCAAATAATGTCCACTCAATTGACAAGATTGTCATTGCAGCAGCTAAGTTTCCATTATTAACTGAAGAAATGCTCGTTAACCGTCATAACACTATATACAACCTTTTTCAAAATAAATTTAATGTTTTTATAACGCATACCTCTGAGAGAATTAAGGCAGCCTTGGTAGAAAAGAAAATTTCTCAAATGTTAGATATCGAAATGGGCACACCTATTTTAAGAATTAAGCGCCTTGGTTATAGCTACCATGACGAGATTGTTGAGCTAAGAACTTCCTATGTTGATACAGCTGAAGTTGAATACACTCGGGATCAGTACAGCTTAATCGGAGAATAAGCTCATATAAGTCATTTACTTATCCTTGATTTAATTCCCATACAAATAGGTTGGCAGCCATAATACAATTTGAGGGAATATAATTATCAGCGCTAGTCCAATGACTTGGATCACCATGAACTGCATCATTCCTTTATAAATATCTGATAAATCCCATTCAGGAACAACCCCTTTGAGAAAGTAGGCCGAGAGTGCAACAGGCGGCGATAACCACGCTGTCTGAAGATTAACAGCAACAAGAATTCCAAACCAAGTCAGGTTGAATCCTAATTGCTCAATTAGTGGCAATACAATTGGAATTATAATGAGAACAATTGGGACCCACTCTAATGGCCAAGCTAATAAGAAAATTAGTGCCATAACTATAAGCAGGATAGCTGTTGGCGGAAGATCGAGCAACATCAATGCCTCTGTGATCATGGTTGGCGTTCCTAGTCTTGAAAATACTGCTCCAAAAAAGTTTGAAGCGCAAACCAATACCATGATTAAAGTAGTTATCTCTAAAGTCTTTAAAAGTGAACTTTTAAAAGATTCAAAGGTTAGCTTTCGATACGCCAAAGTTAATGCGATTGCACCAACAGCACCCATTGCAGCACCTTCCGTTGCTGTGGCCCAACCTGCCAAAATACTTCCTAATGATGCGCCCACCAAAAGAACAGGTGGAACAAGTCCCTTGAAAAACTCTTTCCATACGTCGCTCATGGAATCTGGTATCAAATCCTCTGGGACAACAGGTCCCAAAGATGGGTTCAAGTGACATCTTATGAGAGTATAAGCTGTGTATAGTAACGCTAACATGACACCTGGGACGATTGCAGCAGCAAACAAGTCAGTTACTGGAACTTTAAGTATAGGACCCATAACAACTAACATAATGCTTGGGGGTATCAATATACCGAGGGTGCCGCCAGCAGTGATTGAACCTGCTGCCAAACGAACATCATACTTCGATCTATTCATTGTTTTGGCTGACATGATTCCTAAAATTGTGACCGACGCACCTACGATTCCAGTTGCAGCTCCAAAAATTGTAGCGACAAAAAGCACTGCCACAAACAAAGAGCCCTTGGTTCTTGCAAGAGCCATTTGTACGGATGTGAATAATCTCTCCATGAGGTTTGCCTTTTCCATAAGAATTCCCATAAAGGTAAATAGAGGGATTGCCACAAGAGTTTGCTCAAGCATACTTCCAGAAAACTGGAAGGTCATTAAGTAAAAAACAAGATCTCCAAAGCCTAAGTAGCCAAAGAAAACGCCTAGGAAAATGAGAGTGAATGAAATTGGAAAGCCAGCAAAAATGGCAAAGAGCATTGTAAAGATCAATATGATGCCTAGCACTTCAGGACTCATGGCCATCTCCTATTTTTGAGAGCATAAACGCACTTAAGTGTTTCTGAAATACCTTGAATTAATAAAAAAATAAATCCTATAAAAAGAGTAAATTTGATTGGCCACATAAGAGGCATCCAAGCAGTATCCATACCTCTCTCCATTATCGACCAAGACTTATAGGCATATTTATAGCACGCCCATGCTGCACCTATAATTCCAGGAAAATAAAATAATAAATACAGTGTTAAATCTATCGTTGCTTGAGTCTTAACTGACCAATCTCGATACATAAAGTCCGCTCTAATATGAACACCTTTCGAAAGCGCATAAGCAGCACCCAGCATAAACATAGCACCTGCACCCATTCTGCTAATATCGTATGCCCACATCGTTGGTGAGCCAAAGAAATGTCTACCAGTAACTTCGATGAACATGGATAAAAATACGGGAACTGTAATCCAACAAGCTATTTGGCCAACCCTGAGACTAAACCAGTCAATACTTAGAATAGTTCTCGCCATCATTTTTGGCATATCATCAGGCATAACTCCGGTATATGATCTGCCTTCAGCGATCATTTCATCAGTAACATCTAACTGACTATAATCTTCCTTTTCTGGCATATTGAATACCTTTGACTAAATAAAAAAGTGATGAAAAATAATCTTACCTTCTAATGGGACTAGCTCCTAATTAGATTTTATATATTGAGTTGAGAATAACTAAATAAATACATAAAAAACTGTATTGTACCTAACAAGAAGCCATTGCTGGTGGCAGGAGACGCGCCACCAGCTAAAGCCATCAAACTAAAAAAGTTGCCAACAGTATTAACTATTGGCAACTTAATTTACAAGTCTTACGGATCTTTACTTCAAAGTCTCAGCAAAAGCCAGACCTAGTTTAGCGTTAGACGCTTGAGCGCCTGACCAGAAAGGTACCGCAATCTTTGCGAAATCTTTCTGTGATTGCCAAACTTCTGCAAAGAAGGCGTTTTCTTCAGCATTCTTAGCAAGTGTTGCATTCGCAGCAGCCATATACTCAGTGAAGTAGTCATCTGGAGTATCCATTAACTGAACACCATGGTTATTTAACAAGTCATCCAAAGCCTTACCGTTGTTGTAGATACGGTGAGAAAGTGAATCAAGTCTTGCCGCTCTTGCAGCAATTTCTATAGCTCTTTGGTCACGTGCAGAGATCTTATTCCACATATCGCCGTTGATATACATATCAGCATTCACAACATTCTGGTGAAGTCCTTGTAAGTAGTAGTACTTAAGAACTTTTTGGAAACCGAAGTCTCTGTCAGGCTCTGGACAGCACCATTCTGCAGCGTCAATTACGCCTTTTTCTAGTGCTGGCAGAATATCTCCACCGCCCATAGCTACAGCTGCGACACCAATATCCTTATAGGTTTGACCTGGAATTCCTGGAGGTGCACGGAATCTAAGTTTACGGAAGTCATCCATACTGTTAATTGGCTCTTTGAACCAACCTAGCGCTTCAGGACCAACCGGTTGAAGCATCAAACCATGAACATTAAGGCCCATCTCATCCCATAGCTGCGCATAGAGCTCTTTACCGCCAGCACTATGGAACCATGAAAGAAAAGCGATGTTATCAATACCGACACCTGCGCCAGCAATTGGTGAACCAAACAGCATTGCTGCTGGATGCTTACCAGACCAGTAGTGAGTCCATGCGAATCCGCCATCGATTAGACCTGCGTCTACTGCATCAATAAGATCAGAGTTAGGAACAACAGAACCACCTGGAAGAACTTCGATTGTTACTCTACCATCAGTCAAGGCAGCAACATCTTCTGCAAAATCTCTTACATAGCCAACTTCACTACCAGTAGAACTTAATACAGATTGTACTTTTAGATTGACATTCCCAGCCATAGCGCTTGAACTAAACGCAACAACAGCGGCTGCCAATAAACAAATTATATTTTTAAACATATTTTCTCCTTAAGTAATACACAAATTAAACATCTAAGATCTTTCTTTAGATAGCAATTTTATCTCCTATCCAAACAATCAATCACAATTTAGTATACATTAATTAATATATATGAATTCATATATTTGAAAAAAAATTATGAGTCTAAATTAATAACTATATAATTTCAGCTATAAGACTAAACACCGGAATACAAAATACATGGACAAAACTTATGACTACATCATTGTCGGTGCTGGCTCTGCAGGCTGCCTCTTAGCTAACAGGCTTTCCGCCGACCCAAACAACAATGTTTTGCTGATTGAAGCGGGTAGCAAAGATAATAGTATATGGCTCCATATACCAGTCGGCTATTTCAAAACCATGAATAACCCCAAGTTTGACTGGATGTACAAATTAGAGAAAGACAAAGGTGTCAACAACAGGCGAATTGATTGGCCAAGAGGTAAGGTTTTAGGTGGCTCAAGTGCATTAAATGGTTTGTTATATATCAGGGGTGACAAACATGATTATGATAACTGGGAACATTTGGGCAATAAGGGATGGGGTTATGATGACATATTGCCTTATTTCATAAAATCCGAATGCCAGGAGAATGGCAAAAGCAAATATCACGGTGTAGATGGAGAGTTAAAAGTTTCCAACCTAAGGTTGAAAAGAAAAATAGCAGAATATTTTATTAAGGCGGCTCAAGAAATAGGTATACCTCAAAACCCAGATTGCAATTCCGAAAAACAAGAAGGGGTTGGTTATTTCCAACAAACTTCATATAAAGGCTTTAGAAAAAGCTCATACAGGTCCTTTTTAACAAAAAATATTAGGAAAAGAAACAACTTAACAATTACGACTGACACTCAAATAAGCAAATTAATTTTTTCAGGAAAGAAAGTAATTGGCGTTAAATATATTCAAAAAGGAAAAGAAAGAGAAAGAGAAATTTTCGCCAATTGCGAAGTGATTTTATCTGCTGGCTCAATTGCATCACCACAAATATTACAGCTTTCTGGTATTGGTGATGCAAAATTATTACAAAAACTGGGTATTGATGTGATTCATAACAACCCTGCAGTAGGAAAAAATCTACAGGACCATTTACAAGTTAGAATGGTCTACAAAACAACCACAAGAACTCTAAATGATGAATTAAATACCTGGTGGAAAAAGGCAATGATTGGGCTACAATTTTTGTTCTTCAGGACAGGGCCTTTAACTTTAAGCGCTAGTCAAGTTTATGCCTTTACTAATACATCCTTGGATGGCTCTAGGCCTAATATACAATTCCATATGCAGCCCTTAAGCGCTGACAAGCCTGGTGATGGCGTCCATCCCTTTTCTGCATTTACAATATCAGTCTGTACTCTACGTCCTGAGAGTCGTGGAGAAGTAAGGATCAATTCCGCAGATCCAAGCCAATCTCCAACTATTATTCCAAACTATTTATCTACAGAGGGTGACCAAAAAATTGCAGTAGAATCTATCAAAGTGGCAAGAAAAATTGCCAAAGCTTCCCCTTTAAAAAAATATATTATTGATGAATTCGTACCCGGTGAATCTTACATCTCAGATGAACAACTATTAGAGGCGGCAAAAAATAACAGCCAGAGCATCTATCATCCAGTTGGAACATGCAAAATGGGACATGACGATAGCAGTGTTGTGGATGATCAACTAAAGGTTCACGGCATTTCTGGGTTAAGGGTTGTAGACGCTTCAATTATGCCAGAACTTATTTCTGGTAATACCAACGCACCAACGATGATGATTGCTGAAAAGGCTGCAGATATGATACTTGATGAAAAATTACTTTAATTAGTCAACATTTTCCAAGACATCTTGCTCTAGATTTGACTTAACAAGTTTCATTCTGTATTGTTTGGTTAGTAACTTTAGTTCATCCATTTATAGGGGTTTATTATCATGTCGTCATCTATTGCTGAGTTTCGTCGTAGTGAACTTTTCAAACCTGCGATTATGGTTCCCACCATGATTATGTTGATCTTTTCGTTGTTTAATTTGACTGCGCCTGCAGATCCAGTAAGAACTGCCTCAGCTTTCAATCTAGGTGTTGTCAATCAGGATGATGGGTTAACTTTTCCACCGATGAAGTTAGCCACTATAGCGATTGAAGGAATTTCAGGAAATCTACCTTTCACCGTCACGGAGCTCGATAATCCTGAGATTGCGCGTTCTGCACTTGAGGCGGGTGAGGTAGCGACTGTGATAGTCTTCCCTGCAGACTTTTCTAAGCTTGCGGTTGGTGATAAAAACTTCAGTATCGAGATCTGGAATACTCAGCATCTGACTGTTGCTGAAACACAAATGGCCTCGCAATTACCAATGATGGTGCAAATGGCTCTTTCATCCGGTGTAGCGAACCTTCGACTTGCTATGTCTAAGGGTCAGATGCCCAGCCTTGATCTTACGGTTACTGCAGACGTAGAAACTCTACATAGTGCAGAAAGTACGGCAACACTTCCAGCTCCATTCGTGATGACTTTCACAAGCTGGCTTGCAGCGATGGTTGGGACAATACTACTATTCCTTGCAACTAGACAAATGCCTAGCATGAATCGCGCATACATCCGAACACTGGCTCCAGTCATGACAATGGGTTTGGCGAGTTTCGTTTTAGCACTTGTGGTAGCTTTTACAACTTCCCAATGGGGACAGTTTGTAGGGGTTTGGTTAAGTGTCTGGATAGTTTCTCTCTGTCTCGTTTGGCTTTTCATAGGAATCTTTGAAGTGACAGGTCTTTGGTCTTTGGTTGTTATCCTTCCTACAGTTTTTTACCAATCTGTACTTGGAGGTTCGATGGCTCCCGTTGCTGCCGCACCAGATTGGCTACGAGAGATTGGTGAAGTAATACCTTTTGACTCGATAGGTGCGGCATACAGAGGCGTTATGTATGATGCAGGTGTTGGCTTACCTACGATTTGGCTTTTAGGCGCCGCTCTAATTGGCATCATTTTGATTTGGGGTTCAGCAATTGTTAGAAGCAGATAGTTAATAATCTTCTTTTTATTTATATATTTACAGAAGAAAATTTAACTATAATGGCATTTTTACAAAAATATCTAGCAATCTATTTACTAGGAGGTAGGAATGCCAGTAGTTCACAAACATCTCATTATAAGAGCCGAAACACGTAAAACACCCAATGACCAGAAATGGGCTCATACATGGTTAACGGAATTGGTGAACAAGATTGGCATGCAAATATGTCAAGGCCCAATTACGACTTATCTTGATATTCCAGGCAACAGAGGTTTGACTGGTTTGGTTATTATTGAAACCTCTCATATTGCTCTACATTGTTGGGATGAAGAAGATCCAGGTTTGATGCAGCTAGATGTATACACATGTGGCGATTTCAATACGGATGTAATATTTGAAGAATTAAAACAATTTAATCCTATTAAGATTGAATACAAGTACCTTGATAGAGAAAAAGAATTAAAAGAAATTGATGTGAATGAATTTTAATTTTTTAAAATTAATTCGAATTTTATCCAGGCTTTTGTCAATTTTATATAGCTTGAAACAGTATCTGTAATATCATGTCTTATTCTAAGGAAACCCTTAACCCAATTTTAATTGAGCCAATTGAAGTCTTAGTAAGGCTAAAGTCTGGGGGCATGATGATAGGCATGCTTGGCATCATGATGTTTTTCTTAGTAGATAGTTGGTTTATTTCACTGCTAGGCACAGAAGCATTAGCTGCGATGTCATATATTATCCCAGTGTGTTTCATTGTTACCTGTGTAATAATGGGAATAGGCAAAGGTATGTCAGCTATTGTTGGTCGATTACTCGGCGCCCAACAAAATCGTCAAGCCAATCGAATTGTGACAGATAGTCTTGCACTTAGCTTAATTTTATTAGCTATTTTAATAACCATTGGCTACTTCACAATAGAATCATTATTTAGCTTTTTAGGTGCCAATCAGGTCACAGTTCCTTATATCGTTGACTATATGCAAGTTTGGTACATTGGAGTATTTTTCTTGACCATTCCTATGGTTGGTAATGCAGCTATTCGTTCTACTGGTAATATGCGTTTACCTGCTACAGTAATGATCCTTTCGGGCTTAATCAATGCCGTTTTGGACCCAATATTTATATTCATACTGGATATGGGCATGCAGGGCGCCGCCGTTGCTTCTGCAGTTGCATGGATTATTGCTTCATTGATGGTTAGCTATATGCTCCAAGTCAATCTCAAATTAATTGACTGGTCCTGGCCTGGTATAAGTCACATATTAAATAATTGGTCAAGAGTATTGAAAATTAGTATTCCAACAGCTATCTCACAAATGGTCAATCCCTTGGCTCAGGGATTTTTAGTGTGGCTTTTGTCTAGTTTTGGGTTGGCAGGAGTTGCAGCTTTTGGAATTGGCATGCGTATTGAGTCTACACTGCTAATTATAGCAATGTCGCTAAGTCTTATCGTTCCCACTGTGTTTGGTCAAAATTATGGTGCTGGCCTAAATCAACGAGCAAGTCAAAGCATCCTCTATAGTATCCGCCTAATAATTTATGTATATGTTTTAATCTATCTCATATTGTGGCCTTTGTCTCCCATAATTGCCACTATATTTTCTGAAGATCAGGAGGTTATTGACTTGGCTGTTGCATATCTTAGAATAGTGCCTTTAAGTTATGCAATGATAGGCCTAAGTCAACTTACCAGTTCGTTATTATTATCACTCCATAAACCAATCTTATCACTCATGATTAACTTAATTCCCTTACTTATCATAACAATTCCAGCTGCATTATTAGGTGCTGAATTGGCTGGCATTAGAGGTATTTTATGGGGTGTATGTCTTTCCCAAATAACTATAGGAGCGGTTCTTTACTGGTACATTTTAGGCCTACTTAAAAGTGTAGAGAACGAACAACAGGATGTAGTGATGTCTACTTAGTTAACTAAAACCTAACAAGTTTTATGAATCTAATTTATATAACAAAATCTAATAGACTGTTAATATAGAATAATGAAATTGCATTTGTCCTCTTTCCATTGTAATCTTTTTGCTAACTTAAACATAATGGCCATTAATTCTTGAAATATGCATATTTGTATTCTCCACATTGGTTTCGATAATGATAGCCTTAATAAACGCCACAAAACTTCACCAGAGCGTTTTATAGACTTACTCAAGCCCTCACTTCCTGAAGCAAAATGGACTACTATTCATTGCCTAGAAGATAATTTGCCTGATGATGCTAATGGATTCGATGTGTATTTAATCACGGGTGGAAAATATTCTGTCTTTGAAGATTTAGATTGGCAACATAAATTATTTGACTTTATTCGACAGATTTATAAAAAAAATATTCCACTTTTAGGAATCTGTTATGGTCATCAAGCTATTGCACATGCCTTAGGCGGTCATGTTGAAAGATTTGATAGTGGTTGGGGTGCTGGAGTGACTACAGTAAATGTCATTAATCAGCCTGCTTGGCTTCTACCAATGGCTGAAAAAATCTACTTATTAGCAATGCACCAAGACCAAGTTACCAAAATGCCATTCGAGGCAATTCGGTTCTTAGATAGCCATTTTTGTCATAATTCTGGTTTTTATATTGACGATAGAGTACTTGCAATCCAACAGCATCCAGAATTCACATCAGAGCTTTGTCGAGACTTGATTGTTAGACGAAAGGAACGAATTGGCAAGCAATTCAAGCCAGCACTTCAATCTTTAGATATACAACATCAAGGAGAATACGTAGGTCAGTGGATGGCTAACTTTATTAATCTTCGTGGTACTGATTAAAAAGTCATATCGATATCAAGCTTTTGTGTAATTTCCATTAAAGATTCCCTAAAACTGACCAAAAATAAATTTTCAGTAGTAGATTCATGGAGCCATGGTGGCATCGATAGATAAAAATCAGTTTGATGGTTAAATTCATCAACATAGCGCCATGTTAAGCGCTCATTATGTTGACAAACTAGCTCAGCAATCAAGACATTATTAATAGACAAGGCATTCAATTCTGGAATCATGGCCATAGATAAAGTTGAAAAAGGTGACTCTAATACTTTTTGATAACGAATTTTATGCTGGTATAAAAGAGCTCTGTGGTGCTCATAGGATGGGTCAGTCCTGGAAGCCATGATCATTTTTTCATTATTTATATCATCGACAGACAAAGTTTTTTTAGTTGTCAATGAGTGACTTATAGGCATCACACAAACCTCTCTTGCAGATAGTAATTTCTTACTGATAATATTAGCATGGTCAATTTGTCTTGTGCTTAAAGTAAAGTCAACATTGCCCCTTCGAATAGCCTGACTCATATTTGCTATTGGCAATGAGTTAACATAAAACAACATGTCTGGCTTTGTGCTATGAATGTGGGAAATGACTCTTGGTAGAATTTCATTGACTACCGATAGGCTTGCTGAAAACCTCAAAGGGTTGAGAGTTAATTCATTGGAACGTCCAAAATTAAGTTGCATTTGAATTTTGTCAAGTTGCACCAACAACTGTTCTACATCATCTCTTAAGCTACCAGCTCTATCAGTAGGAAAAATTAACCCATTACGGCGTACAAACAAAGGAACACCGACAGCCTCTTCCAGCTTCTTTATTAATTGACTTACTGCCGGCTGAGAAACGCCAAGTTTCTTGGCAGCAGCAGAAACACTACCACAAGCAACTACCTCTGAAAAAGCCTCTATATACTTAAAACGATTAATTTTTGGGTTTTCATTCATATCGATGTAACTCAGTTCCCTTCACATAATAATGAATGTTACCTATGAACCTATAACATAATCTTATATCGTGTAAATTACATTTTATAAGGTTGCGGACTGACTATCAACTAGGTTAGTCTATTAAACATCTCACACTAAAGAACATTTTCATGACGACAATTCAAGTCAAAGGACAACCCGTTTCAACTGTTCGTGTTGAAGGTAACACCAGACCATTAAATGGCAAATCTGATATTCCTTTACTACTCAGCTTTCCTCATAGTGGAGAACACTACCCTGACGATTTTGACACAAACTCAGAACTGCCTTTTGAAACATTAGATTTCCCTAACGACAAGTATGTTGATGAGCTTTATCAAGCTCGCTCTGAGTTAGACCTTCTATCCATACATGCTAATTTTCCAAGGACTTATGTTGATGTCAATCGACATCAACATAATATCGATGTAAATATGTTAAAAAATGGAGAAGAATGGTATGGTCGTATCCATCCATCTGGAGTCAAAACTGGTACTACGCTGTTTTGGTCAAAAACCAAGGAAGTATTCGATATTTATTCACGAAAACTTAGCCATAATGAATTAAAGCAACGACTAGCTCAGTGCTTTGTACCTTATCACCAACTAATGACTTATTATATCGAGCAGATATATCAAAGTCACGGCAAAGCTTTTGTGCTAGATTGCCACTCGATGACTCAGTTTGATGGCAAGCTACGAGGACGAAAACAGCGACCAGAAATAGATATTGGTGATCGTCATGGTCAGAGCTGCAGTCCACAATATACTGAGTGCGTTGCAGACGTCTTTAGTAGCCTCGGATACGACGTAAAGATCAATGAACGTTTCCTCGGTGGGGAAATAATTTTGCGTTACGGATGGCCTGAAATTAATCAAAATATTCTACAAGTGGAAATTCGGCGAGACTTGTATATGGATGAAGAAAGCCGAGAAAGAAACCAGCGCTTTAAAAAAATGCAAGAGGATTGTAGCGCTGCCCTAACTGACATTAAAAAGTATGTAGAACAATCGGTCAGTTAATAAACTATAACTATAACTTATAACCAAAGAGTTTAAATTAATAACATTGTACTAATAAGGTAATATAACTATTATGAGTTCAAGCGAAAATATCGTTTTTTCACAACTCTTAATTTAGCAAAGTAAAAAAAGGAGAAAAAAATAATGAAACATATTAACTTTAAAACCGTCTGTTTTGTTGGGCTCTTCGCCAGCATGATGGGCTCTGTGTATGCAGATACATTGCGAATGGCGTATTCGGTCGCACCAAAAACGATAGATCCATATAAAAGCAGCGCCTCAGCAACCGCTTCATTAAATGAGCATCTTTATGAGGCGCTTGTTTCGCGGACCAATGAAAAACTGTTGGGCACTTCTTATGAGTGGGTAGATGATACAACGTTCGTAGTCAACCTAAGAAAAGGTGTCAAGTTCCATAATGGGGCTGACTTCACTGCTGAGGATGTCGTTTATAGTTCATGCCGTATGATGTACAGAGTCGACGGCAAGAAAAACATGCTCACAAGTGCGATGGGCCCAGTAGCTGATGTGGTAGCGATTGATGATTATACCGTGGCCTTCAAAACCGTAGGTCTGTACCCAATACTCATTCAAAAACTTAAGTCTTTGTCTATCTTGGACAGCGGCGATGCCGATCTGGGGCCGACTCTTAAGTTTGATAATACTGGTGACTGTGGCATAACACGTTACCCCACTAAAGCTGAGTTTGAGAGCGGTAAGTATGCAAATGGTACAGGCAAGTACAAATACGAGTCTTTCGAAAATACCGGCGATGCCGTCTTGGTACGTAACGATAATTATTGGGGTGAACCAGGCAACTGGGATCGCGTAGAAATGACTTCGGTAGCGAATTCTGGTGCACGAATGGCTGGACTACTTGCTGGAGATTATGATTTGATTGAGAACCCTACTGGTGAAGATTTACTGGCTTTGGAAGGTAACTCTGCCTATAGTTACTCAACTATGCCTTCTTGGCGCACCATTTTCTTGATTTTGGATGTAGGTAGTGATGTTGCACCAGGAGTGACCGCTGCCGATGGAAGTAACCCACTAAAAGATATAAGGGTTAGACAGGCGCTTTCATTATCGATTGATAGACAGGCAATTGTAGATAAATTAATGGGTGGTAATGCAACCGTTGCTAGCCAGTTTGCACCGAGTTATCAAGTAGGTGCGGATTCATCAATGCCAGATATGGCTTACGATGTTGATAAGGCAAGGCAATTACTCGCTGAAGCGGGTTACTCTGATAGTATTTCTATCGATCTCAGAATGCCAACTGCTAAGTATCAAAATGGTACTCGAGTTGGTCAAGCTATTGCTCAATACTGGTCTCGTATCGGCATTCAGGTCAATCTAGTTGCTGAGCCTTGGTCTGTATTTAGAAAGGGTCGTTCAGCTCGTGAGTTGGGTGTGTTTATGTACGGTTGGGGTCATCCTCAAGGTCCTTCACAGATGATTTCCTATGCATTTGGAACAAGGAATAAGGCTCTCAACCTAGGAGGTAGTAACTACTCTAACTATACTGATCCAGACTACGATGCCGCAATGACGGCATGGGCAGTTGAAACGGACGAAGCAAAGGCCTTTGAATATAATCAAGCGGCCATGCGTATAGCTGTTAGGGATTTACCAGGAATACCTCTATACTACCAGCACAGCATCTGGGCTCACACAAGCGACATAAGCGTTGTTGGTCGACCTGATGAGCGTACCTTTGCTGACATGGCTACTAAAAATTAGAGACCTTTAGAAGCACACTAAATAACCCCTCGCATAAGCAATCTGCTACACTTATGTGAGGGGGTTTTTTATGAACTGCTTTAATCTATAGTTTAAAAAAAAATACAATTATCCGTTTGTAGGACTAAGTTAGAGTCAAAGTATCCATGATTAAGTACATTTTAAAACGTCTTTGGCACAGCGGCATACTAGCGATCGTCATGTCGTTAATCGTTTTTTTTGGCCTGTACGTGGTTGGCGACCCAGTTGAAATGTTATCGGATGACGAGTTTACCGAGCAGGACAAAATCGACTTAGCCATTGAACTTGGACTTGATAAGCCACTTTTTGAGCAATACTTTACCTATGCAGGGGGTATGCTTCAAGGGGACTTTGGTACCTCATTTGTCCACAATAGACCAGTACTTGATCTCATCATGGAGCGCCTTCCAGCCACAATAGAAATCTCCCTCTTAGCGATGATTATTGGCCTTGCTATTGGCATCCCTCTCGGAATATTTTCCGGTATAAAAAACAATTCTAGAGCTTCGAAAATAATAAGCTTTTTCACAACCGTAGGTTACTCAACGCCCAATTTTTGGCAAGCCATAATTTTGATTATGGTGTTTGCGGTTTTTTTGCAATGGCTTCCGGCCTCAGGTAGAGGACTTACCAACTCAATGTTTGGTATCGAGTGGGCCTGGTTATCCCTTAATGGCTTACAGCACATGGCTCTTCCGGCAATTAATCTCGCGATTTACAAAATTTGTATGCAGCAAAGGCTTGCTAAGTCTGGAACCCAAGAAATCTTATACCAAGAATATATGACCTTTGCTCGAGCCAAAGGAATAACAAAAAATCGCATTATTAGACGTCACCTTCTTCGCAATATTTTGATACCGATTGTTACTATTACAGGACTAGAAGTGGGAGGACTGATTGCATTCTCGACAGTCACCGAAACAATCTTTTCTTGGCCAGGTATCGGTAAATTATTACTAGATTCTATCCATATGATTGATAGGCCAGTTGTTGTTGCCTATCTCATCCTAATAACTATGATGTTTGTCTTTATTAATTTTGTTGTGGATGTTATGTATGCATTTCTAGACCCACGTATTCGGCACCAAAAGTAACTACCTATGATTGATTACAAAAAAAAATTAGCTACATTAAGCTTACAAACAAAATCCATTTTTTCTGGTCACCCAATAGCAATTGCTGGTTTGATTGGCTTTGTTATATTTGTTTTAATCGCACTTTTAGCCCCATGGATTGCACCACAAAATCCCTACGATTTGAAGGTTTTAGACATTATGGATGGACTATTGCCTCCATTATCTAAGCTTGGTAATGGCACTACCTCTTGGCTTGGCACTGACGCAGTTGGTCGTGACATATTATCTGCAGTTATGTACGGGTTACGATTAAGTCTTTTTGTTGCATTTGTTGCCACAACTGTTGGTTTCTTAATTGGCGTATTTCTTGGACTTCTAGCAGCGGTCAAAGGTGGCTGGGTAGAGAGTGTTATTATGCGTGCCGTTGATTTAAAAGTGAGCTTTCCAGGCATTTTACTGGCGCTCATGATGTTGGCCATATTCGGAACCGGAGTCGATAAGATTATCTATGCCCTCATTATTGGCGTTTGGGCTAGCAAAGCAAGACTTACTCGATCCTCTGCGCTATCAGAGATGCAAAAAGAATATATTGATGCGGCAAAAATATCCGCTATTCCTAACTGGCGAATTATGCTGAAATTTTTGCTACCTAATAGTATTGCACCAGTATTAGTTATGGTACCAATGTCACTTTCAGGCTGCATCGGTGCGGAAGCAACGCTGTCATTTCTAGGTGTAGGTGTTCCAATCACCGAACCGTCATTGGGATTACTGATTGCCAACGGCAATGACTACTTACTATCTGGAAAATGGTGGATTAGTCTTTTCCCTGGTCTTGTTCTAGTTTCTCTGGTTTTATGTATTAATGTTGTTGCAGACAGAATTCGCGAACATAATAATCCTTTTTTAAAATCAATGAATATGCAATGAATAATACTCCACTTCTTAAAATAAATAACTTAACAGTCACCTACCCTTTGAATTCTGAAGGCAGTGATGTACTCAAGGCTCTTGATAATACCTCTCTTAAAGTAAATTCAGGACAAATTGTAGGAATAGTTGGTGAAAGTGGTGCTGGAAAATCAACTATTGGTAGGGCTATCCTGGGTCTTCTGGACCCACCAGCAAAACTTGTTAGTGGTGAAATTAGATTTCTTGGAAATTCGCTTGTTGGTTTAAGTGAAGCACAATTCGAATCTTTGCGTGGCAACCAAATCGGCTATATATACCAAAATCCGATGACCGCCCTTAACCCTGTCCTAACAATCGGCGAACAAGTCATAGAAGCGATAGAAGCTAACACCGATATGAGAGGCAAGAATGCCCAAGAATATGCCATTCAGTTGTTAGAGCGCGCAGATGTCAGCTTTGCCAAAGATCGACTTCAAAAGTATCCCCATCAATTATCTGGTGGACTATGCCAGCGAATTGTATTTGCAATCGCAATTGCTGCAAAACCCAAGCTTATTATTGCCGATGAACCAACAACTGCTTTGGATGTTACCGTTCAACAATCGGTACTACAGACTCTGATTAAGCTGAGTCAACAAGAACAGATTGCCATTATTTTAATAACCCACGATATAGGTGTTATAGCGGAAACATGTGACTATGTCTACGTACTAAGATATGGAAAACATGTCGAGCAAGATGCAACAAATAAGGTACTTCAAAGACCGACACAGGACTATACCAGGTCGTTAATGGCATCAGTACCTCTCATAGAGAAGCGCCTTCACCGTTTCGCTTTAAATGAGGAAGATAACTTGGAGGACACCTCTACCGGTCTTCACTACTTGCAAGAAAAACAAACAACACAAGACTCAACTAATGAGCCTTTACTGGAAGTTCGTAATCTTTCAAAAATATTTATTACCCCTTCTAGTCTATTGAAAGCAAAACAGTCATTTACTGCTGTAAAAGGAGTAAATTTCACAGTTCAGCGCGGTGAAACTGTTGGCATTGTTGGAGAATCAGGTTCTGGCAAATCAACCATTGGAAGAATGATTCTAGGTTTGGAGGATATCACTGAAGGTAGTGTCATTTACCGTGGCAAAGATCTTAAGCTAATAACCGATAGTGCTGAACGTCGAGCACATTGTCTTTCCATGCAGTGCATTTTTCAAGACCCATATTCCTCACTCAATCCGCGCATGAGTGCCGGAGAAAACATTACCTATGGCTTAAAGATACATAACTTTATCGATAACAATAAAGCCAAAACATTGGCTCAAGATCTTATGTCCTTGGTCGGCTTAAAGCGAGAAGACGCCGATAAGTTGCCTCATGCTTTTTCTGGTGGTGAACGCCAAAGAATTGGTATTGCAAGGGCGCTAGGATACCGACCTGACTTTATTTTTTGCGATGAGCCGACTTCTGCTTTAGATGTCTCTGTACAAGCTAATTTACTCAATCTATTGAAGGATCTACAAGAACAATTTTCTTTGACTCTGCTCTTTGTGAGTCACGATCTAGCAGTTATTCGTCAAATGTGCGATCGTGTTATTGTTATGAAGGACGGTGAAGCCTTGGAGAACGGCAGCAATGATAATATATTTGAACAACCAAAACACGCATACACCCGTTCACTACTTGATGCCATGCCAAAATTTCAAGGATTAGCTCAATCTTAGTTTACTGGACCTAGTAGCCAGTTTGTGTCTGAGCGCACTAGTCTTTGTCAACTATCTCGTCAACGAATTTTTCAAGGCCAATGATTGTCTTTCTAATCTCATTAGGAATAGAGGCTTTCTTATTATTAGCATAGTCAAACATTACCACTTTAGCATCACCGATAGCGGCTAGTCTCTGGTGCTTGTGGCTAACAACGGCATATTTCATTGTAAAGTACTGGTCTGCCATTGAGTCAACTCTGACTCCAACAGAAATACTATCCGGGTAGGCGAGTGGGTAAATGAACTTGCACTGGGTTGATGCTAGTATCGATGAAATTCGTTTTTCTCCCCACACGCCATCAGAACCAATTTTTTCAAAATAGGCAATTCGAGCCGCTTGAAAATATTTGAAATATTCAATATTGTTGACATGTTGAAGGGCGTCCATATCACCCCATTCAATATTAAGGTCGACCACAAAAGTGAAGTCTTTTAACAATTCATTCATTATTAATTAAGGCAATTCTATATTTTTATCTAATCTTGAGGATTTTTAATGCTCATATTATCTTATCTCAGCAACATAATAGAGTAAGTTGTGTTTAAAATCACCAATAAATTAAATTAACTAGTAAATACTTTTTATGGATCGTCAAATTCACAATACTAATATAGCTAGCGAAGCTGTTATAACTTCCCCTAATGATCTCAGTAAAAAATTGCCCATCACTCAAAAGGGCAAGAGAAATATTATGGCTGGTCGCGAAGTTGTGAGCGATATACTCTCAAAAAAGGATTCTAGATTTATGGTGATTGTTGGACCCTGTTCAATTCATAACCTTGATGCCGCAAAAGAATACGCACATAAATTGAAAGCCCTTAGTGAAGAATTAAAAGAGTCACTTTATATAGTGATGAGAGTTTATTTTGAAAAACCAAGAACAACGATTGGTTGGAAAGGTTTAATTAGTGATCCTGATATGGATAATTCACTTGATGTCGACAAAGGCCTTTATCAAAGTCGCCAATTTTTAACCTGGTTAGCGGACTTAGGCATGCCGGCAGCTACAGAAGCTCTTAACCCAATCACCCCTCAATATCTGGCAGATCTCATCTCTTGGTGCGCCATAGGTGCAAGAACAACTGAATCACAAACGCATCGTGAAATGTCAAGCGGTCTTTCAATGACAGTTGGTTTTAAGAATGGTACCGATGGAAACCTCAAAATGGCTGTCAATGCAATCAAAGCTTGTTCTTCACCTCAAAGTTTTTTGGGAATCAATGATAAGGGTCAAATTTCAACATTTAAGGCAAAAGGTAACAAGTCGTCACATATTATTCTAAGGGGTGGCATCAAACCAAACTACCATAGTGAAGATATTGAGCGTTGTGAAAAACTTCTCCAGCAAAATGATTTGCCTGAAAGGATTATGGTGGACTGCTCTCACGATAACTCTAATCAGGACTATCGACTTCAAGGTAATGTGGTTGAAGAGATTAGTACACAAATTGTCGCTGGAAACAAATCAATTTTTGGCATTATGTTAGAAAGCAATTTGTTTTCTGGCAATCAAAAAATACTGGACAATCAAAATGAGATGAAGTATGGTGTCTCTGTTACTGATGGTTGTATAGATTGGGAAGAAACACAAAGCGTTCTAAGACGTCTTGCAGAAACAATATCAAATATATAATAATTTTAAACCGTTATGATAAATATTAATTACGATGTCTATTAATCGCTTACAACATATCATTGGTGGTAATAAGGTTGCAGGTAGCTGTGGACGTATTTTTGACGTCTATAACCCAGCCAAAGGTGAAGTTATTAGGCAGATAGAAGGCGCAAGCGCAAAAGACACAGCAGATGCAATCCAAGTTGCAAGTAATGCACTTCAAAACTGGAGTCAAGTTACACCATCGAAACGTGCACAAATTATGTTCGCATATCGTGAATTGATAATCAATCATAGCGACGAATTAGCAGAGCTAATCTCACAGGAACACGGAAAGACATTTGATGACGCGAAAGGTGAGATTGGAAGAGGTTTAGAAGTCGTTGAGTATTGTACAGCTATTAATAATCACCTCAAATCTGACTTTAGTGCAGACGTTTCAACAGGTATTGATAGTCATAATTTGCGCCAACCAATTGGTGTCTGTGCTGGTATTGTTCCCTTTAACTTTCCAGCGATGGTACCAATGTGGATGTACCCTGTTGCAATCTCATGTGGCAATACTTTCGTTCTAAAATTATCTGAGAAAGTCCCTTCATGCGGATTAAGACTCACTGAGCTAATTCATGAAGCGGGTCTTCCTGAAGGTGTACTGAATACGATTGTGGGCGACAAAGAAGCTGTAGATGAAATACTTATAAACCCACAAGTTCGTGCAATCAGTTTCGTAGGTTCAACTGCAGTAGGCGAGTACATCTATCAAGAAGGTTCTCGTAACAATAAGCGTGTTCAGGCTCTATGTGGTGCAAAGAATCATATGATTGTGATGCCTGATGCGGATTTAGAGCAAAGCGCAGATGCTATTATTGGTGCAGCCTATGGCTCAGCTGGTGAGCGCTGTATGGCTATTTCTGTGGTGGTCGTTGTTGGTGATGAAACAGCCGATAAGTTGATTGAATCACTTAAACCAAAAGTGACATCTCTTAAAATTGGCGCTTATGATGAACCCGACGTTGAAATGGGACCTGTTATTTCAAAGCAGAGTCAAGAAAAGATTTTGTCCTACATCGAATCAGGTATTAACGAGGGCGCTGAACTCAAAGTTGATGGAAGGTCAGAGATTAAAAAGGATGGCTTCTATATTGGTGGTTGCTTGTTTGATAAAGTGACCCCGAATATGCCAATTTATACCGATGAAATTTTTGGACCAGTTTTATCGATTGTTAGGGTGTCTACTTACGATGAGGCATTGGCGCTTGTTAATGATCATGAGTATGGTAATGGCACTGCCATCTTTACACGAGATGGTGACACTGCTCGTCACTTTACCTCAAACGTTAAGGTGGGCATGGTTGGTGTAAATATACCTATTCCTGTTCCGGTCGCCATGCACAGTTTCGGCGGTTGGAAGCGTTCACTTTTCGGCGGTTCTTCAATTCACGGTATGGAGGGTGTGCGTTTTTATACTCAGCTAAAAACAATTACATCAAGATGGCCTTCTGGAATTCGAAAAGGCGCTCAGTTCCACTTTGAAAGCGGTAAAGACGTCTAATCACAAGAAGCCCCATTGAACTCAAAAAATCAGAGTGCTAACAGATTTGCATTACCACCAGATGCTGTAGTATCTACGGTTACCACTCTTTCGTTAACTAATTGCCAGGGCTCATAAACCGAATTCATAATTGGGATTAACTCTTCACGCCTGTTCGCTAGTTCCCGTTCAACCGACATCAGATCACCAAAATAGAGTATTAGGTCATATTGCTTACTGCTAAAAAGATTTGAACTTGGACCGTTTATTAATCTAAAAATATTGTCTTTATCAAAACCTAACTTGATCAGAGAAGAATAATTTTTTTGACTTATTAAGCTGATAGCACTATTACCTAAAGCCAATGCCATAATAGTTTGTATAAGAGTATCAGCCGAGCTTGGCCCAAGACACAGCGCAGCGCCCTTCGCTTGATAGCTGAGCTCATTTGACTCTCCCGTAGGACCAGGCAAGCTATGCTTCAATGCATAGGTATTAACTGTTTCATGCAAAAATTCAAAAAATTGAGCATCAATAGAAGGAAATTCTTGCCGAAGTTTGACTATCAATTTTTCATCAAATGAAAGAGATGGTTTAATTAAACTGGTTACTTCAACATGACCATCATATAGCGTCATAATTTGATCACTTGTTTTTCCATACTGCAGATTACGGCTATAACCATGAAGTGCGTGCAGACCGCCCGCCTTGGGTCCAGTGCCAGACAATCCTTCTCCACCAAAAGGTTGTGAACCGACAATGGCGCCAACTTGATTGCGGTTTACATAGATATTTCCTGCATTGACTCTCGATGTAATCTCATCTACCTGTTTTTTTATTCGGGAATGAATGCCAAATGTTAATCCATAACCTTTTGCATTCAGGCGATCAATCGTGTCCGTCAAGTGTTTGCTTTTATAGCGAATCACATGAAGAATTGGTCCAAAAAACTCCTCATTGATTTCATCTATACTATTGAGTTGAATAATCGTTGGTGCAACATAGTAACCATCGCTGAGCTCATTTTTAACTTCTGCAATAACTTTATTTTGTGAGCTTAGTCGATCTATATGATTCTGAAGTTTTGTTTTTGCATTAGTATTAATGACCGGACCGCAATCGGTTGAAAGGTACTTTGGGTTTCCAAGTTTTAATTCAAGCATGGCGCCTTTTATCATGGAAATAGTTTCATCAAAACACTCATCCTGGATAAGCAGTATTCTTAGCGCTGAACAGCGTTGACCTGCACTTTTGAAAGCGCTATCTAGCACATCTCTGGTGACTTGTTCACTGAGTGCAGTTGAATCCACAACCATGGCATTCAAACCTCCTGTCTCTGCAATAACTCTTGCTTTAGCATTTCCGTTCATTACCAAATTGTGCTTGATTAGCTTGGCCACACCAGTTGAACCCGTAAAGGCGACACCGGCAATACTTGTATGACTTGCAAGATAAGAACCCACATCTGGTCCTTCACCTAAAGCCAACTGCAAGACTCCCAATGGTATACCAGCTTCTAACAATAACTGCGTTGCCCGGTAAGCAATCAGAGAAGTACTTTCGGCAGGCTTTGCAATGACAACATTGCCTGCAGAGAGCGCTGCGGCGATTTGACCTGTGAAAATTGCCAAAGGAAAATTCCAGGGACTGATACACACAAAAATACCCAAAGCCTCGCGCTTTTTGGGAATGACCTTTTGTGCCAAGTTTGCGTAATACCTGAGGAAATCAACTGCTTCACGCACCTCGTCTATAGCATCTTGATAGGTTTTTCCTGCTTCTCTCATTGCCAAACTCATGAGCTCTTCTTGATTCGACTCATAGAGCTCAGCTGCACGGTCTAAACTTTGAAGGATCGGTTGATTATTGCCTTTGTCTTTAAATGCTTTTTGTGCAACCTTCAAGCACTCATCCAATTGCATTTTGGTAGCGTAAATAACATCCCCCACCTTGTCATTAAAGTCAGCAGGGTTAATTACCTTGTGTCTGATTTCATCATCCACGCAATCAGCCGATATAATCGATTTAGCTTGCCATTTATGTCCCAACCAGTGCTGCTGCTTTTGATACAAATGGTCAACTTCATCCTGTTCTGAAAGCAATATACTACTGGAGTTTTGACGAATTTTTTGATAAATATCTTTCGGCAGGAGGATACTTGGATGAGAGTGTTCTAGGTCTTGTTCGACTTGACTCAAAATATCACAGGCTAGATGCTCTGGTTTGATGTTTTGGTCAAACAAGTGATTGATAAATGAACTGTTAGCGCCATTTTCAAGTAAGCGTCTCATCAAATAGGCCAGCAAGTCCTTGTGACTACCAACAGGAGCATATATTCTTGACAAAACCCCGTACTGACTTGATAAAAGCTCGTGAAGTGACTCTCCCATGCCATGAAGGCGTTGGACCTCAAAGCCGACATTGTCGCCTGCAATCTCACATACACTTATAAGAGTATGAGCGTTGTGACTGGCAAACTGTGGATAAATACAATCTCTCATATCAAGCAACTTTTGCGCACAAGCCAGAAAGGAGTAGTCGGTATTTGATTTTTTTGTAAATACCGGATAATCAACATCACCCAATACTTGAGCTTGCTTGATTTCACTGTCCCAATATGCCCCCTTCACTAAACGAACCATTAACTTTAAATTGTTTTTTCGGCTTAACTCATAAAGCCAGTCTAAAACATAGGGAGCTCGTTTTTGATAAGCCTGAACCACAACTCCAAAACCTTGCCATTTTGAGTGTGAAATGCTCTTGGCAATCTCTCCAATAACATCAAGTGATATGTCCAACCGATCACACTCTTCTGCATCAATGTTGATGGCAACGTTGAAGCTTTGTGCAATTTCAATCAAAGTCAATAGCCTTGGAACCAATTCTTTTAAAACGCGCTCCTTATGCATAAAATCATAGGTCGGATGAAGCGCAGAGAGTTTTACAGATATCCCGTCTGCCAAAAAAATATCACCTCCATTATTATTTTCTCCAATCGCAATCAGGGCATTTTTGTATGCTAAAAAGTAGCGATCTGCATCAGCCATTGTCCATGCCGCTTCTCCTAACATATCGAAAGAATGCACATTCTGATTAACAACAGCTAAGGCACTCTCTATGCCCTCTGAAAAAACGAATTGAGTTCCGAAAAATCGCATCACGCTACCTGCACTAAAGCGAATACCAGGCCTAGATAAAATCTCTAGTGCGTGCTTAATGCGATCCTTAATGGAATCGTTATGTCCATGACTTATCATCATATCTGCAATACTAAGAGCGATAGTTGCAATATTGACTATAGAAGACTGCCCGCCTCGCAGGTGTTTTGCCCAGGGCTTGTTTGAAATCTTATCTGAAAAAAGCTTATCTCTAGTTTTATTGTCAGGTACGCGCAAAAAAGACTCAGCTAAAGTCATCAACGAGAGTCCCTCTTCAGTATTTAAATTGTATTCAGCAATAAACTGAGATAACAAATCGGGTTTTTTAGTTTGGCGTAATTTTGTAATCAAATCAGATGTTTTCTGACTAATCACTGCTCTTTGCTTGGCACTGGTCTTATCTATATTTATTAAATTTGATAAAGCCTGGCGCTCCTTAATCACACGTGCACTTCTAACAGCTTGACGTAAGTCACTGTAATCAGTCAATAATTCATTACTAACCATTTTGCTTATGATTAAGATATTTCAACAATATATGTTATAGAATAATGCAATAATTAAGTTAACAAAATGATTGACAGCGATTAAGATTCGTATCAAAATGCCTCAGACAGAACTCAACTCGGATTAATCAGATGACCAAAAGGAAATCAGGTGGAAGAGAGGCAAGAATTGCCTTAAGAAACACTCCTTTAACTGAAGAAGAGAAGCCTGTTAAGCCTGGTGAGATTGGTGGCAGGTATAAGCCACTGAGTGATAAGCAAGTTCAGGCAATTGAGGTTAATGTTTACCGCATCCTTGAAGAAATTGGCTTTGCTGACGCAACTCCGCATTGTATTGAAGCCTGTGTTGCGTTTGGTGCAATCATGGGTGATGATGGTAGACTTAGAATGCCAAAAGAAGTGGTTAAAAAAGCTATGGACTTAGCGCAACATAGTTTGACTCTGCACGGCCAGTCTCCTCAATATGATTTGGATTTGAGTGGGTCAAAAGTGCACTTCTCTACTGCGGGTGCTGCAGTTATGATTGCCGATCCTGAGAACAATGAATATAGAGAATCGTTCACTCAAGATCTTTATGACATGGCTCGAATTACTGACAAATGTGAACATATCCATATGTTTCAAAGAACCTGCGTGCTACGTGATATAGCAGATCCACGGTCTATGGATCAAAACTCAGTTTATTGTGCAGTGATGGGGACGCAAAAACACATTGGAGTGAGTTTTACTGAATCACCCCATGTCACTGATGGTCTTGAGATGTTGCATATTATTGCTGGCAGCGAGGATAAATGGCGACAGCGTCCTTTTGTTAGTATGAGTAACTGCTTTGTTGTACCACCAATGAAATTTGCGGAGGAGTCTTTGGAATGCCTACGTGTCGGTGTTGAAGGTGGTATGCCTATTTTACTTCTTTCTGCTGCTCAGGCTGGTGCCACTGCACCGCCACTTTTACCAGGCGTGGTATCTCAAGCTTGGGCGGAATGTCTGGGGGGACTGGTTTATGTTAATGCGATTAAACCTGGCGCACCAGCAATTCTAGGGACTTGGCCATTTGTCTCAGATCTTCGCACTGGAGCGATGTGTGGGGGGTCGCCTGAACAAGGTTTAATCTCAGCTGCTTGTGCCCAAATGGGAGTTTATTTTGATTTGCCAACAGGCACTGCCGCAGGCATGACAGATGCAAAGTTTCCTGACTACCAGGCAGGAACGGAGCGCGCTTCAACGCATGTTGTAACTGCTATAGCCGGTGCTAATATTATTTATGAATCAGCAGGAATGTATGCAAGTCTTTTAGGCACCTGCCCTGAAAGCTTATTATTAGACAATGATTTTTTAGGGGCTTCTATGAGAATGACAAAGGGTTTCAGTGATGACAGCAAAGAATCGTTATGCTTCGAAGCTGTCAAAGATGTTTGCCTAAACAATCGTGGCCACTACCTGGGCTCTGAACAAACAATCAATGTTATGCAGAGCGAATATATTTACCCCGAACTGAGTGACCGAGACAGCCCAAATGACTGGAAAGATAAAGGTAAACAGGTTATCTTAGATGGTGCAATCGCAAGAAAAAAAGAGATACTTGCAACTCACTTCCCTAGCCATATTAGCGATACTACAGACGAAGAGTTGAGAGAAAAATTTAAGATTCAATTAAGTCGTAAAGCTATTGGACGAAAACCACTATAAAAAACATCTAATATGAAAACACATGCTCAAGTAGTAATTATTGGTGGTGGCTCTCTAGGTGTAAACCTTATGTACCATCTAACGCAAGAGGGTTTGACTGATATTGTGTTAGTTGAAAAGGGCGAGCTTACGAGTGGCTCTACATGGCATGCAGCAGGTCTATGTCCAAATTTTAATGGTAACCACACACTCTCCCATATTCATGAATATACGATAAAACTTTACGATGAAATTCTTCCAGAAAAAACTGGGCTTGCTTCATCATTTCACAAAACTGGTTCTTTAAGGGTGGGACATACCGAAGTTGAGGAGCAGTGGTTTCGCAACATCATAAGTAGAGCAAACCATATTGGCTGCGAAATGTATTTTGTCTCAAAGGAAGAAGCTTCAACTATCAACCCGGTGATGAGCTTTGATAATGCACGTAACATCTTATATACCCCTAATGACGGACACGTTGACCCAACAACTGTAGTTACACAATTAGCGCAACTGGGTAAAAAAGCTGGAGCTCAGGTAAGTAACTTTAACCGAGTTATTGATATCAACATTCTATCTAGTGGTGAATATGAAGTTGTCACTGAATTGGGAAATATTATCGCTCAGCATGTTGTTAATGCTGGTGGTTGTTTTTCACCGCAGGTTGGCGAAATGGTTGGTTCTTATGTACCCCTAGTCAACCTCCAGCATCAATACTTGATTACTGATAATCACCCAGATATTGCTGCACTAACAAAAGAACTACCTGTCACCCGTGACTCTATAGCGGCCTCATATATTCGTCAAGAGGGGAACGGAATTTTGATTGGTCCATATGAAACAAGGGGGTCTAAACCCTGGGCATTAGAAGGAGTAGATTGGTCATTTGATAGAGAGTTATTCGAAGGAGACCTAGAGCGACTTATGCCTTTTTTAGAGCGCTGTATGGATATTGTACCTTTATTCAAGGAGGTTGGTATTAGCAGCATCATCAATGGACTCATTACCCATACACCAGATGACAACCTGCTTGTTGGACCAGCCAAAGGGTTAAGAAACTTTTGGAATTTATGTGGTGCTAGTATTGGTATTGCCCAAGGTGGTATTGGTAAATACCTAGCACAATGGATGGTGTATGGACAAACTGAACTCAATATGTCTTCATTAGATTCTCGCCGATTTGATCTTTGGGCGGATAAGAAATACTGTATTACTCGCGCAATTGAATCATATGAAAGGATGTATGCTATGGCTGTACCTAATGAAAACAGGCCACATGGCAGACCAATTAGGGTTAGTGCGCTGCATACAGTGCTGGCACAGAAGGGCGCAGTTCATATCGTCAATACAGGATTTGAAAAACCCGCCTGGTTTACAACAGAAAGCATTAGAAAAGAAAGTCATACCTGGGCTCACAGTGAGGCTCACGAGGCCGTTGCTCTGGAGTGTTCTGCTGTCGAAAACCATTGCGGCGTTACCGATATAAGCGGAACTGCAAAATTTAGAGTAACTGGAAAAGATGCTTTTGCATTTTTAGATCAATTGTCCTGCAATAAACTGCCTGAGAAAGATGAGCGAATTGGTTTGACTCTTTTCCATGCTCCAAATGGTGGCATTATGGCAGAACAGACCATCAGTCGTATTAACCTAGAACATTTCATTTTAATGGGCGCTATAGGCTCGCAAGTAAAAGATTATCAGTGGCTTGAGTTGCACTCTGATGGATATGAAGTTGAAATCGAAGATATTACGGAGAGCTGGGGTGGTTTGCTTTTAACTGGACCGAATGCCCGTCAAATACTAGAGCAATGCACTCGAGAAGATCTCAGCAATAACGGATTTTCTTGGCTGAGCTGTAGAAACATTACAATTGACTCGGCTTCTGTTTTCGCGATGCGGGTGTCCTACGCGGGTGAGTTGGGGTGGGAACTACATATGCCAAGTTGGCAACTCATCTCTATCTATGAATCCTTAATGGAAATGGGTGAGCAACACGGACTACAGGACTTTGGCGGTCAGGCTTTTAATAGTATGCGATTGGAAAAAATGTATCGTGCTTATGGAGCAGAGTTTACAGAAGAGATTTCTGCCCTAGAGGCTGGAATGGATCGATTCCTTGACCTTAGTAGAGACTTTATCGGTTCGGATAATATACGTGAACGAAAAACTAATGGTGTTAATACAAAGCTAGCATACCTAGTATTTGACGACCAATTGCCTGCAGAATGTTTTGGAAATGAGGCCGTCTTTTTTGGTGACAAACTGAGTGGGATCATCACTAGTGGTGCTTATGGTTATCGGGTAGGCCACAGTATTGCCTTTGCCTACATTAAGCCAGAGCATTGCAAGGAAGGAACCAACCTAACTGTTGATACTTCAATAGGCACTAGAAAGTGCCATGTCTCGACGAGCGCATCTTATGACAAGGATAATGAGAAGCTGCGTGTTTAAATTAAATTGCCACTTGAATATAGAAAAACGTGAATTTTTCTGTTTAAAAGTAATTGTAATTTATAATCCACCACTATGAATGAGCAAAATAAATTAAGGCAGATCAAAAGTCCATGTGTCAGTATTTGTAAATACAATCACAATAACTACTGTGTTGGTTGCAAAAGACACATGCATGAAATATTTGACTGGTTTGATTTTACTGACGAGATGCGCACAGCCATAATGAATGATCTAACAGAACGCGACATTGAAGCTACCGCTTAGTTGTGAATAGTAAATAAAAATTACAAAAATCAAGCATACTTCACATAATAACAGTCAACCCCTTATCTAAAGTTTGTAAAGTCTTTAAACTTCACATGATTTAACACAACAAGTGATGATACAGCCATAATTGTGCCTAATGCATTTTTTATCGTTAGTATTTCACCAAAAAATAGAGCACCCAATGCTATCGCAAAAAATGGTGTCAACAAACTAAACTCAGAGCACTTTTTAGAGCCTAAAACTTTGAGTCCAATATAGTAAAGAGTAGCCGCAATCGTAGTACTCAAAACTGAAAGAATAAATATATTGATCCAAAATACTTTATCCATATTGACCTCAGCAAGGAATGATCCATCGAACGACACAAACCAATCAATCGTTAAAGCAAAAATACAGATATAAAAATTAAACGCCATAACATGCATGCCTCTCATAAATGCACCAAAAACAGTTATCAACGCATAAAAGAAGGCGGCCAAAACAAAATAAAGGTTGCCGCCACGCATCCACTCTGAAAGACTTAATTGTTCAAAATTCATCATAAACGATACACCCACTATTCCAAATAGCAATGCAAGCCAATCCCTTAATTTTGGCTGAGATTTCTTAGAAAAAACCATAAATATGTAGACAAATATTGGAATTAAAACGGTCACAAGTGCGGCACCCAATCCTGCGGCGCCATGCTGCATTCCCATAAAATAAAAGCGCGTATTTCCAATTAAAAATATCGCCAGTAGTAGTGACAACAAGAGATTTTTTTTATTAATGTTTAGCGGAATTTTCATCAACCAAAGTACCGGAAAAGTCGACAGAACTGCAAAAAAATATCTATACACAACAATCTCATTCTCGCTAATATAAAACGATAAATATTTTGTTGCAATTCCTGATAAAGCCCAGGTAAAGGTCACCATTACCATCAATAAAGACATTGTATTTTTAGACTCAATCATTCTTAACTCAATATATTAATAGAGCGCTACAAAAATACCAACCAAAATCATCGTGATACCCGTTACTTCGTTGACTCGCATAATGACTGCCGGATTTTCAATATGTCTTCTAAGCTTAAGACCCAATACATTGGCTAAACTCAGTACAAAGAAAACAGTAAACCCTATAACACTAATTACCTGAACTTCAGTTGCAATTGTTAAATTATTAAGATCAACAAATATAGGAAGAAATGATAAATAAAAAATAATGGTTTTTGGGTTAGTTACGCCAACAATAAATCCTGCTAATAACAACTTCAATATTGACTCTTTTTTATTCGATTGTTCAAAGCTAACACCCATTGAGCGCCACTGTTGATAGCCAATATATATCAAATAAGAGGCTCCAAAAATTTTGACATATAGCATACTATTACTAATTATCTCAGCTAATGCACTGAGAGCCAACATGGCTACTGTAACATAAATAATATCACCAACAGTGTGTCCAAATGAAAGCCACATTGCTGGCATCGCACCGTATCTTGTTGAAATTGCTAAAACTGCAAATAAACCTGGTCCAGGTGAAATTGCGTAGACGAAAGTTGCAATGGTTAGTGAGAGCAGTGTTAGCCAGTCCATTGACAGATTATAGCTATAGCTTCTGCTATAATCACAAATAATTAATCTCTACCATTTTGGTGACTAAATGAACTTAAATTATCTTGATTTTGAACAACCCATTGCTGAACTGGAAGATAAGATTGATGCACTCGAGAGTGTCAAAGATGACGCTGATATTGCCAAAGAAATGGACTCACTTAAATTAAAAAGTGAGTTACTAACAAAAAAAATATTTACTTCTCTCTCAGATTGGCAAATTTCTCAACTTGCAAGGCATCCTCAAAGACTTTACACATTAGATTACATAGAAAATATTTTTGATGAATTCACTGAACTGCATGGTGATCGTGCGTTTTCGAATGACCACTCTTTAGTTGGCGGTATCGCCAAAATGGATGACTTCAATTTCATGTTTATAGGACAACAAAAAGGTCGTTCTACAAAAGAAAAAATTTTTCATAACTTCGGTATGACTAGACCCGAAGGCTACCGTAAAGCACTAAGACTAATGAAGATGGCCGAAAAATTCTCACTCCCAGTCATTTCCTTTATTGACACTCCGGGCGCCTACCCAGGAATTGGTGCTGAGGAACGTGGTCAAAGTGAAGCGATTGCAAGAAATTTATACGAAATGTCTACTTTGAAAACACCCATCATAGCAGTCGTTATTGGTGAAGGTGGTTCTGGTGGAGCGCTCGCAATTGGACTTTCTGATACAACCATGATGTTTGAATATAGTATTTATTCGGTCATCTCGCCTGAAGGCTGCGCATCTATTCTCTACAAAGATGCCTCAAAGGCAAATATTGCAGCAGAGTCTCTTAAAATGACGAGCAAACACCTAAAAAAGAACAAACTTATTGATAAAATCATTCCAGAACCATTGGGTGGAATTCACAGAGACCCAGAAAAATCTTGTAGTTTCCTTAAAAAAGCTCTCATTAAAGAGTTAAAGTCGTTACAAGATGTTTCTATAGAAGAACTTATTAGTGAAAGACACAAAAAACTCTTAAGCTTTGGTAGATTTAACGAATAAAGACGAATTTTTAATCGACAAAAAAATTGTCGTTGCCCTCAGTGGTGGCATCGATTCGGTTGTTCTTCTACATTTCTTAAGCAAGCACTACCCTGGCAAAGTTAGAGCTATACATATCAACCACAATCTCTCAGACTATTGTCATCAGTGGCAATCTTTCTGCAAAAACCTTTGCCAGAACGCCGACATTAATTTTAAAAGTGTCGATATATTCATCGAAAATATATCTAACATCGAAGAAATTGCCCGTAAAAAACGCTATCTTGCATTAACCTCTGAATTGAAGACTGGTGAAATAATTTGCACAGGTCATCACCAGGACGATCAAGCTGAAACACTTTTATTACAACTATTCAGAGGCAGTGGTGTTGCTGGCTTATCCGCCATGCCGAAAAACAAAACCATTCATGGCTATCAACTATACCGACCCTTTTTAACAATCTCAAGACAGCAAATAACTGACTATGCGATAGAAAATCATCTTGACTGGGTTGAAGATGATAGTAATAAAAACATCAACTTTAGACGAAATCTTTTGAGGCTTGAATTTTTACCAAAACTCTCAGCTGTATTTACTAACCTCACAAAAAATATAGCGAGAAGTGCCAAACATCAAGCCGAAGCACTCAATTTAATGCATGATTTAGCTAAACTAGATATTACTAATCACGACCTCATTATTGAGGACAAATTACAAGTTACCCCTTTAGTTAAATTACCGAACAGAAGAATGGTTAATGTTATTCGTCATTACATTAGTCAGCACGAATTACTCTCTCCATCTGATAAAGTCTTGCAAGAAATTATTTCTCTAATTCATGCCAAGGCAGATGCAAAATCTATCGTTAGCTGGCATCATTACGAGGTTAGACGATATCATAACGAGCTCTATTTTTTTGACGAAACCCAAACCAACTCTATTAGGCCTTGTCGTTATTATGAATCTTTAAAAGATCTACCTAATTTTGAAGTGCGCTTTCGTCAAGATGGACAACGCATCAAGCTCAAAGGTAAAAAGCACTCACAATCGCTGAAAAAAATTTTGCAAGAAGCAAATATCCCACCGTGGGAAAGGGACCATCTAAGAATGTACTACATCGATGGCAAGTTACGGGCTATGGAAAATTTAGGTGAGATGGTTGAGGGTTAAATCATTGATAAGGGTTATTAACCCCAATTTTTTTTAAAAATTCAATCTCAATTCCTTCCATCTTATTTGCAGAAGTTAAATCTTCATGGTCATAGCCCAACAAGTGAAGAATCCCATGAATAGCCATGTGGCTTAAATGATCTGGAAAATTTTTATCCCCTAATACAGCTTCCTCTCGAACCACATCCACACAAATAACCACATCTCCTAAAATAGATTCTCCAATTTCCAAAGGTATGTCGCTTGAAAAAGAAAGGACATTAGTTACTTGATTTTTCGATCGATACTCTTTATTAAGAACCTGAATCTCTATAGGTGATACAAGACGTACCACCAACTCACTATCATCAACATCAAACTCTTGCATAAATTGCTGGCAGGTAAGTTTGAGTTTTTCCTCATCTACGGTTGCATCATTAATGATATTTTGAATAACGACCATGGCTTGTGAATATTGATAAAATAGTTATTTTATCCCTAAAACATTTTACTTTGTCATCGATCATAGAAGTAGCTATACCCGTCCCTTTACACAATACATTTGACTATTTGTGTGATCAAAACGTTAGTATCGGAGCCAGAGTCAAAGTTCCGTTTGGGCAAAAAAAAGTAACTGCTATTGTGTTGTCACATAAAAAGAAAAGTGACTTCGATAAACTTCGATCAGTTGAAGAAATACTCGATCAGGAAGCCCTTCTGTCAATAGAGATACTTGATTTTTTATTCTGGTCAGCAAACTATTACCACCATCCAGTTGGTGAAGTCTTGGCTAGCGCCTTGCCCAAAAACCTTAGACAAGGCAAGCCTGCGGTTATCAAAAAAATAAGTACAAATAATAACACAACATCTTCATATACCTTTGATGCAACGACTGAGCAGAACAAAGCGATTAAATCAGTTTTAAAATCAGAAAACAATTTTCATGGTTTTTTACTTCATGGTGTCACTGGCAGTGGTAAAACCGAAGTTTACCTAAGCATCACTCAAGCTCTACTCAAGAAAGGAAGGCAGGTCCTTGTATTGGTTCCTGAAATTGGACTAACACCACAAATGATTTCTCGCTTTGAGGAGAGAGTTGAAGCCAAGGTTGTCGCTGTCCACTCGCAATTAAATGAAACACAAAAATTAGACGCTTATCTTCTGGCAAAAAATGCAGAGGCTGGAGTCGTTCTTGGCACACGTTCGGCAATTTTTACCCCTATGCCAAACCTCGGCTTAGTAATCGTTGATGAGGAGCATGACGGATCTTTTAAACAACAGTCCAGCTTCCGCTATTCTGCACGAGATCTCAGCTTTATACGTGCAAAACTAGCAAATATTCCCTTAATTTTAGGTACTGCCACGCCATCACTGGAAACCTTGAAAAATGTGGTCGATAAGAAGCTTACTCGGCTTGTTTTAAGCTCTCGTCCTGGTCAAGCGATAATGCCAGAAGTTAATTTAATTGATATGCGAAATCAGACAGCAGAAGCGTTATCAATACCTTTGGTTGCGAAAATGAGACATTATCTCAAAGACAATAAACAGGTTATGTTATTTATTAATCGTCGTGGTTATGCTCCCGTGTTTTACTGTACAAATTGTGATTGGAAAGCCGAATGCGATCGTTGCGACTCTGCTCTTATCTATCATCGCCACATTAATCGCCTAAAGTGTCATCACTGTGGCATTGAAAAAATTCCAGAATCCACTTGCACTTCCTGTCATCAACAGACTCTAAGGATTCTAGGTTATGGAACAGAAAGATTGGAGGAAAACCTTGAGTCTTATTTCCCCGATACAACTATTATTAGAATTGATAGAGATACCACGCGCAGGAAAAGAGCTTTTGCAACTCACTTAGAAAAAATCAATTCAGGCGAACCATGCATCATAGTTGGTACTCAAATGTTAGCCAAAGGTCATGATTTTTCTAACTTGGCATTTGTGGGCATTCTGGACGTAGATGTTGGATTGTTATCATTGGATTTCAGAGCTACGGAACATTTGGCGCAACTCTTAATCCAAGTTTCCGGTAGAGCCGGCAGAAGCGACCACAAGGGCGAGGTATCGATTCAAACTCGCTACCCAAATCACCCAATATTCAACTTTATTAGATCTTCACAATACACAAAATACGCCAGCAAATTACTAAAAGAACGTGAAAAGACTCAATTACCCCCTTATTCACATCAAACTTTAATTTGTGCCAACTCTAAAAACAAAAACAACGCAGAAAAATTCTTAAATGAGGTTGCAGACCTGCTTAATAATATCGATATAGATTCCGTTGAAATTTGGGGGCCAGTTCCTGCCGTTATTGAAAAAAAAGCCAATTACTACTACTTTAATCTTTACTTGCAGTCAATAAATAGAAATCAACTTCACCGAGTCATTAAAACTTTTTATAAACACCTAGAAACAATAAAAGTTAGCTCGTCGGTGCGCTGGTTTTTAGATGTTGACCCTACAGATTAAGCCAGATTTACTTAAACTTAAACTTTACCTTAAACCAAGTTTTTGGGATATTTTGAGAGAGAATAGATTAAAAACTATGGGCGATTGCGCTCATTGCCTCGGTGATAGTCAATAATTCATCGTCATTTATGACATAAGGTGGCATGGTATAGAGCAACTTACCGTAAGGCCTTAACCAAACCCCATTTTCGATCAACTCTTCCTGGACTGCTTTCATATCAAGTGGATTTTCAAATTCAATCACACCTATGGCGCCGATCACTCGAACATCCGATACTGATTTTTGTTTTTGTAATGGTAATAATTCAGATTTCAGTATGCTTTCTATTTGCAATATCCTGTTTTCCCAATCAGTTTTCAGCAGCAAGTCAATACTTCTATTTGCAACCGAACAGGATAAAGGGTTGCCCATAAAAGTAGGCCCGTGCATAAGCGTGCCAACGGTTTCAGCGACTTCAGTAGTTGACAGTGTTGCTGCCATGGTCATATAACCACCAGTCAAAGCCTTACCAAGGCAAAGTATATCTGGCGAAATATTAGCGTGCTCGCAAGCAAACAATTTTCCAGTGCGACCGAAACCTGTAGCAATTTCATCCACAATTAAGAGCACATCAAAGGTATTACAGATTGACCTAACTTCTTTAAGATATTCTGGCTCATAAATATTCATACCGCCCGCCCCTTGCACAATTGGCTCAAGAATCATTGCAGCAATTTTATTGTGGTTTTCCTTTAAGACTTTGTTAAGGTCGGCAAGAGCTTCAGAGGTGTTTCCAAGAATCGGTTTTGTAACAAAGTAATGTTTAGGTAATACGCCCTGGAACAAATAGTGCATTCCGTTTTCTGGATCGCAAACACTCATCGCTCCAAAAGTGTCACCATGATAACCGCCCCTTGGAGTCACGAAATGTGTTTTATCTATTCGACCCTTGTTGTACCAGTATTGCAACGCCATTTTGAGAGAAATTTCTACAGAAACAGAACCTGAATCTGCCAAAAATACCTTGTCAAGGCCTGGAGGCGTTATTTGAATAAGAAGCTGACAGAGATCAATAGCAGGTTGATGAGTTAAACCCCCAAACATCACATGAGAAACACGATCAATCTGAGCTTTTATTGCTTGGTTAAGGGCCAGATTGTTGTAACCGTGAATCATCGACCACCATGAACTCATACCATCAATAACCCGCCTATCTCCTTCGAGATTAAGATAGACGTTGTCCGCAGATTCTACTAAATAAGTAGGTACTGCATTGGGAATTTTGGCATAAGGATGCCAAATATGTTGGTCATCAAAATTCACTATAAATGGTCACTCAACCGGTTCATTGAATCTATTACTAGATCAGGGTTTTCATCCGCAATATCATTGCCATGATTATAACCGTAAGACATGCAAATAATATCAAAACCAGCAGCCCGAGCTGCCTTAACATCACTAACAGAATCACCCAACATGAGGCACTCTTCTGGCTTAAGATTAAAGTGATCAGAACAATATAGCAATGGCATAGGATCCGGTTTTCTTTTAGCCAAAGTATCACCCGAAATTATTATTTTAAAATCATTAAAAATACCTAGCACTTTGAGCAATGGGTGAGTAAATTGCTCCGATTTATTGGTGACACAGCCTAATTGATATCCTTGAGATTTTAAGTAATCTAAACCTTCACGAACACCATCATACAAGTAAGACCTTTGAGCATTATTATCTTCATAAAGATCTAAAAAAATTGGATAAGCTACATCAAAGACTTCTTTTATTGGCCGTCCTTCGAGCTCTCCCGTCAATGCCCTCTCTACTAGCTTAGGAACACCGTTACCGACCCAATGACGAACTTTGGCTTCACCCCATTTTTGCAGACCAAGTTTCTGCATCATTTCATCTATGCAATATGCAAGATCAGGGACACTGTCGACTAAAGTTCCGTCCAAATCGATCATTATTAATTTTGGTTGGAATGTTTTCATTAATGTTCTATATATTTACACCAATTTCGGTAGAATTAACTTAAGTTTTAACAAGTGGGATATTTTATATGGAAAACCAAACAGTCATTGGATTTATTGGAGCTGGCAACATGGCTTATGCACTGATTAGCGGCTTATTGAATAATGGCTATGATTCGAAAAATATTAAGGTAAGCGACCCTAATGATGAGTTATTACGAAAAAGAGAGGCAGAACTCAATATTACTACCTTCGCAAACAACTCTTCACTCTTAGAAGTTTGTGAGGTCATAGTATTCGCTGTCAAGCCTCAAGTCCTCACAGAGGTATGCCTTGGACTGAGAGAGAAAATTAAACCAAAGCATCTATTCATCTCCATTGTCGCTGGTATAAGAGTAAACGATATTAATCATTGGCTTGGTGGTAACTACCCTCTAGTTCGAACAATGCCTAATACACCAGCTCTTTTGCAACATGGAGTTACAGGCTTATTTCAAAACGAACTTGTTAATGATGAGCAGAAGGCTTTAGTGACTACCATACTGTCATCTGTCGGGGATTGCTTCTGGGTTAATGAAGAGAAGCTCATTGATGCCATTACAGCAATTTCTGGTAGCGGCCCTGCTTATTTTTTCTTACTAATGCAATCCATGACCCAAGCAGGAATGGCACTCGGTTTAGACGAAAAAACAGCCAAAGAATTAAGCGTCCAAACAGCTTTTGGTGCCAGTCTGATGGCAACCAAAAGCGGAAAGGATCCAAAAACTCTTCGCACCAATGTCACTTCACCTAATGGCACAACACAGGCCGCTATCGAGTGCTTTCAAGACCAAAATTTTGAAGGGATTGTCGCCAGCGCAACGAGAGCAGCCTTTGATCGTGCTCGCGAGCTCAGTGCCGAACTAGGCGATGTTGAGTAAATTATTAAACCTCTCTGAGAACCTAAATTAGCCTCAACTACCCCATAAAAGTTGCATATTGGCGATCGCCACAAGCGAAGTGGTCTCAGTTCTTAAAATCCTTTTTCCTAATAAAATTGGTTGAAATCCTGCTGTAATGGCTTGTTTAATTTCATTATCGCTCAAGCCACCCTCTGGACCAATTAGAATCGTTGCTTTTGATGTTTTTTCCATCATTTGGAGGTTTTCAGTAGCACGGTGATGAAGCACAAAACCATTATGATTGGGTTTACTTAATAACTCACTAAGTGTTTGTGGTAATAAGATATCCACGATAACAGAACGCCCAGATTGTGCACATGCATGGTTTGCTATTTTTTGCCAATGATCAATTCGTTTAGCCACTTTATCCGTTTTCAGTCTAACAACACAGCGCTCAGTTTGTATTGGAATAATTCGTGTAACACCAAGTTCAACTGCTTTCTGGATTAAAAAATCCATTTTTTCACCTTTGGCAATACCTTGAGCAAGGGTTAGATCCAAGCTAGACTCACTTTCGTTTTTTTGTTGCGAAAGAACTTCAACTTTACAAGTTTTTTTTGTACTAATGACTATTGCTTGGTAATCAAAACCGTCCCCATTAAACAGAGTAACTGTGTTACCGACAGGGAAGCGTAATACCTTAAGAAGGTAATGTTCATTATTTTTTTCTAAGCTAATCTTATTACCTACTTTGAACAAAGTATTTTGATAAAGTCGTATCTTTTTCATGGTATCGTTTTGGAATTAGTTACAGAGTACCAAATGTTCTTAAGAAAATGATACATCAAAAAAGACGACAAGAGTTATTAAGCAGATTGGGTGACAATAGTGTAGTTATTGTTAGCACTAATAGTGAACAAAAAAGGAATAGTGATGTCAATTACCCATTTCGTCCAGACAGTAGTTTTTGGTACCTTACTGGCTTTACCGAGCCTGATGCTATTGCTGTTTTCTCTAACAATAACTACAGCATCTTTGTTCGACCGAAAGACAAAACAAAAGAGATTTGGGACGGCGAACGTCTTGGTGTAAAGTCAGCTCCGAAAGTCTTATTAGCAGACAATGCCTATTCTATTAATGACTTTTTAAAAACAATTCATAAACTCATTGATAAAAATAATCTTGTTTATTTCGATGATTCTAGTACAAACAAACTTAATGAAAATATTACTTCAATTCTTGCAAATAACACCAAATTACTGAACACTGTAATATCTGAAATGCGTCTCATAAAAGATTCTAATGAAATACAAAATATGCAAACTGCAGCCAATCTTGCTGCAAAAGCACATATGGCAGCAATGACAAAAGCGTCACCTGGATTATATGAATACCATATTGCAGCAGAGATTGACGCAGAATTTCGAACCGGAAATGCTGATTACGCCTATCCACCTATTGTTGCTAGCGGGAAAAACAGCTGTATCCTGCACTACACAGAAAACAACAAATTATTAAATGATGGTGATTTACTACTGATTGATGCAGGTTGTGAGTCATTGGGTTACGCATCGGATATTACACGCACTTTTCCAATTAATGGACGCTTTAGTAAAGCTCAAAAACAGATATATCAAATTGTTTTAAGTGCACAAAAATCTGCTATCGCATCTATCAAACCTGGTGAAAAAGTAAATACTCCTCATGAAATCTCCTGTGACATTATCTCTCGTGAACTCAACAAAATTGGCATCATGAAAGATCTGGATAATTTAACTGAGTTTTATATGCATAAAACGGGGCACTGGTTAGGACTGGATGTGCATGATGTCGGTGAATATAAAATTGATAACGATTTTAGAGATTTTGAAGAAGGCATGGTAACAACTGTGGAACCAGGAATCTATATTCGCAAGAATGATAAAATTGACCCTAAGTACTGGAATATTGGTATTAGAATTGAAGATGATGTGTTGGTAACCAAAGACGGCCATCATGTTTTATCAAAGTCTGCAGTCAAAGAAGTAAAAGATATTGAATACCTAATGAGTCAAAATATAACATGAACATACAACAAGCTATCAAAGCAGTCATTGCAAAACAAAATTTAAACGAAGATCAAATGCATGATGTAATGAACAGCATCATGACGGGTCAGACAACTGATGCACAAATTGGCGCTTTTTTAGTTGGGCTATCAATGAAAGGAGAGACTATTGAAGAAATCACTGCCAGTGCTAAAGTCATGCGATCTCTCGCTACACCTGTAGAAATTAGCAGTTTAGATTATCTGGTTGATACCTGTGGAACTGGCGGTGACGGCTTGGGATTGTTTAATATCTCTACTGCTTCTGCCTTTGTTGTTGCCGCAGCTGGCGGAAAGGTCGCTAAGCATGGTAATCGATCAATCTCTTCAAAATCAGGCAGCGCTGATGTCCTAGAGTCTGCAGGAGTTAATCTTGATTTAAGTCCGAATTTTATTAGTCAATGTGTTGAAACGATTGGTGTCGGATTTATGTTTGCACCGGCCCACCATAGCGCCATGAAGCACGCCATTGGCCCAAGAAAAGAGCTAGCGGTACGAACGATATTTAATGTTTTAGGTCCCCTTACTAACCCAGCTAAGGCTCCCAATCAGGTGATGGGTGTTTATGATCAAAGCTTGATTGAACCTATTGCTAATGTACTTAAAAGTCTCGGATCTCGCCACGTGATGGTTGTTCACTCTGCCGATGGTCTCGACGAACTATCTATTGCCGATCAAACATTTATCGCTGAATTAAAACGCGGGGTTGTCACTACATACTCAATTCATCCTGAAGAATTAGGTCTTGGTTTAGGTAATTTAAATGATATTAGAGCTGACGATGCTGAGGGTTCTCTTGCACTCATTAAGGAGGCTTTCTCAGGTCAAAATGGAACTGCAAAAGATATTATCTCTTTAAATGCAGGTGCAGCGATTTATGTAAGCGGACTAACCAGTTCAATGCAATCAGGTGTTAACAGAGCGAACCAAGCATTGTCGAATGGTAGCGCGCAACAAAAACTTGATGATTACGTTAAGGCCAGTAACAGTTAGTTCTGCAATGAATAAAAAGACAAACCTTATTTGGATAGACCTAGAAATGACAGGTCTGGTTCCAGAAAAAGATATTATTATTGAAATCGCCACTGTTGTGACCGATGCTGATCTCAATGTTTTAGCAGAGGGACCTTCATTAGCAATCCATCAGGACAACAAATATCTAGACAGTATGGATGAATGGAATACTCGCCAACATACTAAGTCTGGCCTGGTTCAGCGAGTAAAGGAAAGCAAAATCTCTTTAAATGATGCCGAAAAAAAGACTTTGGATTTCTTGGTGAAGTATGTCGATTCAGGCGCTTCGCCGATGTGCGGTAATTCAATCTGCCAAGACAGAAGATTTCTTTACATCTACATGCCTAAGCTTGAGAATTTTTTCCATTACCGTCATATCGACGTCTCAACACTAAAAGAGCTGGCTGTTCGCTGGAAGCCTGAAGTTGTTACCGCTTCATTCAAACAATCAAAGCATTTAGCCTTATCAGACATATACGATTCCATCAATGAATTGAAGCACTATCGAGAACACTTTATTGATGCCTGAAGCTACCTATCTTGCACCCGCAAAAATTAATCTATTTTTGCACATTACCTCAAAAAGAGGAGACGGCTACCATAACCTTCAAACCATTTTTCAGCTCTTAGATTATGGCGATGAAATTACTTTTAGCTTAAGGAATGATGGTGAAATAAAACGTATTTATGGCAATGAAACAATTTCGCCCGAAAAAGACTTAATTTTACGCAGCGCAAATACCTTAAAAAAATACTCGAAAACATTATCTGGAGTTGATATCGGTGTCATTAAAAAAATACCTACCGGTGGTGGTCTTGGAGGAGGAAGCTCAAATGCAGCGACGGTTTTGATAGCACTTAATGATTTATGGAATCTAAGTTTACCTAAAAGCAAGCTCCTAGATATAGGTCAAACTCTGGGCGCTGATGTCCCAGTATTTGTCAATGGTCACAGTGCATGGGCTGAAGGCATAGGAGATATTCTAACTCCCATCAATTTGCCAAGATTTTTTTATTTAGTTGTTTCAATCAATAAACATGTATCTACTCAAGAAATTTTCACTCATAAAGCATTGACAATGTCGCCGGTACAAAGGAAAATATCAGACTTTTCATTGGTTTCAAATCCACATAACGACTGCTTAGATGCTGCAATTGAACTGGAAGGTGAGATACAACTAGCTTTAAACCATCTAGACTCTACTGAAAACCATCTTGGTGTTGCTAGAATGACGGGTAGTGGATGTTGTGTTTTTATAGCCTTTGAAAACAAAGAAGATGCAGTGATAGCAAAGGAAAAACTGCCATCACAGTGGTCTGGTTTTGTCGCACAAGCGATAGATAGATCACCAACAATCAATTGGGATGTCGCCAAGTGGTAAGGCAACGGGTTTTGATCCCGTCATGCGCAGGTTCAAATCCTGCCATCCCAGCCATTTTTCTCTATTAGGAGCAACTAATGAGTAAAGAATTTTATCAATTCAATATTAATCAACTTAACGGTGAAGAAATTTCTTTGAGTAAATTCAAAGGAAAGGTAATCCTAATTGTTAATACAGCAAGTTATTGTGGCTTAACCTATCACTACACCGGACTAGAAAAGCTTTACCAAGAATACAAAGACAATGGGCTTGTAGTAATTGGATTCCCATGCAACCAATTTGGCAAACAAGAGCCCGGATCTTCAGAAGAAATAGTAGATTTTTGTAGCCACAAATATGATGTTACCTTCCCTATGTCAAAAAAGATTAAAGTTAATGGTGCAGATACCCACCCGCTTTATAAATATTTAAAAAGCGAATTAAAGGGCAAGTTAAACAACAGTATTAAATGGAATTTTACTAAATTCCTAATAGATCGTAACGGTACCCCTTTTAAACGTTTTAGTTCAACAGTTGAGCCTGAAGATATAACACCATTTATTAATGAACTGTTATAAATCATCGATAAAAACACTGGCAAAAAACTATTATGATTAATTAGGTAATTTTTTTGTATAATTGTCAGCTACATCAATAAGAGCACAGCCGGATGTCTTTAGAAAGAATCAAAATCTTTAGCGGAAATGCCAACCCAAATCTTTCTTCCGAAATTATTGATAATCTAGAAATTACCCAAAGCAAGGCTTTTGTTGGTCAATTTAGTGATGGTGAGTCACAGATTGAAATACTTGATAATGTTCGCGGCTGTGATGTCTTTGTCATTCAGCCAACCTGCGGCCCATCCCCAGCTGAAACACTCATAGAATTGTTAGTGATGGTAGATGCGCTCAGACGTTCCTCAGCTGGTCGAATTACTGCTGTGGTTCCTTATTTAGGTTATTCAAGACAAGATAGACGCTCTCGCATGTCTCGTGTACCAATTACAGCTAAACTAGTTGCTCAAATGATTGAAACATCAGGTGTTGACCGCATCTTGACGATGGATTTACACGCCGATCAAATACAAGGATTTTTTAATATCCCTATAGATAACATATACGCACAACCCGTTTTGGTTAAAGACATTTTGAATTGCAACTACGATGACGTAGTTGTTGTTTCGCCAGATGTAGGCGGCGTTGCTAGAGCGAGAGCTGCAGCAAAAAGAATTAATGACGCTGACCTGGCGATCATTGATAAAAGACGCCCAGAGCCTAATTTAGTTAAAGTGATGAATGTAATCGGTGATGTTTCTGGACGTACTTGTATTATTGTAGATGATATGGTTGATACTGCTGGCACACTTTGCCAAGCGTCCGATATCTTAAAAGAGAAAGGTGCTAATAAGGTTGTAGCCTATGCAACACATGCGGTTCTTTCTGGGATGGCTGTAGACAACATATCCAATTCTTCTTTAGATGAAGTTGTAACCACTAACACAATCCCTTTGGCAGACAACGCGATGGCTTGCTCAAAAATTAGACAATTGTCAATTGCACCAACACTTGCAGACGTTATCAGAAGGATTAGTGAAGAGAAATCAATTAGTTCAATTTTTCTTGATTCGAAGTAATATTAACCTTTCTAAGACACTGAATTATGAATAAAAACAATGAGCTGACTTAGGTATAATTCTCTCTCTGTTTTGTAAAAAACTCAATTATGAAAACAACCACAGAAGTTCACAAACAAGCACTGAATAGCCTAATAACAATAGGCAAGGAGCAAGGCTACTTAACTTACTCTGAAATTAATGACCTCCTGCCAGAAGACTTACTGACTCCTGAACAAGTAGAACCAATTGTTACTATTTTAGAAGAGTTAGATATTGTTGTTTCTGATGAGGCGCCAGATGCTGACACATTAGTCATGGAATCTGGTGGCAAAGCGCAAGCAAATTCTGCTGAGGTGGCTGTGGCTGCTTTGGCCGCACTTGACTCAGAATTTGGAAGAACTACTGACCCTGTCCGAATGTATATGAGAGAGATGGGTGTGGTGGAATTACTTGAACAAAAGGACGAGGTTCGAATTGCAAAAGAGATAGAAGCGGGTGTCTATCAAATTATGCAAGCTATTTCACTTTATCCTCAAATTTCTGATTATTTCTTTAAAGCATACACAAGACTCGAGGAGGGTAAATGTAAGATGACTGACGTTGTCATCGGCTATCAAGGTGATGCTGAAGAGTTTGAAGAAAAGCAAGCTCTTATTATCGAAAAACAAGCCCTTCTTGAAGAGATGGAACTTGACGAGATTAGTGCAGAAGAGGAAGAAGAATTTGAAGAGTTGGAATATACGGGTCCAGACGAAGAGGAAGTATATAAACTCTTTGAAAAAATCCAAAAAACCTTTAAGAGCTATGTTAATTCAAATAATAAGAATGGTTATCTTGATAACAAAACAGTCAAAGCTAGACAGAAATTCGCAGAGAGCATATCAGAGTTGAGGTTGGCGCCAAAATTAGTCAGCACTATGATGGAAGTTGTCTTTCATAGCGTTAATGATGTGAAAAAAGAAGAAAATATTATTCGCCAAGCTTGTTTTGATGCTGGTATGCCAAGAAAACTTTTTTATGATTCTTTTCCTGGAAATGAAACTAACTTTGATTGGCTAACATCGACTAACTTTGATAGCACTCTAAAAAAAGCTTTAGGAGCATATAAAGACAATATCTACTATGCACAAAAAAGCCTTTTAGAACATGAAGTTTCTATGCAAATTACTATATCTGAGTTAAAAGATATCAATAAAAAACTTCGACAGGGTGACCGTAAGGCAAAAAATGCGAAAAGTCAAATGATTGAAGCGAATTTACGCCTTGTTATCTCAATCGCAAAGAAATATGCAAACCGTGGTTTGCAATTCTTAGACCTAATTCAAGAAGGCAATGTTGGCTTAATGAAAGCAGTTGATAAGTTTGAGTACCGACGTGGTTACAAATTTTCAACATATGCCACTTGGTGGATTCGTCAAGCGATCACTCGTTCAATTGCTGACCAAGCTCGCACGATTCGTATTCCTGTTCATATGATTGAAACAATTAACAAACTAAATCGAGTCCGAAGACAACTTTTACAAAGATTTGGACGAGAAGCCACACCAGAAGAGCTTGCTATTGAGATGGAATTGCCAGAATATAAAATTAATAAAATACTTAAAATTGCCAAAGAGCCCTTATCTATGGAGAATCCAGTTGGTGACGATGAAGATTCTACGATTGGTGATTTTATCGAAGATGAAAAACTATCTTCGCCAGTTGAAGTTACTACTCGTGAGAGTCTTAAAGAAACTACTGGTGACCTTTTGGCTAATTTATCTCCAAGAGAAGCTAAAGTCTTGAAGATGCGTTTCGGAATCGATATGAGTACAGATCACACTTTAGAAGAGGTCGGTCGACAATTTGACGTTACTCGAGAAAGAATTCGACAAATTGAAGCAAAAGCGTTACGAAAACTAAGACACCCTTCACGTGCTCATAAATTACAAAGTTTTTTGGAATAATACTTTCCCAGGGCCTATAGCTCAGCTGGTTAGAGCAGTCGACTCATAATCGATTGGTCCTTGGTTCAAGTCCAAGTAGGCCCACCACCTCCAATATAAAAAAATATTTCTTCCTTAAGATAAAATTCTTCCTCAGAAATTTTACTCAACGAGTAGAGTTACTGAAAAAATTTATTCAAGTGTGGGGTTATAATAAATCCATGTTTTCATCATTACTTCCAAAGCTTATATCACTAACTTATGAGGCTGGCGAGACTATCATGGCTCTTCATAACGACAACATGGGTTTCATTGTAAAATCCGATAATACGCCTCTTACTCAGGCAGATAAAATTTCCCACAATCTCATCACTGGGACACTAAAAAAAATTACCCCAGATGTTCCAATATTGTCAGAAGAGTCTAAAAACATTCCCTTATCTGTTCGCAAGGATTGGAATGCATATTGGTTGATTGACCCTTTAGATGGAACCAGAGATTTTTTAGATGGAACCCAAGAGTTTTGTATAAACATTGCCTATGTAGTAAAAAACTATCCTGTTTTTGGTCTAATCTACTCACCCTTTAACAAGATTCACTATTACCGATTACCAGGACAAACTTCAATCAAACTCATAGATGGTATTTGTTACAAGCTTCGCACTCAAAAGCCTAAGCGCTGGGAAAATATTGTTATTGGAAGGCATTCTACAAAAAACAAACAACTCCAAAAACACCTCCAATCAAAGACAAATTTTGAAATCTTCCGTTTGGGGAGCGCTCTAAAATTTTGCTCAATCGCAGAGGGTCGCAACCATTATTACCCTAAATTTGGCCGTTGCTCTGAATGGGATACAGCTGCTGGTGTCTGTATTTTAGAAGGAGCAGGCGGCAAAGTTGTGGATTTCCAAAACCAGCCCTTGCGCTACAACACTCGAGAAGACAATCTAAGTTCAACTTTTGTAGCTAGTGCCTAATTTAGACCAACCTTAAAGATAAATCGATTGAATGAATATTTTTTGTAATTGAACCAATTGAGATAAAATCCACCCCTGTTTCAGCGTATTCAATTATATTTTTCTCGTTTATATTTCCAGAAATCTCTAATGGATATATTCCTTTAGCCATAGCTACTGCTTCAAGCATCTCATGAATAGAAAAATTATCACAAAGGATTCGGGTTATATCTTTTATTGATAAAGCTATCTTAAGCTGATCAAGTGACTCAATTTCAACAATAACAGGTTTATTTGGGAACTTAAAAAGAGCCTTTTCTATAGATCTTTCAAGTGAACCAATCGATAAAATATGATTTTCTTTAAGCAAAACACAGTCGAACAAGCCCATCCGATGATTCACTCCACCACCACACTCAACAGCATGTTTTTGAGCATATCTCAAATTTGGAATAGTTTTTCTAGTATCTAATAATTGTGCATTCGTATGCTTAATCATACTCACTAATTTTTTAGTTTGAGTTGCTGTGCTACTGAGCGTTTGCAGGAAATTAAGCGCAGTTCGTTCTGCGCTGACTATTGCCTGAGATTTCCCTTTCAGATGACAAATCACATAATCAGGAGCTACCTCTTCCCCTTCTTTAATTTTCCAATCTATTACGATATCCGGGTCAAGAATAGCAAAACAAAGATCAGAATAATCAATTCCACAAATTATTGCTTTTTCACGGCAGATGATTTTAGCATTTGCAATATTGTCATCAAGTAAACTAGATGACAAATCTCCAGTGCCAATATCCTCTGACAAAGCCATATTAACAATTTGCCTTAGAATCTTACTCATTAACAAACTCGAGAATTGCTTTTGCAGATTGAGCACTAGACTCTTGATGTAATTGGCTATGGATATTTCTCAATTCAGAGACTAGTTTAGAATTATCAGAGATGATTATTTGCATAGCAACGTTTGCAATATTTTTTCCATTAGCACTGTCTTGAATCAATTCTGGAACAACCTCTTTTCCTAAAATAACATTCGGTAGAGAAATAAATTCGGTTTTTAAAAGGCGTTTTACAATCTGATAGCTGACACCTGAAAGTTTATAAACAACTACCATCGGTACACCAAGCATAGCTATTTCAAGTGTTGCAGTGCCCGAGGCAACAATCACTAAATCCGATTGTGCGATTTGTGCGTAAGCATCGCCAACACTGAGCTCTATCCCTGATTTATGGATTCGATCCTCAACCCACTCCTTAAAGTGGTCATTAGCAAGAGCTAATGAGAACTGTATTTTTGAATCCTTCTCGCGCATTAAATCAACAGCAGATAACAACTCAGGCAACAAAGATTTTATTTCTGCTTCACGTGATCCAGGCATCAATAAAACTTTTTTACTCGGCTGGTAGTTTTGTCTAGGTTGCAATTTTTCAGTCAGAGGATGACCAACAAATAAAGCTTTTTGACCATGTTTTTCAAAAAAATCCACTTCAAAAGGGAAAAGACAAAGCATTAAATCTGTTGAAGCTTTAATTTTTATAATTCGATTCGAACGCCATGCCCATACTGATGGACTAATAAAATGAACAGTTTTGACACCACGTTGTTTTAGTTTTTGTTCAATCTTAAAATTAAAGTCAGGAGAATCTACACCAATAAAAACATCTGGCTTGTTTTCAGAAAAGTATTTAACAATTGAATTTCTTAATCGCAATAATGAGGGTAGCTTATTGACTACTTCACTCAGTCCCATTACGTTGGCCCGATCAATATGCCACAACCTTTGGCAACCTGCATCAATCATCTTGTCACCCACCAAACCTTCTATTTGACAATCGGGTTGAAGTTCAAGCAATGATTTGACTAGGGCTGAAGCGATAAGATCGCCCGAAGTTTCTGCCGCACTAATCGCAATTTTCATTGTCTAAGATCATTATAAATTGTAAGATTGAGTCTATATGAAGACTCATGTCCTAGGCAAAATAATACTAGGGTTCTCATCAAAAGGTCGGTAAATAATCAATACACCACCGATAACTTGCACTAATGCTGCTTTTGAGAAATTTAGTATTTTGTCTACTATCTGTTGTTTCTCTTCACGGTCACTAGCACGAACTTTTATTTTAAGAAGTTCATGCTTGGTCATTGTTGATTCCAGCTCAGCCAAAACGGCGTCACTAAGACCTTGCTGACCTACCATTACAATCGGCCTTAAGTCATGTGCAAGTGTACGCAAATGTTTTTTTTGATTGTTAGTTAATTTCATTATTGAAGATAGATTCATTTTCAAATAAAGAACCAACAGTTTCACGTTTACGTACTAATGCATGGTTACTGCCAGACACCATGACCTCTGCAACTCTTGGTCTAGAATTATAATTAGAGCTTAAAACAAAACCATAAGCACCAGCAGACATTAAAGCAATATAATCTCCCTGTGCGAGTGTTAATTCTCTATCTTTTGCCAAGAAATCACCAGTTTCACAAATCGGTCCAACCAAATCCCACGTATCTTTTATTCCTTTTGAGTTATTTTCAACAGCAATAGCTTGGTGATATGAACCATAAAGAGAAGGACGCTGTAAGTCATTCATTGCACCATCTATGATAGCGAATGATTTAACGCCACCTTGCTTGAGATATTCAACCTGAGTGACAAAGATACCAGCATTTCCCACAATAGCTCGACCAGGCTCCAGTATTACTTCTAGATCACCTACCTTATCGAGAACTGATTGAATATATTTTTCAATATTGATTGTTTTCTCGTCATTATATGCAATGCCCAAACCACCGCCTATGTCAATATGTGACATCTTAATTCCTTCAGCTTTTAATTGTGATATCAACTCTAGCGCCTTTTCAAGAGCTTCAATAAAAGGTGAAACTTCGGTAATCTGGGAGCCAATGTGATAATCCAAACCAAAAACATCTAAATGCTTTGAAAGTTCTGCTTTTTTGTATAACGCCAGAGCTTTTTCAATACCAACTCCAAACTTATTTTCCTTGAGACCTGTCGCAATATAAGGATGAGTATTAGCATCTACATCAGGATTTACACGAATTGAAATCGGCGCCTTGGTGCTCAATAATTTTGCAACGGATTCAACACGATCTAACTCAGCGGCGGACTCAACATTAAAACAATAAATTCCTAGCTCCAATGCTCTTTGAATTTCTGTTTTTGTTTTAGAGACTCCTGAAAATACGCAGCGTCCTGGCAATCCGCCTGCAGCAATTACTCTTTCTAGTTCGCCAATAGAGACAATATCAAAACCAGAACCCAGCTTCGCTAAAATATTTAATACACCCAAATTGGAATTAGCTTTAACTGCATAACAGATCAGATGAGGATGATCACCAAAAGCCTGATCAAATTGCTGCCAATTTGATACTATTTGACCGCGAGAGTATATGTAAAGTGGAGAGCCATACTCTACCATTAAGTCAGTTACTGCAACAGACTCAGCATACAAGGCGTTATTGTTAAAGGAAAATGTATTCAATGAACTCGAACGTTATTATGTACTTGAGGTTGCAGTTTCAGAATCAGCTTGAGTATCTGCAACAGGTACCAAGTCACCCATTCTTCCACACGCAATCAAAGTGAGCGCAAACGATACGATCATGGTTAATTTCAACAGTTTTTTCATATTGTCTCACTTGCTTTGCTTCAATAGGGCTATTTTACACAAAGGCCTTAAGTTGTTGTATAAACAAATCTCGAGGTAGTTTGAATGCACCTAGGCTTTGAAGATGTTTGTTTTCTACTTGACAATCTATTAATCGATAGTGACTATTTTGAATTAGATAAGAAAAAGCAACCTTTGAAGCATTACTCACTAAAGAAAACATAGATTCACCAAAAAACACATCCCCTAAAGCAACTCCGTAGAGACCACCAACAAGTTTATCGTTTTCATAAGCCTCGTATGAATGTGCGTATCCTGCCTCATTAAGGTCACAATAAGCTTGGACCATGGCATCATCTATCCATGTACCAGCTTGACCAGGCCTAATTACTGAACGACAATGAGAAATAACATCATCAAAAACGGTATCTACTCGAACCTCAAATCGAGACGAATGAGTGATTTTTTTTAAACTTTTTGAAAGATGAAACGTATCAGGTGTTATAACTATCCTCGGATCAGGCGAATACCATAAAATCGGTTCGCCCTCGCTGTACCATGGAAATATGCCTTTTGCATAGGCATCTAATAACCTCTCAATAGATAATTCACCACCAATGGCTATTAGGCCATTGGGTTCCTTTAACGCTAAACTCAAATCTGGGAAAGGTGTATCGTATTGATCAAGCCAAAAATGAGATGGAATCTCAATCACTTTTATCGATTATGAATAATCTCTCGTACCATATAAAGTGCCAGTATACTTCGAGCTTCTGTCAAATCTTCATCATAAGTTAATTGCTCTAAGTTGGACAGTTTATGGGACACAATTTCCAGTGGTTCTGGTTCATCTCCTTCTGCTGTTTCTTCATATAGATCCTCTGCGAGAACGATATGCGTTGTATTTGATTGATAACCTGGAGCCAAGGTAATGGTTTTAAGGAAAGTGAACTTATTTGCTCCATAACCAATCTCTTCTTTGAGCTCTCTTGATGCTGCTTCAATCGGTGTTTCACCTTTATCTATCTTGCCTTTTGTCAAGCCCAGCTCATAACACTCAGTGCCAGCAGAAAACTCATATATCATCAACACGGTATCGTCATCCAACATCGGCACTACTAGAACTGCGCCATTACCTTTTGGGTTGAGTCGCTCATAAGTTCGCTTCGTACCATTTGAAAATTCAACATCCATGGACTCGACATTGAATACATGGCTTCGTGCGACAGTCTGAACGTTAGTTACTTTTGGATTTTTTCTCATAGAGGCCATTATCCCAGTTGTTAGATGATTTTCAGATTATTATTTATTCTGCCACAAGATAGGGAAAAAACTTTCATTCAACTCATCAGTATGATTCATTTTGTATTTTCTGTATATTCTTCCTGTACCTCCACAATTGGTAGGATGAAATTTAGCATCATGAGGCACACAGTGTGAAACCAAAGCCCTTCGATCATATGGTGAATGATTGATACCAGAGCCATGCCATGTTAATCCATGATGAAACGAAACTCCACCTGCAGGAACTTTCACTTCTACTATATCTAAAGCTTTATTATTTCTTTTTGCATACATTTTTAATTCTTTTTTATAATCTTCTGGAGCATGAAACGTGCCTGAGGGTGGACATAAATCCCATTTGTGAGACCCAGCCACAAACTCAAGGGTGCCATTGTCTTTGGAAGTATCATCTAATGAAATCCAGCAGGTAGCCATTGTCTGAGGCAAAATCCAGTCATCATATGCAGCATCTTGATGGAATAATAACGATTTTCCTAGAGGTGGTTTCCACAAAACATTGTCCTGTAGTAATCTAGCGCCCTTCCAGTCCATAAGTTTTGAAACACATTCACCAATAATTGAGTTACAAACAATTTTTTTAATAAGATTATCCGATTTCCATGCATTGCAAATCTGACGTGTTATGAGCTGGGCTTGACAAAAGGCAAGATA
>KB889790.1 GCA_000372785.1 gamma proteobacterium SCGC AB-629-P17 | reverse complement strand
CGAAATTATACAGTAAATGATTTTTTTTCAGCAATATTATAAATGCCCAAGAGTATTAATTATTCCGTTGTTTCAATGCCAATCGAATGCCGATAAAAGTGAGCACCAATGCCATCAAAAACCACTGGATGGCATAGCCAATATGTCTTTCAATGCTTCCAGTATAAGGCTCCCATTGCCTAACAAAACCGTTTTCAGATTCAGGGCTTAACAAGCCAACTACGTTAATAAAGTCTAATGCAGCTATTGTACTCATATCATCCAAATCAAGGGCTTGTATCAAGACTGGAAATTCTCCTGCGATTTCACTGGCTTCAAGCTCCATACGTTTAACTGGTTTTGATATTTGCACCTTAACTTCTGTAAGATTTTCTGATATATCAATGTCAGCTAATTTATCCCTTCTTCCGTTCCAGGGTATAAAACCTCGATTTATCAAAACAGCTTTCGAATCGCCCTTCAAAACAAGAGGTGTCAAGACATAATAGCCTGAAACCTGGTCGACGATTTGGTTGTCATAGACGAACTGCTTGTCACCAACATATGATCCCTGGAGGCGAACATGATAATACTCCCTATCTTTAAGAAATTCGACAGACGTAACAAGTTCTACATCGAAAGAGTTAGCATTGGCAATTTGGTCTTCAATTACTCGCTTTTCATTGGCGCGATCAAGCTGCCAAAAACCAAGTGAGATGAGTAGCGCCAGGGTGGCGACTATTAGGGAAGCTGGTATGTAAAAACGAAACCCCATTACTGGGTGGGCAGCACACTGTTAGGCTCAATCCAGCCCATGAAGCTCGCAAACATCAGAAAAACAAATAAAAACACCGACAAACTGATGCGAGCCCTTAAGGATTTAAACATTTTATCCGAGCCCCTTTTTCCACCTCTTAACATTCCAACAAGTGCAGAGCCCAGGCTAAATAAAATGACAATAATGATTACAATTACAATAATATCCATAACATTCTATGTTCAACTGCAAAAAAAAGACCCCATCCAAGGGGCCTTTTATTGAACCACTCAGTAATAATTATATCCAGTAAACAAAAACAAATAGCCCTAACCATACTACGTCAACAAAGTGCCAATACCAAGCAACGCCTTCAAATGCAAAGTGGTTTTCAGAATTAAAATGGCCTTTTTGAATACGATACAAAATAACGGTCAGCATAATGGCGCCTACAGTCACATGAAAACCGTGAAAGCCTGTCAATAAATAGAAAGTCGACCCATAAATGCCAGAAGTTAGCTTTAAGCCATCGTGGTATGCATGACCGTACTCAGTAATCTGAAACCCTAAGAATAATACACCCAGAGCGATTGTTGCAATCATCCAAGCAATCAATGCATTTCGATGACCTTTACGTAACGCATGGTGAGCGTACGTAATGGTAACTCCCGAACTTAATAGGAGGGCTGTATTAATTGCTGGCAACCCCCAAGCATCAACTAATTTAAAGTTAGTAGAGAAAGCTGTTCCGCCTTGTCCAATGTCGCCAGGCGTGTTAATCAATGGCCAGGTAGCCTTAAATCCTTCCCACAATTCAGGGGTAAAAATGTTGTTGTCTGCACCGCCAAGCCATGGAACACTAAGAATCCTTGCATAGAATAGGGCGCCAAAGAATGCGGCAAAGAACATGACTTCGGAAAAAATAAACCAGCTCATGCCCCAACGAAATGTCCTGTCTACTTGCTTATTATAGCTGCCATTAATGCTTTCATTGACTACAGTTCCAAGCCAGCCAAACAACATAAATGTAATGATAGTAAATCCTAGACCCATAACAGGAGCCCCCCAACTGACATCATGCATTAGATTAGCAAAACCAACAAACGTTGTAGAAATGCCAATTGACCCAATAACTGGCCAGTAGGTGCCATGAGGGATATAATAATTTTGATTGCTCATTTTTCTTCCTCTCTTTAACTGTCTAACTTAAAAAAATTGTATGACAGACTTACGTCTTTAATTCTCTCTTCCATTTCCGGCTCAATTACAAATCGGAGGGTCATTTCGACTTCCTCATGCGGCTTGAACTCCTGCCTAACAAAACAAAAACACTCTAATTTTTTAAAGTGGAGTGCTGCTTCTGTCGGTGCAACACTCGGTATGGCCTGACCAATCACTGTCTCGTCTGTGTTGTTCTTGGCAACATAACTCACAGTATAAAACTTTCCAGGGACAACCTCAATCGAGTTAACCTTGGGCCCAAACAGTACCGGAAATCCAGGCATCGTTGATGCAAAAAAACTTACCTCAACTAGTCGCTCTTCATTCACTTCATATTGTTGTTCAGCCTCTACCCTCCCGGTCGTCCCATTAAATCCAGTGATTTCGCACAAGACTTCGTAAATCGGAACCAACGCAAAAGCAAAAAAGAACATCAAGATGGGGACCGAAACCAGTTTGATCCAAAACCCTTTTGTTATTTTTTTTCTTTCCATAATCAACCATTAAGCATAATGGTCGCTACATATACTCCTATTGCAACGGCGCCGACTACAAGAGCAGTTATGATGGCACCTTTTTTGTTTTCATTATCAGCCATTAGCTGTGTTGCGACTCTGCCAAAATGTCCGCACGAGCTGGTGGCGAATTAAAACTGTGGTACGGTGCCGGCGAAGGCAGCGTCCATTCAAGCCCCTTGGCGCTATACCAGGGTCGTGAGTCTGCAGGCTTTCCATTACGTATACAATCAACAATGATG
>KB889789.1 GCA_000372785.1 gamma proteobacterium SCGC AB-629-P17 | reverse complement strand
GAGGGAAAGGCGAAAAGAACCCCGGAAGGGGAGTGAAATAGAACCTGAAACCGTATGCATACAAACAGTGGGAGCGGACTTGTTCCGTGACTGCGTACCTTTTGTATAATGGGTCAGCGACTTACGTTCAGTAGCAAGCTTAACCGAATAGGGGAGGCGTAGGGAAACCGAGTCTGATAAGGGCGATAGTTGCTGGGCGTAGACCCGAAACCAAGTGATCTATCCATGGCCAGGATGAAGGTGTGGTAACACACACTGGAGGTCCGAACCCACTAACGTTGAAAAGTTAGGGGATGAGCTGTGGATAGGGGTGAAAGGCTAAACAAACTTGGAAATAGCTGGTTCTCTCCGAAAACTATTTAGGTAGTGCCTCACGTATCACTCTCGGGGGTAGAGCACTGTTATGGCTAGGGGTCTATTGCTGATTACCAAACCATTGCAAACTCCGAATACCGAGAAGTGCGAGCGTGGGAGACAGACATCGGGTGCTAACGTCCGGTGTCAAGAGGGAAACAACCCAGACCGCCGATTAAGGTCCCCAAGACATAGTTAAGTGGAAAACGAAGTGGGAAGGCTAAAACAGTCAGGATGTTGGCTTAGAAGCAGCCATCATTTAAAGAAAGCGTAATAGCTCACTGATCGAGTCGTCCTGCGCGGAAGATGTAACGGGGCTCAAACTATGCACCGAAATCGCGGATATATCTTTGATATATGGTAGGAGAGCGTTCTGTAGGCCTGCGAAGGTGTCCTGTGAGGGATGCTGGAGGTATCAGAAGTGCGAATGCTGACATGAGTAGCGATAAAGGGAGTGAAAGGCTCCCTCACCGAAAGCCCAAGGTTTCCTGTTCAACGTTCATCGGAACAGGGTGAGTCGGCCCCTAAGGCGAGGCAGAAATGCGTAGTCGATGGGAAACAGGTTAATATTCCTGTACCTCAATATAATGCGATGTGGGGACGGAGAAGGTTAGGCAAGCCATCTGTTGGAATAGGTGGTTCAAGCGTGTAGGGAGATCTCTTAGGCAAATCCGGGAGGTCAATTCTGAGGCGTGATAACGAGGTGCTTAGGCACTGAAGTTGCTGATACCAAGCTTCCAAGAAAAGCCACTAAGCTTCAGTTATATTTAGACCGTACCGCAAACCGACACAGGTGGGCAGGATGAGAATTCTAAGGTGCTTGAGAGAACTCAGGAGAAGGAACTCGGCAAATTAGCACCGTAACTTCGGGAGAAGGTGCGCCCCGGTAGAGTGTAGAGACTTGCTCTCGAAGCTCGATGGGGTTGCAGTGAAATGGTGGCTGCGACTGTTTAATAAAAACACAGCACTCTGCAAACACGAAAGTGGACGTATAGAGTGTGACGCCTGCCCGGTGCTGGAAGATTAAATGATGGGGTGCAAGCTCTTGATTGAAGTCCCAGTAAACGGCGGCCGTAACTATAACGGTCCTAAGGTAGCGAAATTCCTTGTCGGGTAAGTTCCGACCTGCACGAATGGCGTAACGATGGCCACACTGTCTCCTCCTGAGACTCAGCGAAGTTGAAATGTTTGTGAAGATGCAATCTACCCGCGGCTAGACGGAAAGACCCCATGAACCTTTACTGTAGCTTTGCATTGGATTTTGAATAAACCTGTGTAGGATAGGTGGGAGACTATGAAGTAGGGACGCTAGTTCTTATGGAGTCAACCTTGAAATACCACCCTGGTGTGTTTGAGATTCTAACCTAGACCCCTTATCGGGGTTGGGGACCGTGCATGGTAGGCAGTTTGACTGGGGCGGTCTCCTCCCAAATTGTAACGGAGGAGTACGAAGGTATCCTAGGTACGGTCGGACATCGTACTGATAGTGCAATGGCAAAAGGATGCTTAACTGCGAGACTGACAAGTCGAGCAGATACGAAAGTAGGTCATAGTGATCCGGTGGTTCTGTATGGAAGGGCCATCGCTCAACGGATAAAAGGTACTCTGGGGATAACAGGCTGATTCCTCCCAAGAGTTCATATCGACGGGGGAGTTTGGCACCTCGATGTCGGCTCATCACATCCTGGGGCTGTAGCCGGTCCCAAGGGTATGGCTGTTCGCCATTTAAAGTGGTACGTGAGCTGGGTTTAAAACGTCGTGAGACAGTTTGGTCCCTATCTGCCGTGGGCGTTGGAAATTTGAAGGGACCTGCTCCTAGTACGAGAGGACCGGAGTGGACGAATCTCTGGTGTACCGGTTATCACGCCAGTGGTATTGCCGGGTAGCTAAATTCGGAAGAGATAACCGCTGAAAGCATCTAAGCGGGAAACTCGCCTTGAGATTAGATTTCCCTGGGGGTTTAACCCCCCTAAAGAGTCGTTCGAGACTAGGACGTTGATAGGTCAGGTGTGGAAGCGCGGTAACGCGTTAAGCTAACTGATACTAATTGCTCGTGAGGCTTGATCCTATAACATTAAGTAGGTATTACGTTAAGGGTGTAGGGAGAAGAGAGAAGGGTAAAACCAGCCTCTACCTGCACCTGTGAAAAATACAATCAAAAACACAATTTACTTCTTCCAATATGTTCGCTTGCGTTAAACTAAACACTTAGCTCAAGCAACGCAAATTTCGATAGGCTGTAGCTTCATCACAGTCCATCAACAGTTTGTCTGACGACCATAGCGAGTTGGTCCCACTCCTTCCCATCCCGAACAGGACAGTGAAACGACTCCGCGCCAATGATAGTGTGGTTCTTCCATGTGAAAGTAGGTCATCGTCAGACCCCTTACAAACAATCTACCCA
>KB889788.1 GCA_000372785.1 gamma proteobacterium SCGC AB-629-P17 | reverse complement strand
TGTAATGGACGAGCGCAAGCGTCGCGATGGTGCATTCATCGAGAAGCTGGGCTATTACGACCCTTGCACGGAACCGGAAGTGATCAAGCTGGACCTGGATCGGGTCAAGGCATGGACTGATCAGGGCGCGAAAGTATCTGACCGCGTCGCCAACCTGATTGGCAAGGCATCAGCATAATTGACCCTGACTGAAGCCTGACACAGGCTTTGTCGATGGTTCGTAACAAATATTTGCATGTTGGTGATATTCTTGGGGCGCATGGCCTCAAAGGTGCACTGATAGTCTATTCACATACCCGGCCCGCGGATGCGGTCGCCGGGTATTCTTGTTGGTGGCTGGGAGAGACTGCCGAAACCGCCAAGAGGTATGCACTCAAGCGCTGCTGGCAGCATGGTAAACGCATGCTGGCTGAAATCGAAGGTGTGATTGACTGCAGCGGTGCGGAAGCTCTAAAGGGTCTGAAAATCTGGATTTCATCTGATGAAGTGGAAAGCGATGAAGACGAATATCTGTGGGTGGAATTGATCGGCTGTCAGGTGGTTCGACAAGGCAGGCGTGAATTGCTGGGGACAGTCATTGCTTTGGAAGAGTATGGTGCTCAGGACAATCTGCTGGTGAAAACAGTGGAAGGAGCTGAATTGCAGGGCGAATGGCTGATCCCTTTTACCGGGCAGGTTGTTACCGAGGTTAATCTCGATGACGGCATCATTGTGGTCGATATGCCTGAAGGGATGGATGCATGTTTTACGCCCAGATTCTGACCCTCTTTCCTGAATTCTTTGATTCGCCGCTATCATGCTCGATTCCAAAACGTGCCATCGAAGCGGGGATTGTCTCAGTTGATGCAATCCAGATCCGTGATTTTGCCACTGATAAACATCACAAGGTAGATGATTCCCCATACGGTGGCGGTCCCGGTATGCTGATGAAGCCGGAGCCGGTAGTTGCTTCGATCCGTGCCGCACGCGATAGACATCCTGACACCCATGTGGTGATGCTTACACCTTCGGGTGCTCGTTTTACACAGGCCAAGGCGCTGGAATTCACTGAAAAGTCCGGCATTACATTGCTCTGTGGTCGTTACGAAGGGTTTGATGAAAGAATATGTGATTATGTCGATGAAGAATTGTCGCTGGGTGATTATGTGCTATCAGGGGGTGAGCCTGCAGCGCTATGTGTGCTGGATGCAGTGATTCGATTATTGCCGGAAGTGCTGGGTAGCCCGGAATCAGCTGTACTCGATTCATTTACAGAAGAAGGTATCCTTGACTGGCCGCACTACACCCGGCCGGAAATGTTTGAAGGCAAAGGCGTGCCCGAGGTATTGCTATCCGGCAATCATGCTGAAATCGAAAAATGGCGCACGGCACAGGCAATAAAGCGGAGTAAAAAACGAGTTTAATCATTAGTGCCGGGGTGCGGATATTTGCCCGGGACTTTTTTGTTTATTACATCACAGAATAGATGAAGTCGTTGTAATCGATAATCCCGTCTGCAGCCATTTTAAGCGCTGATTCTGCTTTTGGCTGCATGCCATTCTCTGCTGCTATTTTCTGCATCTTATTACCTTTTACGCCATCGTGAATGGCTTGCCTTATTTTCTCATTCACCACGAGGAATTCGTAGGACATGATGCGTCCTGCATAGCCGGTTTTATTGCAATGTTCACAGCCAACAGCTTTGTACAGTTTTTCAGGGGGGGTAAAGCCAAGGTCTTGTACTATGGTGAAAGCCGGATCATTGCTTGCCAGTTCAGCCCGGCATTTCAGGCAGAGCTTTTTCAGAAGATTCTGGCTAATCACACCAAGCAGCGCCGGTGCAATCAGGTAATTGGGGATACCCAGATCATTGAGGCGAATGATCGTATCCACAGCGGAATTGGTATGCAGGGTGGAGAACATCAGGTGGCCGGTAAGGGCAGCTTCGATACCAATTTCGGCAGTTTCCGGATCACGCATTTCACCAATCATAATAATATCAGGATCGTGTCTGAGTACATTACGAAGAATTCGCGCAAAAGTCATGCCAATCTTATGGTTGACCTGAATCTGGTTGGCTCTTGGTATTTCGGATTCTACCGGATCCTCAATGGTTAAAATGTGGGCAGGTAAATGCTGGATTGATTTCAGCACGGCGAATAAGGTCGTGGACTTACCGGAGCCGGTAGGCCCTGTGACCAGCAACAGGCCGTATGGTTTGCGTGCAATGGTCGCAAGCTTTTTCATGTCATCATCACGTAAACCGAGCACATCCAGTTCAACAGCCATGTCTTTATTCAGGATACGCAACACCATTGATTCACCGAATGAATTAGGGATACAGGACACACGGAATTCATATTTCTTGTTACCATCGCGCAGCAGCATTTTGCCATCCTGGGGCATTCTCTGCTCGGAGATATCCATGCCGGACAAGATTTTGATGCGTGCTGCGATCTGTTTGTGCAGGTTTTTATCCAGAGCGCTTTCTTCCAGCAGCTGACCATTAAGCCGGTAGGCCAGAATGATCTTGTTTGCCTGTGGCAGGATATGAATATCAGATGCCTTCTTCCTCAGGCCGTTGCGGATAATCCGGTTGACCAGCCTGACGATAGGTGCATCTTCAGCAGCATGGGTGATTTCCAGTTCATTGACCGGCCCATCCTCGTCTTCAGTGTCCTGATGCAGAAACTCGCAGAACAGCTCTTCATCCATGGGCTCTTCTTTCATGTATTGTTGAATTCGGTGCTCTAACTGTGAAGATGAGGTCAGGACCTCGTGTATTTTTTTGCCTGTTTTGAAACTGATTCTATCATAGGCTTCCAGTTCCATGGGGTCGGAAAGTGCAATGGTCAGCGAATGCTCATCCACATCAATAGGAAGAACCTTATACTTTTCAATGATATCACGGCTTATTTCATCAGCAGCCAGAGGATTGATTTCGTACGTATTCAAATCAACCGTGGGGAGACGGAATTTCCTGGACAGTGCAGAAAGCAAATCTTCTTCAGTAATCGCATGCTCATTGAGTAAAACCTCTCCCAGCCGCAGACCAAGTTTCTTCTGTTCTTCCAATGCATGCTGAAGGTCTTCATCAG
>KB889787.1 GCA_000372785.1 gamma proteobacterium SCGC AB-629-P17 | reverse complement strand
GGACATGGCGGCGCAGAACGATTTCGATGTAATTATGAAGATGGTAATGCACTCGCAAAAATCTTGTATGTGGCGGTAATGTCTTTTAAATGCAAAGTTACTCAAAATCCTAGCCCAGAAGATTTCCTCGTTATGGGGGACGTAGCGAAAGCCGAATATGTCGCTTTTGCCACATACTTAGAAAAATTTCAGGTACTACCGAAATACAATGACAAAAAAGCATCACCCAAAAGAAAGTTTCCTTAACCTAAGTTAAAACTGGAGAACCCAAATGAGCATCCCAACCGAATTGAAATACACACCCTCCCACGAATGGATTCGCGTGGAAGCAGACGGCAGCCTGACCATCGGCATTACCCAACACGCGCAAGAATTGTTGGGCGACATGGTGTATGTCGAAGCCCCCGCTGTCGGTCGTAGCTTAAACGCAGGCGAAGAATGCGCCGTGGTGGAATCGGTCAAAGCCGCCGCCGACGTGTATGCCCCCGTGTCTGGCACGGTGACGGCAATCAACAGCGAACTGGACAGCGCGCCCGAATCCATCAACAGCGCGCCCTACGACGCGTGGATTTTCAAAATGCAACCCGCAGATGCCAATGCTGTCAACGCATTGTTAGACGCAGCCGCGTATCAAGCGGTGGTGGATAGCGAGGCGCATTAAAGACTGAGAAGGGGGAAGGGAGAAGAGGGAAGGGGGTGACGGTTGATAGTGCATGGGGAAAACGTTTCTCCCACAATGCGCATCCATTACCTTCCCGCGCTGCACTCCCCAACCCTTCTCTCTTCCCTCTTCTCCCTTCTCAAAATACTCTTCTCATTAGAAAAATGCCCTTCATCCCCCACACTTCTCACGATGTCAGTTCCATGCTCGCCAGTATTGGCGTGGCGGAGATTGACGCGTTGTTTGATGAAATTCCTGCGCATTTAAAAAGCGGTTCGTTGACGGCTTTGGGCGCGGGGTTGAACGAAATGCAGGTTGCGCGTTTGATGCGCGACCGTGCGGCGCAAGACACGCCGTTGCTGAATTTTATCGGCGCGGGTGCTTACGAACACCATATTCCAGCGGCGGTTTGGGAGCTGGCGACACGCGGCGAGTTTTATTCCGCCTACACGCCCTACCAAGCCGAAGCCAGCCAAGGCACGCTGCAAGTGCTGTACGAATACCAAACCATGATGGCATCGCTGACGGGCATGGACGTGTCCAACGCCAGTTTGTACGACGGCGCGTCGGGCTTGGCAGAAGCCATGTTGATGGCGGTGCGCGCGCATAAAACCTCGCGCCGCATCCTCGTCCCCGCCACGGTTAGCCCGTTCTATCGCAGCACAGCGCGCAGCATCGTCAAGTTGCAAGACATTGAATTGGTTGAAATTCCTTATGACCGCGCCACGGGTACAGTCGATATGGCAGCGTTGGCGAAACACGCGGGCAGTGATTTCGCCGCCTTGGTCATTCCGCAGCCGAACTTCTTTGGCGCACTGGAAGAGGTCGATGCGCTAACCAACTGGGCGCACGATCATGGCGGTTTAGCGATTGCGTTGGTCAATCCGTTGTCGCTGGCGTTGCTCAAATCAGCGGGCACTTGGGGCGACAAGGGCGCGGACATCGCGGTCGGCGATGGTCAACCCTTGGGCGCACCGTTGTCCAGCGGCGGGCCGTACTTTGGTTTTATGTGCTGCAAACAAGCCTTGGTACGCCAAATGCCAGGGCGCATTATCGGACGAACCGTAGATTTAGAAGGCAAACAAGGTTTCACCCTGACTTTGCAAGCTCGCGAACAACATATTCGCCGAGCCAAAGCCACTTCCAACATCTGCTCCAATCAAGGCTTGATGGTCACCGCCGCGACGATTTTTATGTCACTGGTGGGACAAGACGGACTGCGCCGCGTCGCCGCCGCTTCACATCAAAACAGCCAACGCTTGGCAGAATTAGCGAGCGGCATCGCGGGCGTGTCAGTGTTATTCAACGCGCCAACCTTCCACGAAACCGTGTTGCAATTACCCAAACCCGTCGCGGAAGTCTTGGCGAGCATGGCAAACGCAGGTATTTTGGGCGGCTACGACCTGAGCGCGGATTACCCCGAATTGGGCAACGCCTTGCTGGTCTGCGCCACAGAAACCAAAACTGAGGAAGATTTACAGCAATTTGTTGCCGCGTTGCGGGCAGCGATTTAATCCGCGAGCAAGCCGTCGGTGCGAATGAATTTGCACCGACAGGATGTTCCACCGAAAGGGAGTTAAATATGTTATCGAACTGGATGCGCATTAGCGTGCTATTGGCTTTCACCAGCCTTGCCCATGCCGCCGATGTAGTGGATTGTCAAAATGCGCAAACCCAAACGGACATGAATATCTGCGCGGGGCAAGACTATGCGCTGGCGGACAAGCAGCTCAATCAAACTTATCAAGCATATCGCGCCCGTTTGGATGCCGAACATCAGCAAAATTTAAAAGTCGTGCAATTGGCTTGGATCAAATATCGTGATTTGCACTGCAAATTTGTGTCGCAGGACTCCGAGGGCGGCTCGATACATGCGCTGGAAGTGGCAAGCTGTTTGACCGAAAAAACCCGCCAGCGCACGGCAGAACTCAAACAGCTTAATTGTCTATCGGGCGGCTCACCCTGTCCGTAGGTTCAGTTTTAACCCGACAAGTGCGTGCGAATTTGTCGCACCTACACAAAAAATTTTATAGAGACCTCATCATGTTAATTTTTGAACGTAGTCACCCCAGCCGCCGCAATGCCGCGCAAGCACCGCATGCCATGGCAGACGTAAAATCCATCCCTGCCGCGCTGTTGCGTCAGGACGCACCACTGTTGCCCGAAGCCTCGGAAATGGACGTCGTACGCCATTACACCAATCTGTCGCAAAAGAATTTTTCCATCGACACGCATTTTTACCCGCTGGGTTCGTGCACTATGAAGTACAACCCGCGTGCCTGCAACACCTTGGCGATGCTGCCGAACTTCTTGGCGCGTCACCCGCTCGCCCCCGCGCACACGGGACAAGGCGTGTTGGCGTGCTTGTATGATTTGCAAGAAATTTTGAAAGAAGTGACGGGCATGGCAGGCGTGAGCTTGATGCCGATGGCGGGCGCGCAAGGCGAATTTGCAGGCATCGCCATGATCCAAGCGTACC
>KB889786.1 GCA_000372785.1 gamma proteobacterium SCGC AB-629-P17 | reverse complement strand
ATTCATCAACAAGATTGTATGCTTCAACTTTAAATGGGACGGTGATGTTGAATCCCAGGGCTCCAGAACTGACAAAGTTTTTGGCAGCAACAGTAAATCCATCTAACGGCGCCAGAATTTTTTCATACATCATTGACAGCCCAATCTGCTTTGCAAATTGGGCATGGATAGTCGGTGACAAGCTATGATGAATAGGATTGCCAATGACAGCGTATTTGTTCATATATCGACCTATTGAGTAACCTTTTCTGTCGATTTTTCAGGAACCTTATTTGTTGATTTTTGTTGATCTTTTGAAGCAGTTTTCTGATTTCTATTTCTGTTCTGATTTCGGTTTCTCTTTTGGTTCCCGGAGTCTTTCTGGTTTTCAGAATTTTTCTGATTCACAGCACTGTTTTGTTTTTCGTCTGCATTTTGGTTCCTATTCCGATTCTGGCTCCTATTCCGATTCTGGTTCCTATTCCGATTCTGGTTCCTATTCCGATTCTGGTTCCTATTTTGTGGCCTAGTAGATGTTTTTTGAGGCGTTTCTGTTTTTTCAATAGCAAACATTTCAGACAACTTGCTCATGAATGAGACCTTTCTTTCAGGCATTTTAGTTGAAGGGTTGCTGGCCGCAATAACTGGTGTTTCCGGTCTTTCAAGATAATTAATTTCGTTGGGATTAATTTGAGGTTTCGATATACCTTGATAGCTTTTGTGTTGTGATTTTTTGTCAGCCTTTAGCTTATTTATGCTGAAGTTTGGAAAATGCATGTATTGGTTAGGTAGCAGGGTTATCTTAATATCATGCTTGGTCTCCATTTCGATCATATTTTGTCTTTTTTCATTCAGCAGATAAGTGACCACTTCAATGCTTGACTGAATTGTAATATCACCATTGTTTTTGCTGGAGTTTAGGGAATCCTCTAGGTGACGAATAATTTTAAGCGCTAGCGTAGGTATGGTTGGTGTTGTTCCACTTCCGTTACATTGTGAACAGGTTTTGCCTGTTGACTCTGCTACCGAGTTCATTAAACGTTGGCGTGACATTTCTAGCAGACCAAATCTTGATATTGTTCCAATTTGAACGCGTGCACGATCATTGGCTGTTGCTTTTTCTATGGCCTTTTCGATAGCTACTCTGTTTTCTTCTGAGGCCATATCGATGAAGTCAATAACAATCAAACCTCCAATATCTCTTAGCTGCAATTGAATGGCAATTTCTTCTACAGCATTTAGGTTTGTTTTAAAAGCTGTTTCTTCAATATTGGTGCCCCTGGTTGCCCGTGCAGAATTAATGTCGATGGCTGTTAATGCCTCTGTTGCATCAAATACAATTGACGCTCCAGATTTAAGTGTCACTTCTCTGTTAAAGACACTTTTGACCTGTGATTCGACACTCATATGAGCAAACAAAGAATGTTCTGTGATGTCGAAATACTTAATTCGGTCAAGATAGTGTGGCATCACAAAGCTAACAAAGTCTCGGGACTTTTGATAGGTTTCTAGGTCATCAATTATGACGCTATCGGTGTCCTCTCTAAGATAGTCACGTAGAGCCCTTACAGCTATATCGCTCTCTTGATAAATCAAAAAAGGTTCGTCTCGATTCTTTGTTGCAGTTTTAATGGATTTCCAAAGTTGCGTCAAATGGTCTACTTCCCATTGCAATTCTTCAAGACCTTTCCCTGCACCTTCTGTACGAATTATTAGTCCTGAATGTTTTGGGATTTGCAACTTTGGTAAAAGGTTTTTTAGATCTTGTCGGTCAGTTGTATAAATCTGTCTTGAGATTCCAGCACTTTTTGGGTTATTGGGGGTGAGAATCATGTAGGCACCAGCCAAGTTGATGTAAGTGCTAAGAGCGGCGCCTTTATTGCCTCGCTCTTCCTTTTCAACTTGAACGATGATTTCTTGACCTTCCTTGAGAACGTCACTGATTGTTAGTTTATCGCCTTTGGGCTTGATGCCATCAGCAAAGAACCCTGAGACCTCTTTAAACGGCAAAAAGCCGTGTTTTTCTTTGCCATAATCTACGAAAGCAGCTTCAAGAGACTGCTCTACTCGAGAGATTCTTGCTTTGTATATGTTGCCTTTAGTTTTTCGATTTAGGCTGGTTTCAATGTTAAGATCAGTTAGCTTCTGGCTCCTTACTATAGCCACTCGGATTTCTTCTTTGTGGGTGGCGTTGATGAGAATGTGGTTCATGATAAAGTCCTATATTATCCGGACTATTGAGTACGTACAAAGCCTCAATACTTTTGTATTGTATTGGAATAAAGGGTTGATTAGAGTGATTCATCAATTACTAAATAGGGTCCTGTATGTGGCGTCAATTAGCCCAGTAAACTACCTTAATTTTTTTGTTTTTACTATTAAGGTATATGTAAAAAAATTCTTGTTGGTCGAAAAAAAATGTTCGACTGACAAATTATACCATAGATACTCTAATTCAATATATTTACTGATTAAGGCTACGACCGCCATCGATGTTGATTACCTCACCTGTAATATATTTGGAATTCGCTAAAAATAACACTGCTTCTGCAATGTCATCTGGTGAGCCTTGCCTTCTAAGGGCTACTCTATCGATCATCACTATTTTTTCTTTGTCGGATAGTTGAGAATCATCCTGAGGCCAGAGGATTGAACCTGGGGAAATACCATTGGCTCTAATATGAGGCGCTAATTCTTTGGCTAGTGTCTTTGTGAGCATTTTCAGGCCAGCTTTCGAAATGTTATAGATGGAAAAATTTTTCAATGGACGTTCGGAATGAATGTCAACAATGTTGACAATACTTCCCTGGCTGGTCGCTAATACTTTACTTAGTCCCGTAGCAAGGAAAAAGGGTGCTCTAAGGTTAACATTGATTATTTTATCCCAGTCCTCAATGGTGCTATTTTCTGTTAAAGTTGGGTAGAAAACAGAGGCATTGTTGACTAGTAAATCTAATGATTTTATTGTTTGAGTTAACTTTTTAATGGCTTCATTGTCTCCAAGGTCAGCAACCACTACTTGAGCAGAATTATTTCGCTTAGAATTAAGTTCATTGCAAAGTTTCTGGGCAATCTCTTTTGACTGGTGGTAATGAATAATGACTTTATAGCCATCTTCGTGAAGTGTTCTGACTATTTGAGCCCCAATTCGCACGGCTCCACCTGAAATTAAAGCGGTTTTCATAAAAATATCAATAAATAAAAGATGGTCTGGTAAATCAATTCAATCTATTGTATCGAAACAGATGCAATCAGAGTATAAAATAATTTTGCATATGAAACTCGAAGACATTATATCTCAATCAATTTATGAAAACGGCAAGCCGATAGGTTTTGATGTATTTATGAATTTTGCTCTATATAACCCTAAGCTAGGTTATTATCGTTCCAGTGCCAATATATTTGGTCATCAAGGAGACTTTATTACAGCTCCAGAAACTTCTGACTTGTTTGGATATTCAGTTGCCAAGCAGTGTGCCCAAATCATTAATGACGGTGTTGATGATGTATTAGAATTTGGAGCTGGTAGCGGTGTCTTAGCAGTACAAGTTTTGTTTGAATTAGATCGACTAAAATCTCTACCAAAAAAGTACTATATTTTAGAATTAAGTGGACAATTAAAACAACAACAAAAACAAACTATTTTAAGGGCATTGCCTGAACTT
>KB889785.1 GCA_000372785.1 gamma proteobacterium SCGC AB-629-P17 | reverse complement strand
TGCCACGAATGCCAACATGAAGTTACCCATCATGGAGTTTTCGCCGCCGCCCAAGAATTGCGCCAACAACGGAGCTGCCATATTGCCGCCTGCGTCAACTGCCGATATTTTTGCTGCGCCGACCAACATTGCTGCGCCTGTGCCCAAGAACAAAGTCAAGACATAGAAGCCGCCGATAATTGCCATTGCCCAGATAACAGAAGTACGTGCAGCTTGAGCCGTTGGTACGGTAAAGAAACGCATCAAAATGTGTGGCATCCCTGCTGTCCCCAACACCAATGCCATCCCCAAGGAGATTTGGTCAATTGGATTTTTCAGGAACAAACCTGGTTCCAAGAAGCGTTGACCCAGTTCAGTAGGAGTCATGTTGGTCGCTTTATCAGCTAACAACTTTTTCACTTGAGCTTGAACGTCAGAATCATTCACCACGGCTTGCATATAGTCAGGGAAGCTAAAACCGTAAGGTGCCCAGACCATTGCGACTAACAGTATGGACGCAATCACCAGCAACACGGCTTTGGTAATTTGCACCCAAGTTGTTGCCTTCATCCCGCCGAATACCACATAAGTCAACATCAAGATACCCACGCCAATCACGGAGATTTCATAATCAATGCCGATCAGTGTTTTAATCAACACCCCGCCACCGACCATTTGCGCGGTCAGGTAGAAGGTAGAAACCGTGATGGTCGAAAGTGCTGCAACCACTTTGGTTTTCTTGGGGTCATTGCGGAACGCCAAGATGTCACCCATGGTATATTTACCGATGTTGCGGCAAGGCTCAGCAATCACCAACAATACGGTGATGTAAGCAACCAACCAACCCACGGAGTACATAAAGCCATCATAGCCGTACAAGGAAATCAGACCTGCAATCCCCAAGAATGACGCAGCGGACAAGTAGTCCCCCGCAATCGCCCAGCCGTTTTGAATACCACTGACAGAACGTCCTGCCGCGTAAAACTCGGAAGTGCTATGGGTGGAACGTGCCGCCCAAAAAGTAATCGCCATGGTAATGGCGATAATGCACCCGAACACCGCGAAGGTCATCCACTTAAATTCATCTGCGACCGCACCGCCAGCTGCAAAGGCAGACTGACTGCCCAACAGCAGCGCGGGTAGCGCGAGTTTTTTCAAGAAACTGTGCATGTCATGCTCCTATTTTTGATCGTTGATAATAGCTTGTGCCATCGCGTCAAATTGACTATTCGCTTTTTTGGAATACAAAAAAGCAATGGTCCAAGCGACGACGAATTCTGACAAGGCAAATAAAATGCCGACGTTAATGACTCCCCAAACTTTTACCTTAAATAAATCTTGGTAATAAGCGGCACCGATGGGCAATAAAAAGTAATAGACCGTCGAGATCATCATAAGACTCCATAGAAACACGGTTTTCTTACGATGCAAGTCTTGAAAACGTGGGTCTGCATCAATCGCAGCCCAGTTTATGTTATTTGGTTTTGACATCTTCTCCTCCGAAATAGTGAACAAAAAACAGATAGTTGAACGGTCTGCCTTGCGCCTGACATTTTGCTTAGATAAAGCAACCGAAAGGTTACGTTAAAGCCGCAGAATAGGCAACTTATGTTAATTATTAAAAAATAAAATACTAATGAGCGTGTGATTGATCGGGCTCTTATAAGGCGGTTGAATCTGTTTTATGGCGCGATAATTTAGGAGTAAGGTTCATCATTTCTGCGTGTGTATTCGGTATAAATCCCTTGAGAGTAGTCGTTGTACATGAAGCGAGCCGTTTTGTTTTTGAAAAAGTCGCGATGTAGTTTGGAATTTTAGGCAAGTTTGATACAATGCCGCAGCTTTTTTGAACTTTAATTCAGGGTAGGAGATAAAAGATGTCTATTGAACAACGTGTTAGTAAAATCGTCGCAGAACAACTGGGTGTAGATGAGGCTGAAGTTAAGCTGGATTCTTCTTTTGTCAATGATCTGGGCGCAGATTCTTTGGACACCGTCGAATTAGTGATGGCTCTGGAAGAAGAGTTTGAATGTGAAATTCCAGATGAAGATGCTGAAAAAATCACCACCGTGCAACAAGCCATCGACTATGTCGTGGCACATCAAGCGTAGTTCCTGCTGTTTTTCCCTCTTTTTTAGGTTGGCGGATGTCTAAACGTAGAGTCGTAGTTACTGGACTGGGGATTGTCTCCCCAGTCGGGGTTGGTATTCCTGCCGCTTGGCAGAATATCGTCGCGGGCAAGTCAGGCGTGGGGAATATCACCCATTTTGATGCAAGCCAGTTTGCCAGCCGTGTTGCGGGTGAAGTCAAAGACTTCGACGTAACACAATTTATTTCGGCTAAAGATGCCCGTCGCATGGATCGGTTTATTCATTTCGGTCTAGCAGCGGGCATTGAGGCGTTTAAAGATTCTGGCTTGGTCGTGTCTGAAGAAAACGCACCGCGCATCGGGGTCAATATCGGGTCTGGCATCGGCGGTTTGCCGATGATTGAAGACACCCATAGCGATTACCTGAAAAGCGGACCGCGCAAAATCTCTCCCTTCTTTATTCCTGGCACGATTATCAACATGATTTCGGGCAATTTGTCCGTGCTGTTTGGTTTGCAAGGTCCAAACTTGGCGATGGTGTCTGCCTGTACCACAGGCACGCATTGTATCGGCGAATCGGCGCGGATTATCGAATACGGTGATGCCGATGTGATGATTGCGGGCGGTTCGGAAGCCACGATTGGCGCATTGGCTGTGGGCGGATTCTCCTCAGCACGGGCTTTAAGCACGCGCAACGATGATCCCGCTACCGCGTGCCGTCCTTGGGACAAAGACCGTGATGGTTTCGTCATTGGCGAAGGCGCGGGCGTATTGGTGTTGGAAGAATACGAACACGCCAAAGCACGCGGCGCAAAAATCTATGCCGAATTATCGGGTTACGGTATGAGCGGCGATGCGTATCACATCACCGCACCGAATACCGATGGACCGAAACGCAGCATGATGAACGCCTTGCGCAACGCGGGAGTCAACCCCGATCAAGTGCAATACCTCAATGCGCATGGCACTTCCACGCCATTGGGCGATAAAAATGAAACCGATGCGATTAAATTGGCATTTGGTGACCACGCTTACAAACTGGTCGTCAATTCCACCAAATCCATGACGGGGCATTTGTTAGGCGGCGCGGGTGGCATTGAATCGGTGTTCTCCGTGTTGGCGATTCATCACCAAATTTCGCCTCCTACCATCAACATTTTCACGCAAGACCCAGAATGTGATTTAGATTACTGCGCGAATACTGCGCGAGACATGAAAATCGACATCGCGCTTAATAACAACTTTGGCTTTGGCGGCACCAACGGCACGTTGTTGTTCCGTAAGGTTTAGTCGCATGGGATGCTGCATGGTGTTCTCATGCAGCTTCTTGGCTAGAGATTCTTCTGGCGCATCACTTGTCCTAAGGGAGAAAAAATGCACGCGATAGAATTTGAAACAACCGCTTACCAACATACCATTCGGCTGCCAGAAGGCGTGCCAGAGGGGGTTATGTTGCGTGTCTTATTGCTTTCCCCTACACCATTTTCAGTCCCTCCCGTGATTCAAAATTTCAAAACCCTGTTCGCGAATGTGGTTGAAGGCATGACGGATAATGATCTCAAACGAAGTGGCGTTTCCCTGCTCAATCCTTTTTCTGCACCGATGTGAGCTTGCGCCGAATTTGCTTGTCTATCTGAATCGTGTCCAACAACGGTATTTCCACTCCCTCCCTTTCCATCCGCAACCGTGGGCTGTTATACGGCGACGGGGTGTTTCGCACTTTGTTGGCGGAACAAGGTGTGGCACTACATTGGGCATTGCATTATCAAAAACTCCATGATGACTGCGCGGCACTGGGGATTGTTTGCCCCGATTTTGCCGTTTTGACGGCGGAGTTGGCGCAATTATTGGTGAAGTCTCCCAATGGGGTGCTCAAAATTGTGGTGACACGCGGCGAGGGACAACGGGGATACACCCCGCCTGCCCACGCTGAACCCACGCATTTTTGGGATGTCGCGCCCATTCCTCTTTACCCTGTTCATTATCAAACCGACGGCGTTGATGTCTGTTTTTGTCAATTGCGGCTAGGCGAACAACCGCGTTTGGCGGGCATTAAACATTTGAATCGTTTGGAAAATGTGTTGGCAGCGGCTGAAATCCACGATGCGGTGGAAGGGCTGATGTTGGATGCGCAAGGCAACGTGATTGAAGGCACGCGCAGCAATGTATTTCTGGTTAAAAATGGGCAATTACTGACTCCTGATTTGTCGCGTTGTGGCGTGGCGGGGTTGCAACGTCAGCGCATCATTGCCAAAACAGATGTGCGAATTGTCGAGGTGAGCGTCGCTGACCTGTTGGAGGCAGACGAAGTTTTTTTAGTCAATAGCGTGATTAGCGTGTGGAGCGTTCGCCGCATTGGTTCACGCCATTGGACACAATTTTCAACCGCGCAACGCGTGCGACTCGCGTTACAGCAAGAGGACGAACCATGTTGCAACGATTGATTTTTGCGGGCAGTGTCATTGCGGGCGGGCTGTTATTGGCGTTGGCGGGTTTTGTGTATTAC
>KB889784.1 GCA_000372785.1 gamma proteobacterium SCGC AB-629-P17 | reverse complement strand
GCGCTCCAGCGCGTATTGCAGCGATGTGGCGAAAATGATTGACGCGCCGATTTTCCACGTCAATGCGGATGATCCCGATGCGGTGATGTTGATTACCGAAATCGCGTTTGATTACCGCATGAAATTCCATCAAGACGTGGTGATTGACTTGGTGTGTTTCCGCAAATTGGGGCATAACGAGCAAGATGAACCGCTGGTCACCCAACCGTTTATGTACCGTTTTGTGCGCAAACACCCTGGCACACGCGCCGTGTATGCACAACGCTTGTTAGATGAAAAAGTCATCGGCGCGGGCGAAGCGGATAACATGGTGGCGGCATATCGCCAAGCGATGGATGAAGGGCGCAATTCCATCCATCCTACCTTGGAAAAACCCAAAGAACGACAAGGCAATGTGTGGCAACGCCTCAAAGGACGTTGGGATGCTGAAGCTAAAACAGGCGTGCCATTAGCCCGTTTGCAACAGTTGTCCGAAGTGCTTTCCACCGTGCCTGAAAACTTTGTGCTGCATTCTCGCGTCGATAAAATCGTCGCAGATCGTCGCAGCATGGGCAAAGGCGAACTCCCCGTGGATTGGGGCATGGCAGAAAACTTGGCGTATGCCACCTTGCTGACCGAAGGTTTCCCCGTGCGCTTGACGGGACAAGACTGCCAACGCGGCACGTTCTTCCACCGTCATGCCACTTGGCACGACCAAAATCGTCAAGATCAACACGAAGGCGCGCATACGCCTTTGCACCACTTATCGTCCGAGCAATCAGACTTTTTGGTGATTGATTCGCTGTTGTCGGAAGAAGCGGTGTTGGGCTTTGAATACGGCTATGCGACCGCAGACCCGAATTCCCTCGTGTTGTGGGAAGGTCAGTTCGGCGATTTCGCCAATGGCGCGCAAGTGGTGATTGACCAGTTCATTACCTCTGGTGAAGTGAAATGGGGGCGTTTGTGTGGTTTGGTCATGTTGTTGCCACACGGTTACGAAGGTCAAGGCCCTGAACATTCCTCAGGTCGTATCGAACGCTATTTGCAACTGTGCGCGGATTACAACGTACAAGTGTGTGTACCGTCCAATTCATCGCAAATTTTCCATTTGCTACGCCGTCAGATGGTGCGCGAAATGCGTCGTCCATTGATCGTGTTTACGCCTAAGAGTTTGTTGCGGAGTAAAGATGCGACCTGTTCTTTGAATGATTTGGTTGATGGCAAATTCTTGCCTGTCATTGGCGAAGTCGAAGCCATAGATGCCAATGCCGTGCGTCGCGTGATCGCCTGTAGCGGCAAAGTCTATTACGACTTGGTTGCCTACCGTCGTGCGCATCACATTCAAGACATGGCAGTGGTGCGGATTGAGCAACTCTATCCTTTCCCGCACGATGATTTTGCTGCCCAAATCGCCGCGTATCCCAATGCCACCGAATTGCTGTGGTGTCAGGAAGAGCCAGGCAATCAAGGCGCGTGGCATCGTATCCAGCATTACTTAGCGCGTCACGCCCGAGACGGAATGCGTTTGGATTATGCCTTGCGCCCCTCGTCAGCCGCCCCCGCAGCAGGATATTTGTCCGTCCATCAAGAACAACAAAAAGCCGTTGTGGAAGCCGCCTTCCGCGATGATCTCGATAATAAACCTCTTCCAGGAGCACACCATGAGCATCATTGAAGTTAAAGTCCCCGAACTGTCCGAGTCCGTGTCCAGCGCGACCTTGGTCACTTGGCATAAACAAGTCGGCGAGCAAGTCAAAGAAGGTGAAAACCTGATTGACATCGAAACCGACAAAGTGGTGATGGAATTGCCCGCAGGCAAAAGCGGCACGCTGGTGCGCATCCTGAGACAAAACGGCGATCAAGTTTTAAGCCGTGAACTGATTGCCGAAATTGACACCGACGTGCAAGCTGCCGCGCCTGCCCCCGCTGTTGTCGCAGAAGCTGTTGCGGGCGCAGTGTCTCCTTCCGTGCGCAAATTAGCGCGTGAGCAAGAAGTCGATGCCCAAAGTTTGCAAGGCACAGGGCGCAATGGTCGTGTGACCAAAGACGACGTATTGGCGGCAGTTGCCCCTGTCGCCGCCGCTGCACCCGTCGTTGCCGCAGCAAAACCAGCCGCTGTTGCAGCCCCTGCGGGCAGCCGTCCAGAACAACGCGTGCCAATGACCCGCATTCGTCAACGTATCGCCGAACGCTTGCTGCAATCGCAACAATCCACTGCCATGTTGACCACGTTCAACGAAATCAACATGCAGCCCGTGATTGACATGCGCAATCGCTACAAAGATATTTTCGAGAAAAAACACGGCGTAAAGCTGGGTTTCTCCTCGTTCTTTGTCAAAGCCGTGGTCGTTGCCTTGCAAAAATTCCCCATCATCAACGCCTCGGTCGATGGCAATGACATCATCTATCACGGCTATTTTGATATTGGTGTGGCAATTGGCAGTGAACGCGGGCTGGTGGTGCCGATCTTGCGCGATGCCGACAAAATGTCCTTCGCCGACATCGAACGCAAAATCGCCGAATACGCTGCTCGCGGCAAATTGGGCAAATTGACACTGGAAGAACTGACAGGCGGCACGTTTACCATTTCCAATGGCGGCGTGTTCGGCTCAATGCTTTCCACCCCGATTATCAACCCCCCGCAATCAGGCATTTTGGGCATCCACAACACCAAAGAACGCGCCGTGGTTGAAAACGGACAAATCGTCATCCGCCCCATCAACTACTTCGCCGTCTCCTACGACCACCGCATCATCGACGGTCGCGAAGCGGTGCAATTCTTGGTCAGCATCAAAGAGTCCCTGGAAAATCCAGAACGTATTTTGCTAGACCTGTAAGCTGCTTTCTCCGTTGTAAAAAACAAGGCGCGAAATGCGCCTTGTTTTTTGGTCAGCGACCTGCCCGCCAATCCTCTTACTCAATTAAAGCCACTGACAAATTTCCCACATTTTGTACCGCCGCTTGTTGCGCCACGCGTGCAATCAAGCGTTCGGGGGCGAGTCTCGTCCCCAACAAGTCCCCTACCCCGATAAACCCTTGCGCGCCATACAGGGCGATTTTGCCGTCGGGGAGTCCTGTTTCTAAACCTAAGCGTTGACCTTGTGCCAAACGACGGATTTGTACGTCATCGACGTGGAGTTTGGGCATATTAGGCATCAGACTATCGACGGGCAACACGCAAGTTTCGCGTGCGGTTTCGCTCATGTCGGCGAGCTGTTCCAACGTGTAGCCGTGGGCTAAATCAAAATGGGCAATGGCGGTGCGGCGTAGTTTGGTCAAATGCCCGCCACAGCCTAGGGCTTCGCCAATGTCTTCGCCCAAGGTGCGGATGTAAGTGCCTTTGCTACAGCGCACACTGATGTCGAGTTGTTCGCCGTCAAAGTCATGCAAAATCAATTCATGGATCACCACGTCGCGCAAGGCGCGGTCTATGGTTTCGCCGTTGCGAATGTATTCGTACAGCGGTTTGCCTTGGTGTTTGAGCGCGCTGTACATGGGCGGCAATTGTTGAATCGCACCGCGAAATTTCGCTAAGGCGGCATGGATGTCGGCGAGTTGTAAATGCGCAGTGGGACGATGTTGCAACACCTCGCCTTCTGCATCGCCCGTGGCGGTAGTTTGTCCCAGACGCACGGTAGCGCGATAGGTTTTATCGGCTTCCAGTAAGGCGGTAGAAAATTTAGTGGCTTCGCCAAAGCAGACGGGCAATAAACCTGTTGCCAGCGGATCAAGCGTGCCTGTGTGTCCTGCTTTTTCAGCTTGAAACAGTCGGCGTGCTTTTTGTAAGGCGGTGTTGGAGCTGAGTTCTAAGGGCTTGTCGAGTAACAACACGCCGTCAAACGGGCGAAAAGTACGCGCCATGATGGATTCCTGAAAGGCATGTAGGTCGGTTTTACCCGACCTACATGATGAATTTATTCTGCTGAAGGCTCTGCCTTTTCCGCCGCCAATTTATCACTGGCAACGGCGCGGTCAATGAGATTGGACAAATAGCTGCCATTTTCCACCGATGCGTCATAGACAAAATGCAGTTGCGGCATGATGCGCAACTTGATGCTGCGGGACAAATGGCTGCGTAAAAAACCCGCCGCGTGTTCTAAGCCTTTGAGGGCTTCGTCATGTTTGCCGTCCAAACGGGTGAAGAAAATTTTAGCGTGGGAATAATCCCGCGCCACTTCTACGCCCGTGATGGTGACCAATTTGACGCGAGGGTCGTTAATTTGCAAGCGCACCAGTTCGGCGATTTCGCGCTGCATTTGTTGACCGACGCGGTCGGTTCTGGCGAAATTCGTCATTACAGTGTCCGCGCCACTTCAATGATTTCGTAGGCTTCCAGTTTGTCGCCCACCACCAAATCGTTGTAGCCTTTCAGCGACAGCCCGCACTCGAAGGTATGTTTGACTTCTTTGGCATCGTCTTTGAAGCGTTTCAAGGAATCCAATTCGCCATCGTGAATCACCAAGTTGTTGCGCAATACGCGGACTTTCGAGCCACGTTTGATGAGCCCTTCCAGTACATAACAACCCGCAATCGTCCCGACTTTGGACACGGTGAAGACTTGACGCACTTCGACCAGCCCCGTGATGCTTTCGCGTTTTTCAGGAGCCAACATGCCTGACAACGCCGCTTTGATTTCGTCAATCAT
>KB889783.1 GCA_000372785.1 gamma proteobacterium SCGC AB-629-P17 | reverse complement strand
TATTATAAAAAAATCATTTTTAAAAATCAAGAATAAAAATCGTAAAATTTATATTTTTTTAGTGATTTATTTTGAAGATTAAGACTTTGCAGCAAATACCGACGGCGTGATTGAAGACACATCAGCATTTTGGGCGCGATGTCTGAGGGCATGGTCCATCAGAGTAAGCGCTAACATAGCTTCCGCTATTGGGGTGGCTCTGATGCCGACACAGGGATCGTGGCGACCTGTCGTACTAATCTCGGTTGCTTTACCTTTTTTGTCAATAGTCTGGGCGCTTAGGCGGATACTCGAGGTAGGCTTGAGTGCAATTGAAATCAGTAGGTCTTGTCCAGAACTGATACCACCGAGGATGCCTCCAGAATTATTCGATGTGAAACCTTCAGGCGTTATCGGGTCTCTATGAACAGAGCCTTTCTGATTGACGACATCAAATCCAGCACCAATTTCTACACCCTTGACAGCATTAATACTCATCATTGCATGGGCTATTTCAGCATCAAGACGGTCAAAGATAGGTTCTCCAAGTCCTGTAATCATGTTACTAGCGACAACATTGACCCTCGCGCCAATGGAATCACCAGCCTTTCTGAGTTTGTCTATGTAGTCTTCTAGCTCACTAACCTTGCTGGCGTCAGGACAAAAGAATGGATTATTGTGCACCTCTTTCCAGTCAAAATTCTCAAACGCAATCGGACCGAGTTGAGCTAAGTAGCCATGAATCTCAACGCCGTGCTTTTCTTTGAGGTATTTTTTTGCAATACCTCCGGCTGCAACCCTTATTGCAGTCTCTCTGGCAGATGAACGGCCACCACCACGGTAATCTCTGAGACCATATTTTTGTTGATAGGTGTAGTCTGCGTGACCTGGACGAAAAGAGTTTGCAATATTGCTATAGTCTCTCGGGCGCTGATCAGCGTTTTGAATTATAAGGGCTATCGGAGTGCCCGTTGTTACTCCTTCAAAAGTGCCAGATAGAATCTTGACTTCGTCTGTTTCCCGTCTCTGGGTGGTGTGCCTTGAACTGCCAGGCTTCCTCAAATCAAGGTCGTCCTGCAGGTCTTTCTCTGTCAATGACATACCAGGTGGGCAACCATCGACGATCCCAATCAGGGCCTCGCCATGACTTTCTCCAGCGGTTGTCAGAGTGAATAATTTTCCAAAAGTATTGCCAGACATTGACTATAGTTGCGCTTAAGTTAGATGGCCAATATTATACCTGTGACAATTTTTTTATCACAAAAGATTAGATTATTCGCCGAAGCGTAGTTATAACTGGTTCAAAAATTTGGCGCCCTGGGCGAGATTTGAACTCACGACCCCTCGCTTAGGAGGCGAGTGCTCTATCCGGCTGAGCTACCAAGGCAGGACTCCTATTATTGCCAGTTATGACTATTAATTCAATGAAAATAATCAATAAAGGTATATAATTTAAATTATAGGGTCTAAAAGATAGTGGAGTATGGTTATGAATATAATTATAAAAAGTTTAGTGCTGACATCGTTTTTTCTTGGCACACAGCTGGTGATGGCTGGTAGTTTCACTGACTATGCAACTGTGACCTCTGTTGAGAAAGTTTACAAACAATACATGACTGAAGAGCCTTATCAGGAATGTTACATAAAAGAGACCTTACAGAATCAAGGTGACGGTAGTGCGACCAACGAGATAATGGGAGCGATACTCGGTGGCGCGATTGGTAACCAGTTTGGTGAAGGCGAAGGTAAAGATGTCATGACTTTGGCCGGTATTGTTTTAGGTGCTTCAATGGCAAATGATGCTGAGAAAGCAAACTCAACTGGTCAAGTTGTGGTCAGTCAAGAGGTCTGCGAAACAAAAGTTAGAAAGAGCATCGAGAAGAGACTGAGTCATTATTTAGTGCATATCGATTATGAAGGCCGTGATTTAACTTTTACAAGCAAAAAAAGACCTTATGACGATGTCATTAAAGTTAAGGTTACCGTTAGCTCGCTTGACGAATAGCTGATTTTTTAGATAGATTGTAAGCCTTTAAGAAGTATTTCATGAGTAAAATCTCAGGCAACTTTTATGTTGTTGACTGTTAGCGTCAATCAATTAAAGTATAATTTTTTTAACTAGATTTAGATAGCTTATTGAATTTATAAGGCATAGAGTTTTAATGAGACTTTTATGAAAGATATTAATGTAGAAGATAGGTTAATTTTCGCACTAGATGTGCCGGAGATTGATCAAGCAAAAGATATCGTCACTGAACTCGATGACAGTGTAAATTTTTATAAAATCGGCATGGAAATGTTGATGACAGGCAGCTACTTCGAGCTGCTAAATTGGCTTATCAAAAAAGACAAAAAAGTTTTTGTTGACTTAAAGTTTTTCGATGTCCCTGAAACGGTAGGTCGAACGATAGCAAGACTAAGTGACTATGGTGCTACATTTGCAACCGTTCATGGCAACCAGGCATTAATGGAAAAGGCTGCTGAAAACAAAAATGATTTAAAAATATTAGCAGTAACTGCGCTTACAAGCCTGGATCGAGGGGATTTAGATGATCTGGGATTTGATTGTGATGTTCAGGAATTAGTGATTTCACGTGCAAAACGTGCTTTTGAGGCTGGCTGTGATGGTATTGTTTCATCAGGTCTAGAAGTGCCCTATATTCGCAAATATGTAGACAAAAAGTTAATTGCAGTGACTCCTGGTATTCGTCCGGTTGCAAATGATGACGATCAAAAGCGTGTAGTTGATGTCGCTACAGCATTTAAGAGTGGATCTGATTATATTGTTGTTGGACGACCAATCAAAAACACTGAAAACCGTTATCAAGCCGCAAGTGACATACAAAAAATTATCCGTTCGGTTTTCGAGGCAGTATAATAAGCCCCTTCGTAGTCGCGTAACTCAGCTGGTTAGAGTGTCACCTCGACAAGGTGGAAGTCGTCAGTTCAAATCTGACCGCGACTACCACTCAATAATCTTAATTTTCCCTTCAATAATAAAACATTTAACACTTGCATTTAGAGTGTAGACTTGAAATAATATTTAATTATTAGGCAAAGACAGTGATATTAGAAATTTTTTTTGGGGCAGGTTGTTTTTGGGGTGTTGAAAAGAACTTTGAAAACATTGAAGGTGTAATCGATGTTGTTTCTGGATACTCGGGAGGCAACTATGAAAACCCTAGCTATGAGGACGTTCTTAACAATCGCATTCCACAAACAGGGACCTTTCTAGATATTTTAAAAAATATTGGCCTTTCAGCCGAAGAGAAAGCAAGAAATGACAATGATTTGGTCAATCATACTGAGACAGTCAGGGTTATTTATGACTCAAGTCAAGTTTCAACTGAGTCTTTAATCAAAAACTTTTGGGAGATTCATGACCCTACTCAGCTCAACAGGCAAGGAAATGATGTAGGTAATAATTATCGCTCTGCAATCTATTGGACCACTCCAGAACAAAAAGAGATAGCCTATAAAACTAAACAAGAATTTCAAACACTCTTGACAGCTCAAGGTTATGGGCAAATTGTAACCGAGATGGCTGCATTAGAAAAGTTTTGGCCAGCAGAGAACTATCATCAAAACTATTTACTGAAAAATCCAAATGGTTACTGTCCTGATCACTCGACAGGTGTGAGCTTTCTAAACCAGTCGTCTAAAATTGCTAAAAATGACATAGTTCCCCTTGGAAGTAAAGAGATAATAGTGATTGGGCCTGAGATAGAAGGGACTTGTCTTTTTTGCTTAGAATTTGAAAAAAAAGTTACTTCAAAATATAAAGGCACCATTCCATTGAGGTCTTCCCCTGCATCTGCCTTGAAGGGGTTTGAATTGAACACAGAGACCTGGGCAACGCCAACTATATTTTTTATCGCTGATGGGAAAGAGGTTTGGGCGCATCAGGGGATTATGTCTTCTGAGGAGTTTTACCAAGCTTTGGGAGAATTTAAATTGGGTAAGGATTCCGAGGCTTTTAATGTTGCCTTTAATGATGGAACAGACAGACCCTTTTGTAAACAATATGAGATATTTAAAGATACCCCCGAAGGCATGTTCGTAGACAAGCTTTCAGGAAGAGCACTGTTTGATACTGCTGATCGATTTAAGTCTAAATCAGGCTGGCTATCTTTTACTAAGCCAGTGGATAATGAAGTTTATGAGGAGCTTGACTTTAGTTTTGGTATGGTTCGGACCGAGATAAGGTCTGTTAGTTCTGATATTCATTTAGGTCACGTTTTTAATGATGGACCTGATGGCATGCCAAGATATTGTATAAATGCAACAGTACTAGAGTTTGTTCCCAGAAATGGTGTGTAAATACAGTGCAAGTCATTGAACGTAATAGTGGCTTATTTTTTGTTTAAAAAATCCTAGTAGCATTGTAAAAAATTCAATTTAAGAGTGGACAGATACTCGGTATTTCGTATACAATTTCTTTGTATGAAATTATTATTATTATTAAGCCTTTTATTTGTTTTCTCATTGCCCGTCAATGCTGACACTAGTCTTTATGAAAGGGGAAAGGATTTAATTGAGGAAAAGGACTACGAAAAAGCACTAAAGGCTTTTGAGCTTGCTGCTAAAACTGGTGATTTGGATGCAATGCATGCTGTTGGAATTATGTATATTGGTGGCTGGGGAATTGAA
>KB889782.1 GCA_000372785.1 gamma proteobacterium SCGC AB-629-P17 | reverse complement strand
TATATACCGCAAATGCTTAATTTGGACATTAATGAGGTCGCAGTGAACTTTTCCAAGGGTTGTTTTCCAGGTCAAGAGGTTGTTGCAAGATTGCACTATTTAGGGAAAGCAAAGCGCAGGCTTTTTGCTTTTAAATCTGATTCCCTATTGAGTATTAGTGACACTCTTCACTGTGCTGAGTCAAAGTCTGCAAAAGCAAGTGGAAGTGTGGTTTCTCAGGTAAAATTTGGGTCTGATTTTTACTGCTTAGCGACTCTTGAAGTCGAAAATAAAGATAACAAGATTACAATTAATAATGACCACGGTCCAACACTAACACGAATACACAATGAATAAATTTTTTCTGATATTGCTGGGCTTATTTCCAGGCCTTTCTTTTGCCTCATCTGTTACCCAAAATCTGGATTTAACTAACCATTGGGCAGGTTATTTGGCACTTACATTGTTTGTAATCGCTTATATTTTTGTCATGGTAGAGGAGTTTACTCATTTCCGTAAATCTAAACCCGTTATTCTTGTTGCAGGAATTATTTGGGCAATAATCGCATGGGTATATGCCTCGAATGGTATGCCACATGCTGCCGAAACCGCCTTAAGGCATAACATTTTAGAATATGCCGAACTATTCCTATTCTTGTTGGTTGCCATGACCTACATTGAAGCAATGCGTGAACGCTTAGTATTTGATAAGTTAAAGGTCTGGTTAATTAGCAGAGGTTATAGTTTTAGGCAATTATTTTGGTTAACAGGTTTTATCGCATTTTTTATGTCCCCAATTGCTGACAACTTGACAACTGCTCTCATAATGGGCGCGGTGGTTATGGCAGTTGGTAGTGGTAATGTGAGATTCATATCAATTGGCTTTGTGAATATTGTGGTTGCGGCAAACGCTGGAGGTGCATTCAGTCCTTTTGGAGATATTACAACCCTTATGGTCTGGCAAAAAGGGCTTGTTGACTTTCAACAGTTCTTTGCTTTATTTGTTCCTTCTCTGGTCAACTATATTATCCCTGCAGTGATTATGAACTTTGCAATTAAAAATGAGAAACCAGCAACAGTTGAAGATCGAATTATGATCAAGAATGGTGGCATTGTCATCACTTTTATGTTTTTGTTAACTATAGCAACTGCAGTTAGTTTCCATAATTACTTACACCTTCCACCAGCAATGGGCATGATGACAGGTCTGGGATATCTTATGGTTGTGGGTTATTTTGTTAGACGACGTGACAGCCTTGTTGAGCCAACTTCAGAAAGGTTTGATATTTTTCGAAAGATTGCTAGTGCAGAATGGGACACACTGCTATTCTTTTTTGGAGTCATCGTTAGTGTTGGTGGTATAGGATTTATGGGCTATTTAGCGCTCGTCTCAGAAGCTATGTATGTTCAGCTAGGAGCTACCTATGCTAACGTATTGGTAGGAATTCTATCTGCTATTATTGATAATATTCCTGTGATGTTTGCTGTTCTGACAATGACGCCAGATATGGACCTAGGACAGTGGTTATTGGTAACACTTACTGCAGGAGTTGGAGGTAGTTTACTTTCAGTTGGCTCTGCTGCAGGAGTAGCCTTAATGGGCCAGTCAAGAGGTTACTATACCTTTGTTTCGCACCTTAAATGGATTTGGGCTATAGCAATTGGTTATGGTGCAAGTATTGTCACTCATATCTGGATAAATTCGGCTTTGTTTGATAATGTCCCAATCTAATCTATATGTTGATATTGGACACTCAGCGGTCAAATGGAGAACGCATGACCCTGAAGTGTTTTCACAAAGTGTAGATAAATTTTCCGAAAAATCTTTGCCTGATAATCAATCTGTCTGGTTAAGTGCAGTAGCTCACCCTCAAATAGTAGAAGCCATAAACACGAAATTTTCAAATGTTGAAGTAGTTAAACCTTTATCACATTTTGGGTCATTAATTATTGCTTATAAAGAGCCGTTGGAATTAGGTTCTGATAGGTTTCTTGCAATGTTAGGAGCACTGAAACATTTTCCTGATAGAAATTTGTTAATTATTGATGTAGGTAGTGCACTTACAATAGATGTCGTCAATGATATTGGAGAGCACCAGGGTGGGCTAATTATGCCCGGTTTGGAAGCCATCAGAGGTAGTTTTGCTAAATTTGCTACTAACAGCCAGAACTTAAACTCTTTAAGTCTGAAGAGTAATACGGATGAAGCTTGGCTTAGTGGCACTCAAGCAATGTTTATCTCCTCTATCAAAGAGCAGATAACTGGTTTTGAAACTGAACAACCTGAAGGAATAGTTACTTTAACTGGTGGTAGTGTTAGAAGCTTTATTTCTGAGCTTCCTGAAACAGTTAATTATTTTGATAACTTGGTTTTGGATGGTTTAGAAAGCTACAGTAAATCTATGGGATAATCGACTTATTAACATGAAACTCCTTAATTACTTTTAATGAAAGATCATCGCGTACTATCTGGCATGCGTCCGACGGGTCAAATGCATTTAGGGCACTATCATGGTTGTCTAAAAAACTGGATTGAGCTTCAAAATGAATATGACTCATATTATTTTGTGGCAGATTGGCACGCATTTACGACTCACTATTCTGACAATCTTGACTTAGAGAGTAATGTCTCAGACATGGTAGTTGATTGGTTAGCTGCAGGCATAAATCCAAACACTTCTACTATTTTTGTACAATCTAAGGTTCCTGAACATGCTGAACTGCATTTATTGTTATCAATGACTACACCAATCAGTTGGCTTGAGCGAGTACCATCCTTCAAAGACCAACAGGAAAAATTAAAAACGAAAGATTTGTCCACATATGGTTTTTTGGGTTACCCTTTACTTCAAAGTGCAGACATATTGATATACAAGGCAGGACTAGTGCCTGTCGGTGAAGATCAGGTAGCTCATGTTGAATTTACTCGTGAAGTAGCCAGACGCTTTAATTATGTTTATGGTAGAGAGTCCGGTTTTGAAGAAAAGGCAGAGTCAGCTGTCAATAAAATGGTGAAAAAGCAAGCAAAGCTTTATCGACAATTAAGAAAAGCTTATCAAGAGACAGGCGATGATGAGTCTTTGGTTAAAGGAAAAGCTTTGCTTGGTGAGCAGAAAAACATCACACTTGGCGATCGAGAGAGATTACTTGGGTATATAGAGGGGCTAGGAAAAATTATCTTAATTGAGCCAGAAGCATTGCTTACAAAGGCGTCAAAAATTCCTGGTCTAGATGGACAAAAGATGTCTAAGTCATACGAAAACATGATTTCATTAAGAGATGAGCCAAAAGTTATTACACAAAAAATCAAAAAGATGCCGACTGATCCGGCACGCGTCAAATTAAGTGACCCCGGTGATCCTAATAAATGTCCCGTTTGGCAGATGCACCAAGTCTATTCCCCGCAGGATACGCTCGATTGGGTTGTTGAGGGTTGTACAAAAGCTAAGATTGGTTGTATTGAATGCAAAGGGCCTGTAATTGACTCTGTTATTTCTGAGTTAGAACCTATGCAAGAACGCATAGCTAAATATCAATCAAACCCTAATCTAATTCAGGAAATTATTTTTGATGGCTCTGAGCGTGCTCGTAGTGTTGCTAAAAACACATTGGAAGAGGTACGTGATGCGATGGGAATAACCTACTAAATTTTTTAGCATTAAAATATGTCTGAAAGATTACAAAAGCTTATTGCCAATGCAGGTTATGGCTCAAGACGTTGGGCAGAAAGATTGATTGAGCAGGGTAGGGTGACATTAAATAATCATGATGTAAAACTTGGTGATAAGGCTGTACTTAATGACAAGATCAGGATTGATGGAAAATTAATCGATTTAAAACGGTATGCAGAGACTGAGACAAAAGTTTTAATACTTAATAAACAAGCCGGTTATATTTGCTCTACCAAAGATACTGAAGGCCGTAAAAGTGTTTTTGATTTACTACCAGAAAACAATCGCTGGGTAATGGTTGGTAGGCTCGACCTAAATACATCAGGATTATTATTGTTTACTAATAATGGTGATCTAGCAAGCAAGTTAATGCACCCTAGTGCTGAGATTGATAGAGAATACTCTGTTCGAGTCCTAGGTAAAGTTAAAAAAGAGCACATCAAGAAATTAACCAATGGTGTAGAGCTTGAAGATGGTTTTGCTAAATTTCATAAGGTTACTCAGGGAGGCGGAGAGGGCGCTAATCGTTGGTACCGAGTTGTGGTCAGAGAAGGAAGAAAGCGTGAGGTGAGAAGGTTATGGGAGTTTTTCAATTTTAAAGTGTCACGCTTAATTCGTACTAGATTTGGCGACATTCGTTTACCGGATAAGTTACGATCAAATCAGTTTGAATACCTCAAACCTAAACAGGTACAAACGTTGTTAAATTCTGTCAATCTTAAAGACTAAATTTTTTATTTGTTTATGGTTTGTTCCCAATTTTTTTTAAGATGCCTGAAAAATAAAGATTTTCCCGTTAATCCAACGTTCTTTCTCTTTTCTGAGGTTCACCTCTTGAGATTCGATTAGTTTAAACCCATCAGAAGCGCTAAAAACGAACAGAAGTAGAATCAATATTGACTTTAATAAATCTCTTCTTTTTGTCAAGGAAATACAAATTAATTTAAAAAAATTTATTGTATAACATATATATTAACTTTTCTAGAAGACTGACTAGAAATTATTTTTAATAATAACATTAGAAAAAACAAATTTCTAATTTCTTCCACACAAGCAAGTAACATTTTA
>KB889781.1 GCA_000372785.1 gamma proteobacterium SCGC AB-629-P17 | reverse complement strand
TGATATTGCTTCAAAAAAAATTCAACGACTCGTTGAGGACCTAATTGATACAATGCGATATGCAAATGGAGCTGGACTGGCTGCAACACAAATCGCTGTGCCACTGAGAGTTTGCGTAATTGAAGTTAAAAAAAATCCTCGCTATCCTTATAAACCCGACATTACATTAACTGTTCTAATTAACCCTAAAATAACTTTTTTAACGGACAAAAGGATAGCCGTTTATGAGGGTTGTTTGTCAGTACCAAACCTAAGAGGTCAAGTAGAACGCTGCCCTGAGATTAAGGTAGAGGGCTTAGATAGAAATGGTGAAAAAATCAACTTTGTTTCTAAAGGTATCAGTGCCGGTACATTCCAACATGAGCTCGACCACCTTGACGGTTTAATTTTTACCGACCACTTGAAAGATTCAAGCTCTTTGTCTACATTGGAAGAGTTTGCAGTTCATCATGAAGAAGCATTTAAAGAAAAAGTTATGGCTATTGTTGAGGAATATGGAAGCTAGTAGCCAGGACAATAATTTTGAGTTAAAAAACTCTAAAGACCGAGGCGCTGGCATTGTTGCCAAGTGTTCATTTAGTCAAGGAGAAGTTGTGTTGAGGGGCGTTATAGACAAGATTACTAATGTCAATCATGAGCATGCTTCTCAGGTTGGGGAAAATGAGTATGTCACTCCGATTGGTTTTATGGCGCTAGTTAACCATTCATGTAGCCCTAATTGCGGCATCAAGTTGAATGAAACTGGTGCACACGATTACGTTGCAATGCAGGATATCATACCTGGAGAGGAGATTACTTTTGATTACGCTATGCAGAATTATGATGTTGGACACTTTCCAAGCAAATGTTTGTGTGGAGTCAGCGATTGTCGAGGAAGGATTGGCGGCTGGAAGGATCTTCCAGTTGATAAAAAGCGACAATATAAGGGCTTTGTTGCTCCTTATTTACTTGAACTAGATATAAAGAATAACATCTAAACAAATTTATTAATTGAATTAGTCAAAATTTTTCAATGTTTTATTAAGAGAAGGTCTTATGAAGTTTTGCCAACAATTGTCAGCCTATTTAAAGGTCAAAGAGTACACCGGTCATCGGCTATATCAGGACATGTTCGAGCAAGCAATTCTGTGTGATCAGGGAGGTTATGATAGTGTAGGTTTGACAGAGCATCATTTAATCAATATCTTGATGATGCCAGCGCCACTTCAGTTTGCCGTGAAAATTGCGGAAGCTACAAAAAATATTAAAATAATTACTGCTGTAGCTGTTCTGCCGATTCATGATATGAGGATTTTTGCGGGAGAGGTGATCGCTTCCCAAATGTTTACAGATGACCGATTAATTCTAGGTGTTGGCAGAGGTGCGTTCGATTGTGAAATGGCGCTCTTAGGTTCACCTCTTGAAGATAGCCGAGACAAGTTTAATGAATCACTTGAGGTTTTAAGGGCACTACTTTCAGAAGAGGAAGTTTCATGGAGGGGTCAGTACTATAATTTTGAATCATTGACGGTGATGCCTCGTCCGATGACCAGGAATGGCCCTGACATCATGATGGCCGTTCTCAATCCAGAGGGAATTTACGCTTGTACAAAAAGAGGTTTTCATATTATGACAACCCCTCTTTCTGGTGACCACCAACTCATGCTCGATCAAGTGGATGGATTTGTACGAGGCAAAACCGAACTTGGTAATAAAGGCAAAGATCTAACTCTTTCATTATCGAGAGTATCTTTTATAGCCAAAAATGAATCAGACAGAAAAGAGAAAATTGAGATGGCTTATGAATACTACTCTAGATTTGATAATGTTTTTACAGGCCCAGGTATAGTGAATAAAGGAATGATTAAAATTTTACCCAGAAAACAAAGTATCGAGGAATTGGCAGAGAGTCTGTTAATTTGTTCAGCTGATGAAATGATTGATAAACTCTCACCATACCAAGAAGTAGGAATTGATCGCCTTATCCTAAATATGAATTTTGGCGCCAGTCACAAAGACACTATGACTTCAATTCAGCACTTTGCAGAGAAAGTGGCACCTCATTTTTCATAAGACAAATATGTTAGTTTTTCATTTTGAATTTTATTATCAATAATATCCTGGTGAATAATAATGGCAAGTGTTGATTGTAGTTATTCTATTAAAGGTTCCGGACCTGAAGTTTTTTTTGTACACGGTATCGGGGCACGTAAAACTTCTTGGAATGAAGTTTGCAAATACTTGGAGAAGGATTTTACTTGCATAAGTTATGATTTGAGGGGGCATGGTGATTCACCCAAAGGGGTTCTACCCTATAGCTTGCAAGACTTAGTTGATGATTTAGAAACGCTTAGACAAAAACTAAATATCCAAAAAATTCATATTGTTGGTCATTCATTGGGTGGCATGATTGGTCCAGCCTACGCCTTATCTTTTCCTGAAAATGTCGTCTCTGTTTCCCTGCTTAGTACTGCTGCATTTCGAACAAAGGAAGACAAAAATAAAGTTCAAGCAGTGCTTATAAGTATGCGAGAGAAGGGGATTAGTCCTATCTTGACCACTCTTACTGAGAGGTGGTTTAGTGACAAATTTATCAAGGACAGATCGGCCGATGTAGAGTTCCGTTTAAAACAAGTTCTGGAAACAGACGCGGAGGTTTTTTTGGATGTATTTCGGATCTATGTTGAAACAGAAATATCACCCTGGTTGAATGAAATTAAGCACCCATGTCTTGTACTTACGGGTGAAAATGATGGCGGGTGTAGTCCCAGACTCAACCACTTAATTGCAAACAGCTTGTCAAACTCTGAGCTCATTATTTTAAAGAATTACAAGCATTCACTATTGATCGAAGCGCCTGGTGAAGTCGGAGAAAAGGTTTGCGAATTTCTTCTCAAACATTCTTAAATAGATAAAAAAAAATCTAATTTTTTCATATAGTGAAAATAATTTTTTTTTAAATCAATTTCACTGAAATTAGTAAATAAATAAAATCTTTTACTGCGTCATTTTTCTTCTGTTTTTATCTTTTTAAAAATCAAATTAAAGATAAATTTACTAGATTTGATTTGTACGATACTATATACTCTTCTTCTTGATAGGGTTATTTTTTCCTATCAATAAAAAAAGGGAGTTGTTTTTTATTTTTTAACAAAAGGAGAATTGTTTTGGAAGAACAAATTGCACAAGTAATTGCCTCAGCACAAGTGACAAACACATTTTTTGCTGAGACATATTACTTCTTAACGATACCTCTGATGTTACTAATTCATGTTGGTTTCTTGTCCTATGAAATGGGCGCAACCCGTGTGAAGAATGTTTTATCTTCAGGTATTAAAAACCTCCTAGCTTTCGCGTTTACGATCGTGACGTTTTATTTCTTCGGTTGGTGGTTCTATTGGGCCTTACCGACGGGATTCACGGGATCGGAAGGCTATATGGCAATCTCAGGTATTGCCTATGCTAACGCTATTGCTTTACCATGGGGTGATTCAGCCCAATACATGGGGCCGAACATGGGAGATCATGCTTCTGGTGTCTTCTGGGGTGCTTTTGCGCTGTTTGCTGCTACTACCGCATCAATCGCGTCTGGCGCTCTGATCGAAAGAATACAGACCGCTGGTTTTATTATCTTAGCCGTTGTTTTAGGTTCCTTCGCTTGGATTATAGCCGCCGCTTGGGGATGGCATGCCGATGGATGGCTTGTTACCCGATGGGGATTTCATGATTTCGGTGCCGCTGGTTGTGTACATGCTGTCGCTGGATTCTTCGCACTCGGTGTCTTAATAAATTTAGGACCACGTGTGGGCAAATTCAATGCAGATGGTTCAGCAAACCATATCGCTGGTCATAATATGATGGCTACAATGATTGGTTTATTGCTGATTATTGTTGGCTTCTTCGGCTTCTTGATGGCTTGTATTATTCTGCCTGGTGAAGCTTGGAGCTGGTATGGTGATCAGGGAACTACCATTTATGGTACTCCAATGACATTGTCGGCGCTTGCCTTTAACATTGTTTTGGCAGCTTCAGGCGGTATTATCGGAGCTTGGATTTCTACAAGAGATCCTTTCTGGATGATGTCTGGTGCCCTTGCTGGTATTATTGCTGTTGCCTCAGGTTTGGATATCTACTTCGGATCAACTGTGATTGTAATTTCTACCGTTGCCGGTATGATTATTAAACCATGTGCTGATTGGTTAGAAGGCATGGGTATTGATGATGCTGTTGGCGCGGTTACGATTCACGGAACCATCGGTATATTTGGCATGGTTATGTTGGGTATCTTAGCTTCTGGCTATCCTGCTTTGGGTGCTTTCGCTCCTGAAGATGCAGAAACTATCTCATTCACTGGACAATTAATGAGTGCTGTAGTTATGTTCCTTGCGGGCTTTGTTCCAGGATACGTTGTATCGTTACTACTGAAATCAGTAGGAATGTTGCGTGTCCCAGATGCGGTTCAAGTTCAAGGACTTGATCCTGTTAAGGTTCCTGCTCAGGCATTCCCAGAAGGCATGTCTAGTTCAGATTCTGAAGCTTAATTAATATAAGGAGATAATTATGGGATTTCCATTAGAAAATTGGGATGCAGCATTTGCAGATATAGGCATGTTTATTGGAGCAGACGGTGGTGCCGGTTGGTGGACCGCGATTGCTATAGTGATGATGATTGTTATCATTATTGCTGGTAATAATGCCGAGCAAGAAAAGTACAAGAACAAATAATATTTTGTAAGTGCTACCAAAAGGGCGGTATTAATACCGCCCTTTTTTTATCATCTGATTTAGATTAGACTTTTAGCAATAATCGAGTTGGATCTTCTAAAGCATCTTTAATAGAAATCAAGAATTGAACAGCTTCTTTGCCGTCAATGATTTGGTGATCATAAGAAAGTGCTAGGTACATCATTGGTCGGATTACAATTTCACCGTCAACCACTATGGGTCGTTCTTCTGTTTTGTGCATCCCCAGTATTGCACTTTGTGGACTATTCAAAATTGGAGTCGAGAGAAGTGAGCCAAAAACACCGCCATTAGAAATGGTAAAGGTGCCTCCACTCATTTCGTCAATACCTAGTGTTCCATCTTGAGCTCTAACTGAAAAGTCAATGATTGCTTTTTCAATATCGTGCATTGCCATTTTGTGGGCATCCCTTAGTACTGGAACGACAAGTCCACGGTCCGAAGAGATAGCAACTGAAACATCGCAATAAGCGTGATAAACGATATCGTCACCATCAATATAAGCATTTACAGCAGGAAATTTTTTAAGTGATTCGACAGCCGCCTTAACAAAAAACGACATAAAACCTAGTTTGACCGAGTACTTTTTCTCAAAAGCTTCTTTATAGCTTAATCTCATAGAAAGTATAGCGCTCATGTCGACTTCATTAAAGGTCGTCAACATTGCAGTATTTTGTGTCGCTGAATGCAATCTTTTCGCTATTGTTTTACGAATTCTATTCATTGGCACTCTTTCTTCTAAACGGTTTCCTTTGGTTGAAACATCTCCTTTATCTGAAAGTTTAGAGCTATTTTGTTGATCTTCTTGAGTCGCTTCATCTGGCACCTCTTGTGTTGTTTCCTCAGGAACTTTTTCAGTTACTACTTCTTTTACTGGAGCTTCCTCTTCAGGAGTTTCTTCAGCTGCAGCTTCTTGTATTATTTCTTCAGGAGCTTCTCGAGAGAATTCTTCTTTTTTAGTTGAATCACTTTCAGCGATTGAAGTTTCTTTGGAATTATCCTGCGATTTTTTCTCCATTATTCCAAGTACCTGTTGCTCACCAACTGTTTCCCCTTCTTTTGCTTTAATTTCAGTTAGTACACCAGAATCCTCTGCTGGAATTTCAAGTACAACTTTGTCAGTTTCAATTTCGACAATGACGTCATCAAGTTCAATAAAGTCACCAGGCTTTTTATGCCAAACAGCCACCGTTGCTTCGCTTATTGATTCTGGCAGTACGGGGACTTTCACTTCTATCATTTCTATATACTCCTTCGCTGTTTGACTGGCTGAATGCCAAGAGCCTGTTCAATTACATAGTTTTGGTTAAGGTTGTGTTGCCTAACGCTACCTTCTGCAGGTGCAGAGTAAAGGTCACGAGCAACAACGTCAAGGATTTGATTTTCTGGTGTACATTGCATAAAGTTATGTCTTGAAGTGTACCATGCCCCTTGATTGATAGGCTCCTCTTGGCACCAAATCAACTCCTTAGAGTTTGGATACTTTGCGATTTCTGATTTGAGCAATTCGAGTGGAAAAGGATAGAGTTGTTCCAGTCTAAGAATCGCCACATTGTTAATTTGGTCATCTTGACGTCGAGTTAGCAATTCATAAAAAACTTTGCCACTACACATAACGACTCGGTCAACTTTTTTAGCCTTGATGTTGTCGTACTGTTCCTCATAAACGTCTCTAAATTTTCCCTCAGTAAACTTAAATAATGGTGAAGCGGCTAGCGGGTTTCTGAGTAAGCTTTTTGGGGACATGATAACCAATGGCGCTCGAAACTTTCTGATAACTTGACGTCTCATTAAGTGAAATATTTGGGAAGCGGTAGATGGTACACAGACTTGCATATTCCAACTGGCGCATAACTGCAGGAATCTTTCTAGTCGACCTGAGGAGTGTTCAGGTCCTTGACCTTCTAGGCCATGAGGTAGTAGCATAACTAAGTTAGAGAGGCGACCCCATTTAGCTTCTGCTGAGGCAACAAATTGGTCAATAATTGCCTGGGCGCCATTAGCAAAGTCTCCAAATTGAGCTTCCCATATAACCAGTGATTCTGGATTCGCGGTTGCATAGCCATACTCAAATCCAAGGGCGGCTTCTTCAGAAAGGATTGAATCGATAATTTGAACTCTCCCTTGGTCTTTGCTGATGTGTTGAAGAGGAATATAGTCTTCAATGTATAACTGATTGTGAACAACTGCATGGCGGTGAAAGAAAGTGCCTCTTCCAGTGTCTTGTCCAGAAAGTCTTATTGATGTTCCTTGTTCTGCAAGACTAGCATAAGCCAAAGTTTCAGCAAAGCCCCAGTCGGCGTTAATTTTGCCATCTGCCATTTTTTGTCTT
>KB889780.1 GCA_000372785.1 gamma proteobacterium SCGC AB-629-P17 | reverse complement strand
CTAGCACTAGGAATATCCAAAGAGGATATGTTACCTTCTGAAAAAGAAAAAAAGGAAATTGACGCCAGACCATAGGCATCAAGTTATAGCTCCAAGAGCTTCAGCAGTAAATGCATACACCGGCCACTCGAGATATAGCTTTGGTAGTCCAAGCAACTTACGAATCATAAGTGAAACCCGAACGTAACGTTTCGCATCTCCCTTATAAGCTTCTGCAGAATTAAGACCGTAAAGCCTTGTCAAAACAGCCAATACAAATAAATTTATCGAAGCAGAAGCCTGAACAGAGCTTGGGGAATGTTTAAGCGCAAAGATCTCGTCATAATCACCAGCAATGGTTTTATCAAATATTTCCTTTAACCGACTTGAGGCTTGCGGGTCGCCCTCTTGCCATCGGTGAAAAAGTCGACAACCGGCGGGGAAAATTAATTCTTCAATCATGGAATGATTTAATAAATTCTAACAATCAACGTTTTACTAGAGATTCAATCAACGGGCGATAATAGGAAAATGGAGGATGTTTCCTTTCTGGGTCTTTACCATCTTCATCACAATAGCGCAATTGTATACATTGCACTAAGTAATCATTTTTTTCAAATTCTTCTACTTCTTCTGTATTCATTGGCCCACCTTGAAGGTTAAGGGTGTGAACAGAGGCTGGCGAAAGGCGCTCGAAATAATCTGAGTTAACTGCACATAGATATCGTTTTGCAGCAACGTGCTGACGAATAGGCTCAACAACAGAAAGTGGAAAGTAATCTTCCAAAAAATTAGCGCCCGCCTCCTCATGAAAATTGTCAACACCCTTGGCCAATGATGTTTCAGGGATTTCATTTTTGTAATGGCCGATATCGTGCAGCAAGGCTGCAACTATTTGACTATTATTAGCACCAGCTTGTTCAGCGCATTGCGCTGTTTGAAGCATATGTTGGGCCATTGTAACCTGCTCGCCTAAGTATGACTCAGCACCACGACGTCTAAACACATCTTCGATATGATCTACAATGCTGTCAACACCAATCCTATCCATTTTGTTGTCGATTCTCCAAAACATTGAGTAGACTGTAAAGACCATCTAGGTCTGTATAGGCGCCCTGTAAATGGCGCTTGCCTTTTTTAGAAAATTCTGTTCTCGCATGCATTATGCGGGTGTTGTCAAATAGCATTAAATCACCCTCTGAGAGCTTAAATGTAATTTTCAAATCTTCTCTTTCAATAATTTCACTCCAATGTCGATAGGCTTTATAAAAAGGCCTAATTTTATTTTCAGGCAATTTTATTGTGTCGATCGAGCGATTGTTGTACCTCACTTTGACAATTTCACTGTTGCCATTTAGTTCTATCATTGGCACTCTAGAGCGAAGATCAGTTGATGCATCAGTAAACCTAAAATTAATCCAGGTGCTTGTTAAGACAGCAAAATCTTCTTCGCTTTCTTGACGTAGGACAGTGGCACCTTTAAAACCATCTACCAGCACTGAGTCTCCACCCTCCGTCGAACTTTCCAGGCAATGCAAGAGTTGTACTGTTGGTACCGGGTCTCTGTAGGGGTTGTCGGTATGAGATCCAAGACCCATATTGGTATAGGCAAGGTTATTCGGGTTGACCTCAGTCCTCACTTCAAAGATGGCGCCATAATTTGTCTCTCGAGTGTAGCCCAACTCGCTAATAACTTTTAAAACTTGACCCTCGATAGTTGGAACATTTTTAAGAACAAAAAAACCGACATCTCTAACCAAACGCAGCGCATCCAGCTTAATACTCTCGTCATTACACATGGACTCGTATTTAATGAACGGTAAACCAGCCTTGAAACTGTCTTTTTGCCATAAGTGTTTTTGTTTTTCACTTCTGTCATCGAAGTGAAGATTAAGGTCATAACAATTCTTTCTTAACCAGCTCTGTGAAAAAACAGACAAATGGTTTTCTGGCTGGAAGCGCACACAGATATTTCCTTTTTCGTCCTTATAGGCTTTTTCGATGTAGGTTTCTTTGGGTATATCGACGACACTGAACAGGCGCTGTCCATTATCGGCATTTAGAGATGTTGGCATTTGGCAGTGGTCGCGCAACCAGTGACTATATAGTCGACTCTCCTTGCCGTCATGCCACTCAATGACTAACTCATCATCAGCAATAGAGAATTTTATTATGAGCTCTTTTTTCTGTGACATGGCAATATCCTAACAAAGTACGAATGATAATCAAATATCTTTCATTTTGGATTGCTGGTCGAAGAACGATACCTCTTGGGGATATTCCGGCAATTCGACACTATAGCTAGTAGAACGAACGATACCCGTTTTCTTGCCTCGAACAATCATTCCATCTAATTCACTTGGAAGCGGGTTGTCAGCGAGATTGACTGCGTCTTCCGCTGTATAAGAAACTATGAACAGAGAACGCGCGGATTTAGTTTTGTTTGATTTGGAGCCATGCATTAATTTGGAATGCATCAAACATGCCGAACCCGCCTTGCCTATACAACTGATAGCCTTCATTTTACATTCGGCTTCAATTTCTGCAGAAACGGCGCCTGTAAAAATGCCGTCATGCCATAGCGAATAAAGTGGTCCGTTGTGTGTACCCGCAACTACTTCTAAAGGCCCGTTTTCAAGTGTCACGTCATCAAGGAAAAATAAAACTGTCATGATGTCTTCATTTGAATGGGGTTCATAAGGGAAATCCTGATGGAACTTCACCTCCGTGCCTGAGCCTGGAAGCTTAAGGTTGATTTTATTTGTCCAATGCTTGATATTTGGTCCAAAAATTTCACTAATAAGATCTAGAGTTTTATTATCCTTGACCACATCGAGACATGCCTGTGAAATTTCAGCTGGCGAAGTTACTCTTCTAAGTGCAGGGTTATCAAATGAATGGTTATCTAGTTGCAAATCAAAACGAGGCCTCCCATCCATGATTTTTCCGTAAGACTTTTCATTTCCTCTGCTCTCTTCAACCCACATTGATAAGTCACTATTGAGTGCCGACAATTGAGAATCAGTTAACGCATTTTCAAGAACGACAAAGCCGTCCTTTTGAAACTTTTCAACCAGTTTTTTATTTTTTATAGGTTTTCCATTTTCCATAAAGACCCCAGTAGTACCTGCATTATGACCTAAATTGTAAAAAAAATAAATATTTTTTAGACGGACAGCAAGGAAAATTTTATTACTCCCTCATAAAGAATATAAAATCACCTTCATGGAAATGTTGTTAGAAAACCTAAACTACTTGCATTGGCTTGTATTTGGACTCGCATTGGTCATCGTTGAACTGTTCTTGTGGTCAATGTTCCTGCTCTGGATTGGTGCATCCGCTATCACAATCAGTATTGTGTTCTATTTGTACCCTGGAGTTTCCTCTGGATTACAAGTTCTAAGCTTTGTATTGCTCTCAGCAGTTTCCACATTATTAGCAAAAAAATACTTCCCAGTGAAAACGGTTGATGATGAGCTAAGCATTAATGCTAAGAGCCACATTGGCAAGGAATGCACAGTTGTCTCTATTGAAAACAGCATTGTCAAAGTTAGGCTGGGTGAGTCTTTGTGGTTTGCAAAGGGCTGTGAAATGAGTGTTGGACAAAAAGTTCGAATCATTGATACCGACTCTTCGACACTTATCGTTGAACCCCTTACAGAAACCCGCTAATCGATTTAATTAGGAAATACCATACTGGGAACGGTAACTCTCAATCCTACTGATGATATTTTTATCATCATTGGCTTTCAGGTAATCAACGATATGAGACAAGTTAATGATGCTCACAACGGCAATACCAAAATTTTGTTCCACCTCTTGAATAGCTGAGAGTTCGCCTTCGCCCTTCTCTTGTCGGTCCAATGCAACCACCACGCCTTTCGTGTTGGCGCCATTGGCTTCGATAATGTCTTTTGCTTCTCTGATCGCTGTTCCAGCGGTTATGACATCGTCTATGATTAGAATGTCCCTCTCAAGCGGATGACCGACGATGTTCCCACCTTCACCATGGTCCTTGGCTTCTTTTCGATTAAAACTATAGGGAACACTTCTATTGAAACTGTCATTGAGCGCAATAGCTGTTGCTGCTGCGAGCGGAATTCCTTTATATGCGGGGCCAAATAGAACATCAAATTTGATGCCGCTGGACTCGATGGCTTGAGCATAAAATTGTCCGAGCTGGGATAAATGGTTGCCTTGATTAAATTGACCTGCATTGAAAAAATAAGGGCTCACCCGACCGGATTTAAGTGTAAATTCTCCAAACTTAAGGGCTCCGATTTCCAACATAAAGTCTACAAAATCGTTTTGATACTGTTCCATCGAATATTCCTAAACTATTAAAATAATCGCAATGAGAATTATAACAATTAATGTCAATGGAATTCGAGCGGCTGAACGAAAAGGTTTTTTCAGCTGGTTAGAAAAACAAAATGCGGATGTTGTCTGTTTGCAAGAAATCAAGGCACAAGAACACCAGCTTGATGAACGCTTCTACCCTTCCGGAATGTACACCTATTATCATAGCGCGGAACGCAAAGGCTATAGTGGAACCGCTCTTTATTGCAAATCAAAGCCCGATCGGGTGATCTATAGCCCTTGGCAGGACATCAATTCTGAGGGCCGACTGATTCAGGCTGACTTTGGAGATTTAAGCGTGGCTTCCATTTACTTGCCCTCTGGCTCTTCCAAAGAGGAGAGGCAGGCCTTTAAAATGGAATTCATCTGCGACCGCTTGCTGCCTCATTTACATGCATTGCAAAATGACGGTAGAAAGTACATTTTCTGTGGTGACTGGAATATCGCCCACAAAAAGATTGATTTAAAGAACTGGCGATCGAACCAAAAGAACTCAGGATTCCTGCCTGAAGAGAGAGCTTGGCTAGACAAACTCTATGACGAGGTAGGCTATATCGACGCTTTCAGGGAAATCAATCAAGATGAATTTCAATACACGTGGTGGTCCAATAGAGGCCAGGCCTGGCTAAACAATACCGGCTGGCGTCTTGACTACCAGGTGGTGAGTTCAAATCTTACCGGTCTTGCAACGGCTTGCGAGATCTACAAGAAAGAACGTTTTTCTGACCACTCTCCACTGATTATGGATTACAAGCTATGACTGAGGCCAAGTCCTTGCGTAAAATTCAAAGTTTCGTTAGGCGCTCTGGAAGACTGTCCAAAGCTCAGGCGACCGCACTAAACGAATTGTGGCCAAACTACGGTGTCAATCTGACAGACAAACATCTCAACTTCGGGGAACTTTTCATGAATTCACATGATGTAACCCTTGAGGTCGGCTTTGGAAATGGTGACAGCCTGCTGGAAATGGCAGTCCAGCAACCGCAGCAAAACTTCCTAGGAATCGAGGTCTACGAGGCCGGCATTGGCAGGCTCATCAATGAAGCAAACAAACGCCAACTAGGCAACCTGAAAATTATTAAAGAGGACGCAGTTGAGGTGCTTCAAAACCATATTGCTGACGACGGCCTATCAAAATTTCAACTATTCTTCCCGGACCCTTGGCATAAAAAGAGACACCACAAGCGCAGAATCATGCAAACCAGCTTTCTAGACATTCTTGCAAAAAAGCTAAAAAAAGGTGGAATCGTCCATATAGCAACCGACTGGGAAAACTATGCCGATCACATCATGGAAACGCTGGAATCTCATCAGCACTTTAAAAACACCATGGGAGACCATATATACTCCCCAAGACCCAAGCATCGGCCTTTGACCAAATTTGAAAATCGTGGTCAAAAATTAGGCCACGGTGTCTGGGATATTATTTTTACTAACTCGAAAGGAGGTTAGATGTTATTCCCTATTTTTGTGGTAATGACTCTTCTTGAAATTTACGTCCTTGTGACCGTTGGGCAGGCTATTGGAGGCCTGTCAACTGTGCTACTCGTTATTGTGACTGCGCTGATTGGATCGACCCTATTAAGGCAGCAGGGCTGGTCAACGATGGCTAAGGCCCAACAGAGCATAGCTGAAGGCAAAACGCCCGCATTGGAGATGTTTGAGGGTGTCGTTATCCTTGTTTCAGGTGTTTTGCTATTGACACCGGGTTTCATTACAGATGGCTTGGGTTTGTTAGGCTTAATGCCTTGGTCTAGAAGATATTTTATTAATCACATCCTTGAGAAAAATGCGGAACGTTTTTTTAGCCAGAGAAATGCAATTTTTATTCACAGAACTGGAAAGCAAGAGCAGACGAGCGACAACAAAAATAAAACCATCGAAGGTGAGTTCTGGGAAGACAAATGACTTTTGACTAGTTAGAGATTAGGTATAGTAACTTCTCACTATGTACAACAAAAAAACTCTTGATGAATGGCTAAGCTGGCAAGAGCGGCTGATGGAAGAAACCATTGTTCTCGGCTTAGACAGAGTTCAACGTGTCTATCAACGCCTTTTCCCGGATGGAGTGCCGTTTTTTGCCATAACGGTTGCTGGCACAAATGGCAAAGGCTCTACAATCGCCTATATCGATAGTATTTATAAAAACTCAAAATATAAAGTAGGTTGCTCCACTTCGCCACACCTCATTAACTACAACGAGCGCTTCACAATCGACGGTGAGATTGTTAATGATGAAGTGATCATTAAAGCCTTTGAAGCGATTGAGGAAAAAAGGCAAGGTGTCTCTTTAACTTACTTTGAATTTTCAACCTTGGCAGCGTTAATTATTTTCTCTGAAGCTGATGTCGATATTGCCATCCTTGAAGTGGGTCTTGGAGGTCGTCTAGATTCGGTCAATATTGTCGATAGCGATGTCAGTGTTATTACCAATATTGCAATAGATCATACCGAATACCTTGGAGACACACGCGAATCAATCGGCACTGAAAAGGCCGGCATTATGCGCACTGCAAAGCCTTGCATTTGCGGTGATCAGGACCCGCCAGACAGTGTACTGGCCTACGCCAAAAAGATAGGTGCACCATTGACGCTTGTCAAGGAACAATATGAAGGCGAAATAGGACTAGAGGGTGTCCACCAAAGACTCAATGCAGCTGTTGCCATAAAAGTCATCGAAACAATCAGTGACCAATTCCCTGTTTCCAAGGAAATGATTAAAAGCGGAATCAAGCAGGCCCAAATCGTTGCCCGCTTTGAAACTCTCAAGGTAGCCAATAAAACTGTCATTCTTGATGTCGCTCACAACCCTGCAGCCGTTCAGACTCTGGTCGACACATTGTCAGACTCAGCCATGGAGACGGTGGCCATTTTTTCCGCACTAGCTGACAAAAATATCGATGACATGATTGAGCTGGCCTCATCAAACATTAAGCACTGGTTTTTGGTGCCACTCTCAGCTACGCGTTCTATTCAAATGGAAACCCTTAAAGACAAGTTTGGCGACTCTCAAGAGACAACGGTTTGCGCTAGCATGGCTAGCGCGATAGAGCAGGCACTTGCAATGAAAGAAATTCAAAGGGTTGTCATTTTTGGCTCCTTCTATACGGTCGCCGATGCCAGCGTTATCTTAAAAGAAATCTGAGTATTATTAGTTAATGGAGTTCGTGTCCGGTCCTAGGAAACTATTGTAAAATTAGCCATATCAATCAGGGAGACCATGAGCAATTTTTTTGACAACTTTTGGAACACGATAAGTGTGCTGGCTTGGTCAGATTGGCTCACCCTCATCATTCTAGTTTTTTTTGTTATTAGAGGTTTTATACAAGGCCTTGCAAAGGAGATTATTAGCCTATTATTTGTGATTCTGGCGATTGCTCTTGCTTGGCTTTACTATGATAATTTAGCCAACGCCCTATTGAGCGACCCAAGTACTTCGGAGGGCCAATCAATCTTCGCACTATCGTTTGGAGCTATATTTATTGGTATTTGGTTTGTTAAGAGGGCGCTTTACAAGACTGCAGGAGCCTCTTCACAAGTTGAAAATCCCTGTGAACTGAATCGTTCATTCACAAAGATAATAATAACGGCACTGGTCGCTATTCTGAGTTACCACTACATGGGAGTGGTCGCTGAACTCCAGACAATGGAATCCATTGTGACTAGCAATTCCTTTCGTATTTTTGTATCGTTCGTAATTGTTTTTGCTGCACTTATTGCTGCTGTATTGGCTTTATCAAAGCTTCTTAATATTACCATTGATACTGAAAAGCCTTGCCTGATGGCGCCGGTATTTGAAAAAATTCTCAACATTCTACAAGCTCTTGATGTGTTAATTAATGCACGCAATGTTGGCGGATTGAAGAATAATTTTCTTGGTGCAGTTTTAGGTTTATTTAAGGGCGGAATTTTTGTTCTAATAATAGTACTTGTATTGCAAAGCTTAAGCTGGGTCACCCAAAATCATGCATGGGTTGAAACCAGTGGGGCACTGAGAACATTTCAAGATTGGGCGGTTGATATTAAACCTTTTTTGTCAGAACATTTGTTATTTGTTAAACTCGAACCTGGCGACGCAGTTGCCACATTCATAGAAAGCGAAATTTTAGGGGAATAAACTATGTGCGGTATTGTCGGAATGCTATCCACTACAAAAAAAGATGTAGGTGTTTATATTTATGACGCACTAACTATTATCCAGCATCGTGGTCAAGATGCCGCAGGAATCACCACAGCCAGTAAAGGGCGCTTTTACATGCGCAAAGGTAACGGCATGGTGCGCAATGTTTTTAGAACAAAACATATAACCAAATTGATAGGCGATATGGGGATTGGACATATCCGCTACCCAACTGCTGGAAGCTCTTCAGGCGCTGAAGCTCAGCCGTTTTATGTAAACTCGCCCTACGGAATCGCTTTTGCACATAATGGCAATCTGACTAATACTGAAGCACTAACGAAAGAGCTTTTTGAACAAGATCTGAGGCATATAAATACCAACTCTGATTCAGAAATACTGCTCAATATATTGGCCAGTGAAATAGCAAAAGAACAAAAACATCGAATTAACGAGACGGATATATTTAAGGCAGTAAAAAAACTTCATCAGCGTGTCAAGGGGGCTTATGCAGCGATTGGAATGATTCCAGGCTATGGTATCTTTGGATTTAGAGACCCTCACGGAATAAGACCTCTAATCCTGGGTGAAAAAACTACAGCGAAAGGCACTAGTTACATGATTGCATCTGAAAGCGTTGCTTTAACAGCTCTTGGTTACAAAATTACGCGTGACGTAGAGCCAGGAGAGGCTGTTGTAATTGACCGCAAAGGAAATATTCATTCCAAAAAATGTGCAGACAGTTCAGAACTATCTCCCTGCATTTTTGAATTTGTTTATTTTGCAAGACCTGATTCCATTATTGACAAAATCTCGGTTTATAAATCACGCCTCAGAATGGGCGAACGACTAGCAGAAAAAATTAAGTCAAAGTGGCCAGATGAGAAAATTGATGTAGTTATGCCTGTTCCTGACACCTCAAGAACAGCCGCTCTTCAGCTGGCCAATGAATTGGATCTTAAGTATCGTGAAGGTTTTATCAAGAACCGCTATATTGCTCGAACTTTTATTATGCCCGGACAAAAACAAAGAAAAAAATCTGTACGTCAAAAACTAAGCGCAATCGAGCTCGAATTCAAGGATAAGAACGTTCTTCTAGTAGATGACTCTATTGTGCGTGGCACAACCAGCAAAGAAATTGTACAAATGGCTAGAGTTGCGGGTGCAAAAAAAGTCTTTTTTGCATCAGCTGCACCACCGGTTCGCTACCCTAATGTATACGGTATCGATATGGCCAGCAAGAATGAGTTTGTTGCGCACAACAAAACCACCGATGAAGTTTGCCAAACAATTGGTGCTGATAAATTGATTTATCAAAATCTAGAGGATTTAATTTGGTCTGTTCAACAGGGCAACCCTGATATCTCATCTTTCGATTGTTCTTGTTTTAACGGTCAATATCTTACTAAAGATATTGATACTTCTTATCTGGACAATATTGAAACCCTTAGATCCGATAAGGCTAAACAAAACAATATTACCAATGAAAACTCAGAATTAATCTACAATGAAGTAGATTGATTAACTATAAAGTTATATGAAAGATAATAAATTTGAAACCAAAGCAATTCGTGAAGGTTATAAAACTACCCAAGAACAAGAACATTCTGCTGCTATTTTTCTGACCTCAAGTTTTACTTTCGAGAGCGCCGAGCAGGCTGCTCTAAGATTTGCTAAGGAAGAACAGGGTAATGTATATTCGAGATTCACTAACCCAACCGTAGAAGCTTTTCAAGATAAATTAGCCTCTCTGGAGGGAGCTGAATCATGTCTTGCAACCGCTAGTGGTATGTCGGCTATTTTCGCCACCATTATGGCGCTATCCAAAACCGGAGATCATATTGTTGCATCTCGTGGAATGTTTGGAACCACTACTGTACTCCTCAATACCATTGTCAAAAGGTTTGGCATCGAAGTAACATTTGTAGACTTACCCGATTTAATCACCTGGAAGGACAGTATCCAGTCCAACACGAAGCTATTCATTCTTGAAACACCATCAAACCCCCTAGGTGAGGTTGTCGATTTGCGAGCACTTTCAACCATATCCAAAAAACACAATATCATATTGGCTGTTGATAATTGTGTGATGACGCCAGCCCTTCAAAAACCATTAGCATTGGGGGCAGATATAGTCATTCACTCGGCAACAAAATACATGGACGGTCAGGGCCGATGTCTCGCAGGGGCTATCGCAGGAAGCAGTGAGCTGCTAGAGGAAATCAGTAGCTTTATTAGAACAACAGGGCCAACCTTGAGCGCTTTTAATGCTTGGGTTGTTCTCAAAGGTCTTGAAACACTCCCCCTGAGAATGAAGGCACATTGTGAAAATGCACGGCAACTAGCAAATTGGCTGAACGATCAGTCTTTTGTAGAAAAAGTACACTACCTTGGACTAGAGTCTCATCCTCATCATCAAATCGCCAAAGAGCAACAACGTGATTTTGGTGGTATCGTCTCCTTCGAAGTATCTGGTGGGAAAGAAGACACTTTTCGACTTATAAACAATACCAAAATGATTTCGATTACTGCAAATCTTGGAGATACCAAGAGTACCATTACCCATCCTGCATCAACAACTCACGCTCGACTTTCAGACGAAGAAAAAAAGCAATGCAACATCTCAGATAACCTTGTTCGTATATCTGTCGGACTAGAAGATATATCCGATATTATCGCTGACTTGAAGCCATAAGTTGAATTTTTATCTTAATTTAACTGTGATAAAATTCTTGCTATATTCGATATATCAATCCTTATGAAGCAGAACAGTTACACTTATGATGAATTAATTCTTTGCGGTAAAGGTGAATTATTTGGGACCGGTAACGCTCAGCTGCCGCAACCACCAATGCTGATGTTTGACCGCATCACGAGCATTAGTGAAAGTGATGGAGAATACGGCAAGGGTGGATTGACAGCTGAATTAGACATCAACCCAGACCTATGGTTTTTTGACTGTCACTTTAACGAAGACGCTGTTATGCCGGGTTGCCTTGGTGTGGATGCAATGTGGCAATTGGTAGGCTTTTACCTAGGTTGGCTAGGAGGTCCTGGTAGAGGACGTGCTCTGGGCGCGGGGCAAATTAAATTTACGGGCCAGGTTTTACCACACAACAAAAAAATAACCTACAATGTGAGCCTCTCAAGAGTTGTTGCAAGAAAGCTCTATATGGGTATTGCTGATGCAACCATGGAAGTTGATGGAAAATTGATTTACGATGCCACCAACCTAAAGGTTGGCTTGTTTACTGACACCTCTTCTTTCTGATGAAACGCGTCGTTGTAACCGGAATGGGCATTGTTTGCAGTTTGGGCAACAACAAATCCGAAGTCCTTGAATCACTAAAAAAAGCGAAATCAGGCATAGAGTTTAGTGAGAAATATGCGGAAATTGGACTCAGGTCACATGTGTATGGCTCTATTTCAGAAATCGACACAAGTGACGTCATTGATCGCAAGATGTTGCGTTTCATGGCAGATGCTGCAATCTATAATGCTATTGCAATGGATGAAGCAATCAAACAGTCAGGATTGAGTCCTGAAATTGTTTCTAATGAGAGAACTGGACTGATTATGGGTTCTGGCGGAGCTTCTAACCAGAACGTTGTCGAGGCTGCAGACATCTTACGAGAAAAAGGTATTAAAAGAGTGGGTCCTTATCGTGTGCCTCGAGCCATGGGCTCAACAACCTCAGCCTGTCTATCCACCCTATTTAAAATTAAGGGCATCAATTATTCAATCAGTTCAGCCTGCTCGACCAGCGCCCATTGTATTGGCAATGCTATGGAACAAATACAGCTAGGTAAGCAAGACGTTGTCTTTGCTGGTGGAGGTGAGGAGTTAGACTGGTCGCTAACCATGTTATTCGATGCAATGGGAGCATTGTCCTCAAAATATAACGACACTCCTGAAAAGGCATCTCGAGCTTATGATGCTAATAGAGATGGATTTGTTATTTCAGGTGGTGGTGGTGCACTCGTACTTGAGTCTTTAGAACATGCAGAAGCTCGCGGCGCTCATATCATCGCGGAGCTCGTTGGTTATGGTGCAACTTCTGATGGTTATGACATGGTCGCACCCTCTGGAGAAGGAGCATCACGTTGCATGAAGTTAGCAATTAGTAAAGTCAGCGGTTCTATAGACTACATCAACGCTCATGGCACCTCAACTCCTGCGGGTGACATGAAAGAGTTGCAAGCCATTAAACAGGTTTTTAATAGAGAGATTCCACTTATAGGTTCGACAAAATCTCTTTCTGGACATGCATTAGGAGCAGCAGGAGTGAATGAATCTATTTACTCATTGCTGATGCTTGAAAATGATTTCGTCGCTGAATCGGTGAACATTGAAACACTTGACGAGGAAGCAGAAGGAATGCCTATTGTTAGAAAAACAACGCAATTAAAGCTCAACCGTATACTATCAAATAGCTTTGGGTTTGGTGGTACGAATGCCTGCCTTGTATTTGAACGATTTAATCAATAAACCTTCAACCTTCTTTTTATATATTGGAGCTATAACTTGATGCCTATGGTCTGGCGTCAATTTCCTTTTTTTCTTTTTCAGAAGGTAACATATCCTCTTTGGATATTCCTAGTGCTAGAATCATAGAGCTGGCTACAAAGATAGAAGAATAGGTACCAATAACAACACCAATTATAAGTGCACCAGCAAAGCTATGTATCACTTCACCACCCAAATAAAACAAAGCTAAAAGAACCAGCAATGTCGTCAATGATGTCATTAACGTTCGTGCTAATGTTTGATTTAGGGCATCATTAACAATCGGCATAGGTTCAATGTGTCGAGTGGAAAGAAAGTTTTCTCGAATCCGATCAAAAACCACAATCGTGTCATTAAGGGAGTAGCCGATGACAGCAAGAATTGCAGCCAGCACAGTTAAATCAAATTCAATTCGCAGAATTGAAAAAACACCCAGTGTAATAATAACGTCATGAATCAGCGCAGTAATCGAACCAAAAGCAAAACGATATTCAAATCTAAAAGCAACATAAATCAAAATACCTATGAGAGCGTAAAGCAAAGCTAAGCCACCATCATTAGTTAACTCTTCACCAACCTTAGGTCCTACGAACTCCACTCGACGCACATCAATACCCTCGCCAAGCATCTGAATAATTGACGAACTAAGCTTAGCAGATGAAATAGCCTGAGGTTCTAAGTGTATTAGCACCTCTGTGTCAGATCCAAAGTACTGTACATTTGTCCCCGTATAGTTAGCATTAGCTAATTTTGTACGAATATCTTCAAGGTCTGCTGTCTGCTGATAACCCACCTCTATTAAGGTTCCACCCGTAAAGTCAATTCCAAGTTTAAGCCCTTGCAAACCAAGTGAGATAACTGACACAATCAACAACAATGCAGAGAGCACCATTGCGTATTTACGCTTATTGATAAAATCTATTGTTGGCAATTTAAATGATCTCAGGCTCATATTGCTAACTCCTTAACTTTTCTGCCACCGTAGATGAGATTAATCACCGCCCGAGAGACAACGATTGCAGTGAACATTGATGTAATAATTCCGATCGAGAGGGTTACAGCAAAACCTTTCACTGGACCTGTACCAAAACTAAACAAAACCAAAGAAGCAATCAATGTGGTAATGTTGGCATCGGCAATCGTTAATAGTGCTTTTGCGTATCCCGCAGAAATCGCCTTTTGAATATTTTGATTTAATTGTAACTCCTCTTTGATGCGTTCAAAAATTAGCACATTGGCATCAACTGCCATACCTACAGTCAAGACGATACCGGCTATACCAGGCAAAGTCAGGGTTGCTTGCAGCATAGAAAGAATGGAAACAATTGTCACTAAGTTAAGTGTTAAAGCTAAATTTGCCACTAGCCCAAATACTCTATAGCGCCAGCCCATAAAAACTAAAACCAAAGCAAATCCAACTAAAACAGATATCAATCCTTTCTGAATATTATCTGCTCCTAAGCTTGGTCCAATAGTTCGCTCTTCAATGATTTCAATAGGCGCTGATAGTGAACCTGCTCTTAGCAACAAGGCAAGATTTCTTGCCTCTCTGGCACTACCTATACCTGTTATCTGGAAGCGATTTGAAAAAGTACCTTGTATGGTTGCAGCATTAATAATATCCTGCGTTTTACTACGTTTTTTTACTGTATTTCCATCTTCAACAATCGTCTCAACTTTGTTCTCAATGTAAACAACAGCCATACGATGATGTAGAAACTCCTTGGTCGTTTCAAGCATCGACCTTCCGCCAGCGCTGTCCAAGGTGATACTAACCATCGGGTTATTGTCTTGGTCGACACTTGAGGCTGCATCTACGATATTCTCACCAGTTACAATAACACCGGTTTTAAGAAGCAACGGTGTGTCGTCCTTAAATTTATAAAGCTTTGAACCTACTGGAATTTTCCCTGACTGAACTGCCGTCTGTAAATCATTTTTTTCATCGACCATTCTAAACTCAACGGTTGCGACTGCGCCTAAAATTTCTTTGGCTCTGGCTGTATCTTGTACGCCAGGTAATTGCACTACAATTCTCTCTGAACCTTGCCGTTGGATAATTGGCTCCGCAACACCTAACTCATTCACACGATTACGAAGCGTTGTAATATTTTGTTTTAAAGCGTTAGTTTTAGCTATACTTTGTGCTACAGAAGAAATCTCCAAACTCAACTGCAGATCGGTTTCACTTCCCTCAACAATCATTAAATCAGCAAGCTCATCCTTGATGAGCTTTTTAGCTTCCGTTTTCAGGTTTTCAGTCTTAAAGTTAACCACCAAAAGGTTGCCCTCTTTGCGAATGCTTTTGTATAAGCGGTCTTCGCGAAGAACAGCCCTTAACTCATTATAGTATCGGTCTATAGCAATTGAAACTACAGCTTCCATATCAACTTCAAGCAAAAAGTGTACACCACCCCTTAGATCGAGTCCCAGTGACATTGCTTTACCACCAACATTTGATAGCCACTGCGGAATTGAAGGAGCCAGATTCAAAGCAACTACATAATTCCTACTAAGAGTATTTTTTAACAAAGTTTTTGAAGAGAGTTGCGATTGTGAATCCTCAAAACGGATCATAATGCGTTTATCGACTAGCCCCATTGATTTATAGTCAATTTCATTAGCTTCTAATAAGTTATTAATGATTTTGACGTCTTGATCTTGGACAACATAGTCACCAGTGCCAGAGATTTGGATAGCTAAATCCGAACCATAAATATTTGGCAATGCATATAAAGCCGAGATAAATAGGAAAAAAACAATTAATGCATTTTTCCAAATAGGGTAATGATTCATCTAAATTATTTACTTATAAGTTACAGCTTAGCGCTACCTTTGGGCATTTTTTGGTTGATACCTTGTTTTTGTACTTTAACAACCACACCTTCAGCAATCTCTAGTGCTGCAAAAGACTCGTCAACAGAGTTAATTTTGCCTACAACACCTCCATTGGTAACAACCTCGTCACCTTTTTTGAGTGCTTTCAGTAAATTTTTATGATCCTTAGCGCGCTTTTGTTGTGGTCTGATTAACAAAAAATACATCAACACAAACATTGCTATTAAAAAAAGCTCTGGTGGTAAATTCATCCTAGACTCCAAAAAATATAAAGGGCTTATTTTATCGTAGTTAAGCCACCCATGTAGCTTTGTAAGACCTTCGGAATGGCAATACTGCCATCAGCATTCTGATAATTCTCAATCACAGCAACCAAAGTTCTACCTACCGCTAGTCCAGAGCCGTTCAAGGTATGCAAAAATTCTGTTTCCTTGGTCTCTGGGTTTTTCCATCTAAGTTGCATGCGTCTCGCTTGAAATCCTTCAAAGCATGAACATGAAGAAATTTCACGGTACGCTTTTTGACCCGGCAACCAAACTTCTAGGTCATAGGTTTTAGCCGAAGAGAATCCTAAATCACCGGTGCAAAGGTTTACTTTACGATAAGGCAATTCCAATAATTGCAGAACACCTTCAGCGTGAGAAGTTAATTCTTCAAGCACCTCATAGGAATTATCTGGTTTAGAAATTTGCACCAATTCAACTTTTTCAAACTGGTGCTGACGAATCAATCCTCTGGTATCTTTTCCGTATGATCCAGCTTCAGAACGAAAACACGGGGTGTGGGCAACAAACTTAAGCGGTAGTTCAGAGCCCTTAATAATTGATTCACGAACAATGTTAGTCACTGGCACTTCTGCTGTTGGTATTAAATAAAGCGCCTTTGCTTCACCTTCTTCGCCGTGCAGATGAGTTTTAAACAAATCAGCTTCAAATTTTGGTAGTTGCCCAGTCCCCGTCATAGAGTCAGCATTAACTAAGTAGGGTGCGTAGGTTTCAGTGTAGCCATTTTTCTCGATATGGTGATCTAACATAAATTGAGTTAAGGCACGCTGCAGCTTAGCAAGCTTTCCAGTCATAACAACAAACCTTGTCCCTGAAATCTTAGCCGCAGCAGCGAAGTCCATTCCATACTTTTCACCCAACTCAACATGATCTTTTACATCAAAATCTAGTGTTGCGGGCTTACCCCACTTGGATATCTCAATATTATCATCTTCACTGTCACCTTCTGGCACAGAGGGATGAGGAATGTTTGGTATCACCATCACTATTTCCTCAATCTTCGCCTGAATATCATGTAATTTAGATTTCGTAGCGTCAAGTTTTTGACCTAACTCTGAAACCTCATCAAGCAGTGGTTGCATGTTTTCACCTGAAGCTTTCGCTTGACCGATTGCCTTAGATTTCGTGTTGCGAAGATTTTGCAAGTCTTGAGTTTGCACTTGAATTACTTTTCTTTGATCTTCAAGCTTATTAAATACAGCAACATCAAAAGAAAAATTTCGCCTCTTGAGTTGCTCAACCACAAAATCTATATTGCCCCTTAAAAGCTTACTACCTAACATTACTGAGCCCTAAATTAACTTACGCAAATTATACTATGTCCTATGCTATTAGAGAAGTTGATACGACTCATTATCTACTCAACACACTAAGCAAATATATCTGTCAAAATCAATACTGGAATTCGACCTCTAAATTGACTCGCTGATAATCGTCAAGTAAATTAAAGGCACGGTCAAGTTTAGCATTTGCCTTAGTTGCATTTACTCTGGCATTTAAGTTATCACTAATATCCCATTCAAGGCCAGCAGTAATTAATGAAAGGTCATTGTTTGCAGCAATAATATTGGACAAATTCCAGCTCCAATCAGAATCACCGAACTTGTCACTTACACTAGCCATATAAGTCATGATATTTTTTTCAGAGCTTACACTTGCTAGCAGAGTAGGGGTTAAAGAGTCATTGAAAAAATCCAACCAATATTGCGAATTAATTGAAATTAACCATTGTCTATCACTCTTCTGAATGTCAAAAGCAAGATCCCAATCAACTCTGTCAGCTTTTATAAACTGCCCTAAGCGGTTTTGGCGTAGATTGCGTTTATAGGCTATATCAAATTTAAGCAGATAGTCATCAAATACCTTGTTCATACCAAACCCTAGTAACTCATATGGACTAGCATAGGCTATCCCATCAGTAAGATTCTTTAATGCGTCATTGGGTATCAATTGGCCAGCATAGAATGCCATGTCACTTCCCTCAGTATTGATGCCGTAACGCAGACCAAATTCACGGTGCCTTTCATCCTTTAGGGACAATAAAGTGCTATTCGTAATCTTAGGATTGGGATTATAAAAAACACTAATATCACTTTTATCCCCATATCGAGTGGCACTCACAAGCCACTGAGAGGTTGTCGATGGATCAGTCAAGCCACCTGATGGGTTGATAACGTCTAGCGCACCACCTTCAAGCTCACCCCAGCCGATGGTATATCGACCCAGCTTAGTGCTCCATTTATCAAAGCTAAACTGTAAAAAGGCTCTTTCTATCTCGATATCGCTGGATTTAGTTGAATGGTAACTATCACTTGGCCAGTATTTGGTTGACTTTATCTCTAATTCACCATAGCCGGTATTAGAAACCGAGCCGGTCGTTCCAAGAACAAGCTCGGTCCTTTCCTTCTTCGTACTCCAATCACTTGCTGGATTGAATCCCCATTTTTGCGCAACCCCAATATTTAACCAGGCAAATGGTCTCGTATTCTTAATTTCATCGCCAAAGAGATCACTATCATCTGACCATTCATCAAATTCTTGACTAGGCTCTTCAAAAAGTACTTCATCCTCAAATAATAAGTCATCAGCCGAAACAAACGAGCTAAGAGATGCTCCCAAAAAAACACAGATAATCAGTTTATTGATTAAATTAGCCATAACTTACTTAGAAATTATTTAGCCTGCTTACGCAAATCTTTGAGAAACTTTTCCCTAAAAGCTTGATCTGTCAATGCCCTCTGGGTAAGAAAGTCTTCTTTAATTTCCATATCAAAGTTAATCGCCTCAAGTTTCATATTGGTCAACCTGTTGCTGACTGTATTAAAAAATGTAAGACTTCTTCCCATCCAAACATCATTGATCTTTTCAACCTTACCTACCTCAAGCTTCTTAATAGGATTATTGTATTTATCAAACATTTGTACTTTAAGAGTTATATATCTTTCTGTATCAATCCAGCTTTGCGTCTTTCCATAGCTGCTTTTACTGAGACGGTGTGGCTTAGGTGTTGACTCGATTACTGCAACCTCTCTTCCTCTAAACTTTCCTTGCCCAAGTAGCTCATAAGTATAGTCATCAAGCTTCCCAGTCTCTTGATCTTCAGTTGTCATTTCTGTTCCAAAAATGCTGGCTGATTCAGTTTCTTCATCGTCACTGTTTCTAACACTAATTCTCTTCACTTTTCCAAGAGCTGAGAGATACAACCAAGTTTCATTGTCTCGATCACTATCATCATAATTGTAAGACAACATACCAATACCTTTCTCACTTGAAGGTTCAAGGATGATAGCAATACTCTTGGAGTCTTTGTTATCTTGACCGGTATTAATTTGTGCACTCTCAACTAACTTAACACGCGCTTTTTCGGCACACTTTACCTTTCCTCCACTAAGACCATACTTACAAGTAGTAAGCTTCATTCGAGTGAAGGCAGAGTCTGAAGACTTACGGCTTTCTTCGTCAACTTTTTCCATAATTTCTCTTGCACTTAAGTTAGTTTCAGCATAGATCTGCACACTAGATAGTGATAAAACAACACTCAGCACGATAACGAGTAATGAGTAATTTGAAGTAACTAGTAATCGTTTCATTTTGCAACCTCTATAAAATTTAAATTATCTTCAACATCTTTCTGGCCAAATTTTGGTTTAAATATCATAATCAGTGCCGGGAAAAAGAGCAAGTCACAGAGCAGGGCGACAAATATAGCCAATGATCCAAAACCGCCAATCTTTGCCAAACCCAAATAGTCACTAAACGTAAGCATAAAGAAACCAAGACCGAGTATTAATGTTGTAAATGTGACCGCTTGACCTACCTCTTTTATTGCCCCAACCAACGCCAATCGCATGTTATTTTTTTCAGCAAGTGACATTCTATAATGACTAATAAAGTGAATCGTATCATCTACCGCTATGCCTATTATCAAGGGTGCAATCATCAGAGTATCGGTGTCGAGTGGAATTCCTAAAAGACCCATCAAGCCAAACGCCAGAGTGGCTGGGATTAAGTTAGGGACAATCGACATAGCTCCTGCCTGCAGTGAACCCAGTGTCACCATCAACAAGCAACTAATAACTACAGCAGCTATAGCTAAACTCTTGAACTGGTTCCTACTTAAATCATCTGCAAGCCTCATCATCATTGCAAAAGTACCGGTAATTTCAACGTCCAAATTAGGGTAACGGTCTTTTAATGTATCAAATTCATTGTTTATGTCATTTCGGATGCCTTCAAAAAATTCTGCGTATTCATGTGATCCTGCATTTTTTAACTGAATACTAATGTGGCTTTTACTGTAGTCATCACTCACCAAGGCTCGTCGCTCTTCTGGGTTAGCGCTGTTAAACAAATACAACAACTGTGATACCGTGATTTGACTGTCAGGGATGGTTCGATACTGTTCATCATCTTGCATAATGGCATGAGTTTCTTTAACCAGATCAGCTAACGAGTTAGTACGAATAATATATTTGCTATAACTTTCCTTGACTTGATTCTGGAGACGACTCATTGCCTTTAAAACTGCAGGATCTGTGATGGCGTCGGACTCTCCGGTATTAACCACAATAATCATATTTCCTGTACCCATCATGTGCTCATCAACGATATCATATGCCTGCCCAATAGGAACATCATCAGAATAAAGCTCAACCAAGTTGGAGTCAATTTTGACTTGAGTTGCACCGTACAAACAGATTCCAAATACACCAAAAAAAATGACAACTATGGCGTAACGAAAGCGCTCCACAAAAGCTGGAATCTTATCTAATAGAGGTTGGAGCCAGTCTGCTCCTAGCAACCAAGCTAAGCCAATTCTTTGTGATAAATTTATTACTGGCTTCGCAAAAAAGCATAAAAACTTTAAAGCTTTTACTTGAATCGATTTCAAGAAAGATTTCATTGAGCTTGTTAAAGTTTTCTTTTCTTGGACGACATTTGAGACTTTCTTGTCTTGCATTGGATGCCAGTAATCCAGTAACACTGGTAATAGATAAATTGTATATAGAAAAGCTAGACCAACTCCTGCCGCAGAAGAGAATCCAAACAGAACAAACTGTGGCATTCCTGTCACTGCTAGTGAGGACATACCTGCCATTGTTGTGATAGTGGTGAGCAAGATTGGCACCCCAACTTTGCCATAAGCTTGCGACAAGGCCTGTTCATGTTCACTACCAGAACGCCTAAACAAAAGATAAGAACTCATTACATGGACACAGTCCGCTATACCAACAGCGATCACTAACATTGCTGTTAAAGCAATGAGTGAGTTGGAGGCTATATTAAGCCAACTTAGGCCGCCAATTACAAACAAAATACTAAGACCGATAGCTAACTGTGGAAGTACTACAGCGCTGGCTGAACGAAACAAGGTCCAAAGCAAAAGATTAATAATAACCAGCATGCCTACCAAAAGGAAACCCGCTTGAATCATTGTTCCCAAAGCCAACTCCACCATCGCCGAAGTCCCGATCGGATAAAAATCAAAATTTTCCAACATACGTGGTTGTTCATATATTGCGGAAACAGCCTGCATAAAAGGAATATATAGCGTTGGCTCTATATCTTTAAATTTAACTTTTTGAAGAACAGCTTGGTCATCTACTGAATCTTCAAAATCATCATTCCAATCGTCATCAGAAAACAAGGACTGCTCTTCATTTTGATTTTCAATCAAAGGAATCGTTCCAAAATCTGTCGTAATTGAGATTGCACCAAAGCGGTGGTCTTTTGAAAACATAAAGAGCGGCAGGCTGGATTGTTTGCCAGCTTCAGACTTAATTTCGCCAAGTATGTTTATATCTCTAGGAATGGTTTTTGGAACCAAGAGAGGTGCACTTAATACATCGTCTTCATTTTTTTGAATGCGAACATTAGTTAAAGATTGAACCCGCTTTATATGTTTTAGTGTCTCTGCAACCTTGGAGGTTAATCCATATTGCTCAAGCCAAACTTCATCGCTAATTTGCTCGTCGTTGTCAAGTACTTCAGTTATTTCAGAAATTAAAGATAAAGATTGATTTGAGAATACATCTCCGTCTTTGGCCTCATATACAATAAAGAGCCCATCATCACTACCGAACTGCTCTCGAAACTCATTTAACGATTTCACTGCCGGATCCTCTTCGCTAAACCAAGATTCAAAAGATACGTCTAAGACAAAACGAGTTGCCCCATAACCCATAAAAACGGTTGAGAGTAGTGCAAGTATGAGGACAATTTTTCGATAAGGTCTTAACTGGCCAGGAACTATGGCAAAGTACTTGTTAAGAGCTAAGAGTAAATCCTTCATGATGATTCAGTAATGAATTTAAATCACATTCTAACATCATAAATATGACTCAAATCGATTTAAATCAAGTATTTTTTTCTAAAAAAATGTGGTAAAAAAAATACCCCAAAAATCTTTTGATTATTGGGGTATTTCGAATTAAAGCCTAGCAATGTCCTACTCTCACATGGGGAAACCCCACACTACCATCGGCGCTAAGTGGTTTCACTTCTGAGTTCGGGATGGGATCAGGTGGGTCACACTTGCTATTATCACTAAGCAAACTGCTTGTTTGATTTAAGATAAAACTTAACTCAAACGGATTTAAAAGTTTTTATACCACAGAGGTATAACAAAATGGAATAAAGTAAAGTTTATAAGGCATATTGCCCGTTGACACAACAACATCTCCAAATATCTTGGGTGTTATATGGTCAAGCCTCACGATCAATTAGTACTAGTTAGCTTCATACATTGCTGCACTTCCACACCTAGCCTATCAACCTCGTAGTCTTCGAGGGATCTTTAGGATTATTAAATAATCAGGGAGACCTAATCTTGGGAGGGGCTTCCCGCTTAGATGCTTTCAGCGGTTATCCTTTCCACACATAGCTACTCGGCAATGCCACTGGCGTGACAACCGAAACACCAGAGGTGTGTCCGTTCCGGTCCTCTCGTACTAAGAACAGCTTCCCTCAAGTCTCCAACGCCCACGGTAGATAGGGACCGAACTGTCTCACGACGTTCTAAACCCAGCTCGCGTACCACTTTAAATGGCGAACAGCCATACCCTTGGGACCTGCTTCAGCCCCAGGATGTGATGAGCCGACATCGAGGTGTCAAACACCCCCGTCGATGTGAACTCTTGGGGGGTATTAACCTGTTATCCCCGGCGTACCTTTTATCCGTTGAGCGATGGTCCTTCCACTCAGAACCACCGGATCACTAAGACCTAGTTTCCTACCTGCTCGACGTGTCAGTCTCGCAGTCAAGCATCCTTTTACCTTTGCGCTCATTGCACGATGTCCGACCGTGCTGAGGATACCTTTGCGCTCCTCCGTTACTCTTTAGGAGGAGACCGCCCCAGTCAAACTACCCACCATGCATTGTTCCCGATCCGGATAACGGACCAAGGTTAGAACCCCAACCATACCAGGGTGGTATTTCAAGGGTGGCTCCACTCTAACTAGCGTTAAAGCTTCAAAGCCTCCCACCTATCCTACACAAGTAGGATCAGAGTTCAATGCAAAGCTGTAGTAAAGGTGCACGGGGTCTTTCCGTCTGGCCGCGGGTATACTGCATCTTAACAGCAATTTCAATTTCACTGAGTCTCGGGTGGAGACAGTGTGGCCGTCGTTACTCCATTCGTGCAGGTCGGAACTTACCCGACAAGGAATTTCGCTACCTTAGGACCGTTATAGTTACGGCCGCCGTTTACTTGGGCTTCGATCAAAAGCTTCGCGCAAGCGCTAACCTCATCAATTAACCTTCAAGCACCGGGCAGGAGTCACACCCTATACTTCCACTTACGTGTTCGCAGAGTGCTGTGTTTTTAATAAACAGTCGCAGCCACCTAGTATTTTCAACTCTTCTTTGCTTAATCAGCAAGTGATGTCACATAACAAGAGTACACCTTCTCCCGAAGTTACGGTGTCATTTTGCCTAGTTCCTTCACCCGAGTTCTCTCAAGCGCCTTAGAATTCTCATCTCGTCCACCTGTGTCGGTTTGGGGTACGGTTTCATATAACCTGAAGCTTAGAGGATTTTCCTGGAAGTATGGTATTACTCACTTCTCCCAAAAGAGGGATCGTTATCACGCCTTGAAATAGAGGTTCCCGGATTTTCCTAAGAACCATTTCTACACGCTTGAACAAGGACAACCATCGCCTTGCTGAGCTAACCTACTCCGTCTTCCCATCGCAGTTATATGAAGTACGGGAATATTAACCCGTTTCCCATCGACTACGCATTTCTGCCTCGCCTTAGGGGCCGACTAACCCTACGCCGATTAACGTTGCGTAGGAAACCTTGGACTTCTGGCGAGGGGGTTTTTCACCCCCTTTATCGTTACTCATGTCAGCATTCGCACTTCTGATACCTCCAGCAAACCTCACAGTTCGCCTTCAACGGCTTACAGAACGCTCTCCTACCATCACAATAAATTGCGATCCGCAGCTTCGGTATATAGTTTAGCCCCGTTAAATCTTCCGCGCAAACCGACTCGACCAGTGAGCTATTACGCACTCTTTAAAGGAATGGCTGCTTCTAAGCCAACCTCCTGGCTGTCTGGGCCTTTTCACATCGTTTACCACTTAACTATAATTTTGGGACCTTAGCTGACGGTCTGGGTTGTTTCCCTTTCCACTACGGACGTTAGCACCCGCAGTGTGTCTGCCATGCTCATACTTTCTGGTATTCGGAGTTTGCAATGGTTTGCTAAGTCTTGACGACCCGCTAGCCATAACAGTGCTCTACCCCCAGAAGTAATACATGACGCTCTACCTAAATAGATTTCGGAGAGAACCAGCTATCTCCGGGTTTGTTTGGCCTTTCACCCCTATCCACAGCTCATCCCCTCATTTTTCAACATAAGTGGGTTCGGGCCTCCAGTTAGTTTTACCTAACCTTCACCCTGGCCATGGATAGATCACCCGGTTTCGGGTCTACTCCCAGCAACTAATCGCCCATTTAAGACTCGGTTTCCCTACGGCTCCCCTAATGGTTAACCTTGCTACTGAGAAGTAAGTCGCTGACCCATTATACAAAAGGTACGCAGTCACAGAACAAGTCTGCTCCTACTGCTTGTATGCATGCGATTTCAGGTTCTATTTCACTCCCCTCCCGGGGTTCTTTTCGCCTTTCCCTCACGGTACTTGTTCACTATCGGTCAGTAGAGAGTATTTAGCCTTGGAGGGTGGTCCCCCCATGTTCAAACAGCGTTTCACGTGCGCCGCCTTACTCGATTTCACAACCAAAAGATTTTCGTATACGGGACTATCACCCTGTGTCGTTGAACTTTCCAGAACATTCTACTAATCTCAAAATTGCTTAAGGGCTAATCCCCGTTCGCTCGCCGCTACTAAGGGAATCTCGGTTGATTTCTTTTCCTCTAGGTACTAAGATGTTTCAGTTCCCTAGGTTTGCCTCCTTAACCTATGTATTCAGTTAAGGATAATGATCTTATGATCACTGGGTTTTCCCATTCGGAGATCTCCGGGTAAAAGCTTATTTATCAGCTAACCGAAGCTTATCGCAGATTATCACGTCCTTCATCGCCTTCTACTGCCAAGGCATCCATCGTATGCACTTATTCACTTGACCATATAACCCCAAAATATCTAGGTTATCTGGTTTCGTATTTCACCTTGTGAAGTCACTAACTAAATCTTTCGATCTAATCGGTGATTTCAATTTTCAATGATAGAGATTAATCTATCATCGAGAATCCATATTTTTTGAAATTGTTGTGTCAATGCAATACACCTTCGATAACATTTTCATATATCTACTTATACGTTGTATTGTATTTAACAAACTTTACTTCATATCCAAATTGTTAAAGAGCTCCTAACCAAGGTTAGGTATAAAAACTTAAATAAAACTTAACAATAAATCTTATTTAAGTTTTCATCAGAGAAAATGGTGGAGCTAAGCAGGATCGAACTGCTGACCTCCTGAATGCAAATCAGGCGCTCTCCCAGCTGAGCTATAGCCCCAAAATAAAACTAATAACCCAGTAAAATGGTGGGTCTGGGTGGATTTGAACCACCGACCTCACCCTTATCAGGGGTGCGCTCTAACCAACTGAGCTACAGACCCTTAATATCAATAACATTGATTTTGGGTTATTGGTCTATTCTCTCTTTACTATATTTTTATCAAACAACTTGTGTGAACACTCGTACTTTTCTTAAGGAGGTGATCCAGCCCCACCTTCCGGTAGGGCTACCTTGTTACGACTTTACCCCAGTCATGAATCACACCGTGGTGACCGTCCTCACAAAGTTAGACTAGCCACTTCTGGTGCAACCCACTCCCATGGTATGACGGGCGGTGTGTACAAGACCCGGGAACGTATTCACCGTAGCATTCTGATCTACGATTACTAGCGATTCCGACTTCATGGAGTCGAGTTGCAGACTCCAATCCGGACTACGAGAAGATTTATGAGATTAGCTACACCTCGCGGCTTCGCGGCTCTTTGTCCTTCCCATTGTAGCACGTGTGTAGCCCTGGTCGTAAGGGCCATGATGACTTGACGTCGTCCCCGCCTTCCTCCGGTTTATCACCGGCAGTCTCCTTATAGTTCCCACCATAATGTGCTGGCAAATAAGGATAGGGGTTGCGCTCGTTACGGGACTTAACCCAACATCTCACGACACGAGCTGACGACAGCCATGCAGCACCTGTCACTGCGTTCCCGAAGGCACCAATCTATTTCTAGAAAGTTCGCAGGATGTCAAGACCAGGTAAGGTTCTTCGCGTTGCATCGAATTAAACCACATGCTCCACCGCTTGTGCGGGTCCCCGTCAATTCCTTTGAGTTTTAGCCTTGCGGCCGTACTCCCCAGGCGGATAACTTAACGCGTTAGCTTCGCCACTAAGGGGTAAATCCCCCCAACGGCTAGTTATCATCGTTTACGGCGTGGACTACCAGGGTATCTAATCCTGTTTGCTACCCACGCTTTCGTACCTCAGCGTCAGTATTGGTCCAGAAAGCTGCCTTCGCCATTGATGTTCCTTCTGATATCTACGCATTTCACCGCTACACCAGAAATTCCACTTTCCTCTACCATACTCTAGTTGACCAGTTTCAAATGCAGTTCCCAGGTTGAGCCCGGGGCTTTCACATCTGACTTAATAAACCGCCTACGCACGCTTTACGCCCAGTAATTCCGATTAACGCTTGCACCCTCCGTATTACCGCGGCTGCTGGCACGGAGTTAGCCGGTGCTTCTTCTAAAGTTAACGTCAAGGTTAACGGTTATTAACCGTTAACTTTTCTTCACAATTGAAAGTGCTTTACAACCCTCAGGCCTTCTTCACACACGCGGTATTGCTGGATCAGGGTTGCCCCCATTGTCCAATATTCCCCACTGCTGCCTCCCGTAGGAGTTCGGGCCGTGTCTCAGTCCCGATGTGGCTGATCATCCTCTCAGACCAGCTAAAGATCGTTGCCTTGGTAGGCTTTTACCCTACCAACAAGCTAATCTTACGCAGGCTCATCTGATAGCGTGAGGCTCGAAAGTCCCTCACTTTACTACGAATAGATTATGCGGTATTAATCCGAATTTCTTCGGGCTATCCCCCACTATCAGGCAGATTCCTACGCGTTACTCACCCGTCCGCCACTCGACGTCTACTAGCAAGCTAGTTCCGTTTCCGTTCGACTTGCATGTGTTAAGCATACCGCCAGCGTTCAATCTGAGCCAGGATCAAACTCTTCAGTTCAATCTTTGACTTTTTAGAACACATGGCATTTAGTAACCATTAGTTCAATTTTTTTAAAAGCTTATCTGCTTTTGTTTTTTATGTGCACTGCACAATTTCTTGCACGAGTGCCCACACAAGTTGCTTGATAAATTGTTAAAGAGCTACCACCCCAAAATTGATCATTTTGTAGCGGTAAGAGCGAGAAATTATACAGGCTCAAAATGTTGCGTCAAGCTATAATTTTGAATATTTATAAAATAAAGTCTGACGCACTATATTTTCAAAAATTACACGGTCAACAATAGTGTGTAAAATCAATATTATAGAGCTAATTTATTACCTTAGATAAGTTCCGTAAATTGATTAACTTTCGAACTCAATCTTTCTCTATTTTCCTATACAAAAAGAAGAGAAGATTTCTCCCAATAAATCGTCTGAAGAAAACTCCCCAGTTATCACGCCAAGTGACATGCTTGCTTGCCGTAAATCTTCGGCAACTAATTCACTCGCACCAACTTCTAGTTGCTCAACAGCGCTATTGATAGATATAAGCGTTGATTCAATCGCCAAAATATGCCTTTTTCTAGCAAGAAAAGTGCTGTCACCTTCAGGGTTATAACCAGCAACATCTGATAATGCTTGTCTTAATAGCTCAATCCCATCTCCAAATTTCGCGGATAAGCTAATTTCTGTTCGACCTTCAAATTGCCGTATCTCGGCCTTAGCTTTTAATAAGTCAATCTTATTTCTAATAGCTATGATCGGTTTAACCATCATAACATCTGGCAAGATTGAAAGATCAGCTGACGAGTCCTGTGAGTCATAAACCAACAATACAACGTCAGCATTATTAATTTCGGCATGCGCCCTCCGGATGCCCTCTTGCTCAATGATGTTATCACTTTTGTGAAGGCCTGCAGTATCGATAATATGTAATGGCATACCGTCAACATGTATAGTTTCTTTTAATACATCGCGTGTCGTTCCAGCTATATCGGTAACAATTGCGCTGGGTTGTTTGGTTAGAGCATTTAGCAAACTTGACTTACCTGCATTTGGTTTACCGGCAATTGCAACATGCAAACCATCTCTCAGAATAGCTCCCTGGTTTGCACAATCAAGTATATCAAGAAGCTCTTTTTTTAAAGCTTCAAGTTTTCTTGACGCTTCGTGAGATTCCAAAAAATCGATCTCCTCATCAGAGAAGTCAATAGTAGCCTCAACGAAAACTCTTAAATCAATTAAATCTCTCAGTAGTTGGTTTATTTTTTCAGAAAATTCTCCAGAAAGTGACCTTACTGCACTGAGAGCTGATTTGTCAGAGCTTGCCTGAATCAGATCTTGAACCGCCTCTGCCTGAACCAAGTCCATCTTTCCATTTAAAAACGCACGCTTTGTAAACTCCCCAGGCTCTGAAAGTCGAGCCCCAAAAAAAGTGACTGTCTCTAGTAGCTTTCTCAAAACACTTGTTCCGCCATGCCCTTGAAGTTCTAGTACATCTTCTCCGGTATAAGAATGAGGTCCAGGGAAAAAAATGGCTACACCTTTATCAATCTGGTTACTTTCTTCATCATAAAAAGATCCATAGTAGGCATCTCTGGGCTCGAGTTCAACATTAAGAACTTTGTTAGTAATTAATTTAGACAAAGGTCCTGAGACACGAATCACACCAATACCACTTTGCCCAATAGCAGTAGCTAGAGCACATATAGTTTCAACCTTATGCATCGTCGGCAAAATATTCTTCAATGAATCTGTCAAAACTTAAAACATCTTCAGCTTCCATCTTCAGTTGTTTTTGGTGTGAAGATATTGCTAACTTCTCTAACTCAACAAAATAATCCTTGTCAATACTCTTGCTTCGATATAGCTCACTATTTTGATGACTAAACTTGTCTATATATTCAAAGAAACCTGACTCTTTCTGTTGCATTTCTTCGAGCATTATTGCCGAAGGAGTCAAATCAGGATTATTAATGCGAATTAACATTTTTTGAACAGATTTCTGATGCTCTTTGGTTAAAAGTTTAGAACAATCTGTAACCCCGGAAAAGATTTCTTTACCCCAATCCTGTAACAATACCTGCATTCCATTATTGGTAAGCTTTAAGTCAGGTTGTCGACCTTTATGAGCCACTAAATTATCGTTATTATCAATGTCGAATTGCTCTGATGTTGAAATAGCCGCAGAATCTTGAAGAAGACAAAACAACAAAAATGCCTCCAAAAAATGTATCTGTGGCTTATCAATACCCAAACTTATTAATGGGTTAACATCTAAAGATCTAATTTCAATATAACCAATTCCGTTATTGTTAAGCGCCCTCAATGGCCTATCCATCCCATGCAATAGGGGCTTCGGGCGCACTGAAGCATAATATTCATTTGCAATCTGCAAAATATTGGTATTGAGTTGTTGATATTCCCCATCTTTCTTTAACCCAATCTTTTCAAAATCCTCACAACTAGTTTTCATTGCAGCCCGTAAACTATGAACATAGTGACACAGACTATTGTAATTTGCCTTCACCCCCTTTTCATCTTCTTGAGAATTCTGATAACCAATATCCCCCATTCTTAGTGAGGTTGCATATGGCATGTAAAAAGTATTATCATCAAACTCTTCTAAATCGTGCTCATGGTAATCTTTCATAAAAGACTTACAAACTGATGAAGAGGCGCCAAACAAATAAGGGATTATCCAGCCGTACCTCAGAACGTTCCGTGCAAGCCCCATATAGTGGCAATCAATGAATCTTCTTAAAGACATGTCTGGTGACGTTAAACCACGATAGGCTTGCCAAAAATCTAAAGAAAATGAATAATTAAAATGAATGCCCGCGATTGCTTGCATTACACTTCCATAACGATTTGCAAGGCCGCGACGATATACCGTTTTCATGGTGCCCAAATTTGAACTGCCATATTTCGCAATAGGTATATTGGTATGCCCTCGCAAAATACAAGGCATACTTGCTGGCCAAAAACGTTCACTTGGTGTCAGATGTTGATAGACAAAATGTTGGATTTTAGCTAACTCATTTAGAGCCTTATCAGCACTGTCAAATGGTTCAGTAACAAGCTCGATTAAAGCCTCACTAAAATCAGTTGTGATTGCAGGATTGGTCAGCGGGGAACCATAGGACTCTGGATGTGGCTCTTGTGAAATGCTACCGTCTTTCGATACCCGCAAGCTCTCCTTTTCAATACCGATAAGGTTTTGAATAAGTGTGTCCTTAACTGGCACTAACGACTGAATTTTATCGAGAAGGTCCAATCCACTAACTCAAATAGTAAAATAGGTATTTTACCTTGCACCGTTGACAATGGTGACAATAGAAAACTTCTGTTCAACTTCATAAATTATTACTGAGTCATGTCATCTAATAAAAAAATCAAAGAAGAGGAAGTAGTTGTTGGAATCCTTCTAAACAAAAATGGACAAATACTCATTGCTAAAAGACGTAATAACCAGTTTATGCCTGGCTATTGGGAATTACCGGGAGGAAAAATTGAAGTTGGTGAAAACAAAACAGATAGCCTTAAACGAGAACTTTTTGAGGAGCTAGGAGTCACTGTTAATAAAATCAACCTTAAACACACGATGTTTCATCAATACCCAGATAAAGTTGTAAGATTGTGGATATACTATGTTGACAAATACTCCGGAGAGCCATCAGGTCAAGAAGGGCAAGAAACATCCTGGTGTAGTCTAAATCAGCTAAATAACTATAAATTGCTGCCCACTATGAGGGAAATTGTTCATAAAATTTCTCTACCCAGGCATTACTGGATTACTCCTGATGACCATCATTCTGAATCTGTTATAGAAAAATGCCATGAACACTTAATTACTGGTACTAGGATCGTCCAACTTCGAAGCAAAGTGCCTCTTGAAAATTCTTATATAGATAAAGTGTACAAACTCTGTCAGGATTACCAAGCAAGTCTTATCCTTAATACACCAAATAAAACATACCAAGAACTTTGTGATGGATGGCATTTAACAAGCGATGAACTTATGTCTCTTAAAAAAAGGCCTTGCAACAACAATAAACTTCTTGGTGTCTCAACTCATAATGTAATTGAAGTAGCACATGCAGAAAATATTTCTGCGGATTATATTAGTTTGTCACCAGTAAATCCGACCCCAAGTCACCCACATATTCCACCTCTTGGCTGGCAAGTAGCTGCCGATATTATTAGCAAAAGCAACTTACCTGTGTATCTACTCGGGGGAATGAGCAAGGAAGCGCTTGATAAGGCATTAAGTATTGGAGCCCAAGGAGTTGCAGGCATCAGTCAAATCTAGTTACTATTTTTTGATAATTCTAAAACTTTATTTTGTATATCTTCTTTAGTCATCCTAACAAGACCATCAGAACCTCCCTCACATAAAAGCCTGTCACCAACAAACATTTGAGGAACTGTTCGATAACCAGACTTTATAAAAAAATCTCTAGCCTTATTATCTTCTTGAATATTTAACGTTTCATACTTTATGCCGTGCAAATCTAAATAGTTTTTAGCTCTAGTGCAATAGGGACAGGAATAGGTTGTATATACTTTAATCATTGTTTTCTATATACTCTGAAGCAACTAATTATTCTAGTCTCTAACGTATATCCATGTCGAATCACTAGAAAGTTCCAGATTATATAAGTATCCCTCGTCAGAAAAATCTTTGAGCGCCTCGGCATCAGTCAAACGGTTTCTGATGATGTAGTTAATCATTAAGCCTCTTGCTCGCTTGGCATAAATACCAATAACCTTATAAGTGTCGTCTTTCTTCTCCTTAAAAACGATATCCAGTATCTGGGCTTTTAGTATTTTTTTGTCAATCGCTTTAAAATATTCATTGGATGCTAGGTTAACAATCAACTTCTCTTCATCTTCATTCAAGACTTCACTAATACCACTTCCCCAATAATCATAAAGATTGTTTCCTTGAGTATTACTGAGCTTTGTTCCCATCTCCAAGCGATAGGGTTGTATCAAATCAAGTGGTCTAAGAACACCATACAAACCCGAAAGCATACGTACATTCTTTTGTGCAAAGTCAAGATCTTTAACAGAAAGTGAAGATGCATTAATACCATTGTATACATCCCCTTTGAAGGCCAATAAAGCTTGCTTGGCATTGTTCAACGAGAATGGTATCGTAAATGCTTGAAAGCGATCAAAATTTAACTTTGATAACTTTTCACTCAGAGACATAAGTTTTGAAATTTGTCTCTGAGTTTTATTTTTTAAGATGTTTACTAATTCTTGAGTGTGATCTAACTGCCGAGTCTGTGTAAAAGAGTTTATGTCACATGGTGAAAAATCTTGAGTTTTGGAAGGTGAAATTATTGCTAACATTTCGTCAATAAATGGAAATATTCTACCCGAAGATGCCTTCTATGACAATGTAATCGAGTGTATTTGGCATTCAAAAATGATACGTTATACGTTATAATCACTTAGATTTTTTTTCCTTCATTATTTTCTAGAGTTTTCATGATAAAAAAACAATTATATTTACCAAAACCTCATGGTCTTTATCATCCAAACAATGAGAAGGAGAATTGCGGTGTTGGTTTTATTGCCAACATAAAAAGCAAGGCTTCGTACAAAATTACTGAAGATGCCCTAGAAATGCTTTCTCGTATGGGACATCGAGGCGCATGTGGCTGTGAAGCCAATACTGGGGATGGGGCGGGAATTTTGACTAATATTCCCCATGATTTTTTTTTCCAGGAATTACAATCTCTATTTGGTGTTAGTGTTGAAGCTGGCAGCTATGGTGTTGGAAATATCTTCTTACCTCAAGACGATAAACAAAGACAATACTGCATTTCTATAGTTGAAAAAGCTGTTGAAAATGAAGGACAAACGCTAATTGGTTGGCGTGACGTTCCCGTTGACGCCATCAAAGCTGATGTCGGAGACACCGCAAGAAATTCTCAACCGGTCATTAAACAACTTATTATTGGAAACGCTGAAGGCATAAACAATGATGCTTTTGAGGGCGCCCTTTATATTATAAAGAAGCATATTTCAAAAGTAATACGTACGGATGAATCGCTCTCACAAGCTTTACTGTTTTATGTTTGTAGTCTTTCTACCCGAGTTATTATTTATAAAGGTATGCTGATGGGCTCACAGTTATTGGATTTCTATCCAGACCTTACCAATAAACAATTCAAAACATATTTAGCAATGGTTCATTCGCGCTTTTCAACCAATACATTCCCTTCATGGGATCGTGCTCAACCTTGTCGCTTTATGGCTCACAACGGCGAAATTAATACACTTCGAGGTAACTACAATTGGATGAGGGCTCGTGAAGGAGTTTTAGAGAGTGATTTTTTTGGTGACAATTTAGATAAAACCTTGCCTGTCATTGAAACAGAAGTTTCAGACTCTGGGAGCTTTGACAATGTTCTAGAATTTCTTTTGATGAATGGTAGATCCCTGCAGGAAGCTGTATTGATGATGGTTCCTGAGGCATGGCAAAATGATCACGAAATGAGTGATCGGAAGAAATCCTTTTATGAATATTTCTCTAATGTTATGGAGCCCTGGGATGGTCCTGCTTCAATTACTTTTACTGACGGACGCTATATCGGAGCCGTCTTAGATCGAAATGGTCTGCGCCCATCACGCTATTACCTAACACATGATGACAGAGTCATTATGGCATCCGAAGTAGGTGTTGTCGATGTTGCAGCTGACAATATAAAAACTAAAGGTAGACTTCGTCCAGGGAAGATGTTTTTAGTTGACTTTGGTCAAGGAAGACTGGTTGATGATGATGAAATAAAGGACGATTTTTCTTCTAAAAACCCTTATCAAAAGTGGCTTGATGAACAACAAATTCATTTAAGTGAACTAGCTAGTAATGAGGAGGTTCATGGTTTCTATCCAGAAACTCTTTTGCAACGCCTAAAAGCTTTCGGTTACAGTACAGAAACATTAGAATTCATGCTATTGCCGCTCGTCACTGAACTCAGAGACCCTGTCGGATCAATGGGAAATGATTCGGCATTGGCCTGTCTCTCGGATCAATCTCGCATTATTTATGACTACTTTAAGCAATTATTTGCCCAAGTCACCAATCCTGCTATTGATTCCATTCGAGAAGAAGTGGTCATGTCATTGCGCTGTGCTATAGGACCAGAAGGAAACTTGCTTCGCAATAAGGCTGAAAATGCTAACCGTTTGGTGATTGAACATCCCATTCTAACGAACAAAGAAACGTCGGCCCTGAAGAATTGCAACCATCGAGGCTGGACAAGTAAAACCATTGATATCACTTATGAAATTGATGAAGGACACAACTTAAGTGACATGCTTGATGATATTTGTCAGCAATGCTCACAAGCCATCAAAGATGGTCACAGCTTGGTTGTCTTATCTGATCGCAAAGTGAATTCAAATCGTGCTTCCATAAGCGCTTTATTAGCATCTTCAGCGCTTCATAGATACTTAGTAGCCCATCACAAAAGAACCCAGGTTGGAATCATCGTTGAAACGGGAGAAGCTCGAGAAGTCCATCATTTCTGTCTAATGACTGGTTTTGGCGCTGATGCGGTTAACCCATATCTAGCATTTGAAGCACTTTGGCAGGCAAGGCGCGATAGTTTAGTCAAACTAGAAGATGATGACGCTGTTGTTACGGCCTATCGTAAAGGAGTCGCTAAAGGTATGTTGAAGGTGATGGCTAAAATGGGCATTTCAACCTTGGCGTCTTATAAAGGCGCCCAAATCTTCGAAGCGGTTGGCTTATCACCTGAAGTGATGGACAAATGTTTCTTTGAAACCGCCAGTCGTATCAGTGGTGTTGGCTTTGAAGTCCTGCAAACTGAAGCCGAAACTCAGCATAAAAAGGCATACCTTTCAACTTCATTCGATAATCTCGGACAATATCATTGGCGTAGTGGTGGCGAAAAACATATGTGGGAGCCACAAACAATTACAGAGCTTCAAAAGGCTGCTCGCAGTAATGATAAAGATGCTTATTGGGAATTTTCAAAAAAATCTAACGAAGAAGGAACCCGTAACTGTACACTACGTGGCTTGATGTCATTTAAGCCAGGCAACCCAGTCGATATTGATATGGTTGAACCTGCCAAAGAAATCGTGAAAAGATTTGCCACAGGTGCGATGAGTTTTGGTTCCATCTCTGCCGAATCTCACGAAACACTTGCCATCGCCATGAATCGTATCGGTGGTAAGTCAAATACCGGAGAAGGTGGGGAAGATCCTGCACGTTGGACACCTGATTCAAATGGCGACTCTCGACGAAGCGCTATCAAGCAAGTTGCCTCCGGTCGTTTTGGTGTTACTATAGAATACCTTAATAATGCCGATGAATTGCAGATCAAAATCTCGCAAGGCGCCAAGCCGGGTGAGGGTGGCGAGTTGCCAGGAAAAAAAGTTGATGAAGGTATCGCTAAGATACGTTGTTCGACTGCTGGTGTTGGACTAATTAGCCCTCCACCACACCATGATATTTATTCTATTGAGGATTTATCACAATTAATTTTTGACCTTAAGAGATCGAATCCAGAAGCCCGTATTAGTGTGAAATTAGTTTCTGAAATGGGCGTTGGAACTGTCGCCGCAGGTGTAACTAAAGCAAAATCTGACCACATCCTCATTGCCGGTCATGATGGTGGTACTGGTGCTTCACCTCTTACCTCTATTAAACACGCTGGTCTGCCCTGGGAATTGGGTCTTGCCGAAACCCACCAAACCTTGGTAATGAATGATCTTCGTTCACGTGTTGTCATTCAGACAGATGGGCAACTTAAAACGGGCCGCGATGTCGCTATAGCTGCATTGCTCGGTGCTGAAGAGTTTGGTTTCTCTACGGCGCCGCTGATTACACTCGGCTGTATCATGATGCGTAAATGCCATCTCAATACATGTCCTGTTGGAATTGCAACTCAAGATAAGGTTTTACGTAAAAAGTTTACAGGCAAGCCGGAACATGTTGTTAATTACCTATTCATGGTCGCTGAAGAGTTGCGCATCATTATGTCGGATCTTGGATTTAAATCAATCAACGAAATGATTGGTCGTGTCGATATGCTGGAAATGAATAAAGCGATTGATCACTGGAAACAAGACTCTATTGATCTTGGTGCAATTTTGACACCTGCTGACACTCAATATAAAAATGCTGGCACCTATCAAAGCATCCCGCAAGATCATCAACTCGATCAGCAATTAGACCATGAGTTAATAGCTCAATCTGAGGTTGCTATTGAGGGCAATGGAAAAGTTAAAATCGAGTCAGTTATTACTAATGTTGATAGAACTGTTGGCGCAATGCTTTCTTCCCATGTTGTTAAAACAAGGAATAAAAATGACCTAATTGATGATGCAATTCATATTGACTTTAAAGGCTCCGCGGGTCAATCGTTTGGCGCATTCCTAGCAAAAGGGATAACCTTGTCTGTTGAGGGGGATGCTAATGATTATGTTGGTAAGGGACTTTCTGGTGGTCGTATTATTATCTATCCACCTAAAAATTCAACATTCGTTACACAGGATGAAATTATTGCTGGTAATGTTTGCGGCTATGGCGCCACTGGCGGTGAAATGTATTTATCTGGTTGTGTTGCAGAACGCTTCTGTGTTAGAAATTCTGGACTCATTGCCGTCGTTGAAGGTGTCGGAGATCATGGCTGCGAATACATGACAGGTGGTCGGACAGTAATCCTTGGCGAGGTTGGACGTAACTTCGGTGCAGGTATGAGTGGCGGTATAGCTTACGTCTACAATCCAAACCTTACACTTCAAAGTCAAGCTAACCCATCCATGATTGATTTTGACCCGATGGATGATGAATCACAAAAAGAGTTGTTAGATTTGCTATCTAAGCACGCTGAATTTACGGGTTCTCCAATCGCAAAACAAATTTTAGGCAATTGGAATACAGAATTGGCACACTTCGTGAAGGTTATGCCAAAAGCTTTTAAAGCAGTTTTAGCAGCACAAAATAAACAACTACTGCAAGCAAGCTAAATAGGTATTGCGTCTATAACATCTGCACTTAGACCCAAAACCTCATCTATACCATCACCGACCACTGGTATTACAGAAATCACAGCACCTGTAACTCTCATAGGAACAGTCACAACTTTAGTTAATACACAACCTGAAAGATAAAGGCTTATTAAAGCAAGCACAAGTAATTTTTTCATTATTTTCTATCCATAATACTAAATTGATATGCATACTTATTTTTCTCATCTGGCTGATGTGACTCACGACTTACTTCTAGCCAATCGTTTTCATCATAATGAGGGAAATAAGTTTCCCCTTCAAATTCTCCTTCAATATGAGTAATGTAGAGTCTACCTACATTAGGAAGAAACTGTTCGAATAGGTTTGCTCCGCCAATTATCATCACTTCTTCTTCGTCTTGAGTAATCGAAAGTGCCTTCTCAATACTGTCAACTACTTCACAACCTGGAGTTGAAACATCCGGATTTCTGGTGATTACAATATTTCGACGATTTGGTAATGGCTTGCCTATTGAGTCATAAGTTTTACGACCCATCAAGATTGAATTGCCAGTAGTAATTTTTTTAAAAAAAGCTAAATCCGCCGGAAGATGCCAAGGCAATCCATTGCCTTTTCCAATTAGGTGATTTTCATCCATCGCAACAACAATAGATAAGCGCATAAAGCCTGGCCTGAATAAAGTAAAATATTGGGATATTTTACAATTTTTGAACTTCTAGTGTCGCTCATTCTTGCCTCCTCTTCGCCCTTCAGAAAAGCTATTTTAGAGAAACTTGGTATTTCCTTTATCACTGTCTCTCCAAATATTGATGAAACTAGGAAAAAACCGGAAACACCATATAATTTGGTCCATCGTTTGGCTGAAGAAAAAGCAAAAGAAGTAGCAAAAACTCACTCTGGACTTATCATAGCTTCTGATCAAGTAGCTACCTTGGATAGTGGTAACGAAGAAGGCGATGAAATACTCAATAAACCGCTTACTCACCAGAATGCCTTTGCACAACTAAAAAAAAGCTCAGGTAGAACTGTGACATTCCTTACAAGTATTGCTCTACTTAATACTGAAACCGGAATTCTTCAAAATCATGTGGAGTTTTCCCGAGTATTTTTCAAGTCTCTCAGTGATAGTCATATTTTGTCTTATCTTGAAAAAGAAGATGTTCTTAATTGTGCAGGAAGCTTTAAATCTGAAGGTCTAGGAGTTTCTCTATTTAATCGTACTGAAGGTAACGATCCAAACGCTTTAATAGGATTACCTACGATTCAACTAAGCAAAATGCTTAATAAGGAAAATGTTCATATCTTATAAATACTTTACAGTGTCTACAACCCCTATTCCTACAACATATCTTAATATCTGTATATTAAATGTATATTAAAAGTCCAAATTTCGTTTGATGTGTGAGGGAGGTTATATTAATACATAGCCGAGTGGAACAGACTCTATTGGTCGCCAAATATTTGTTCGTGAAAACCAATACAAGTAAATACATCATCACCCAAAGGCACATCATTTTCAATTATCGTACCAGAAGTTGAAAAGTTATCGCTCATGCGAGCATAATAGCTTCTATTCATACGTTGTACTTCCTCAATATTTTTCCTATAAGTTTTGTTAAATGCCTCTTGAGTTAGCTCACTACTATCTATGACAATTATTTGATACTTGGCTAGATATTCCATCAATTCCTCTCCCAAATCAACAAATTGCTGAGCATCCGGATGGTTTTCCTCTACTAGTTTATGTAAAGCAGTTCCAGAAGCCAGAAATAAACCAGCACAACGCTTCAAAGAATATTCCAATTCTTTGTCATCTTCCATTGCTAATCTCAGATGGTTAATTATTGGGTCAGCTACTAGAGGGTCTTCTGCCTTAATGGATGAAATAGAAACTAGAAAGATTAACAGAGCCAATATTAGTTTTTTCATACTTTGATTGTATATCAACTTGAACTAAAGTCCAAATTTCGTTTGATGATTAGAGAAGTCATCTACTTCGCATAAAAGTTCGCACTAAGTATAATAACTGTACACTACCTAATGCATTAAATGTAGAGGTTCGCACGCACTTCTAATAATGAAATTGTTGATATGACGCGTTTTCTAATTAAATTGAGTAACTCTTATGAACATCCTTTATCCTGAAAACTGCAAAACGTTTTCGTCGGGATCGACATATTACTGGGGCTCGCTTTTTGGCTCTTCAGAGGCACTCGCATTAATAGAGTTTGCTAAAACTCAACAACAGCTTGTACTCTATGTGGCGAAAGATATTACACATTACGTACAAATTCAAAGGGAGTTGAATTTTTACAATTCTTCTATGAAGATATTAGGCTTCTCTAACTGGGAAGTTCTAGCTTTTGACCACTTTTCACCTCATCCAGATATTGTTTCATCTCGTCTTCAAACACTTTCACAACTTGCTACTCTTAAAGCTGGAATTGTTATCACGACTTTAGAATCCTTATCACAGAGATTGTGCCCTACTGATTATATTGATAAATATAGTTTCATTTTGAATGCTGGTGAAACACTTGAAATTGAACCCTTTGTTAACAAGCTTTTGAAGATTGGATATCGTAGGGTATCAACTGTAATGGAACAAGGGGAATTTAATATCAAAGGTGCCTTGATTGATCTTTATCCCATGGGTGCTAAAAGTCCTTATCGAATTGATTTATTTGACAATGAAATTGATTCAATCCGAACCTTTAAAGCTTCAACCCAGAGGTCAATTGAGGTTATAAACCATATTAACCTTTTGCCTGCACGTGAATTTGCAACTGATAGGGAAAGTATCTCAATCTTTAAGAAAAATTATCTTTCTGAGTTCGGCAACACAGATGGTTTCATTTATAAAGAGATCAGCGAAGGCAGGTTTCCAGGTGGTATTGAATTCTACTTGCCTCTTTTCTTTAATAAAACAAATACCCTACTTGACTATTTAAAAACAAAACCAATTATTGTTTATCAGAAAGGATTTGTTGAGGCAGCTCAACTTCTTAGTGTTGAACTCTTAGATCGTTTTGAATACTGCAAACTCTCACTTCAAAGACTACCTTTGCCAATCAATAAGGTTTTTTTGAAAGTTGAGGAGCTCTCCGAAATATTGCAAGACAAAAAGAAAATACAAACACAACCCTCTAAGTCCAATAAAAAAGAATCTATAAACTTTTCTTCAGCATTGTTGCCTCCTCTGAAAATTCAATCTCAAACAAAAAATCCACTCAAAAAATTAATCAAATTTCTAGAGAATTTTGAAGGCAGAGTATTGATTGTTTGTGAATCTCAAGGACGGCAGAGTGTACTCACCGACCTCCTTTCAAGTTATCAGTTAAGTGCGGTTAATTGTGACCATTGGATTGACTTTCTTGAACAAAAAGAAAAGCTTTGTATTACTAATGCCAGTCTAAGTGAGGGTATTCTTTGTGATCAGTTTGCAATCATTACTGAGAACAATTTATTTGGCAAAGATGTTGTTAAGCAACAGCGGCGTAGGCGTGCCAAACACAAAGATTTTGATGAAGCTATTAAAAGCCTTATTGAGATTCAATTGGGTGACCCTATAGTTCATGAACAATATGGGGTGGGTCGGTACCTTGGCCTCAAAAGTCGTATCTTTGATGACAATCAACAAGATTTTTTATCCCTTGAATATGCCAATGGTGCAATACTGTTGGTACCTATTACCTCTCTTAATTTAATTTCTCGTTATTCTGGCGCAAACATTGAGCATGCTCCACTTCACAAACTCGGAAGCGGACAATGGGCAAAAGCAAAGAAAAAGGCTGCAGAAGCCCTCTATGATGTCGCCGCAGAACTATTAGAGATATACGCCAAGAGAGAATCACAAAAAGGTTTTGCTTACCCTGAGCCTAGTGATTCATATAGCTCTTTTGTTGCCAGCTTTGCTTTTGAAGAAACACCCGATCAACTTAAAACAATGGATGATGTTTTGCTGGACATGCAATCTGAGAAACCAATGGACCGTTTGGTTTGTGGGGACGTAGGTTTTGGCAAAACTGAGATTGCTATGCGAGCTGCTTTTGTAGCTGTTGAAGCTGGTAAACAAGTTGTGATGCTGGTACCAACGACTTTATTAGCCAGTCAGCACTATCAAACTTTTGTTGATCGCTTCGCAAAATATCCTGTATTGATTAAATCTCTTTCTAGATTCCAAAGTATAAAAGAACAAAAACAAATTAAAGGCTCCCTTCAGGAAGGCAAAATCGATATTGTAATTGGGACTCATAAACTTATCCAAGGTTCAATTAAATACAAAAAATTAGGATTAATTATTATTGATGAAGAGCATCGCTTTGGAGTTAAACAAAAAGAAATCCTCAAACAGCTTCGAGGACAAAGTGATATATTAACAATGACTGCAACGCCAATACCGAGAACACTTAATATGGCACTTGGTTCGCTTAGGGAACTTTCCATTATTGCCTCACCTCCCGCTAAACGTAGTGCCATCCAAACCTTTGTCGATGAGTGGGATGATGAAATAATCAAGGAGGCTTGTTCGCGTGAATTACACCGAGGTGGGCAAATTTTTGTCCTTCATAACGACATTGACACGATTGACAATATGGCAGCGTCACTAAGTGAAATGATGCCAAATCTACGTGTTCGTATCGCCCACGGTCAAATGCCAAATAAAGAACTAGAACAAATTATGGCTGATTTTTACCATCAGCGTTTTCAATTGCTGGTTTGTACTACAATTATTGAAACAGGAATTGATATTCCAAGCGCCAACACTATCATTATTAATAATGCACAAAATTTTGGTCTTGCTCAACTTCACCAACTTCGTGGCCGAGTAGGTCGTTCGCATCATAAAGCTTATGCTTATCTCATTATAAAATCACATCAATCCATAACCGCTGATGCTAGAAAGCGTCTAAATGCGATTGCGTCTTTAGAAGAACTTGGTGCCGGCTTTATGTTGGCTAATCACGATCTAGAAATACGTGGCGCTGGTGACTTGTTAGGAGAGAACCAAAGTGGCAAGATATCCGAGATCGGTTTCAATCTTTATCATGACCTCTTGAAACGAACAATTCAGGCAATTAAAAATAACACCAAGCTCGACCTTGATGATTCATTGATCGAAGAGATCGATATCAATATTGGTATTGCTTGTATTATCCCTGAAACCTATCTAGACGACGTTCATGAACGTTTAATACTATATAAAAGAATTGCCAGTGCTGAAGATGATAGCGAATTAAAAGATTTAAAGATCGAGATGATCGATCGCTTTGGTCTGTTGCCAGACGCAACTAAAAACCTCTTTGCCTCAACTTCATTGAGGATTTTTTCCAAAAAGATTGGCATTGAAAAAATCAACATCACAGATGATAAGGCTGAAATTACTTTAAATCAAAAAAACACTGTTGAAACAAAAAAAATAATTAATCTAATTCAAAAACAACCACAAAAATACCAATTAAAAAATCAGCATACCCTGGTCTTTAATGTTTCGATGGATGAAGACGGCTCTCGAATTGAAAGAGTCAAAAATCTAATAAATCAGTTGAATTAAGATTAGATATTGAATTGCTGCTTGAGACTAATGTACTCAATTGCCTCAATCCGAGTGCCAAACTGACCTACCACTAAGGCAGCTGTAGCGTTGGCAAATCTTGCTGCCCAAGCGTAATCATGACCACTACTAATGGCATACAAAAAAGATCCTGCAAACATATCTCCCGCTCCATTGGTGTCTACAGCATTGGTTGACACTCCTGGTGTATGTATAAGCTGGTGACCGTCATATGTCAAAGAGCCTCCTGGGCCTCGGGTAATGACAAATGTTTTGGCATACTGTTTGAGAATATCCGCAGCAGCCTCAACTGTATGTGTTCCTGTAAACCTTCTAGCCTCATCAGTATTACAAAAAAGTAAGTCAATACCTTCTCCTATGACACTTTTAAGACTCTCTGAAAAAATTTTTACTACATAAGGATCCGATAGACTTAAAGATGTTTTTACACCTTTTTGTTTAGCGCAAGCCATGGCATTAATGGCAACATCAGTCCTTGCTTTATCGGTGACAAGATAGCCTTCCATATATAACCACTTTGAGTTTTCTAAGGATTTCATATCAATCTCTTTTAATGAAATATCTATACTCACTCCCAAAAAAGTGTTTAGAGATCGTTCTGCATCTTGAGTAATCATAACAAGGCATTTTCCTGTGGTACCGTCGCTTGCTGATACATCATGAAAATCAACACCAGCAGCGTTTAAATCTTTTACGAAAAAATCACCTTCCCAATCATTCGCCACCTTGCCCGAGTAAAAAGTCTTTGATCCAAAACTACTAGCGGCAACAATNCTATTGCAAGCTGAGCCACCGCAATTACGTTTAACAGGAGTTTTTTGAGAAGTTAGGGCGTTGATTAGTTGATGTTGACGTTCCTCATCAACAAGGGTCATTATTCCTTTTTTCACTTTGTTTTTTCTTAGAAAGTGGTTGGAAACAACAACTTCGATATCCACTATGGCCGCACCTATTCCGTATATATCATATTTTTTCATTGCAGTTGTGATCCTAAAATGCTTAATTTTAAATAATAACTCTTAGACTCTTAAAGTATTTGGCACTGGAAAATATACAGACTCATTAGCTCCACTTACCTCAACTACCTCATTCGCACCGTTATCTAAAAGATAACTTACAACCTCCTGAACTAAAATTTCAGGTGCAGAAGCTCCTGCTGTTATACCTATTGAATCCACTCCCTTATACCAAGCAGGATTAATATCATTGACTCCATCAATTAGATATGATGGTTTTTTATTTTTTTCTGCTATCTCTTGAAGTCTATTAGAGTTCGATGAGTTTTTTGAGCCAAGTACTAACAACATATCTGAATTATTAATGATGGCCTTTACTGAATCTTGCCGATTTTGTGTCGCATAACAAATATCACTTTTTTTTGGGGCTTGAATCTGTGGAAACTTTGATTGTAATGATTCAACAATCTCTCTGGTGTCATCAACTGATAAAGTTGTCTGTGTAGTATAAGAGATATCGATACCAGTTGGAAAATCAAGTGTTTCAACGTCACTTATTGATTCTACTAGGGTAATTTTTTCGATTTCATTTGACTGGCCAAGAGTGCCTTCAACTTCAGGATGTCCAGCATGGCCAATTAGAATAACTTGATGATTTTGTTTTTGACGTCGTGTCACTTCTTTGTGTACTTTTGTTACTAAAGGGCATGTTGCATCATAAATAGTAGATGTAATTGAGTTTGCATCTTTTCTGACTCTTTGAGAGACGCCATGAGCACTAAAAACCACAATACCGCCTTCGGGCACCTGATTAATTTCGTCGACAAATACCGCTCCCTTTTCTTTCAGGTTGTTGACAACAAATTGATTGTGAACAACTTCATGACGGACATATATTGGTGAACCGTGCTTATCAATGGCTCGCTCAACTATCTGAATTGCGCGCTCGACACCTGCACAAAACCCTCTTGGGTTAGCCAGAAATACTTTCATGATTGCTATACATTATTATTATCAAGGGATTAGTAAGATATCTATAGTTAAAAAATAAAAAAATTAGATTTACTATTTATGGTTTAAAGCAGACAATATCTGAAATATTTTATTGCGTAATTCTGAGCGGTGAACAATCATATCTATGGCACCCTTCTCTAATAAAAATTCACTCCTCTGAAAACCTTCTGGCAACTTTTCATTAACAGTTTGTTCTACAACCCTAGCGCCAGCAAAACCAATCCTTGCGTTGGGTTCTGCAATTTGAATATCTCCCAGCATTGCCAAGCTCGCAGAAACACCGCCCATCGTCGGATCGGTCAAAACAGAAATAAATGGAATTTGCTTGTCGGCCATCAGTTTCACAGCAAGCGACGTTTTAGACATTTGCATCAAAGAAAAAAGCCCCTCCTGCATTCGAGCTCCTCCGCTCGCTGAAAAACAAACAAGGGGGTTGCTGTTCTCAATCGCTGCATCCGCCGCTCTGACGAACTTTTCACCAACAACTGAACCCATCGAACCCCCCATGAAATTGAAATCAAAGGCTGTGGCCACAATCGGCATACCCTTTAATAAACCTTTTTTAACAACCAAAGCGTCTTTCTCTTTGGTTTTTTTTTGAGCGTCAATATATCGGTCTTTGTATTTTTTTTGGTCTTTAAATTTCAGAGGGTCCACAGACTCAATATTTGGCGCAATCTCAAATTGATGCTCCACATCCAGGAAATTTTCAAGCCGCATTCTTGCCGATATTATTAAATGATGGTCACACTTTGGACAAACATAAGCAAGACGCTCAAGTTCTTCCTGATAAAGGACGCGACTGCATTCAGGACATTTACTCCAGAGACCTTCTGGAATATTTTTTTTAGCGTTCTTGCCAATTGATGGCAAAATTTTCTCTAACCAGCTCATAGTAGGCCTTGATTAATTAATGGCATTTGAGATTTGATTTGCCAGATTACCAATCTTAGTAATCATTTTATCCTTATCACTAGAGAATTGTTCAACAATAGAAACAAGGGTACTTCCAACAATAACTGCATCGGCATTTTCACTAACCTGTTTAGCTGTTTCAGCATTTTTGATGCCAAAACCTACACCAACTGGTAGTTTAATATGATTTCGCATCCTAGCCAGGTGATGGTTTACAGAATCAATATCTAAATTTCCAGCACCAGTGACACCCTTCAAGGAGACGAAGTATATATAACCAGTTGCTATTTTTGAAATGTCCTTTAGTCGGCCATCAGTGGTTGTTGGAGCCACCAGAAAAATGAAGTCAATTCCAACAGCATCCAATTCAGATTTAAGATCATGAGCTTCTTCAGGTGGCATATCCACTACCAAGACTCCATCCACCCCAGCCTCCTGAGCTCTCTCTGCAAAGGCTTTATAACCATAAACTTCAATTGGATTGGTATAGCCCATTAACACAATACCAGTACTTTGATTGTGCTCTCTAAATCTCTCAACAATGGCAAGAACATCACTCAAACTAATACCATCCGCAACAGCACGTTCGTGAGATTTAGCAATCACCGGTCCATCTGCCATGGGATCAGAAAAAGGCACACCTAACTCAATTATGTCCGCACCATTATTCGCCAAAGAAAGCACCAAGGCCTCAGAATTATCTAGACCTCCATCGCCGGCTGTTATAAATGGGATAAAAGCTTTTTTTCCAGATTGCCCGAGTTCGTTAAAAATTTTTGAGATTATTGACATAGCTTTGTTCATCTTAATGAGAAGCAGATTTTAACACAGAAGCATTTCAATACAATTTATTGCCCTATCCAAGAATGTTTAATTTATTTTACTTTATGATAAGAATGCACAGCATCCACCAATACTTTCATATTTTCGGGATTAACATCTGGAGTTATACCATGACCAAGATTAAACACATGCCCAGTCTCTCCCTTAAATTGGTCAAGCACTTTATTAACTTCAGTAACAATAACCTCAGGTGTAGCAGAGAGAACTGATGGATCTAGATTGCCTTGCAATGCTACCTGAGATCCAACCCGTCTTTCAGCTTCTCCTAGCTCTATAGTCCAGTCTAAACCAATCGCATCACAACCACTTAAAGCAATCTGCTCAAGCCAAGCAGACCCACCTTTTGTAAACAGTGTCACCGGAATCATTTTACCTTCATAATAACGCTGAATTCCTGCGACAATTTTTGTCATATATCTGAGAGAAAAATCCTCATAACTCTGTTTATTTAAAAGACCACCCCAGGTATCAAAAATCATTACTGAATCCGCACCTGCTTCAATCTGGTTATTCAAATAATCAATGACCGTTTCTGCCAGAACGTTTAAAAGTTGATGCATATGATTGGGATTTTCATACATCAAACCCTTAACTTTTGAAAAGCTCTTGCTGGAACCACCCTCTACCATATAAGTCGCCAAAGTCCATGGGCTTCCAGTAAAGCCAATAAGAGGAACTCTGCCTTTGAGGTGCTTTTTGATTACTGAAACCGCTTCACTGACATAGGAAAGATCGCTTCCAACATCCGGTTTAGACAATCTATCTATATCATCCAGTGTGGTCAAAGGCTTGGAAAACTTGGGGCCTTCACCTTCCACAAAATACAATCCAAGACCCATCGCATCTGGAATGGTTAGAATATCTGAGAAAAGAATCGCAGCATCCAGATCAAAACGTTCAAGAGGCTGAAGTGTCACTTCACAGGCGAGCTCACTTGATTTACATAAGCTTAGGAAATCGCCAGCTTTTTTTCGAGTTTCACGATATTCAGGTAAATATCGCCCCGCTTGTCGCATAACCCAAACCGGAGTACGCGTTACTTCCTTTTTCAAAAGGGCGTTTATATAGTCAGATGCCATAATAATGTCTCAATCGAAAAGGTGATTATAATGATTTTGCAGTATATTTTAGGTTTCCTTCTGGCACAAAAAAAACCACAATTGTGGTTTTTTTAAGCATAACAGTTATTATTTAGCGCTTGAATGCGCCGTAGCGAGACTTAAACTTCTCAACACGACCGGCAGTATCTACAATTTTTTGCTTACCCGTATAAAAAGGGTGACAGTTTGAGCATACATCTATGTGTATTTCATCTTTAGTGCTAGTTGAACGCGTTTCAAAAGCATTGCCACAACTACACACAACCTTAATGGCTTCATAAGAGGGATGAATTTCTGTTTTCATTTTACTAATTTGTTATAGTTAATTATGTATTAGAAGCTGCCCAGTCATCACCGTACTTTTCACTGTACAAATCTGAAAGTGACCCACAACTTGCCAATAAAATAGTAATGGTTATTAGTGATAACAACATCTTAAATTTTTTCATTTAATTAACCTTCCTTGAATTCAGTTATATAGTCAAAAACAAAATGCAGGTGAATTATATACTATCTCTCATTTGGGGTGTATGTTTTAACGCTCAATGCGTGCAGTTCCCCACTTTTGATTTCTTCACTCACCACCGCAAGCACTATTCTTTGTCTCTGTAAAAGTGATAGCCCTTCAAATATCGGAGAAACAACAACTGCAGAGCAATTACAACCATCGCCTTCCATGGTTATTTGAGATTGATCTATATTAGATTCGAGTTTTTTTTGTATTTCTGCTAAAGTCATAATTGACCCCCACTTAACAAGAGAAATTTAAGCCCCAAAAATACCTTTCAGNGCGAAGAAAAATAAGATTGACATTAAAGCACCAGCAGGTAATGTAATAATCCAAGAAAGGAAGATTCTATTAATGACGCGCATATTAAGAGAAGCCAAACCTCTAGCAATACCTACACCTAAAACTGCACCTACCAAAACTTGGGTGGTAGAAACTGGCAAACCTGTATACGATGCAAGTACTACTGTTGTAGCTGCAGCTAATTCTGCAGAAAAACCTCGACTTGGAGTTAATTCAGTGATGCCCTTGCCTATAGTTTTCATTACTCTAAAACCAAATGTAGCAAGTCCAAACACAATACCACCACCACCAACTAGCAATATCCAAGATGGCAGGGCACTTTTGGATACAATTTCTCCCCCAGATTCAACAATACTATAGACTGCAGCTAAAGGTCCGATTGCATTAGCAACATCATTAGAGCCATGAGCAAAAGCCATCGAACAAGCAGTTATAACCATCAAGGCGCCAAACAATTTCTCCATACTAGCATATGAAAATTCCTCATCATCTTCTGGAATTTCCTTTATGCGTCTTATAATAAATACAGCAATTACTGAAGCAACAATGCCAACTAAAACAGCAATCAACATACTGGTTGGCATATCTTTTCCAAGATGTTTGAGAGACTCAACGTGCTTCAGACCTTTCATCATTGTAACCAAAGCAATAACAAAACCTACTATAAATACATAAAAAGGTAAATATTTTTTAGCATTATTAAATGGTTCGTCTGTATCAATAACTAAATTTTGTAAACTTTTAAATATTAGAATAGCAAGAGTACCTGCCAATAATGGTGAAACTACCCAGCTTGCTATAATCGTATAAACCTTCCCCCAAGATACTGCATCCACCCCAACTCCTACTGCACCAAATCCTACAATCGCACCAACAATGGAGTGCGTTGTTGAGACTGGCCAACCAAATGAAGAGGCTATGAATAACCAGCTAGCGGCTGCCAACAGTGCAGCCAACATTCCATATACAAGAAGATGTGGACTGTCAATAAACGCGCCTGCATCAAGAATGCCTTTACGAACTGTTGCAGTAACCTCACCTCCAGCAAGCACAGCTCCAGCAAATTCAAAAATAACTGCAATAATAATTGCCTGTCTAAAGGTGATAGCTCCTGATCCTACGGAGGTTCCCATAGCATTTGCAACATCATTTGCACCAATGCCCCAGGCCATAAATAATCCAAAACCAATGCCAAGCATTATAAGAATATCGCTATTTTGTATAATGATTTCCATTGTATTTTTCCCCTAACTATTTAGTTAACATGACTTCGAAACGCGAACCAACCTTTTGGGCCGCATCAGCTGTTTCACCTAGCCATTCGATGGCTCGATAGTAAAACATCACATCAACAGGGGGCAAGCTAGACTCAAGGGCGAATAGCTTTTTACGAATATCATTTTGAGAGTCGTCAGTCTCATGCTCAAGTCTATTGACTTCTTTAATCATTTTATCGACTACTTTACGTTCACGACTGCCAAATGCAGTTTCTAATAATGCATCCAATTCATTGATTGCAGCTACGGCAGCGCCTGAGGTTTTAATGCAATCCCCAGCCAACTTTATAAAGTCGTCTGCAATCTCTTGGGGGAAAACCATATGACGAGTCATCATTAAACCAGCAAGGTCCTTTGTAATATTAGCTATAGAATCTTGAATTAGAAGAACGTCTAGTAAATCTCGGCGAGAAAAAGGCATCATAAAAGTGCTAGGCAAATTCATGCGAAGCTTCTTTTTTAGTTTGTCTGCTTTTTCCTCTTTCTTATTAATTGAAATTCGGATAGTGTCTGCTTTGTCCCAATCTTGAGCATTTGCTGCTTTGGCAAAAGCATTAAAATCTTTAAGGCATGAATGTGCTTGTTTCATGTGCTTTTGAAGCGGAGCTATAGGAGACTTTCCGAATAGACTGGTAATATTATCGGTTCTGGCCATATTTATTATTCACTTTTTATAATCTAATGCGGATTTTACTATTAAACAATCAAAATATTAATAAATCAAAGTTGAAAAAGCACACATTTATTAAAAGTGTAACATTATACAAAAAACTAGTTATCGCTTAAAATAAGTATTAATTCTAGTAAAGTACTATAAACCCATATTAATATGATTGACGCCATCATCTTAGCTGCCGGTCAAGGCACACGAATGAAATCAAATAAAGCGAAAGTGCTTCACCAAATTGGTGGCAAGTCATTATTGCAGCATGTTGTTGATGCAATTAATCCTTTATCTACTTCAATCAATATTGTGATTGGCAATGAAGCCGAACTCGTAAAGAATTCAATCAACAACCATTCCATTAATTGGGTAGTACAAAAAAAACAATTAGGAACAGGTCATGCAGTTCAACAGGTAAAAACTGGTATCAATAATAAATCGACTTGCATCATACTCTATGGTGACGTACCACTCATTTCAACAAATACAATAAAATTACTGATTGACCAATCACATTTAACAGGCTTTTCCATTTTAAGCGTAACTCTAGATGACCCAAGCGGCTATGGACGAATAGTGCGTGATAAAAATAAACGAGTCCAGGCTATTATTGAACATAAAGATGCAGATGACGACAAACAAAAAATTAATGAAATCAATACTGGCATTATGGCCATCCGAGGATCTCTTTTAAAGAAATATATAAGCCAACTAGAGCCCAATAACAAACAAGGTGAACTATATCTCACTGATATTGTTGAAATTGCAGTCTCAGATAATGTTACTATTTCATCTTTAGTGTGCGACAATGTATCTGAAGTTATGGGTATAAACAATAAAAATCAATTGGCTGAAGCGGAAAGAATTTATCAGCAAAAACAAGCAAACGATTTGATGTCTATGGGTTTAACTATTAAAGACCCAAGTCGTTTCGACTGTCGTGGTAATTTAATCTTTGGTAAGGACTGTTCAGTAGATGTAAATGTCGTCTTTGAAGGTGAAAACGAATTAGGTGAAAATGTTCTAATTGCGCCTAATTGTATTATAAAAAACGCTAAAATCGGCAATCATGCAGAAATTAATGCAAACTCTATTATCGAAAATTCTATAATCGGAAGCCATACAACTGTAGGCCCTTTTGCTCGTATTCGCCCCGAAACTGAGGTGGGTAATCATGCCAGAATTGGTAACTTTGTTGAAGTAAAAAAATCCACAATTGGTGACAAATCTAAAGTACCCCATCTAAGCTATGTTGGAGATAGTTCAATAGGTCAAGATGTTAATATTAGCGCAGGTGTTATAACTTGTAATTATGATGGTGCAAATAAAAATCAAACTATCATTGAAGATGGTGCATTTATTGGATCTGATACTCAATTAATTGCTCCCATAACGGTTGGTAAAAATGCCACTATTGGTGCCGGCTCAACTATCACCCAAGACGCCCCAAGTGATAAACTGACATTAAGCCGGAAAAAGCAAAAAACGATTGATCATTGGCAAAGAAAGAAAAAGTAATAACCCCGACTTAGTAGAAGAAAAACTTATTTCATGCTTCAAATTCCAAAAAATGTCTGGCTATTAGCAACATGTTCAGCGTTTTTTATGTCAGTTGCCGTATTCATGGTCTTTGTTGGCGGAATTATCGGTAACTCACTTACTCACGTAAAAGATCTTTCAACTCTTCCAGTTGCGATAATAGTAGTAGGGACTGCACTTGCTATTCTGCCGGTCAATCGGCTAATGTCTTTGTTTGGTCGTAAAAGAGTTTTTTTGAGTACATGTCTCTACACAATTGCCACAATAGGCTTAGGCATCTATGCTATTTATACTGAATCTTTTCCTCTTTTTTGTCTGTCAAGTTTTTTTGTTAGGCGCTACAGCCGCAACGATGTATCAGTTTAGATTTGCTGCAATTGAAAGTGTTCAAGAAGAACAAAGAACCACAGCAATAGCTATAGTTCTTCTTGGAAGTTTGCTATCAGCCTATCTCGGACCTGAAGTTGCTACCTTAGGTAAAAATTGGTTTGAGATAGATTTTATAGGCTCATTTGTTCTACTTGCCTTACTCTTTGTTCCTGCATTTGTGTTGCTTTGTTTTTTTCAACCCGTTGAAAAACTTCATGAACAAGTGGAAAAATCAAGACGTCCCTTGATTGAAATTATTAAGCAAGGCTCTTTCATTATTGCTGCTAGTGCTGCAACTACAGGTTATGTTGTAATGAGTTTTGTCATGACAGCAACCCCAGTGAGTATGCATGTGATGGACGGCTTTTCAATTGAGCATACTAAATTTGTCATCCAAAGTCATGTCATTGCAATGTTTCTACCATCTCTATTTACAGCAATGATTGTTAAGTATTTGGGGCTTTCACGAATGATGATTCTTGGTGTTGTTATTTTAATTATCTCTGTTACTACTGCATACTTGGACCAATCTTTAAATAGCTACTGGTGGTCTTTAATGCTCCTCGGTCTGGGTTGGAATTTTTTGTTTATTGGAGGTACTAATTTACTCCCTCGCTCTTATAATGAAAATGAAAAGTTTAAAGTTCAGTCAGTCAACGATTTTCTGATTTTTGGTTTTCAGGCTTTTGCAGCTCTTTCAGCAGGCTGGTTTGTGTTCAACTTTAGTTGGGAGGTAACGATGTTGTCTGTTATCCCGTTATTAGCATTTCAGTTGCTGCTTCTTTTGTGGTGGCTAAAGCACAACAAACAAGAGTCATAAAAAATCATTGCTTTTTCATATATTTTCTTATAGAGTAATGATTTTTTGGTTAGGAAGTGAATTTTGAAAATTGAAGCAATGACACCGTCCATCGGAGCAGAGATTTCTGGAGTATCGCTTAATAAGGGCCTAAACGATGATATATGTAATCAGATCTACAATGCACTGATTAAAAACCAAGTTGTTTTTTTTCGAGACCAAGACTTATCCCCCGAAAGCCATCTGAAACTAGCAAAAAGTTTTGGCGAGCCGGAGCCCCCTCATCCTGTCTATCCACATGTCGATGGTTATGAAAATATAGTCCTACTTAAGAATGATAAGAATAATATTCCAAATACTACAGATTGGCACAAGGACCTTACCTTCAGATCAAACCCTCCATTTGCCAGTATTTTGCATGGTATAAAAATTCCTGACATTGGTGGCGACACTCTTTGGGCGAGCATGAGCGCCGCTTATGATAATTTAACAGATGGCTGGAAGCAGTACTTGGAAAATCTGGAAGCTATCAATGACATGGGAACGTTTAGGAATGATTTTTATAGAGATGGCGGTATTGAATCTGTCAACAATGCACTTAAGAGCGTCGGCTCAGCAGTGCACAAAGTTGTCGAGACACATCCTGTTTCTGGCTTGAAATATTTAAATGTCAACCAGTCATTTACACGCAATATAATTAATGAAAGTCAAGGTCAAAGTGACCGTATACTACAATTCTTGTACCAACATATTGCCAAACCCGAGTTCCAGGTCAGGTTTCGTTGGCGCAACAACTCTATCGCTATCTGGGACAATCGAATTACACAACACTACGCTGTTCTTGATTATTTGCCTAAGATTCGTCATATGCATCGTGTGACTGTCCTTAACGACAAAAGAGTTAAATAGTTTAATTTAGTTTACCAAAACCACTTTTTATATCTGAAATTAAGTCCTTTGTATCTTCAAGACCTATATTCAGACGAATAAGGTGCTTGCCATCATGCACCCATTTGCCATCTCGTTTGTACTGTCTTGCAGTTACAAGGCTTTTAAACCCACCCCAGCTATACCCAAGCCCAAACATCTCGAGTGAATTTATAAATAACGCAATTTTATTGTCTGAATATTTTTCTTTAAATGTAAATGCAAAAAGCCCAGATGCGCCAGAATAATCTCTCTTCCAGAGATTGTGCTGAGGATGCGATTCTAGTCCAGGATGAATGACACAGTCAACAATATCTTCTGTTTCAAGCCATCTCGCAATCTCAAATGCAGACTTTTGATAAGCACTGAGACGAACTTGTAGTGTTCTTAACCCTCTCAAAGCAAGATAACAGTCATGCGAGTTCGTATAACTTTCAACTGTATTCAAATATTCATCTAACTCTTTTGAATACTTCTTATTTACGGTTATGCAACCTATTAAAACATCAGAATAGCCACAAATATATTTCGTGGCTGAGTGAATCGAGATGTCAACTCCTAGATCTAAAGGTTTTAAAAATAATGGCGTAGCCCACGTATTATCAATGACTGTAGGAATGCCTGCTCTTTTTGCAATTTTTACTATTGCAGGAATATCTTGAATTTCAAAAGTATTGGAACCCGGGGACTCTAAAAAAATTAGTTTAGTATTGTCATTGATATATTGACTAATTTCAGAACCGATATTGGACTCTATATGTGTAATTTTAATGTTGTATTTAGCAAGAACTTTATGGCAGAATCTCGCAGTGGGGCCATAGACATTGTCAGTAATTAAAACCTCGTCACCGCTCTGAGTAAACGCCATTAATGTACATATAATCGCATTAATGCCTGAAGGAAATGCATGCGAAATATGACCATTTTCAAGCCTGCATATAGCTTCTTCAAAGCTCTTCTGAGTTGATAAACCTCCTGTCCCGTAAGTGATACCAGGATACTGACCCCTATCGTTCAACTGCATATCCTCATAGCTTTCAAATAAAACCGTAGAACCACTTTGTATAGAAGGGTTAATGGTTTTAATCTCCCGCCCCCCATAACTATAGCTATAGTCATTCCAACCAATCAGTTCACTGGGCTTACTCATATCAATAAATACTCTAATAAATTGGGAATCATCATAGGTGTAATTCTCTATTTTGTCCAGCAATTTATGTACTTAAAATAAATTTATAGATAAATCAATTGACTAATAGATGGACAGTATAAAGCTAGCTTTGTAGGCAATTTGAAGACGTTATGTAAAATTGTTTGATATTCTAGAAGTTGCTCTTGATGAGAATTTTTTTGACGCTCAATAAATGCATCAATGGATTCGTCTTTTGTTGGTGAAGCTGTTTTGAAGTCAATAACCCACAGCACGCCGTCTTCAATAAATAGTCTGTCAATAATAACATTTTTTGAGTTACCACTATATTCAGCTTCGGTCTGAGTAGACTCTCTGTGCTTAAATAACCAATCAAACACTTTATCTTGCTCGGTATTCTGAAGTAACTGACAAACTTGTTTGGTGTATGTATGAAGAAGTTTTTTCGGAAAGCCGAACTCCAGCAACTTAATCTCAACACTTTTTTCTGAGGGTTTAAACAAGCTATGCTCTAAATAATAATGAACAATAGTCCCTAACGCACTTTGATAAATTAAATCAATATTTCTGGGTAAATTTTTTGGTTCATTTATATGTTGAGTTTCCCTTCCAGAAAAGCTCGGGAATTCTTTGTAAAGAATCATTTTAGGTGCAACTAATTGTTTGGAATTTTCTTCAGGAAAATTTTCCAAGTTGTCGATTGATTCTTGATAAAAATGACTTAAAAGATAAAGCAATGTATTACTTGGCACTTCGCCTGATTTATTAACGCTTCCTAGTAAATGTAGTTTTTCTTTTGCACGACTCATCGCTACATACAATAGGCGCATCATCTCGAAATGACTTTGTTGTTTTTCCACATATTTCAAATATAGATATGTCTTGCTTTCATCTCTATCATAAGCTGACTTCATAGGCGCTAATAATATATTATGGTTCGAAAATTCTTGTATTTGAATCAGTGCTGAAGTGTTGCTTTTCCCAGTTTTACCTAGCCCAGGAAGAATAACTATATCAAACTCTAATCCTTTCGCCTGATGGATAGTCATAAGTTTTACAGAGGCTGGCTGAGAGGGTGCATATAAGTCCTGAAGCATTGACTCTAAGGTATCAATATCAAGATTTTCATTGCTCTCACATTCATTTAAAAGAGAGACAAACTGGGACTTTATATTTCGCTGCTGTTGGTTCATTTCTTGCTCTGGATTCAATTGATTTAGAGCATAAAGAAAACGCTCAACAAAAGAGAATCGCCCTTCATTGAAAACTGCCTCTGAAATCGCTTGATAAAGGTATTTTGCTCGTTTCATACCATCTTCAGTAAACTCTTTTAAAACAGCATCGTCACTTAGTTGGTGAAAAATCGTCATCTCATCAGAGCGACTAATAATCAATAATTCATTAAGCTTCAAGCCACACCAAGGGGAGCGAAGAATGGATAGCCAGGCCAATTTATCTCCTAAACTTATTAACGCACGAGTTAGACTTATTAAATCTCGAGTAAACAGATTAGACCTTAAGGGTTCTGTTTTTACAGCTTCAAAATTAATTTCATGAGACTGAAGTGAGGCCATGATGTCTTGCAAATGAGTTCTTGATCTCACTAACACTGCAATCTCTTGAGTTGAGTCCTGTTGTTGTGATTCACTGATAATGGCACTCACTTGTTCAGCCTCTTGTTTATTTTGGCCATAACCAAAGGGATAGAACTTAACTGCATCCTGAGTCATATCTTTGGAAGCTGAGTTGGACTTAGAAAAATGAATAGCACCCTGTATTAGGTTATCCACATCGGGGAAAATATCAGAAAGAAAAGTATTGTTTGATTCAACAATACTCATATTTGATCTAAAGTTAGTGTTCAGTAATAGTGGATTTATCTTTACATTTGCAATTCCATCTTGCATGACCTTTAAAAAAATTTCAACCTTAGATTCACGAAATCTATAGATTGACTGCATTGGATCGCCTACCAATAATATTGTTTTACCGTCACCCTCTTGCCAGCTCTCGAGTAACTTTTGAATAAGAATTAATTGTGCATAAGAAGTATCCTGAAACTCGTCAATTAAAAGATGTTTGATTTGGTAATCCAGAAATAAAGCAATATCACTGACTATTTCACGACTATCAAGCGCTTTAATTGCTTGCATTCCAACTTCTGAAAAATCCTGAACACCTTGTTCTTCAAATGTCAAGCTTAATTGAGCAACGCCTAGTTTCAATACTTGGCTGATATCTTTGATACTGTTTATGGTGGATTCATTTTGATGAGCATTTGGTAATTGATCTAATTCAAGAAGTTGTTTTTTGAAAACATCTGCAGAACCCAGTTCTTTCAAGATTACCATCAAAGATTTTTTTTGTTCTTTGAGTTCAGGCGGGAAACCAAGTGACTTATCTATTTTTTTTCGCCATTCTCCGCTACTTTTTGCTAGCAATAGGTCGGCAATTATTTGCCAATTAGACATGTCAGTTAACTTGTCACCAGGAAGTTTGTTAATTTTGGAGACTTCAGGACGCGTATTAGATTTAAGCAAAGTGAAAATTTCTGCATTCAAGCACTCCGATGCAATCTCTCTTAGAACTTGTAAATGCTCAACAATAATTCGTTGTGCAGTTCGCTCCAAAAAATCAATATCAAGCACACCTTTGAGGTACAGCCTAGGTAACCATTGTTCTCTTTTTGATAGCATATGCACCAAAAGTCGATAAAACTTATCCACATGGTTATCCAAATACAATAAAACGTTGGCAATAGGTTCGTTGTACTCGTCTTCCTCTATCAACATCAGTGTCCGTTCTGCTGCCATTTGGTACATGTGTTCGAACTCATAACGATCACTCATTATTCTGGGTGGTATTAGTTGCTCAATTGATGGATATTTCGACACGATCAAACTTGAAAGAGAATCAATGGTGCTAATTTTTATCCTTGAAGGATTATTGAGCAAATCCCACTCTCGAAGTTGAGATTGCTTCAAAACCTGATAAGCAAGTTTATAGGTCTTCAGTTTGTGGGCTTCTTTGGGTGGGGTTGATTGTGCTTGCGTCAATGAACTTACCACTCTTTGTTTAAGTTCATCTACTGCCTTATTGGTAAAAGTTATTGCCAATATAGTTTCTGGCTCATCAGCAATGCTGAGTAATTTGAGATAACGCTGAGTGAGTAGTTCTGTTTTGCCAGAACCCGCTGGCGCTTGTACAATGAAAGAATCGCTTATATCTAAAGCCTGATCTCTTTGATACTGATCATTCACATTGACTCTGGTGCACTCACCCCTAAAATATTTAGTCCATTTACAAAAACCTGCTTGGTTGCAGAAATGAGTGACAGTCTTGCCTGAGCAAGCTTTTTATCTTCAACCAAAAAAGGACAGATGTTGTAGTAGCTATGGAAATGGGTTGCTAATTCACGTAAATAATAAGCCAGCTGGTGCGGCTCATATTGCAAGGCTGAGGATTCAATAACACTTTTATAACGACTAAGCTCTTTTAAAAGTGCCTTTTCACTATCCTCTTTAAGCAATGAGAGGTCAGCTGTTTGACTTTCAAATTCAATACCCTTGTCGACAGCTTGTCTAAAAACAGAGCAAATACGAGCGTGTGCATACTGGATATAGAAAACTGGATTTTCATTAGTTTTGGATTTGGCTAAATCTAGGTCAAAGTCCATATGCTGTTCTGATTTTCTAAGAATATAGAAAAAACGAGCAGCGTCATTACCTACTTCATTACGCAGTTCTTCTAAAGTCACAAAAGAACCGCTACGTGTTGACATCTGCACTTTCTTGCCTCCACGGTATAAGTTAGCAAATTGCACCAGTAGAATTTCTAATTTATTAGGGTCATGATTAAGTGCAGCAATGGAGGCCTTAACTCGAGCGATATAACCGTGATGGTCAGCACCCCAAATATTTATTACCTTGTCATAGCCGCGTTCAAATTTCTCAAGATGATAAGCAATATCTGAAGCAAAATAAGTATGGATACCATTATCGCGAACAACGACACGGTCCTTCTCATCTCCATATTCAGTTGTATTGAACCAAAGCGCTCCATCCTTTGAATAGATATGACCAGACTCCTGTAATTTATCAACTGTAACCTTAGCTAACCCATTATCAATCAAAGACTGTTCTAAAAACCATTTTTCAAAATTAACGCCAAACTCTGCTAAATCTCTTTTAATACCACTGAGAATGATATCGATACCAATACGAAAGATGGCTTCATAACCCTCACCCAATAGCTGCCTTGACTTAACGATCAATTCATCAATATGAGATTCTTTATCACCGCCCTGTTGACCATCTTTGCAAACATCTTTATAGAGTACTGATGAACTTTGTCGCCACTTATCTCCATATTGTTCAAAGACGCTTTCAGCAATATCTTTGATGTATTTACCCTGATAGCCGTTATCAGGAAATCTAAGTTTTTCGTCAGATAAAGTCAAATACCGGAAAAAAATACTTACAGTCAGAATATCCATCTGTCTACCAGCATCGTTGACATAATACTCATTGTCTACTTTAAAACCAACAGCCCTTAAGAGATTAGAAATTGTAGCTCCGTAAGCGGCTCCTCGACCATGACCAACATGAAGTGGTCCTGTCGGATTTGCTGAAACAAATTCCAAGAGTACACTTTTCCCTGAACCAATAGTTGACATGCCATAACTGTCACCACTATCAATAATGTCATTAATCACAGCAATGCTCGATTCATCTGAAAGGAAAAAATTAATAAATCCCGGTCCGGCGATTTCTGTTTTTTTAACGAGTGAGGATTCTCCCAATTGATCAACAATGGTCTGCGCTAATTTTTTCGGGTCACTTTTAGTTTGCTTTGCCAACACCAATGCAATATTCGTTGCATAATCACCATGAGTTTTATCTTTAGTATGGTCTAGACGAATCTTTGAAGGTAGCTCACTGAGCAGACCCTTATCGATTAGTCCACTAAGGCTTTTAATAATTAGTTCTTGTAATTGCTCTTTCATTATTTATTAATAAAATCATTACATTATGGATCTAGAAGCTATTTTAGTTTAACTCTAATGAGCTTCTTGCCAATTTGATCCTATTCCTACATCAACAACTAAAGGGATACTTAACTTTAAAGCCTCTGCCATCAAAGATCTTAAATTTTCAGCATACTCTTTTGATTTTTCAGCTTGAACTTCAAAGACAAGCTCATCATGCACTTGCATAATCATCTTAATACCATTATCTTCTCTATCAATCCAGGCTTGAATATCCAACATTGCTTTTTTTATAATATCGGCAGATGAACCCTGCATAGGTGCATTAATCGCTGTTCTTAATGCATGCTGTTGAAGCATTTTATTTTTAGCATTAATCTGAGGTAAATATAACCGTCTGCCCAAGATAGTTTCAACAAAGCCTCGTGATTTAGCCTTTTCTTTTGTTTCATCCATAAACTTCAAAACACCCGGATAGTTTTCAAAATAACCGTCAATATATTGTTTAGCTTCAGTTCGAGAAACATCAATTTGTTTTGCTAAACCAAATGCACTCATTCCGTAAATCAGACCAAAGTTAATTGCCTTAGCTTTTCTACGCTGCTCCTTTGTTACCTTCGTAAGCTCAGTATCAAATACCTGGGAAGCAGTAGAGCGATGCACATCTACATTATTACGAAAAGCCTCAATTAAGTTTTTATCTTCAGAAATATGCGCCATAATCCTCAACTCGATTTGAGAATAGTCAGCAGCCACAATAACATTACCCTCACCTGAAACAAACGCTGATCGGATCTGTGCACCCTGTTCCGTTCTGATCGGGATATTTTGAAAATTAGGTTTTGAAGAAGAAAGCCTTCCCGTTGCAGTTACTGCTTGATGATACGAAGTGTGCAAGCGGCCTGTTTGTCTATTTATTTGCTTTGGCAAAGCTTCTAAATAGGTAGAATTCAGTTTAGTTAGTGTCCGATAAGACATTATTAAATCAACCAATGGGTGTTCCAATAGTTTTAGCGCCTCCTCATTTGTTGACGGTTGACCCTTAGCTGTTTTCTTCTTCGGTTTGAGGCCCAACCCTTCTTCACTAAACAAAATTTGTTGGATTTGCTTGGGTGATTCAAGATTAAACTCATCTCCTGCTATTTCGAAAGCTTGACTTTGAATCTCCTGCATTTCAGACTTAATTTGCATCTGTTGATCGAAGAGTGAAACCTCATCAACAAATGCGCCATTTCGTTCCAGCTTTAGCATAATATCCATTAGAGGAAGCTCTAAGGTCCGATACAGCGTCATTAGTTTTGGATATTGTTGTAACTTGGATTCTAGGATTTTATTTAACTCAGAAGTGACAATAACATCTTCACAGGCGTAAGGAAATGCTTCATCTATATTTACCTGATTGAAGGTCAATTGTTTTTTTCCACTTCCTGCTACATCAGCATAATGAATTGTTTTATGACCAAGATAGTGCTCTGATAAATCATCCATGTTGTGACGTGTCGCCACCGAATTTAAGCAGTATGATTTGATCATAGTATCATCAACAATACCGTTCAAATCAACACCTATATTTGCTAGTACATGGGCGTCATATTTTAAATTTTGACCAATCTTACCAATCACTTGACTCTCAAGAATAGGCTTTAATGATTCCATTACAGATTGTCGAGACAATTGTTCAGGAGCATCTAAGTAATCGTGTGCAACTGGTACATAGTAACTTTGCTTATCTAGTAAAAATACTAGCCCAACAATCTCTGCATTCATATAGTCTAGACTATTGGTTTCCAAGTCAAAAACAAAGGATTTACAATTTGTTAACTGTCGCAGTAAGGAATCAAAATCAGCTTGTGCAAGAATTAGTGTTTGCGTAAACTCCTTAAGAAGTAATGTACTCTTTTGATCTTGACTCTCACTCACTAAAGGTTCGATTGTCTCAGTTATTGGTGGCTCTTTTACTTGATCAGCTAATTGCTTTAGCCACATAGAAAAACCGTATTCTTTATACAATTCAATCAATTCTTCAGTATTTTCTCCTGGCTCATCATCAAAGACATTAAAAGGCAAATCAACATCAAACTTAAGTTGAGCTAATTGATAAGAAAGATCTAACAAGTCAAATGACTCTCTTAGCTTTTCACCAACCTTGCCTTCTATTTTGTTAGCATTAGCTTTAACACCCTCTATATCTCCATAAAGCTGCAACCATTTCGTAGCCGTTTTTGGGCCTACACTTGGTACGCCAGGTATATTGTCTGAAGCATCGCCCGTCAAAGCTAACAGGTCTAGAACTTGGTGTGGCCTAACACCCATTTTTTCTTTCACCATTTCTGCGTCATAAAGCTTACCCTTCATATTAAGTTGCTTGATATGACCACCTACTAATTGAAAGAGGTCTTTGTCACTACTCGCTATGATGGTTTCAATATTTTTTTCATGTGCTAGTTTAGCTAATGTTGCTATAACATCGTCTGCTTCAACCCCTTCTTCACAAATAAAATGAAAACCCATAGCTTTAATGATTTGATATAGAGGTTCGATTTGAACAATCATCAACTCATCCGCGGGTTTCCTATTGGCTTTATATTGTGGATAAATTTGATGACGAAAATTTGACCCCTTGGAATCAAAAACCATAATCAGTTTGGCACCTTTATATTGTCTTTGTAAATGTTTAATGGCATTAATAACACCAAACATTGCGCCCGTTGGAAAGCCTTTATCATTACTTAAATTTTGTGATAGGGTCGAGAAGTATGAACGAAACAAGTATGCCGAACCGTCGACTAAAATGAGTTGCTGAGCCATGCAAGAATTTTACATCTAATCTCGGCTTTTTTTATGCCAAACTGACTTTTGAAAAACATAAGCTTAGTCTTATATTATTCTGCCTTGTTGATGATTGTTAGATAAAATATTAGTATGTCTGATGCACTCATTACCGCTGACAATATTTCACTCAATCATAACGGTAAAAATATCTTAGATGATGTTAGTCTGAAACTTCATCCTGGAGAGTTCATTACCTTGATTGGTCCTAATGGAGCTGGAAAGAGTTCCTTGATTAAAGTTCTATTAGGGATTATTAAACAGGATAGTGGCAAAGTGAACCATAGTAATAATGTTCGTTTAGGCTATACCCCTCAATCATTTACTGCAAACCCTTTTATTCCAATATCAGTTGTCGATTTTTTGACACTCAACCAAAAGACAGATAAAAACTTTACCAATCAAACATCTGAACTTACAGGTATCAAAGATTTACTAAATTCACCCTTAAAAAATCTCTCAGGAGGTGAATTACAAAAAGTACTACTAACACGAGCCTTGCTTAACAAACCAAACGTACTTATATTGGATGAGCCGGCACAAAATCTTGATGTAGATGGACAGATGCAATTATACAAATTGATCCAAGAGATTCATCAAAAACAAAAATGCGCCGTGTTAATGGTTTCTCATGATCTTCACCGAGTAATGAAAGAGTCCACCCAAGTTCTATGCCTATATCACCATATTTGTTGTGAAGGGCTTCCAGAATCGATTCTAAAAGATGAACAATTTAATGATTTATTTGCTGATCAAATACATGAACTAATGGCTACTTATGAGCATCATCATAACCACCACCATGAACATTAGATAAGACTCAAACTGTTCTGACTGATATAATTAGGCCTTTTTTTTTATTGACAAAATTATGAGAGATATTATTGAAGCGGCCTTTGAAGATCGTGCCCATATCACACCTGATTCAGCCAACATAGAAGTTAGACAGGCGGTTGAAGAGGCGATTCATTTGCTTGACACTGGCAAGGCTAGAGTTGCCGAACAAAAAGGGATAGGAGATTGGCAGGTTAACGAGTGGTTAAAAAAGGCTGTTTTACTTTCTTTTAGGCTAGAAGACAACATCCCAATAGCTGGTTACACTCAATATTATGACAAAGTTCCCTCAAAGTTCGCTAACACTACGAATGAAGAGTTCCAAGCTGCTGGTGTTCGAGTCGTTCCGCCTGCAACTGCAAGACGTGGGTCTTATATTGCCTCAAATACCGTTTTAATGCCATCTTATGTAAATATTGGCGCATATGTAGATTCTGGAGCAATGGTCGATACCTGGGCAACTGTAGGCTCCTGTGCTCAGATTGGTAAAAATGTTCATCTTTCTGGAGGTGTTGGTATTGGGGGTGTTCTGGAACCATTACAGGCAAATCCTACGATTATTGAAGATAATTGTTTTATTGGAGCACGATCAGAAGTAGTAGAGGGAGTAATCGTCGAGGAAGGTGCTGTCATTTCAATGGGTGTCTATATTGGACAATCTACAAAAATCTTCAACCGTGAAACTGGTGAAGTTACTTTTGGGCGAATACCCGCAGGTTCTGTGGTTGTATCAGGCAACCTACCATCAAAGGATGGTAGTTATTCTTTATACTGCGCAGTAATAGTCAAGCAGGTTGATGCAAAAACAAGATCTAAAGTTGGTATCAACGAGTTATTAAGAGGCATCTAGAGAGTCTCTACTTACTGCTCTAGCTTATAAGAAAAACCCACCTTTCGGTGGGTTTTTTATTGAGTTAATATGTTACCTTTAACGTGTAAATATCTTGTAGATTAAGCCCGCTGCAACTAAACCAACCAAGTTGGCACCACCAAGTGCACTGACTATTTCAATTAGGCTGCCAAGAATGTCCCCAGGAAGGAAAGCAGCATCATCCCCAAAGATTATCTGTACAACTACTGCAAGAGCAATTACTGCAACACCTGCCTCAGTTAACTTTCTGACCCATCCAATTATATTATCCATTAACATAACATCTCTCCTCTAGAGGTAAAAGACAACCAACATATTTAGTTGATTGGTGGACTTTTTATAGTACCAAAAACATTGTGTCAAGTTTATTATTAAGAAAATTAATAGACAAAATTAAAATTAAACATAAAAAAACCCGCCTTTCGGCGGGTCTTTTATTGAGTTAATATGTTACTTTTAACGTGTAAAGATCTTGTATAACAAGGCCGCTGCAAGTAGACCGACTAAGCCGGCACCACCAAGCGAACTAATAATACCAGTTAAGGTAGCAATTACATCCCCAGGAAGGAATGCAGCACCAGAACCAAAGATTACTTGTACAACTACTGCAAGTGCGATCGCAGCTACACCCGCTTCAGTTAACTTTCTGATCCATCCAGTTACATTATCCATTAACATAACATCTCTCCATTAAGTTATAAAAGACAACCAACATATTTGTTGATTGGTGCACTTTTTATAGTACCAAAATCAGCATGTCAAGTTTTTTTGAGGAAAAAACACTAAAAATAGAAGAAATTTTGCAGAAAAAATCGTAATTGTTGCAAAAAAACAACAGAAGATATCGTTAAATAGCTATAGATAGAAAAATACCAAAAAATACTGTCATACCAATGAAATGGTTGTTTATGAAAGCCTTGAAATAGTCCATTTTTTGACGCTTCTTGATCAAAAATTGATGATAAATCATAAAAAATAAAATAATTATTAAAGAAATATCATAAAAAGCCCCTAAATCGAATAAATTTCCAATTTTTATAAACACAATCATTAATAAAATTTGCAGTAAAGTGATGAATATTTGGTCGTATTTTGCAAACAAAATCGCTGTTGATTTAACTCCAATTTTTAAATCTTCATCTCTATCTGCCATTGCATAAAGGGTGTCGTAAACCAGCGTCCAGAGCACAGTTGCGAGAAAAATCCATCCAGCTGATGCTGGTACAGTACCGGTTTGAGCGCTAAAAGCCATAGGAACACTCATCGCAAACGCTAAGCCCAAAATGAACTGTGGTAGATTTGTCCAACGCTTAGTAAAAGGGTATAAAACAGTTAGAGCTATTGCAATAAATGAGATCTTGACGGTTAGTGTATTGGTTAACAGCACCAAAGCGAAAGCTGCCAATCCTAAAGCAAAAAATAATAATAAAGCTGCTTTGGGGCTAATTTCGCCTGTAGTAATAGGTCTATCACGAGTTCGAGTAATATGTTTATCAATCTCGCGATCAGCATAATCGTTAATTACACAGCCTGCACTACGTGTAATAATTACACCAAAAGTGAATATGATTAATAAGTCAATATCGGGCCAACCTCCAGCACTCAAAAATAGTGCCCAATAAGTTGGCCACAAAAGTAAATATATACCAATCGGTTTATTAAGACGCATTAAACGGAAATAGGCATTCATAACTTGTTTAAAAAATCCTCAAGTTCAATTGCTAATGGTGCAACTACTTTTTGAATTTCGTTTGTCGTAGGATTTGTAAAAGTAACTGACTTGGCATGCAAAAATAGTCGATTCAACCCTTTTTCCTTCATCACCTTATCAAACAAGTGGTCACCGTACTTATCGTCATGCGCAATTGGGTGGTCTACATATTTTGAATGCACACGAATTTGATGGGTACGACCAGTTTCGGTTACAACTTCAACTAAGGAGGCGCTGAAGTCCTCTTCTTGAAAATTCTTCAACGGATGAAAATGACTTACTGCTTGTTTTCCCTTAGCATCAATCACACTATATCTAGAATTTTGATAAATCGGAGCATCAACAGTATGGCGTTTTTTACTCCAAGCATTCTTGACTAGAGCGATGTAACGTTTTTCCATTTGGTGCTGTACAAGTTGCTCATGTAACGCTTTTAAAGTCGATCGTTTTTTCGCTAAAATCAAACATCCTGAAGTGGACCTGTCAAGCCGATGAACAAGCTCAATTGGTTGTTTATATTTAGCCTTCAAAGCCTCAACCAAACCAACACTAACATTACTGCCACCATGTACAGCCATGCCGTGATGCTTATTAAGAACCATCAAACCATTGTCCTCGTATAGAATTGACTGATTAAGTACATCAATTAAATTATCCGAGGGGTTTATGACTTTTTCAGAAGCAGTTTTTATAGGAGGGATGCGTACAATATCTTCAAATTGCAGCTTGTAATCTGCTTTTTTTCGGCCTTTATTGACCCTCACTTCACCCTTACGAATAATTCGATAAATGTGAGATTTAGGAACACCTTTGAGTTGCTTCAACAAATAATTATCTAGCCGCTGGCCTATTGAAAACTCATCAACTGTTACAAGTCTGGCTGTGACATGGATAGTCATAAAGTCACGAAAAAAATAATTGATTAAAATTTTTCGTTGTGACCGCTGCCATTTCATCAATACTGGTATTTCGAATTTCAGCGAGTTTTTCTACAACATAATAAGTATAAGCTGGACTATTAGGCTTCCCACGGAAAGGCATCGGCGTCAAATAAGGACAGTCTGTTTCAACTAAAAGACGATCAGCGGGAATTTTCTTTGCAACTTCACGCAAAGGTTCTGCGCTATTGAATGTCAAAATTCCAGAAAAAGAAATATACATTCCAAGATCCAATGCGGCCTTAGCTGTCTCCCAATCTGCGGTAAAACAATGCATAACTCCTGCCTCAGCTTTTTCCTCCGATAGAATCCTAATGGTATCTTTTTGTGCATCTCTCATGTGCACAATCATCGGCTTACGAGACTTGTTTGAAGCTGAAATATGGCGACGAAAACGTTCTCTTTGCCAGTCAGCATCGTCTTTTTTAATGTGAAAGTAATCTAGACCAGTCTCACCAATCGCAATCACCTTGTCGCTTTTTGCGTAAACCAGTAATTCATCGACTTCTGGATCTATACAATTTGTTTCTGTCGGATGAACTCCGACCGATGCGAAAATACTTGGGTGATCCAATGCCAAGTTGTGCACTTCATCAAATTGCTCTAAATTAATGCATACACACAAAAATTTTGATACTGATAAGCCCTCAGCATGTTCCAGCATTGATTCAATGCTACCTCCAAAAGCATCTAAATCAACACGGTCAATATGGCAATGAGAATCAACAATTTGCATAGCAAAAATTATAACTGAATTTCTAAAAGTGAACGCTTGTCTGAAACAAAAGGTACCGCCATTGAATGTACCTTTACATTCAAATTATCGATATCCTCTTCATCAACATTACCACCTTTCATCAACAAGTATCGACCATTTTCTTCGAGAAGGTGTTTAGTTAATTGGATTGTTTTACTTACTTCTGCAAAAGCTCTTGAAGCAATTTGAGAAAAAGATTTCTTAGGTTTAAATGACTCAACTCTACTATTTACTACGATTAAGTTTTCAAGGGCTAATTCGGATTTTACAACTTGCATAAATCGGCACTTTTTACCTACACTATCTAATACAAATACCTCTGTTTCAGGTTTCATGATTGCAATTACAATGCCTGGCAACCCTGCACCTGAACCAACATCTAATAGCAAACCAGGTTGTACAAAATGAATAATTGATAAACTGTCTAACAAATGCTTTTTAACTGACTCAATGGGATCCTGAATAGCACTCAGGTTGTAGACCCTATTCCATTTAAGAATGAGTGAAAGATAATGAAGTAATTGCTGGATTTGTTGATCTGAAAGCGGGATATTCATCAACTCTGCGCCTTCACAGAGTAACCGTTTTTTTTCAATCACGAGGGAGTCTTATAGGTTTTTAAATACACCAGAAGAATAGAGATAGATGCAGGCGTTACACCTTGAATTCTACTAGCCTGTCCAATTGTTTCAGGTTTTTGTTCGTTTAACTTTTGTCTAACCTCGTTGGATAATGCCTTAATCTTAGTGTAATCAATATTAGCCGATAAATGAGTATCTTCATTTTTACGATATTTTTCAATCTCATCTAACTGTCGTTTGATATAACCCTCATATTTAATTTGATTTTCAACTTGCTCAATGAGTATAGCGTCCTCCAAAAATGGTTTTGCCTTCTCAATTTTACTAAGCGTTTTGTAATCTATATTGGGTCGTTTAAGCAAAGCTTCCAAATTATATTCACGACCTAGTTTTATTCCAAGTACAGCTTCAGCTTCAGGGTCACCTGCCTGAATCCAAAAAGCCTTTAAGCGCTTCTTTTCTGTCGCCACCTGTTCATACTTACCACTAAAAGAACGCCAGCGAAGATCATTAATAAGGCCTAGTTCTCGTGCCTGAGGTGTTAGCCTTTCGTCAGCATTATCCTCACGTAGCAATAATCGATATTCAGCTCGTGAAGTAAACATTCTATATGGTTCACTCGCTCCCTTAGTTGTCAAATCATCAACCATAACGCCAATATACGACTCATCTCGTTTGGGGACCCACGGGGATTTTTCTTGCACCTGTATGGCAGCATTAATGCCAGCAAGGATTCCTTGAGCAGCTGCTTCTTCATAACCTGTTGTACCATTAATTTGACCAGCAAAAAACAATCCAGATATCTTTTTAACTTCAAGCGTTTGTTTTAAACCACGCGGGTCAAAAAAATCGTATTCAATAGCATAACCTGGTCGAATAATTTTTGCATTTTCAAAACCCTTGATTGAGTGAACAAAGTCTTCTTGCACTTCATAAGGCAAAGAAGTGGAAATTCCATTTGGGTATACCTCGTGAGTGTTCAGCCCTTCTGGCTCGACAAATATCTGATGAGAGTCTCTTTCTGAAAATCGTACAACTTTATCTTCAATCGAAGGGCAATACCGTGGCCCTACGCCTTCAATATTGCCACTATACATCGGTGAATCTTTCAAGCCATTACTTATATATTCATGTGTTTTGGAATTAGTGTGCGTAATAAAACAAGGAATCTGTTGAGGGTGGTCTGTTGAGTTACCCATAAATGAAAAACTTGGCAAAGGGTTGTCGCCATGTTGTTTTTGCAAAACATCAAAGTTAATAGTCCTGCCATCCAAACGAGGAGGGGTCCCTGTCTTTAATCTGCCAACTCCCAAATCATAAGAACGTAATTTCTGTGATAAGACGTTAGCAGGAGCATCACCCGCACGACCTCCTTGGTAATTTTGCTTGCCAATGTGTATCACGCCTCCTAAAAAAGTACCTGACGTAAGAACGACTTTATCTGCAAAAAATTCTAAACCCATTTGGGTGATCACACCTTTTACCTGATAATTCTCAATAATTAGATCATCAACTGGTTGTTGAAATAGAGTCAAATTTTCTTGATTTTCAAGTTTGCTTCTAATTGCTGCTTTATACAATACTCTATCTGCTTGCGCTCTGGTGGCCCTTACAGCTGGCCCCTTTGAGGCATTCAACGTTCTAAATTGTATACCAGCCTTATCTATTGCTTTGGCCATCACACCACCCATAGCATCTATTTCTTTGACAAGATGTCCTTTCCCAATACCTCCAATAGCAGGATTACAGCTCATCTGGCCTAATGTTTCAATATTATGTGTAATTAATAATGTATCAACACCCATACGTGCTGAAGCAAGCGCGGCTTCTGCACCCGCATGCCCACCTCCAACAACAATTACTGGAAAATATTTACTTTGCTTCATTTTCTTTTCATTATTCCAATACAAAAGGCCCGTAATATTACGGGCCATTCATTATACGCTCTATGTTTTAGCTTATCTGCGAGTCTAACCAACCTAAAACATAAGATTTACTAGTATTTATATCCAGCTTCGAACAAGGTATCTTGAGAAGAAGGCTGAGAACCTGCAACATAATCACCTCTTGAGGCTTCAGAGTTTGCTTGTGCTCTTGCCATTAAAGCTTTTTGACCAGCGACAATATCATTACCCTGCCATGCTTGCAAACATGATTGCTGTAATGCTCTGCCGTAAGAAAATGAGAAACTCCTTGAACTTGGGCGATCAATACTATTCATAGTATTAAGATAGACAGAAGCATCCTCTTCAGTTAAACCACCAGAAAGAAACATGATTCCTGGAACGGCTGCAGGTACACAACGCTCCATTGTGCGTACAGTCATCTTCGCAACTTCTTCAGAACCTGCTTTATTATCGTTATCAGCACCTGAGACTGTCATTGAAGGCTTTAGTAAACTACCCTCAAGGAAAACACCATTTTCTGCACATGCCCTATAAACCTCTGTCAGAATTCTTTCTTGGACTTCTGCTGTACGCTCAATAGTATGATTACCATCCATAAGAATCTCAGGCTCAACAATTGGTACAAGGCCAGATTCTTGACAAATTCTAGCGTATCGAGCTAATCCCCAAGCATTTTCCTTGATAGCAAGATCAGTAGGACACCCATCAGCAGTAATTTGTAATACAGCACGCCATTTTGCAAAACGCGCACCACGATCATAATACTCTGCTGTTCGCTCAGCTAAGCCTTCTAAACCCAGACACCAAGTTTCAACTTCGTGAGCCCCTGCAAGTGGATGCAAACCTTTGTCAACTTTAATTCCAGGAACGATTCCCAGCTTATCAAGTTTTGAAACCATGGTTTCACCATCTAAATGATTTTGATATAGCGTCTCTTCAAAAAGAATAGCACCACTTATGTACTCACCAAGACCTTCTGTAGTAAACAGCATGCCACGATAAGCCTGACGGTTTTCTTCTGTATTTTCAATATTGATACCAGCAAGGCGTTTGCCAATCGTTGGTGTAGATTCATCAACCGCAAGCAAGCCTTTTCCATTTGCTGCTAGGCGATTAGCTGTTTCTCTCAATTCATCTTGTTTATTAATCATTATTTTTTATCCTTCCTATTATTTTACTATTTAATAATTTCCTTCTCCAACACGAACAATCTTTATCATGTTTGTTCCGCCTGATTTATCTTTGTGCATTCCCTTCGTTATGATTACTAAATCGCCATCATCCACAGCCGATTTTTCCTGAAGATTTTCTATCACATGGCTGTTAATTGCATACCAATCATCAGCACTTGTTTTTTCCACGCCACAAGGGTATACGCCCCTATACAAAGTTACCTTTTGTAATGTTTTCTCACTATCAGACATCGCAAAAATTGAAATATTTGAACTAATTCTAGACATCACCAGAGCAGTATTTCCTGTTTGAGTAAGTGCTGCAACAACTTTCGCACCCATATGATTTGCAGCATACATGGCACTCATAGCGATTGAATAATCAACCTCTTCAAAGTTTGAGTGAAGTCTGTGACGAGACAAGGTCGTTCTTCGACTTTTTTCAGCCTCAAGACAAACATCGCTCATTGTTTTAACGGCATTGACTGGATATTCACCGACGGCAGTTTCTGCCGAAAGCATGACAGCATCTGTGCCATCAAGAACAGCATTGGCAACATCAAACACCTCTGCCCGAGTGGCAATGGGATTAGCAATCATTGACTCCAACATTTGTGTCGCTGTAATCACAACTTTGTCACTAGATCGAGCCAATTTTATAAGCCGTTTCTGAACTGCTGGTAATTGTGGGTCTCCGATTTCAACTCCCAGGTCTCCACGAGCAACCATAATTCCCGCTGACTCATTTACTATCTCTTGAATTACGTCTGAAGCTAATGATTCAGCTCGTTCAATTTTCGAGATAACACTTGCTTTTGAACCGGCTTCTTTTAAAAGTTTTTTAGTTTCACGTACATCATCTGCATTAACAGGAAAAGATAAGGCAACATAGTCAGCATCAGCCTTTGCTGCAATCAAAATATCTTTCTTATCTTTATCGGTTAGTGCATGAGCGCTTAATCCTCCGCCACGCAAATTGACACCTTTATTGCTATATAGAACACCTGATTGAATGACGGTGGTTACAATTTTTAAGCCTTCACTACGTTCCACTTCAAGAATTATTTTTCCATCATCTAATAGCAGAACATCTCCAGCTTTAACTTCATTGGGTAAAGACTTATATTCAATACCAACAGAATTTTGATTACCTTTGTTTTCATCTAAATTTGCATCAAGTGTAAACTTGGATCCATTTTCTAATTCAACTTTGTTATTTTTGAAAGCAGATATACGAATCTTTGGACCCTGAAGGTCCATCAAGATACCGATGTAGGTATCGTTTTCTTTCGCATAATTTCTCACTGCCACAACACGGCTCAAATGCTCCTCCTCTAATCCATGAGAAAAATTGATACGTACAACATTTACACCAGCGTCCAAGATGCCTTTCAATACTCCCGGCCTATCAGTTGCTGGGCCCAGTGTTGCTAGAATTTTAGTCCGTCTTTTAATCATTATTTCTCTGTTCTTTTTTCCAAAACTTCTACTACCGGTAATTTCTTACCCTCTAAAAACTCTAAGAAGGCGCCACCACCAGTTGATATATAGGATACTCTGTCTTCAATATTGAATTTATCTAATGCTGCAAGAGTGTCACCACCACCTGCAATTGAAAAAGCTTTGGATTCTGCAATCGCATTTGCCAAGCTTTTAGTACCACCTGCAAATTGGTCAAGCTCAAACACGCCAACAGGTCCATTCCAAACAATCGTACCAGCATTGTGCATAATCTCAGCTAATTCACTGGCAGAATTAGGCCCAATATCAAAAATCATATCATCTACAGCAACATTACTTGAACTTTTAATTTCAGCAGTCGCAAACTCAGAAAACTCCTTACCACAAACTACATCAGTTGGCACAGGAATTGGACAGTCCTTCATCAAAGCTTGGGCCGTTGGAATGAGATCATGTTCACACAAAGATTGCCCAACAACATGCCCTTGGGCAGCAATAAAAGTATTAGCAATGCCACCACCAACTACTAGTTGATCAACAATTTTTGAAAGGGCATCTAATACAGTCAACTTAGTTGATACTTTTGAACCACCAACAATTGCCACCATTGGTCTCTTTGGGTTGTCAAGAGCTTTTCCGAGAGCCTCTAGCTCTGCAACAAGAAGTGGTCCTGCACAAGAAATAGGTGCAAACTGTGTGACACCATAGGTCGATGAATGAGCCCTATGTGCCGTACCAAAGGCATCTTGTACACAGATATCACACAAGGCCGCCATTTTTTTCGATAAATTCTCATTGTTCTCTTTTTCACCTTCGTTGAATCGTACATTTTCACAGAGTACAACTTCACCATCTTCCAACTCTACACCATCAAGCCAATTAGATACAAGACTCACCGGCTGACCAAGTAATCTGGTGAGATGTTTAGCTACAGGCTCTAATGAGAACTTTACATCAAACTCACCAGCAGTTGGCCTACCGAGGTGTGTAGTTAACATCACTTTAGCGCCAGCTTCTATCGCATGAATAATAGTGGGTAGAGAAGCGACAATACGTTTATCACTCGCAACTTCACCATCCTTAATTGGGACATTTAAATCCTGCCTAATTAAAACACGCTTACCCGATAAATCCAGGTCAGTCATTTTAATTACATTCATTAATTACTCCCCATAAATTCAAATAATTTATTCGGTGATATGCCCAGCCAAACGAAGTAGGTTGCATGTATAACTGTACTCATTGTCGTACCAAGAAACTAGCTTAACAAAAGTTGAATCCATTGCCATACCAGCCTCAGCGTCAAAAGTTGATGCGTAAGTACTACCAATAAAGTCAGTTGAAACCACCTTCTCATCTGTGTAATCTAAAACTCCTTTCATAGAGCCTTCCGAAGCAGATTTCATTGCAGCACAAATGGATTCATAGTCAGAGTCATTATTTAACTCAGCAGTTAAATCCACTACTGAAACATCAGAGGTTGGTATACGGAAAGCCATTCCAGTTAATTTACCGTTTAACTCAGGCAACACGACACCCACTGCTTTAGCAGCTCCTGTTGATGAAGGAATAATATTTTCCAAAATACCACGACCACCTCTCCAGTCTTTCATGGAAGGTCCATCTACAACTTTTTGAGTTGCTGTTGCAGCATGTACAGTTGTCATTAAGCCACGCTTAATGCCCCACTCATCATGAAGTACTTTGGCAATCGGCGCCAAACAATTAGTTGTACAAGAGGCAGCTGAGATGATCGCTTGACCATCATATGAATTATGGTTAACACCATAAACAAACATAGGGGTGCCGTCTTTGGAAGGGGCTGATTGAATTACTTTTTTTGCGCCTGCATCAATGTGAGCTTGACAACTATCTTCTGTTAAGAAGAATCCCGTAGCGTCAATCACTAAGTCTGCTCCGATCTCGTCCCACTTTAAATCAGCAGGGTTGCGCTCTGCAGTTAAACGAATCTTTTTACCATTAATAACGAAATTATCACCTTCAACAGCGACATCTTTACCAAAACGACCATGGACTGAATCATACCTGAGCATGTAAGCCAAATAGTCGTTGTCAAGTAGGTCGTTAATTCCTACAACTTCTAAACCATCAAAATCTTTCTCAATCGCACGAAAAATCATCCGACCAATGCGACCAAAACCATTAATACCAACTTTAACTGCCATCTTTTTACTCCTTAAGTATTTTAACCTAACACTGACTCAACAGTTGAAACTACGTTCTCTACTGTAAAGCCAAAATGTTTAAACAAATCTCCCGCAGGTGCAGATTCACCAAATGTCGACATAACCACAACACCACCGTCAAGACCAATATATTTATACCACGACTCTGCAACACCAGCTTCAATTGCCACACGTTTAACTCCCGGTGTTAAAACAGAATCTTTGTAATCCTGGCCTTGGTCATCAAATACATTGGTAGATGGCATTGAAACAACTCTTACTTTCTTATCAGTCATTGCTTCAGCGGACTCAACTGCTAAGCCAACCTCTGATCCAGTGGCAATTAAAATAATTTCAGCTTCACCTTTGCAGTCCTTGAGAACGTAGCCACCTTTTTCAATATTTCTGACTTGGTCGTCCGTACGCTGCATTGGAGTCAAGTTTTGGCGCGAGAAAATTAATGCCGTCGGTGCATCAACTCTCAGCATTGCCATTTTCCAAGAAACCGCTGATTCAATTGCATCACATGCTCGCCAAGTTTGAAAGTTTGGAATGACTCGAATGGTAGATAGTTGCTCAACTGCCTGATGCGTTGGACCGTCTTCACCTAGGCCAATAGAATCATGACTATAAACGAAGATAGAACCGATTTTCATCATTGCTGACATACGAAGGGCGTTACGCATATACTCCATAAACATCAAGAATGTTGCACAATAAACCTTGAGTCCACCATGAAGAACCATTCCATTCATCATCGCAGCCATACCAAACTCACGAACACCCCATGAAATGTAATTACCATTCGCATTATCAGCATTAACAACAACACTACCAGACCAATTGGTCAAGTTAGAACCAGTTAAATCAGCTGAACCTCCAAACAATTCAGGAACAATAGGTCCCATTGCTTCAATCGCATTTTGCGAGGCTTTTCTGGAGGCAATATTGGGCATTTCTTCTTGAGTTTTAGCAATGTATTTATCCATTTCATCAATAAAATTAGCAGGCAATGCACCTGACATACGACGTTCAAACTCGGCTGCTGCTTCTGGAAATTCAGCCCTATAAGCCCTAAATCTCTCGTTCCAATCTTCTTCAACTTCAGCCCCTTGTGCTATATGATTCCAGCCATCATAAATTTCATCTGGAATTATAAAAGGCTCATGATTCCAACCAAGCTGTTCGCGAGTTTTAGCAATCTCTTCATCACCAAGAGGCGCACCATGACAATCGTGCGTACCAGCCAAGTTGGGTGCACCAAAACCAATCACTGTACGTGTACAAATAAGAGTTGGCCTGTCTTTAATTGACTTTGCTTCCACAATAGCGGCGTTAACTGCAACCGGGTCGTGCCCATCAACATCTGCAATTACATGCCAGTTATATGATTTAAATCTTCCCGGGACACCTTTCTCCATCCAGTCACCGATGTGGCCATCAATAGAGATATCGTTATCATCCCAAAAAGCAATTAATTTACCCAAACCTAATGTTCCAGCCATCGAACAAGCTTCATGCGACAAACCTTCCATCAAACAACCATCACCCATAAACACATAGGTGTAGTGGTCTACAATAGAGTGCCGGGTTTTGTTGAAATGTGCAGCAAGAGTTCTTTCGGCAATTGCCATACCAACAGCATTTGAAATACCTTGGCCTAATGGTCCAGTCGTTGTCTCTACTCCATCCGCGTAACCATATTCAGGATGCCCTGGAGTTTTAGCATGCAACTGACGAAAATTTCTTATTTCATCAATACTTAAATCAAAACCTGTCAGGTGCAATAAGGAATAAATTAACATCGAGCCATGGCCGTTGGATAATACAAAGCGATCTCGATCAGCCCAATTTGAATTGGCAGGGTTATACTTTAAATGGTTGTTCCATAAAACTTCAGCAATATCAGCCATTCCCATTGGGGCACCTGGGTGTCCAGACTTTGCTTTTTGGACAGCATCCATACTCAAAGCACGAATTGCATTCGCTAATTCTCTAGGTGAAGACATGTTAGACCTTGATTTATACAAAACCGAATATTATACATTTTTTTTGCCCTTTTTTCTGCCGGAAAAGGCACTATATGTGCATAAACTGATAACAATTTTCACTTGCAATATAGTCTGATAATGCAATTATCAAAAAAAAATGCTAATCAGAAGAATTCTTTGATGTATTTCATTTTTAGTATATTAAAATTATACTTTTTTTGATATAAAGCTTCTGTTACAAAACGTGTCTTTTTGTGATTATTTTATTCAAAATTGATCTTTTCTTAAAACGACTGTTAGCTGATTGATTAATATTCTATGACTGAGATGACTGAAAACGTAGTCTGGTTAAATGATGTCAGCATGTCTGACGTAGAAAAAGTTGGCGGGAAAAATGCTTCATTAGGGGAAATGATTAGTGGTCTAAGTTCACGAGGTATCCAAGTGCCTGGTGGTTTTGCTACAACCGCGGAAGCGTTTGAATCTTTTTTGAACCATTCAAATCTGAGACATCAAATCAACGAGTTACTTTTATCTCTTGATATTACCAATATTGAGAACCTAACAAAAACGGGTGCAGCTATTCGCCAATGGATTGAAGATGCCCCTTTTCCGAAAGAGCTTTACGAATCAATTGTTAGCAGTTATCAAGCTTTAACGAATCAGTTGGGTCCAGACGTAACGTTTGCAGTACGCTCATCTGCAACAGCTGAAGATCTACCTGAAGCTTCGTTCGCTGGACAACAAGAGACTTTTCTAAACGTTAGTGGCATCGATGATATTCTGCATTCTATTAAAAAGGTCTTTGCTTCGTTATATAACGACAGAGCGATTGCCTATAGAGTGCACCAAGGATTTGAACATAAAATAGTTTCACTTTCTGCCGGAGTTCAGCAAATGGTTCGAAGTGATATTGGTTCAAGTGGTGTCATGTTTACTCTTGACACAGAGTCAGGCTTTGATGATGTTGTCTTTATTACTTCAGCATATGGGCTGGGCGAAACGGTAGTCCAAGGATCTGTTAACCCTGATGAATTTTATGTCCACAAACCGACATTAAGCTCTAACCGTCCCGCAATCTTATCCCGCAAGTTGGGTTCCAAGTCCATCAAAATGATTTATGCAGATGCTAAATCGAATATTTCCGTAAAAACTGTTTCTGTTGAAAAGAGGCAGCGACTTCAATTTAGTTTGGACGACGTCCAAATAGAGCAACTCGCAAAGTATGCAATGGCAATTGAATTGCACTATGGAAGGGCTATGGATATAGAGTGGGCTCTTGACGGCAATGATGGCAAGCTCTACATCGTTCAAGCAAGACCTGAGACCGTCAAAAGTCGACAAAATAATGCTCAGAAAATTGAACGCTACCAACTCCAGGAGACTTCAAATATAATCATTGAAGGTCGCGCAATAGGTCAAAAAATTGGCACCGGCAAAACTCGAGTCATACAAGATTTATCCGAGATGAGCCAAGTAAAAAAAGGCGATGTCCTTGTGACAGATATGACTGACCCCGATTGGGAACCCGTCATGAAGCTAGCTTCAGCAATTATTACCAATCGAGGTGGTAGGACATGCCACGCGGCTATTATAGCAAGAGAGCTCGGAGTACCCGCAATAGTCGGCACTGGCAACGCAACCAAATTACTTGAAGATTCTCAATCAATTACCGCCTCTTGTGCAGAAGGCGACACGGGCCAAGTTTATCAAGGGATTTTAAAATTTGAACACACCTATACTGAAATTAACGACTTACCAGATGTACCCGTAAAAATCATGATGAATGTTGGCAATCCTTCTCGTGCTTTTGACTTTGCAAGCATTCCGAATGCCGGAGTTGGACTGGCAAGACTTGAATTTATTATTAACAATACGATTGGAATACATCCCAAAGCTTTGCTCGAATTTAACCAACTACCAAGAAAACTGAAGTCTGAGATTGAACGAAGAACTGCTTGTTACAAGTCCCCTGTTGATTTTTATGTCGAAAAGCTTACGGAAGGAATTGCTACAATCGCCGCAAGCTTTTCCCATTCACCCGTTATCATCCGCATGTCTGATTTTAAATCTAATGAATATGCTAACCTCTTTGCAGGAGATCTTTACGAGCCCCATGAAGAGAATCCAATGATTGGCTTTAGAGGTGCGTCACGCTATATTTCAACTGAATTCAGAGAATGTTTTGAATTAGAATGTCAAGCAATTAAAAGAGTTAGAAATGACATGGATATGCGAAATGTAGAGATTATGATTCCATTCGTTCGCACCACCGAGGAGGCTGCAAATGTCATCGAACTATTAAAAGAAAATGGGTTAGAACGTGGTAAAGATGAATTACGAATTATCATGATGTGCGAACTACCATCCAATGCCATTCTAGCAGATGATTTTTTACAGTACTTTGATGGCTTCTCCATTGGCTCAAATGACCTAACGCAGCTGACACTTGGGATGGATAGAGACTCTGGATTAATTGCAGATGATTTTGATGAAAGAAATGATGCAGTAAAAAAAATGATTGCTATGGCCATTGAGGCATGCCATCGTCAAGGAAAGTATATTGGTATCTGTGGTCAGGGGCCTTCTGACCATGCGGATTTTGCAGAATGGCTTTTACAACAAAAAATCACCAGCATCTCTCTTAATCCTGATACAGTAGTTGAAACTTGGAATCGGCTTGGAGCCGTTTAGATTATATTAATATCCTATGAGAACCGTTTTCTTTATTTCAGATAGAACTGGCATGACGGCAGAAGCGTTGGGAAATAGTTTGCTCACTCAATTCAATGATATAGAATTTATGCGTGTCAACATAGCATTTATTGACTCACTCTCGAAGGCAGAACATGCTGCAAATCAAGTTAAGGAAGCTTCTGAGACTGATGGTCAGCCTGCTTTAATTTTTAGTACTCAAATCTCAAAAGAGTATCGACAATTATTAATTAATAGTGGTGGTATTTTCTTCGATTTTTTTGAAACTTTTATCTCTAAATTAGAAAAAACACTTGGCACTAAATCATCTCAGACTGTGGGATTACTTCATAGCATGACAGACGAAAATAACTATGGAAATCGTATTGATAGTATTAATTTCGCGCTCAGTTGTGATGATGGCCTCAATATCAAGAACTATGACAGAGCTGATATTATCCTAACAGGCGTTTCTCGTTCTGGAAAAACCCCAACTTGTCTGTTTCTTGCTTTGCAATATGGGATATTCGCAGCAAACTATCCACTGATAGATGAAGACTTAGAAACAATAAAACTACCCAAAATTCTTCAAAAGAACAAAAATAAGCTATTTGGACTAAGTATCAATCCTGTTCGTCTGCAAAATATTCGTGATGAAAGACGTTCGAATAGTGGTTATGCATCAATCGACCAATGCCGTAAAGAAGTCAAACTAGCAGAAGATATGTTTGTACAAAATCAAGTACCATTTCTTGACACGAGCCATACATCAATAGAGGAAATTGCCGGAAGAATCCTAAACAAAAGCGCTGTAAAAAGACGCTATTAGAAGTGAGTCATACCGACTCATTTCGATGGTAGGTTTAGGAAGCCTTTAAGACGTCAACCGCAACGACCTTGTATTCAGGACATTTCGTTTCTTCGTCCGTAACAGCACTTGTCACCTCGTTAATTAACACCTCAGGAAAGTGGAAGGTTGTCCTTACAACACCCTTCTTAACGCGGTCAGTCACTTCAACGTCAAGAGTGATTTCGCCGCGGTCAGACTTCAATGTTGCACGATCACCAGTTACAAGCTCTTTTGCTTTTGCATCCCTAGGATTGAGCATGATAACGTCTTTCGGAAGAATCTCAACATTCGAAGTTCTTCTAGTCATCGTCGCACAGTTGTAGTGTTGAAGTTCACGACTTGTAGTTAAAATGAATGGATACTCATTTTTGTGTTTAACAAGCTCTTCGCTCTCTCTCCAATCATAGTAATGGAACTTACCCTTACCACGCTTGAATTCTCCAATATGCAGTATCTGCGTATCTTCACCCTTCTTGTTAACAGGCCACTGCAGTCCAGTAGGGCTTGCACCTAAACCTTCCCAAGTAATACCCTCGAAAAAAGAAACAACACTGGCAACCTCTTTGAGCACTTCAGCAGCATCATAATCAGGTTGGTCAAAACCTAACTTACGCATCATTTCAACAATGATTTGACCATCTGTTTTAGTGCCAGAAAGTGGCTTAACAGCTGCATTAACCTGTTGAACTCGACGTTCAGTATTAGTAAATGTTCCACTCTTTTCTAGGAAGGTTGTACCAGGCAGAACAACATCTGCCATTCTTGCTGTTTCACTCATAAATATTTCCTGAACAACAAGCAAGTCTAGTGAATTCATAGCCTTGACAACGTGGTGAGTGTTCGGGTCTGTTTGCACAACATCCTCAGCAAAAATCCACAAAGCCTTCAAGGAACCATCTATGGCTCCATCAAACATTTCAGGAATCTTTTTACCAGGCGTTGTAGGTGTTGGCAGTCCTAATCTGTCTTCATAAAAATCTTGTACTTCCTTTTGGTCCATCCATAAGTAACCTGGACCATGGTGTGGTTGACATCCCATATCTGCAGCACCTTGCACATTATTCTGGCCACGTAGCGGGTTCACACCAACACCCGGCCGACCAATGTTATTTGTCATCATAGCCAAGTTAGAAATCAGCATCACTGTTTGAGACCCCTGGGAGTGTTCAGTGACACCTAGACCATGGAACTCCATTGCATTGTTAGCAGTTGCATAAGCAAGAGCTACTGCTTTAACTTCTTCTTTGTCTAAACCACTAACCTCAGCCATTGCATCAACATCAATCTCTTTGATTTTTTCAAGGACCTCTTCACCACCTTCACAACGCTCTTTAATAAACTCATGGTCGACAAGGTCAGCTTCAACAATAAAGTACTGCATCATGTTAAGTACGGCAACATTTGTGCCCGGCTTAAGTTGTAAATGGTAGTCAGCCATACGAGCCAATTCAGTCTTCACTGGATCAATCACAATAAGTGTTGCACCAGCCATCGCTTGCTGTTTAATTTTTGCCCCTGTGACAGGGTGAGCAGCTGTCGGGTTGGCGCCAATAACTATCATTAAATCGGCTAAAGGGATATCATAAGCTGAGTTTGTTCCAGCTCCAGTACCAAAAGATTGCTGCATCCCCCAAGCAGTTGGTGAGTGACAAACTCGAGCACAACAGTCAATATTGTTAGTACCCACTAATTGACGAATCATTTTTTGGAACATATAGTTTTCTTCGTTAGTGCAACGCGCCGATGAAATCCCAGCGATCGCATCCGGACCATGTTCAGCTCTGATTGATTCAAATTTGTCTTTGATAAAGTCTAAAGCTTCATCCCATGAGCAAGGAACCAGTTCCCCGTTTTTTCTAATGAGTGGTGATGTTAGTCTGTCTTCATGGTTATAGAATTTAAAGGCATAGCGACCTTTCAGACAAGTATGTCCAGCATTGACTGCATCTTGAGGTGCTCTTATTGACAACACTTCATCATTCTTTACTGCCACTTCTAGGTTACAGCCTACACCACAATATGAACAGGTTGTGCGAACCGTCTTATCAGCTTCGACTGATTTTGACTGGAAAACATCTGAAATCGCCGATGTTGGACAAGTTTGCGCACAAGCACCACACGAAACACAAGAAGAATCACCGAACAGCATATCGTTATCAGTTGTAATTCGTGATTCAAAACCACGACCTGTCATCGTCAGTGTGAACTGGCCCTGAACTTCATCACAGGCACGCACGCACCGAGAACAGTTAATACACTTAGAAAGATCCATACGCATATAGGCATGCGACAAATCTTTTTCACGGTCAAGGTGATTCTCTCCCTTTGCGTAACGAATTTGCCTAACACCAACACTTGCAGCAACATCTTGCAACTCACAGTTACCATTTACTTCACAAGTTAAACACTCTGGCGGATGGTCACTCAAAACCAACTCAACGATGTTTCTACGAAGCGTTTTAATACTATCAGAATTGGTATAAATTCGCATACCAGGATTAATCGGTGTATGGCAAGAGGCAACAGTTCTCTTTGGCCCATCTTCTGCGTGTTGAACTTCAACTGAACAAACACGGCAAGCTCCATAAGGTTTTAGATTGACGTCATCACAAAGCGTTGGGATAATTTTTTCACCCAAGGATTTGTTACTAAATTCTAAGATAGATGTTGAGTCGTCAAATGGAAACTCAACATCATCAATGAATACACCTTGTGGATTATCTGACATACTACTTCTCCATTAAAGGCTTAAACTCGTCAGCACAGTGCTCGAGTAAATTTTTGATTGCTAGTGGTAGACCACCGCCTAGGGCACATAGCGAACCTACTTCCATTGTTTCTAATAAATCATTAATCAATTCTTCTGAGAATTTTTGATCTTTTTCTAATGCTGATTCTAACATTTCTTTACCACGAGTTGCACCTAATCGGCATGGAAAGCACTTGCCACAAGACTCGTGAGCTGTAAATGCGAACAAGTGTTTTGCATACTCCACCGCAGAAAAGGATCGAGGTATACACACAAAACTTGCATGACCGAGCAGAAAACCACCTTCATCAAAAGATTCGAAATCTAGTGTAAGAGTCCTGAGAATATCGACTGGTACCACTCCACCGAGCGGGCCCCCGATCTGTATAGCTTTAATATCTTCATTAAATCCACCACCAACTTCATCAATAATGAAACCCATAGGAGCTGCCATATCGACCTCATAAAGGCCTGGATTGTTAAAGTAGCCATCCAGAGAAATGAGTTTTGTTCCTGTTGATTTGCCATTACCGATTTTCTTAAAGGATTCACCACCTAGTTTAAAAATAACAGGAACAGCCGCTAAACTTTCGACATTATTAACAACTGTTGGTTTTTTGTACAAACCTTCGACTGTTGGAAAAGGAGGACGTACATCCACTTCAGCGCGACGACCCTCAATAGAAGCTATCAGTGCAGTCTCTTCACCACAAATGTATGCACCTTGACCTTCAACAACACTCATGTCAAAGTCAAAACCGCTGCCAAGAATGTTTTCACCTAACAGTCCCAATTCACGAAGCTTTGCTAAGGCATCATTGTTCGCCTTAATGGATTCAGGATACTCACCACGAATATATAAAAAACCCTGCTTTGAACCAATAATATAGCCACAAATAACCATACCAAAGAGTAGCTTTAGAGTTTGCTCCTCAAGTATATATCTATCAGAAAATGCACCAGGATCTCCCTCGTCAGCATTACAAACAACATATTTCGCACTCGCTTCTTGGGCCTGGCAAAATTCCCACTTCATGCCTGTTGGGAAGCCCGCACCCCCACGTCCACGAAGGCCTGATTCTTTCAGTATGGCAATTAAATCAGCCTTATCAGAGGCAAAAGACGTTTGTAGTAGATCCTTAAAATCGTCATAACTAGAGAAGACTTCGTCTTCAACCAAGAATGAAACATCTGCGTATGACTTCATTTCATACTTAGTGCTCGTATGCTTACCTGCAACAATTTGATCTAGTTTATTGATGTCATTGCCTGAATAATTTTGACCATCATAGTAAAAGGCACTATTTTCATAACATCTACCTAGGCAAATCATCTCGCCAATATTCTCTGCACCAAACTTGTCACTTAATTTATCAATGACCGCGTCTTGGGTACCTCGACAAAGACAAGCACTTCCTTGACAAACAAAAGCTTTCTTACTTTTAAAATCTTCACCTAAAAAATCATAAAAACTCTTCGTACTATGAATGGTTGAAATACCCATATTGTATTCACTGGCAAGTTGGCTGTCACTGCTATCAGATGGGCTCGCAGTAATCTTGGCAAACAAATTGTTTTTGTCGTCTTTTTTGCCTGACAATAAACTGATATTTCTAGACATTGATTCTCCTAAAACCTTTCTGCGATGCGCCATGCACCAGTGTAGATATTATATTTCTTTTTTTTGATAAAACCAACTAAAGTAATATCAAATTTCCCTGCTAAATCTAGGGCTAATGAGGTTGGAGCCCCAATACCTACAATCATTCCAATATCAGACATCAATGCTTTTTGAATGATATCGAATCCCAAACGACCCGAACACATTACAAACTGCTCAAGAGGGCGCAACATATCGTTACACCTAATATAACCAATCAGTTTATCTAACGCATTATGTCTTCCAACATCTTCAGCCAAATGAAGGATCTCACCTCCCTCACTCAATAAAGCACTGGCATGAACACCTCCGGTATTGACAAACTGCTCTTGCCTCTCCTTTAATATATCAGGCAATTTTGTAATCAGATCAACACTCACTATCGGGCCTTTTTTATCGATCTCTGGCTCATAAGCAATCTCTATCGCATTTAGAGTGCCCTTGCCACAAACACCACAACTAGAGTTAACCATAAAATGACGTTGCAAATTCTTTAAATCTAGCTGATTGCCTTTCGTTAAAGTAACAATCAGTGAATTGTCAATATCGTACTTACCTTCATTTTCTCCATTTGGAACAATCTTATCAATTGCAGCTTTGTCCTGAATAATACCTTCAGAAAAAAGCAGCCCGCTTACCAGAGATTCGTCGTCACCAGGCGTTCTCATGGTAACCATTAATGGTTCAACTATCCATTCGTCATTTTTGAAGTAACGAACAGCTATCTCAAGCGGCTCTTCGATGGCTATACAATCACTCGAATCTTTAAGGATTGAATCCTCAACCCTATGAATATCGTAGTCTAGTGTATCGCTAACGTTCATCTTTTAAAACAGACCTTGCACTAATCCGTTGTCGTCCAATTTAATTTTATCGGCAGCCGGAACCCTGGGTAATCCAGGCATAGTCATAATGGCCCCACAAACAACCACAACAAATTCAGCACCAGCTGAGAGTCTTACCTCACGAATTGACATTGAATGGCCAGTAGGTGCACCCAATAACTGTGGATCCGTAGAAAAGCTATATTGCGTTTTGGCTATACAAACTGGTAAATGTCCAAAACCATTATCTTGGAACCAGTTCAGTTTATCTCTAACCGTCTTATCGGCTAAAACTTCATCTGCACGGTAAAGAGTTTTAGCTATCGTTTCCACTTTCTCCAAAAGTGGCATCTCGTCATCGTACAACGTCTTGAATTGAGAGGCACCTGAATCTGCTAACTTAAGAACTTTTTCTGCTAAATCAATCGAACCATCTCCACCATGCTCCCAGTGACTAGTGACACTTACATCAACATTAAATTGCTCACAATAATCTCTGATTACTTGAAATTCGGCTTCAGTATCAGAAACAAATTTGTTAATTCCAATAACTAGTGGTACGCCGAATTGACTTAAGTTGCGAATATGTCTACCCAAATTTGTACAGCCTTTATAAAGAGCTTCAGTATTTTCGGTATTTAAGTCGTCCTTCGCAACCCCACCTTGATGCTTAAGAGCTCTAATGGTTGCAACTAATACAACTGCATCAGGAGCTAGTCCTGCCTTACGACATTTAATGTCAAAGAATTTTTCAGCACCCAAATCTGCACCAAAACCTGCCTCTGTAACAACATAGTCTGACAACTTAAGTGCTGTCTTAGTTGCAATCACCGAGTTGCAACCGTGCGCGATATTGGCAAAAGGACCGCCATGAATTAGTGCAGGGTTGCCCTCTAAAGTCTGCACTAGGTTTGGTCTAAATGCATCTTTTAGCAG
>KB889779.1 GCA_000372785.1 gamma proteobacterium SCGC AB-629-P17 | reverse complement strand
GTTGGGAGGGTCTGAGATTTCTGCAACACAAGTGGGTGATTACGTCATGCAGCAGCTACAAAGTTTGGATGCTGTAGCTTATGTCCGCTTTGCATCGGTGTATCGCGAATTTAAAGATATTGATGATTTTTTGGCTGCTGTAAAATCTGCTATGGATACTGAAAGCACCAAGTAAAGGAGTAAGTGATGGCTGTGAAAATTGCGGTATTACCAGGTGATGGTATTGGCTCTGAAATTGTAAATGAAGCCTTGAAAGTGTTGAATATTTTGAATCAAAAGTTTGCTTTGAATGCAAGTTGGGAAGAGGCAGCGATTGGTGGTGCGGCTTATGATGCAGAAGGGGATCCGTATCCAAAATCGACCGAAGCCTTGGTGCACTCATCGGATGCTGTGTTATTGGGAGCTGTTGGAGGCCCTCAGTGGGAGGGGTTGGATAAGCCTTTGCGCCCTGAGGCCGGCCTGCTTCGTATTCGAGAAGATCTGGGTTTGTTTGCTAATTATCGGCCAACCAAAGTATTTGATCAGTTATTGGATGCATCCACGCTAAAGCCTGAGGTTGTGCAAGGTGTAGATATTCTTGTAGTACGTGAGTTGGTTTCGGGTATTTATTTTGGGCGGCCCCGTGGTTTTGAAGAGTATAAAGGCGAGCGCTCAGGTTTTAATACGATGCGCTACTGTGAAAGTGAAGTTCGTCGGATTGCTCGCAAAGCTTTTGAAGCGGCGCGTTTGCGTAGTAATAAAGTTTGTAGTGTTGAGAAAGCCAATGTGTTGGAAGTGTCTGAACTATGGCGTGAAATTGTAACGCAAGTGCATCAAGATGAGTTTTCTGATGTTGAACTTTCTCACATGTATGTGGATAACGCAGCCATGCAGCTCATTCGTAACCCGAAACAGTTTGATGTTATTGTAACGGGTAACTTGTTTGGCGATATATTATCGGATGAGGCTTCTATGTTGACAGGCTCGATTGGCATGCTGCCGTCCGCATCTATTGGTGAGAAGTTTGCGATGTATGAACCTATTCATGGTTCTGCACCTGATATTGCTGGTGAAGATAAAGCTAACCCTCTGGCAACGATTTTGTCAGTCGCTATGATGTTGCGTTTTTCTTTGAATCGTGAAGATTTGGCAGAGAAAGTGGAATTAGCAGTTGAAAACACTCTGGATGCAGGCGTTCGTACGGTTGATTTATCCAATGGTGAAGTATCTGTCTCCTGTTCTGTTATGGGTGATGCTGTTTGTAAGGCTTTGGAGAATTTAGCATGAATGAACAAATCGCAATGGAAGCTTTTTTACCTAGTAAGGATGGCTATGTGGTTGCTGTTGTTGGGGCGACAGGAGCCGTCGGGCAAACAATGTTGGATATTCTCGCAGAGAGAAAATTCCCAGTAGCAGAGTTAATTCCTGTTGCTTCTAGCCGGAGCGCGGGTTCTTCCGTGCATTTTAATGGTAAAGATTATGTTGTTCAGGACTTAGAAGTATTTAACCCTGAAGGGGTTGATATTGCATTGTTTTCTGCGGGTGGAAGTACATCCAAAGAGCATGCCCCACGTTTTGCAGAAGCAGGTTGTTATGTGGTGGATAATTCCAGTGCATGGCGTATGGATGAAGAGATTGCTCTAGTTGTACCTGAGGTAAACCCGCAGGCCTTAGAGATGGCGCGTTACAATCGTATTATTGCCAATCCTAACTGCTCAACGATCCAAATGGTTGTTGCTCTCAAACCTCTGCATGATGTGGTGCCTATAGAGCGTATTGTAGTTTCAACATATCAAGCGGTCTCTGGGGCTGGTGGTAAGGCAATCGAAGAACTAGCTAAACAAACATCTGCCTTGTTGAGTGGTGGTAAGGCAGAAGTGAATGTGTTTCCTGCGCGTATTGCTTTTAATGTGATTCCTCAGATTGATGTATTTCTTGAAAGTGGCTACACTAAAGAAGAGCAAAAGATGATGGATGAGACATGTAAAATTATGGGAGCTGGCATTGCTGTGACAGCGACCACAGTACGTGTCCCTGTATTCTATAGCCATTCGGAATCTGTGAATGTGACATTTTCAGCGCCGATGGGTGCCGACAAAGCGCGTGATCTTTTAGCTGATGCTGATGGCATCTGTGTTGTTGACGATCCTGTGGGAGAAGATTACCCATTGGCATCGGAGGCTGCGGGAACTGATTTTGTGTGGGTTGGGCGTATTAGGGATGATGATTCTTGCCCTAATTCCTTGCACTTATGGGTTGTGGCTGATAATGTACGTAAAGGTGCTGCTCTAAATGCTGTACAAATAGCGGAAATTTTAATTTATCAACCTTAAATCGTGAATTATTGCGATTGGGCTGAGTTGAGGGAGGCACGCATGTGTCGTCATGTCATGCATGTTTTTTGCGCTATAGCGCTTTCTTTTTTTTGTTTTTTGGGAGTAGCTCAGGCGGCCTCTCTGGGCAAGGTGGATGTTGCCAGCCACTTAGGTGAGCCTTTTTATGCAGAAATACCACTAAACCTTGAAAAAGATGAGAAGATTTCTTCTATCTTTGTAGAGCTTGCTTCTGGTGCAGATTATAGGATTCTTGAAGTCTTTCATGACGCCGCTGTGGACTTTGTTCGTATTGATGTGAAAAGTGATGGTCGAGGCACTCGTATTGAGTTGACATCGACGAATGTTATGGAAGCGCCTTTTTTAAATCTAGTGCTAAAAGTTCGCTATGGTCGAGCAACACACTTTAAAAAGTTTTCTATTTTTCTAGATCTTCCTCGTGCAGCTAGGCTAAAGCCCAGTGTTGCAAAAACGCTGCCTGTTAGAGCAATTGAAGACCCTGTAGTCGAGCTTCCTACAAGGCCTACAGATACTTTGAAGGCAAGTTCACAACCTGAGGTGGAAAGTGGTTGGGCGCGGGTCGAAAATTATGGCCCTATGGTATTTGGAGATACCATTTCTACAGTGGCACGACGTTTACGCATGGATGAGCGTTACACACAACAACAAGTTATGGCAGCTTTGTTTGAAAAAAATCAAAGTAAATTTGATAAAGGGAATATTAACCTTATTCGGGCTGGCACATATTTGGATGTGCCCACTGCAAAAGAAGTTGAACATATTACACATGCTCAAGCATCAAAAATATTACGTACGCATAATAAAAAGTGGAAAGAGTTAACCAAGCAGACAAAGTATGCAAAAGTACAAAGTGCGCAAAAAAATCGTTATAGTAAAAATGTGAGTATTGGTGAAGAGGCCGAAGGGGTTGCTTCTCAGTCTGTAAGTGAAAAAGTTGAAGCTGGCAGCAGTGAGTTGCTGAAGCCTTCAAAGGCATCAGAATCGCTTGCTTCAGTTGTTAAAGTACCTGCAAATACTGCTGCAAGCGTTGGAACCAGTGAAGCTTCAGCGGCCTTGGTCTTAGAAAATAGCGTATTACAGCAACGTCTAAAAACGATGGAAATACAAGTGGCTAAATTGGAGTCTCAACCAACGTCATCTGCAAGTTTGGCAGCGGCGAAGGTTCGGATTGGGAAGCTTGATATAGAGTTGGCTCAGCTGAAAGGGGCATTGGAGAAGGCTCGTAATCAGGCTAAGTTGCAGTCAGAACTTGATGAAGGGGTAAGTTTACTGACGTGGATTCTTATGGGCTTTGTAACCTTACTATCCATTGTCGCAGGTTATCTTGCTTATGCATTGAATGGACAACGCCGCCACCCTGTTGAACAAGAAGTGTCGCCATTTACTGGTGAACCTGAATTGGAAGAAGTAGATATTGAAGAAATTGATATTGAAGAGGTGAGCCCTATAGCCTCTTCAACTGATAATATAACGGGGAACGCTGAAGAGAATTTTGTTGATCGTGTTGATGATGCTCAGGATTCTTTGGCAATACGTATTCCTGAGTTAACAGATGAAGATACCTCTGAAATGGAGGCGTTCTCTGAAGCGGAAGAAGATCCTGACCCTAATGTCGACTACCTAACAGAAGCTGATGTATACATGCGTTATGGTATGGAAGACGAAGCAGAAAAACAGGTGGGTATGGCTTTGAGGTTGCGGAGTGATAACAAGGATGCCCATATAAAATTGGCTGAAATACGCCATGCAAAGCGGACATAAGCTACAGCATCCAAACTTTGTAGCTGCTGCATGACGTAATCACCCACTTGTGTTGCAGAAATCTCAGACCCTCCCAACTCCTGAACAGCGCACAAAATTGCATTCAGTGATGCTGAAAATGACTCGGCAGAGACTGGTCGTTTCTCTAAAGCCTTTTGCATACCACGTCGAATCTTTTCAACATCAAAACTCTGGCGCACCCCATCCTTTTTCACCACCATCGGCAAACGAAGTTCAGGCCGCTCATAGCTTGAAAAGCGTTTACTGCAAACTTCGCATTCGCGGCGGCGACGAACAGCAGCGCCCTCTTCGACCACTCGCGAATCAATCACACGCGTATCTACATTAGCACAGAATGGACAGTGCAAAAGTCAATCCTCGTAAATTGGAAAACGATCAGTCAATTCACGCACCTCAGCAGCAACAGCTTGCTTCAATGCAGTATCGTCAGGAGACTTCAAAACTCGCAAAATCATATCAGCAATTTGTTTGGCTTCACTTTCTTTCATACCACGAGCCGTAATAACAGAAGTGCCGATACGAATACCAGAGGTTACAAAAGGTGACTCTGGATCAAATGGGATGGTGTTTTTATTGGTCGTAATACCAGCTTCTTCCAAAGCATGCTCCGCAACTTTACCTGTAATGCCTTGCGGACGAACATCCAAGCGGAACATATGACAATCAGTACCACCTGAAACAACTTTAAACCCTCCAGCAGTCAAAGCATCTGCCAAAGCTCTTGCATTCTTCACCACTTGAGCTTGATCTTCTTGAAACTGTTTCCCCAGTGCTTCCCCAAACGCCACCGCTTTTGCAGCAATCACATGCATAAGTGGACCACCCTGAATACCAGGGAAAATGCGGGAATTTAATTTCTTCGCCAGATCATCGTCATCCGTTAGAATCATGCCTCCACGAGGGCCTCGTAGTGTTTTGTGGGTAGTTGTCGTAATGACATGAGCATGCCCTACAGGACTTGGGTACACACCTGCAGCAATCAACCCTGCATAGTGCGCCATATCTACAAACAAAACCGCTCCTACAGAATCTGCAATTTCACGCATACGTTTAAAGTCAATATCACGTTCATAAGCCGATGCTCCACCAATAATCATCTTAGGCTTATGCTCTTCAGCCAATGCCTGCATCACATCATAATCAATACGCTGATCTGATTCACGCACACCGTAAGCCACAACATTATATAAGATGCCAGAGAAGTTCACAGGACAACCGTGGGTCAAGTGACCGCCATGAGACAAATCCATTCCCATCACTGTATCACCTGGCTGTAACACAGCCATATAAACAGCCATATTCGCCTGAGAACCAGAATGCGGTTGAACATTGGCATGCTTCACACCAAATATTTCCTTTGCACGCTCTTGAGCCAAAACTTCAACTTTATCTACATATTCACAGCCACCATAATAACGACGGCTAGGATAACCTTCAGCATACTTATTGGTCATCACAGACCCTTGCGCCTGCATGACCGCTTTAGACACAATATTCTCACTGGCTATCAACTCCAGAGTATGCTGCTGACGCCCCAATTCTTCCGCGATAGCAGCAACCACCACGTCATCACTTAAGTCAGCCTGAAAGAAATCTGTACGATCTGTCATATCCCACTCCAACACCATAAAATAGAAATGAAACGAGGGCCCACAAAGGAGCCCTCGTTTTAATTAAAACATGCTGTAGGGCAAACGCCCATAAAAACAGTCTAGTAACGACGCTCGCGAATACGTGCAGCCTTACCACGCAAGTCGCGAAGATAATACAATTTCGCACGGCGAACTTGGCCACGACGTTTTACGTCGATACTTTCTAACATCGGTGAATGCAACGGAAAAACACGCTCAACACCAATACCATTTGAAATTTTACGTACTGTAAAGCTGCTTGAAATACCTTTATTATGACGTGCGATAACCACACCTTCATAGGCTTGCAAACGCTCACGCTTTTCAACACCTTTCTTACCATCTTTAAAATCTACAACACGCACATTCACGCGGACAGTATCGCCCTCACGGAATGCCGGAATATCACTACGCAACTGATCTTTAGTTACATCATCCAATGCACGCATTTTATGCCTCCAAACTAACGGGTATAGACTACTTCCACCCCGCGATAAGAACAATTCCAGAGTGGAATGCACTCATCGTTGCTCAAACTTTAAACCATTCCGAGCCGATCCAGATAAATTGCCAAAGCAGCCCTGACCGAAAGGTGGCGCACCTTACCTATCCCAACGATAGGTGACAACCATCCATTTGCACTAGGGAGTTTCTTTTCATCCAACCCCCAGCCTGTACCAAAGACAATTAGGTGATTTCCTGCTAATTTTATTAAATCACTCGGCTCAATAACCCTATCACTTTCAACCACAGCCGAGGTTAACCATAGTTGATAATCACCTTCTTTTTGCGCATCTTCCAATGAATCAACCACACAAATGGATTGCAACACTTGTTTCCGCCCAGCATTACGCATCCCGCCCTCTCCAGTTTGCCAATAGCCTGTTAACTCATGCACCATAGCCTGCATACCTTTGGCAGGATGCACTAAATACACCCTATCAATGCCATAAAAAGAACATGTTCGAGCAAAATCATGCACATCCATCGGGGTAACCGAAGTCGTTGATGTGTCGCCCAGACGATTTAATATGGGGTAGTGCACCAGCGCTACAGCAATATGATCAGCTTTCATGGGGAATAAGATATTTAATCAGCATCCACACGCTTAAAGCTATGCACCCAAACAGGCGTACTTTCATCCCACTGCATACCTTTATGCATACTTAAGATGAGTCCCTTGTACATTTCCATACTCGGGCAGCCCTCTGCCTGAGCAGCTCTGTCATCCATATCACCAAGCGTTTCACGTGTAAGTGATGTTACTTCAAACGAAGTACCATTAAGCTCAAACTTTTCCCCTGGATAGGCATACACACCATCACGGCGTTGCTGTGTTTTTTTTTCTGCAATAGCTGCCTCCACCAATTTTGGGTGGCGCACTAAACTTTCAATTTCACATGTTTTATCTGGATACTGTTTCATACCCCCAACTATTGTCGATTCTTGCATGAAAAGTCCATATTTATTTCAGGCCACCTATCAAGTTACGAAAAACACTGGTTGCTCAACATATTATAAAAATATAGACCCCATGGAACCTTTTCCCAATGACACACTTCATGATTCGCGTTAAGGTCACCCACATGAGAAGATGGCACTGACCCCCTATCCGATATGACTATCAAACGAGAACAGTTTAAAACCAAAATTTATATTGTCTTAAGCTCGCTGGGCTTAATACCCTATTTGCTATCTGGTTACATATTTCATCAAACAGATATGGAACTAACCCAAGATATCAGCCTCTTCGCAGCAATGGTTTTAGTATTTCATTTCGCAGGATTTTATGTTTTACGTCGCTTTTCCGATGAGCTTCTTGATTTGGTTGAACATAGCACTTCATTATCGAAGCAAAAATACAATTACAAACAACTTGAGATCAATGAGAGCGATACTGGCGAAGTCGTAAATATTAAGATGAACTTTAACGCCTTACTAAAAAAACTGGAACAAGAACAAACAAAATTTCATACAGTCACAGTTGGCCTGCTCAATGAATCTCGTAAAGATTCTCATGAATACGAGCGACGACTCAAAGCCCTCAGCCCTTATGTAGATCAAAGAGTAATTCATCAAATTATAAATAACACCTATGAAGGAAGGCGAGAGTTACGCAGTGAGCACCGACGTGTCTCAGTCCTATTTGTCGATATATAGCAATTCATGAATTGAAGTGCCGTTTATTATTTTGCAGAACTACATCCATAGCTTCTCCGATATTTTCATATTGATCACGGATTTTCCGAATCATTTTTTTCATGACTGCCCAATAATTTTCAATAGGATTTAGATCAGGTGAGTACGTGGGTAAGTAAAGTAATTCACATCCTGCATTTTCAATCATTTCACGAATCCGTTTATTTTTATGAATGGGCGCATTATCCATAATGACTACTTGTCCTTTTGACAAAGAAGGAATCAGAAAACATTGAATCCAAAGTATAAAAAGCTCTGTGTTCATGGTTCCTTGGTAAGTCATTGGAGCATTAAGGTTATCAACATTCAGCGCAGCAACGACACTTGTCCGACCGCGAGCCTTGCCGTTTCGCTCTCCGACAACCTGAGTTCCCTTCTTCGTCCAACAGTGTTCTGAAATCATATTATGATCGACACCAGACTCATCAATATAAACAATATCTCCAGCAGGGATGCTCTCTAACTCTTTCAAATACTCAACACGAAGCAACTCATTTCTTTCCCTGTACAACAGAGTTTTTTTTATGCACATATCCATGTTTTCGTAGGTTATATGCTGCTCCCTCATACGATAGTCCAAAGTGTGCTCCAATTTCCTTGAGGGTTTTATCAGGATTCACATCAACGTATGATTTGAATTTTTCAGAATCAATACTCGACCTCTTTCCACCTCTATGCTGGCGCGGATTAACTGACCCTGTTTCTTTATAAAGTAACACCCAGTTTCGAACTGTTTTTCGCTTATTTTAAAAATCTTGGATGCTGATATTTTGCTCCCGTTAGATTGAATATAATTAATAACACGCTGCCGAAGATCCAAGCTATACGCCATAATATTAACCTCAAAACTGAATTTATAGGCTTGATATTTTAACATAAATATAAGGCAAATCAATTGCTGAATCACTATATGTTCTTTTACCCAAACATCAGAAGAACTCACACCAGAAGCTGTGGTAGCAATGCTCAATGAGTTTTTCGATATCGCTGTAGGCATCATTTATCAACATAATGGCATTGTAGATAAGTTTATTGGCGATGCTCTTATGGCAATATTCGGCTTAACCACGCCTATTTATCAAGTATCCGTTGATGCCATATCGGCTGCTTTGGAACTCCAAGAAGCAACTCAAATTTTAATGTGCAAATGGGAAAAAGAAGGCAAAAGAACGTTTAGGATAAGGGTTGGCATTAATACAGGCCCTGTGATTGCAGGAGATATTGGCTCACGAGACCGCATGGATTACACTGTGATTGGCGATACCGTAAATGTCGCATCACGTATGGTCGACCACGCTATGCCTGGTAAAGTTTTAATTAGCGGAGAAACCTATAGTAGTTGCAAACCCTATTTCAAGGTACAGCCTAAGGGGAAAATTCAGGTCAAAAATCGAACACAAGCTGTTGAAGCATTCACTATCATTGAAAAAAAAACCTGTCACATTCAGCAAACACGAATTATTTTTATCAACAGGAAAAATTCCAGTACAACAATTCTCTAAGCTTCGCTAAGCCTTTATTTTTCTAAATTTACACTTCTAATCTCTAAAGTTAGTAAAGTTTAATGGCCTATCTGCATCCATAGCACGAACCAAAGACATCGCAGACTGCAAATCATCACGCTTTTTACCTGTCACACGCACTTGCTCGCCTTGAATAGAAGCCTGCACCTTTAACTTTTCTTGCTTAA
>KB889778.1 GCA_000372785.1 gamma proteobacterium SCGC AB-629-P17 | reverse complement strand
CAACGGCAGCGAGGACGCGCTGGTGATGGTGTGCGAATTAACGGGAGCGGGCGATGAATAGGCAAACAGCGGTGTTGCGGGAATTGGGCTTGTATCCCTTGTGGCAACGGCGGGAAATGCCCGTGCAGGTTATGGTAGGTGCGAATTCATTCGCACGCAGTGAGGCGGTCAATCAAATGGTGGATGAAAATACATTGCCCGCCGTTCGTCCTGAGCTTATTAGAGGGCAAAGTACATCCACCGAAACGCAAAATCAAGCTACCAATGATGCCGTTCGCCCTGAGCCTGTCGAAGGGCTGGGCGCGCCCTCGCAGGATGAAAACCGTGCGAATCAATTCGCACCTACGCCCGTTGCGGAAATGGGCGATGCGCCTGAGGTTGCGCTTGCTCCTACCGAAAGCATCCCTGAAAACCTCAGTAATTGGGCGACCTTGCACCCGCAAATTGAAACTTGCCAACGCTGCGAGCTGCACGCGGGCTGTTTGCAAACGGTGTGCGGCACGGGCGATCCCGCAGCGGATTGGTTGTTTATTGGCGATTGGTCTAGCGAGGAAGACGATGTGCAAGGCGAGCCGTTTATGGGCGCGGCGGGCAAGTTGTTGGACAATATGTTGCGGGCAATCGGTTTGCATCGTCAGCAAAATGTGTATTTAACCAACGTGTTGAAATGTCGCCCGCCTGAGCAACATCATAGTTTGAGCAGCGAAATCGAACAGTGTTTGCCGTATCTACGCCAGCAAATTGACTTGATAAAACCCAAAAAAATCATTGCATTAGGCAACACCGCCGCTCACGCTTTGTTAGGCGGCAACACACCGCTGAAAAATTTGCGCGGACAGATTCACCATTACCAAACCATCCCCGTCATCGTCACCTACCACCCCGCCTATTTGCTACGTAGCCCGCTGGACAAAGCGCAGGTTTGGGCGGATTTGTGTTTGGCTAAAACGCTGAATTCCGCATCAGGAGGGTAAATAAATCAAGTGTTGGTGACTTTTGGCACAGACAGCGGAGTTGTTCACCTGTTAGAACTTGCTTACGGCCTCGCAGTAAGATCGTAAACAGGTTCTTAGCGCGTTGATTTTTCCCGTAACATCAGGAAGCTCGCATCAAAGCAAATAATTGGCTTTGCTCGCATGATTGCTTTGGGCGGTTTCCATTGCGGTGTCAAGAAGTGTTTTATCCCGCTGCCTTCAACATCTGCCCCACATACCGTTCCACGCCTTGCCCCACATTTAAGAATTTCTCCTCATACCCAGCAGCGCGCAATGCGCCAATATCGGCTTGGGTGTAGCTTTGGTATTTGCCTTTGAGTGCGTCGGGGAAGGGGATGTAGTCGATGATGCCTTGTTCGATCAGCGTGTCTAAGGTCAACGCGGGTTTGCCTTCGGCGAGGCGCAGGGTGTTGACGGTGGCGACGGCGACATCGTTAAAACTTTGGGCATTACCCGTGCCAAGGTTGAAAATCCCCGACACGTCAGGGTTGTCCAAAAAGAACATATTGACCTTCACCACGTCTTCAATCGACACAAAATCGCGCAACTGTCCGCCGTTGGTATAGCCGTCGCAGCCTTCAAATAATTTCACTTTGCCGTTGGCGCGGTATTGGTTGAAAAAGTGAAATGCCACCGAAGCCATGCGCCCTTTGTGTTGTTCGCGTGCGCCATAGACGTTGAAATAGCGCAAGCCCACAATTTGCGCGCCGCGTTTGTGCCAGCGGCGGCGCACGATTTGGTCGAACAAAAATTTGGAATAGGCATAGACATTCAGCGGCGATTCGTATTCGCGACTTTCTTTAAACACCCCGCCGCCGCCATACACGGAAGCCGAAGACGCGTACAAAAACGGCACATCTTCATCTTGGCAATAATTCATCAATTCCAGCGTGTACTGGTAATTGTTTTCCATCATGTACAACCCATCGGTTTCCATCGTGTCGGAACACGCGCCTTGGTGAAACACTGCCGTCACCAAGCCGTCAAAATATCCTTCGCGTAATTTGGCTAAAAAATCGTGTTTGTCCAAATAATCGGCGATGTCGCAATCGACTAAGTTTTTGAATTTATCCGCATTTTTCAGATTATCCACCGCGATAATGTCATGCTCCCCGCGCTCGTTGAGTGCCTTCACCAAATTAGAGCCAATAAAGCCCGCCGCGCCTGTGACGATGTAGTACATGATTTTTTCCTTTTTGTGAGAGGTGAAAAGTGAAAGGTGAAATGTTGTGGGGGTGCGATGATGCTTTTGTTTAATAGGGAGTAGGGCGGTGATAAGTGAAAGACGGTTGCGTCTCCATAACCCTTCACCCTTCGCCCTTCATATTTTACATCCCCATATCTTGCAAAATCTCTTCTCGGCTGACCACCGCCGTGCCCAATTTGCCGACCACAATCCCCGCTGCGCGGTTGGCAATTTGCATGGCGTTGGGCAACGGTGCGCCGCTGGCTAACATCACCGCCAAGGTGGCGATCACCGTGTCGCCCGCGCCGCTGACATCGAATACTTCGCGGGTGTGGGTGGGTTCGTGCAATACCGCTTCGCCACGGAATAACGTCATGCCGTCTTCGCTGCGTGTCACCAATAAGGCTTCCAGTTGCAAAGCGAGGCGCAATTTTTCCGCTTTAGCGCGTAATTCCGCTTCATCTTGCCAACCGCCCGCCACTTGGCGGAATTCGCTGCGATTCGGCGTGAGCAAGGTCGCGCCTTGGTAGCGTTGGTAATCGTCGCCTTTGGGGTCAACCAACACAGGTTTGTCCGCCGCCCGCGCCAAGCGAATCATCTCCGCGATATGCGCCAAGCCGCCTTTGCCGTAGTCCGACAAAATCACCACATCCGCCAACGGCAATTGGGTGCGGTAATCTGCCAACGCCGCATTCAACACCTCATGGCTGGGCGAGGTTTCAAAGTCAATGCGCAACAATTGCTGATGGCGGGCGATGGCGCGCAATTTCACAATCGTGCTGATGCTGTCGTCGCGGTGGAGTAGGGCGGTTAAGTTGCTGTGTTGGCACAGTAATTTTTCCAAACACGCCCCCGCTTCATCATTGCCCACCACCGACAACAACGTCGCCTGCGCCCCCAACGCCACGATATTCCGCGCCACATTCGCCGCCCCACCAGGGCGTTCATCCACGCGATCCACTTTCAATACAGGCACAGGTGCTTCAGGCGAAATGCGATGCACCTCCCCAAACCAATACCGATCCAACATCACATCGCCCACGACCAATACGCGGGCGTTTTCAAACGGGGGCAGGGTGGTTGTCGCTAACTGATTCATTTTGTCCTCATTGTTTGTTTGCCGAATGATTATTTGGCTTGGGATGGTGTTACTACGGACTGCTGGCTCTCGGCATCAGCCTTTACTATCCAGTTCATCCACTCGCAGGTCGCATCCATAATTTCAGTCAATTCGGACTGTAGTGACCAGCACTTGAGGATAAATCTACCTTCCTTTGTCGCCAAGTTCTCGAGTCGAGATGACTCTAACTTATTTAAATACTGGGTTGACCATTGGTCTCGTCCGAATAACAGCAACTCCCAGCCTTTGGGTGAAATGTATAGATCAAAGGCGATTTTGTGACCTGATAAGCAGTAATCATGTACCAAGCAGGAGCGGTCATATACCCATTGTTTTAAAAGCTCTGTTGGAAGTTTTCCAGATTCGGAAATCATTTCTTTGAGTTTCTCAATCTGACCTTTCAACTTGCCTAAAAATACAGCTCTATCTTGAATCAGCTTGCTAACTGATTCTTCGTGCTTAATAAAAAATTCGTCTGTACTGGTTAATTCCATTTTTCCCCCTGCGAGTGATTCAGTTGTTTCCATAAAATCAGTTAGATAAGCTACCCATTTTCCTGAGTTTGCTGAGACGTAAAAACCAAAATTGGCTCTAACTTCGTGCCAGAGCTCATCGTATGTGATGCCATTAAAACCTGAGTTTTCTGGGATTTTAATAGGCACAAGACTTAAAACTAGACGATAAACTGGTGATTTTCCTTTGGATACAAAATCAATCGTTTTTCGGTAGTCTGACAAATCGTTATTTAGGTGATGAAAAATTTTGTTTTCAATACCAACAACATAATTATCTGTGACGATGAGAAGATCAAGTCGTCCACCGCCATGGGTTGAAAATTCACGTCTTATTTCAACTACTTCATTCTGCTTTCCCAATTCATAACCACAGCATTTTAGTAGTGCTCCTAATACCAAGTTACCTAAACCATGTTCTCTTTGAGGATCAAGGTAAAAAGCGAGAATGTTGCTACACACATTTTCATAGTGAGGGTAACCAGAAATCTCGAAAATACTAATGGGTTGCTCTAAGCGCGGGCGTGTTTGGTATTGAAGCAATAAACTTAAATAATCATTTTTCACATCAATCCTTTTATGGGCTTAAATTGTTTCTCTTGATTTGTGACGCAGTGCGTCACAAATCCATTTGAAAGAGAAAGTGCAAAAAATATTTAGATGGCGATTTCCCGCGCAATCGCTTGCAACGCCAGCAGCGGATCGGGGGCTTGGGTAATGGGGCGACCGATGACGAGGTAGTGCGAACCTGCGGCGAGAGCTTCGCGGGGAGTCATCACGCGGGATTGGTCGTCTAAACTGGCGAGGGCAGGGCGGATGCCAGGGGTGACGAGACAGAAATCTGCGCCGCATTGGGCGCGCAGCAAGCTGGCTTCTTGCGCGGAGCAGACTACGCCGTCCAAGCCGCTGTCTTTGGCTAGTTGCGCCAAGCGCGAGACCATTTCGGCGGGGGTGGCGTTGAGTCCGATGTCGGCTAAATCGGCTTGCGCCATGCTGGTCAACATGGTCACGGCAATCAATTTTGGCTGGTGCGAGCTATTGGCAACTGCGTTTGCCGCTGCTTCCAACATGCGCCGCCCGCCCAGCGCGTGGACATTCACCATCCAAACGCCCATACGCGCAGCGGCGGCACACGCGTGCGCGGCGGTGTTGGGAATATCGTGAAATTTCAAATCCAAAAACACGTCAAAGCCGCGCTGCATGAATTTTTCAACCAGGGCGGGACCCGTGGCGGTAAATAATTCTTTGCCGACTTTTAAGCGGCACAAGCTGGGATCAAGTCGTTCGACCAATGCCAAGGCGGGCGCGGCTTCGGGATAATCTAGGGCGATGAGGATTTTTGGGTCGTTCATGGTGTGAAAATCAGTGAGTTAATCAGCGGGGTGAAAACTTAGAGCGAAATCCCCGTCTCTTCGCTTCTGCGTGGCGGATAGCTGTCCCACGTTTGGCAAGCGGGGCAGTGCCAGTAGAATTGGCGTGCTTTGAAGCCGCAGTGTCCGCATTGATAGGCGGCGAGGCTGCGCGTGCGTTGGTGAATCAGATTTTTGACCAATTCGACATCTGCACGTCTATCCATCGGGACTTCTAATAAACGCGCTTCCAGCAATTTGTCTAGCCCCAATAATGAGGGATTGCGTTCCAATTCGGCACGCACCAGTTGGTAGGCGGCGGTCGAACCTTCATGCTTCAACACCCCGTCAAATAAGACATTCATCAAATCCAGCGCGTGGTATTTTTCCAAATAAACGCGGAGTAGAGCGATGCCATCGGCTTCTTTGTCCAAGCTGCGATAAGCGTTAAGCAGGCGTTCCGCGACCAACGGTAGGTAGTCTGGATTTTGCGTTTCGATGCGTTGCCACATTGTAATCGCGGCTTCAGCGTGCTGTTCCGCCAGTAGTAAATCGCCCAACATCAGCGTGGCGCGCACGGAGTGGCTGTCTTCTTGCAAGGCTAATTCCAGATGTTCGCGGGCAGCGGCGATGTTGTGCTGTGCGATTTCTTCCGTCGCCAGTTCGCAATAGAAAAACGCGGCTTGGCTGCCATAACGCGGCTCGTTGGACACGGCGGAGAGCTGATGGGCAATGTCGATGGCTTTGAGCCAGTCGTGTTCTTTTTGGAATAGTTCGAGTAAAAATTCCAACGCGGGTTGGGCATAGACGCTGTTTTTCAGTTCACCAAACAGGGTTTCCGCACGGTCTAAAATTCCCGCTTTCAGATAATCTTGTGCCAGTTCAAACACCGCTTGTTGGCGTTTTTCATCATCTAAATCAGCACGTTCCACTAAATTATGGTGCATCCGCAAGGCGCGATCTACCTCGCCGCGCCGACGGAATAAACTGCCCAGTGCGAAGTGCAATTCGATGGTGTGCGGATCAACTTTGACAACTTCGATAAAGGCTTCAATCGCCTGATCTTGTTGCTCGTTAAGTAAAAAATTCAGTCCTTGAAAATACGACTGCGGCAACGCGCTGGACTCGGACAGAAGTTTTTTAAGGTCAAAACGTGCGGACAGCCATCCCATGCCAAAAAACAGCGGGAAAACCAATAGCATCCAAGGTTCAAATTCCATACAAATCAGGCGTTTTTAAGAGGGTTGAATCGGTAGCGGGTGAGCGTCTTCCACGCGAGATAAGGTGGTTTTGACGCGAACTTCACGTTCTAAACGGCTAATCAAACGGCGTTGTTTTAACACGATATTTAACATTGCCAATACGCCGACTGCGGCACCTGCGGCAAAAAAGGCTAGTAAAACAATGATGAGCGAGGATTCCCATTGGAAGCCTAAGAAGTACTGCAACGTGACGGGCTGGTCATTGCGTACCGTGAAACCGATGAGCAAAAAAAACAAACACAACCGCCACAACCAATTGAAATAACGCATGAGACCAACCCGCGAAAAATAACAGCTCGGCACGATAGCATAAAAGTGTGCCGTAAGCATTTAGGGTTCGCAAGTTTCAACGCTTCAAGCAGGATGTTTGAAGCGTTTTGTAAAGGGACGTGCTACTTGGGTTTGCCGTCTTGCCCGTATATTTCCGACAAAATCGCGATAAAGCGTTGCGCTTGCGGGGTGAGGAAACGTCCTTTGCGCAGTACCAATCCGTAGCCACGTTGTGGGAAGTATTGATTGAGGGGGATGTGGGCGAGCTTTTCGTTGCCTGTTAGGCAGATGTCCGTGACGATGGAAATGCCCAACCCCAGCTCGACATATTTCTTAATCACTTCCCAGCCGCCTGCTTCTAAGGTCACACTAAAGTTTAAATTGTGTTGTTGAAACACATACTTAACGATACGCCAAGTGGAAAGATGGCGGGGTGGCAAGATCAAGCCGCCACTGCCTTTTTCGCGTTTTTCTTTTTGATTCCAATAGGGTTTGGTGGTGGCGAATTGGAAGTTGCCGATTTCAGCGCGCAACAAATCCAGTTCCACTGCCATGCGATTGCGGTCTTCGCCTTGTACGCTGTCTTCAGCAAAAGCGTGTTCAATCGCCATATCCAACAAAGCGCGGACATTCAAGCCATCTTTATCCAAAGCATTACGCAGTTTTTTATCCACTGCACGGCTGAATTTACGCAAGAAACGGGTCGGACGACCACCCACTTCGATGTTTTGAATCGCGGTGTTCAACACGTCGGCAACAGGCGTGACCAACCCTGGAATCGCGCTATCTGGACATTGGGTGTAGCACTCGCCGCACGCGGTACAGTTTTCCGCAATCCATTCGGGATGTTCAAAACGGATTTGGGTCATGTCGCGATACACGCCTGTGACGGCGGGAATCACGGACAAGCCCATGAATGGATCGACCAAGTTATCCGAACCTTGACCCTTCATGTAGAAGCTGCCTGTTTGTTCCCAGAAACGGTGAATGTCGGAGGTGCTGCCATTGCCTTCAGGAATGCGTTTCAACATGATCGGCAAGGAAGGCTGTGCTTTTGCCAAGGCAGACACGCGCACGCCGACTTGCATGGCGGATTGGGGGATTTCGTGGATTTGTTCATAGCCACGACGCACCACGCGCAAATTGTCGGACACCACGCGTTTGCCTTTTTTGCCGAACTTGGATTCCAATTGATTTTCAATGGCTTGGAATAATGCGTCTTCCGTCAAGCCTACGCGCTCTTTGACATCCGAGGCGTGGAAGAACGCACCTTGGAAGGCGTTACCCTGCATACGCAATTGCAAATCAGGGTTGCTGGATTCTTCACGGGCAATTTGGAACGCATCCAAATAGAACACGCGAATGCCTTGTTCGGCGATGTATTTTTGCGTTGCCAAGGGGAACGTTTCCCACACGGCTTCAGGGCTGCCCAAGTTAGATTGGATGATAAACACGCCATTTTTCTTCAGACCTGCCAACGCGTTGGTATGCAAAAACACTTGCGGATCAGGCGATAAGACTACGTCAACATGGGTATATTCGCAGTTGATGCGGATGGGTTCAGGGGCGGCAGACAGATAATAAGTCGTGGGCTGACCTTTCTTTTCCGAACCGTATTTGGGATTGGCTTTGATGTCCCAACCCAACAATTCGTACAAGGTCATCGCCAAGTTTTTACCTGTGGTCACTGCGCCCCAACCGCCGACGGAGTGCATACGCACCGCAATCGCGCCTTTCGGCAACAAGTTAGGATTTTCTGAACCGCGCAACGCCATCGCTTTGATATTGGGATAGGCTTCTTGCAACAATTGTTGTTGGATTTCTTGTTTGGGCGTAGCGGACGCATCGCGCACGAAATCGACGGACAAATAATAGAACTTACGTTTTGCTGCCCCAGGCAACATATTTTCCACCGCCGCAATCAAGGCTTCAGGTTGCAAATCGCGTGAACCCAGCCCGTAACAGCCTGAATACAAAGCAGGAGCTTCTTTCATGCTGTTGAAAGTCGCATAGCTGGCGTAAGCATTTTCCACGCCATTTTCCAAACATTTACCAACCGTGGCGCGCACTTCGCGCATCAAAGGCAAATCTTCTGCCAACGGTTGATCGGTACGTTCCAGCACCGCCACGCCTTTTTTGCCTTTGATGAGATTGCCCAACATATCGCCAGGGAAAGGACGGAACATAGTGACGTTGACCACGCCCACTTTAATGCCGCGTGTGTCGCGCAGCCAATCCGCCACCGCAGCGGCTTGAACGGTCATGCTCCCTTGACCCAAAATCAGGTATTCCGCATCGTCGCAACGATAGGCATCCACGCGTTTGTAGCGACGACCTGTCAATTGGTAATACTCTTCCATACATTTTTCCGCGATTTCAGGAATATGTTGGAAGAAGTACGGGCGTTGAGCCGCAACCGCCTGCATATAGGCATCTTGGTTTTGTACCACGCCTGTCATCATGGGGTTATCCACGTCCCAGTTTGCGGGCACGCGGCGGCGGGTTTCGCCGTAAATCAATTTTTGCGCTGGGGTCGGGGTGGCTATGATGTCATCGGCATTACCCAAAAATTCCGCGACCAAGGCTTTTTCAGGCACGAGAACAGGTTCAATCAGATGCGTGGTCAGAAACCCATCTTGCGCCACCATCGCGGGGGTCAACGACAATTCAGCGGTTTTACGACCAATCAAATTCAAGTCAGCGGCTTCTTGCGCATTTTTTGCCATGACTTGGATAAAGCCCGTGTCATCGGCGCAATGGTAATCGTCATGCGCGCAATGCACGTTCAACGAAGCCTTGGTAATCGCACGGCAACCCAAGTTCAACACATAAGGCAAACGCTTGCCGACCGCGCTGTACAAGGATTCGTGCATAAATGCCAGCCCTTGCGAGGAGGTGAAATTCACCGCACGCAGCCCCGTCATGGACAGCCCAGCGGTTACACCCGCAGCGGCATGTTCCGATTCGGGTTCAATAAAAATCAGCGGGCGACCTGCATTGTTGATATGCCCCGCTGCGACCGCTTCCGCCCAGTATTCCCCCATTTGCGTGGAAGGCGTAATGGGGTATGCGCCCGCGCCGTCCGAGGCTTCGCGCTCGACCATAATCACGGCAGTGTTGCCGTCAATCGCGTCGCGTACCCCAGGGTATTTAAATTGAATGCTGGTCTCTTTCGAGTCAGCCCCGATCAGTTTCTTCAGTGTGTCAAACATGGTTCTCCCCT
>KB889777.1 GCA_000372785.1 gamma proteobacterium SCGC AB-629-P17 | reverse complement strand
TATTTTCAGCACACTGTCATAACGACCTAGGTCTAGCGGTTTCAAACTCGCTTTCTGCAGTCCTGAACGGGGCAAGGCAAATAGAGTGCACCATCAACGGTCTAGGAGAGCGCGCAGGAAACACATCCCTTGAGGAGGTGGTAATGGCGGTTCGCACAAGACAGGATATCTTTGGTTGTGACACCAACATTGACACCAAAAACATTTTAGCAGCCTCGAGACTGGTTTCATCCATTACCGGCTTCGTTGTTCAACCCAATAAGGCAATTGTTGGCGCCAACGCATTTGCGCATGAGGCCGGGATCCATCAAGATGGCATTCTTAAGCACCGCGAAACCTATGAAATCATGAAAGCGGAAGATGTTGGCTGGCATACCAATACCCTTGTAATGGGTAAACATTCAGGTCGTAATGCCTTTAAAGTGAGGATGAATGAACTGGGTGTTGAATTTGATTCAGATGATGAATTGAATAATGCATTTTCTCGCTTCAAAGATTTAGCTGACAAGAAGCATGATATCTTTGATGAGGACCTCCAAGCTCTAGTTACAGAGGCGCAGGCCGAAACTACAGAGATTATCCGTCTAACTTCACTCAAAGTTTGTACCGAGACGGGTAAAGAAAATACTGCAAACGTCACCCTTATGATTGATGGCAAAGAGAAAAGCGCCTCCGCAAAAACTTCAGGAGCGGTTGACGCAACCTTTAATGCGATTTTGTCTTTGGTCGATATTGAGCCGACATTACAATTGTATTCCGTGACAAACGTTACTCAGGGCACTGATTCTCTTGGAGAGGTTAATGTTCGACTCGAGTATGAGGGCAAGATTGTTAACGGACAGGGGGTTGATACTGATATTATTACATCTTCGGCTAAGGCCTATGTGCACGCATTGAACAAGGTAATGGAAAATGTAGAGAGGGCGCACCCACAAATATGACCCCAGAATTGAGAAATAACTATCTTGAGGCTTTGAATATACCTGAGTTTCTTTATGAAAAGAATAACTCAACTCCAGGGACTAAAATTGGTGTCCAATGTTTATTGGTAGAGACTAGCCCAGAGAAATCTTTTTGTGAGCCAGGTGATAGCAAAAACTTGCTGGCAAAGATGTTATCTTCGATTGGTTTGTCACTAAACAATACGACTTCTATCTCGATTCAATCTGGCGACCTTGAAGAGAGTATTAAGACTCATCCGACTAAGGTCGTCTTGGTTATGGGAGATTCCATCAATTCGAAGTCAGATAATCTATTCTGTACTCACCATCCAAGAGACATGCTGAAAAATCCAGCCCTCAAAAGGGAAGCATGGGAGGTATTAAAAAAAGTAAAAAAATGTCTCAGTTAGATTACTCATTGGCCTCCTACAAACGTCCAAGGCTCTCTACACCTAATGCCGAAAAGAAGTTATTGCTTCATTCATGTTGCGCCCCTTGTGCTGGGGAGGTTATGGAAGCGTTGGTAGCATCAGATATTGATACAACGATATTTTTCTACAATCCAAATATTCACCCCATCGAAGAATATGAAATCCGCAAGAATGAGAATATTCGCTTTGCTAAAAAGCTGGGCATGCCTATCGTTGATGTGGATTACGATCGAGATGAGTGGTTTCAGAGAACAAAGGGTCAAGAGAACGAGCCAGAAAGAGGTGAGCGCTGTTCAACTTGTTTTGATATGCGCTTTGAGAGGACTGCTCAATATGCAGCCGATAATGACTTTGATTTGATTTCTTCAACCTTAGGGATCTCTCGTTGGAAAGACATGGACCAAATAAATGCTTCTGGTGTAAGGTCATCTGCGCCATACAACATCCCTTACTGGGATTTTAATTGGAGAAAAAAAGGTGGCTCTTCGAGGATGCTCGAGTTGTCTAAAAGAGAGGGATTTTATCAACAGGAATATTGTGGCTGTGTTTATTCTTTAAGAGACAGCAATCGTTGGCGTGTTTCGAGGGGTCGCGAGAAAATTAAGAGAGGAATAAAGTTCTACCAAGAGGCGAAACTCGAAGTATCCCAGGATGGTTAAGCTACGATGAGATAAAGTAGTAACGCCTTTTGAGCATGCAAGCGATTTTCAGCTTCATACCATACCATGCTCTGCTTGCCGTCAATCACATCAGCGCTAACTTCTTCACCACGGTGTGCAGGAAGGCAATGCATGAAGAGGGCGTCACTTTTTGCAGCCGACATCATTTTTTCGTCGACCTGGTAGCCTTTGAAAGCTGATTCTCGCTGTTTATACTCCGATTCTTTGCCCATACTAGTCCAAACATCTGTCACCACAAGATCGGCAACTTCACAGGCATCCATTGGGCTAGTGCAATAATCGATATTGTTTTGATAACTCTCAGTAAACGATTGGTTTGGTTCATAACCCTTTGGGGAGGCGATAGTTAACTCAAAGCCGAATATTTCAGCTGCCTGCATATAGGTCTGACAAACATTATTGCCGTCTCCGATCCAGGCTACTTTTTTGCCATTTATCGATCCTCTTTGTTCTTGATAGGTCATCAAATCGGCCAGTATTTGGCAGGGATGTGACAGGTCAGAAAGGGCATTGATGACAGGTTTATTTGAGTATTTAGAGAATTCAATAATGTCTTCGTGAGAGGATATTCGTAGCATCACAGCGTCAACCATGGAACTTATAACAATGGCGCTATCAGTTATCCGCTCACCTCTGCCTAGCTGTATGTCATTGTCTGAGAGAAAAAGAGCATGACCACCTAGCTGTGTCATTCCTGCTTCGAAAGAAACCCTAGTTCGAGTCGATGATTTATCAAAAATCATCGCCAGGGTTTTGTTTTTGAGTGAATTATTGATGACACCCTCATTGTGCTCCTTTTTAAGAGCTATTGCACGATCAATGATGTCCTGCAATTCTTCGAAAGAGAGGTCATCGAAATCGATAAAATTTTTTATCATAATATGTCCTAGGCGTTGATTAATTTTATAATCTTTTTAATCAGAATGTCTACTTCTTGCTGAGTGATGACCAGCGGAGGCAATATTCTAATCGAGTTCCCTGTGATGTTAATCAATAATTCGTCATCTAGCGCCTTTTGAAGTAATTGAGTGCAATCGATAACACTTTCATCTAGTCCAATAGCTATCATTAAACCTTTGACGCGAATCTGATTCACTACAGAACAGTGTTCTAGATTTTTTTTGAGTTGATCATTAATGTAATCACTCATCTCATTAACGTTATCAAGAATTGCATCTTCTTCAAAGACATCTAAAACGCTCAAAGCAACCTTACAGACCAATGGGTTGCCTCCAAAGGTTGAGCCATGAGTCCCAGCTATAAGCATTTCAGAGGCTATTCCTTTTGCTAGGCAGGCTCCAATCGGGACGCCATTTCCAAGCCCTTTCGCTAAACAAAGAACATCAGGAATTAGATCGTTGTATTGGTGAGCAAAGAGCTTACCGGTACGTCCCATGCCAGATTGCACTTCATCCAAAATAAATAACCAATCGTTCTCTTCGCATATTGCTTGGACTTGGTTTAGATAGTCATGTTGGGGAATAATCACGCCAGCCTCGCCCTGGATAGGCTCCAACATCACAGCGACAATATTTTTATTATCGCTGTATTTTTTGATGGCCTCGACATCATCAAAATTGACATGTATGAATTCGCTCATTAGGGGTGAGAAACCAGCCTGGACCTTGCTGCTTCCTGTCGCAGAAAGTGTTGCCATTGTACGACCATGAAAACTTTCTTTTGCAGTCAAAATAACTGGCATATCTATGTTTTTCTGTCGAGCAAAAAGTCGAGCAATCTTAATCGCCGCCTCATTAGCCTCGGCGCCAGAATTAGAGAAAAACACTTTATCCATGTTGGCTAATTTGCACAGTCGCACTGCAAGCTCCTCTTGATGCTCAATACGGTACCAATTCGAAGTGTGTAATAATTCTTGAGACTGCTCTATAATGCTTTGAGTGATTTTAGGATGGCAATGACCAAGATTAACCACACCAACTCCCGAGAGTGCGTCAAAATACTTCTTACCTGAGGTATCAGTGAGCCAGCAGCCACTGCCGCTAGTGAAGGTCACATTAAGAGGTGAATAGTTTGACATTAAATTTGACATAGTGTTTCCAGTTAAAAAAAATAAAAAAGCCCCATTATGGGGCTTTTGAAACTACGTTGAATGCATTTTTAGTCCAATAGAACCGCCATTGAGATAACTGTCAGAAGACCAAGTCTTCGAAACATATTTTTTCTTAAAAGCTTTACAGTGCTTAGCATTTCTATTTCAAAATATTTAAAAAGAATATTATATCCTAGTCTTGTGATTTTATTTTTCTGAAATTCTATTAAAAAAAAAGATAAAAAAGTCAACATTTGTTAGAACTTTGTGACACAATAGAGTTGTTTTATTTATATTTTATTTCATTCATTTAAGGAGTAAAAATGCAATTAAACATCTCAGGTCACCATCTCGATATCACTCCAGCTCTCAAGCAACATACAAACGAAAAACTCTCAAAAATTAAACACCACTTTGACCAAGTAATGAACGTCAATATGATTTTGGAAGTGCAAAAAGACGTTCAAACAGCTGAAGCTACGATTCACGTGAGGGGGGCTGATTTATTTGCAAAAGCTGAAAGTCATGACATGTATGCATCGATTGACAAACTCATCAATAAACTAGATTCACAAATAATAAGGCACAAAGAAAAACTACATAGCCACAGAGGCTAGCCCATATAAATTATAATATGTCCAATTTTTGCATAACGAGTCTAACTCGATATGTTACTGTTGATGACGGATTGTAATTATGGCTGAAATCGAACTCACTTCTTTCGAAGAGTGCCTGCAAAATTTAATGACCGCCCTAGAAGCTTCGAACCATGAGGAGGCTAGGGAACAGCTCAAGGATTTACACCCAGGTGAAATCGCACTCCTTCTGGAAGCCATAAAGCCAAAGGATCGGACAGTTATTTGGCCAGGAATAGAGGTCTCTATTCAGGGCGAGGTGCTAAAGGAGGTCAACGAGGATGTTCAATCCCAGTTAATCGATGAGATGTCGGTCGACTCCCTGGTTAAGGCAACTGAAAACCTGGACACTGACGATCTCGCCGATATTGTGCCAAATCTCCCGGAATCGGCTGTCCATAGTCTGTTACTGACATTAGACTACAAGCACAGAGAACACCTCAACAAGGTCCTGGAATACCCCGAAGACTCTGCCGGTGGGTTGATGAATACCGACTTCATTACGGTCAGACCTGACGTCACCATTAGTGCTGTTATACGTTACCTAAGGTTACTTAAGGAGATGCCTGTCGACACGGATCAGGTATTTGTAGTTGATCGGAATTTTACTTATCTGGGCTCTCTTCTCATATCAACTATTCTCACAGAGGAGCCTGAACAGGTCATCATGTCGCTCATCAATAGTGATTTTTCAAAGCCTATCCATGCCGATACAGATGAAGGAGAAGTGGCGCTCCTTTTCGAGCAAAGAAATTTAATATCTGCCCCCGTGATTGACGAAAACAATCAATTGGTTGGAAGGATCACGATCGATGATGTGGTTGATGTCATCCGAGACCAAGCCGAACACTCAGTAATGTCAATGGTTGGTTTGGATGAAGATGAGGATGTTTTTGCGCCAATTTTTCAAAGCACAATGCGTCGTAGTATCTGGCTGGGTGTGAACCTGGTGACTGCATTCATCGCGGTATATTTTATTGGCCTATTTGAGGCAACATTGCAGCAAAAAATTGCCCTAGCCATTCTCATGCCTGTCGTGGCTAGTATGGGTGGTATTGCTGGCACCCAAACCCTAATCATAGTGACAAGGGGTATAGCAACTGGTAGGGTGACAACAGCCAATATCAAATCTCTGATTAACAAAGAGGTTGCGGTGAGTGGACTAAACGGTGCTATCTGGTCAATCGTCATTGCCCTGGCAACCTATTATTGGTTTAGTGATATTGTCTTGAGTATTGTCATTGGCTTGGCTATTATCGTTAATTTAGTTGTTGCCGCATTTTCGGGAGCTTTTTTGCCATTATTGCTGACCAAACTTAGAATTGACCCCGCCTTAGCCGGAGGTGTCATACTGACTACCATCACTGATGTGATAGGCTTTGTTGCCTTTTTAGGCTTGGCGGCCTTGGTCATCTAAGCTAAAAGGCATCAAACTTCTGCTAAGGAGTTCAAAACGATTAATTGTTAATAACCTTATGAAGCTTGTATATACTCATGAAAATCGCTTAATGGTTCTTAATGTGAGGAACATTTTGAGCGATCATGGAATTGAAGTTGTTGTGAATAAGGAGTATGCTTCGAGCGCTGCAGGCGGTTTGGCCCCGATCGATACATGGCCGGAAGTATGGATTGTAGATGATGACGATTTAGACTCATCGATAAAGATTATTGAATCGCTCGATGTTGAACTGAAGACAGCGATGTGGCAGTGTCATGAATGCCTTGAAATGAACGATGAAACCTTCGATTATTGCTGGAACTGCAAGCGAGATAAATCTTGATATTTCAGCACTAACTATTTGATAATTTGATGGAGCTTAATTTATGAATGTTTTTCATCTAGCTTATACAGTTAGCGATCTTGATTCTGCAAGAAGCTTCTATGGCGATCTTTTGGGATGCCAAGAAGGCAGAAGCACAGAAAACTGGGTTGACTTTAATTTTTTTGGCAATCAGCTCTCGCTACATGTTGGAGAGGTGGTTAAAAGAAGCAAAACCAACTCAGAGGTGGATGATATTGATGTACCCATGCCTCACTTTGGTTGTGTTCTTGATTGGAACAGTTTTTATGATTTGGCTGATAAACTTCAATCAGCAGGTATTAAATTTATTGTTGAACCATATATCCGATTTAAAGATTCACCAGGAGAGCAAGTGACCATGTTTTTTGAGGACTATTCTGGCAATGCCATTGAATTTAAAGCTTATCGAAACCCCTCTGATGTTTTTAGTAAATAGTACATTATGAGGCCGGTAAATGTTTGAAGTATTAAGTACTGAAACAATAATCGCTTTTGTTACCGCTTCGGTAATTTTAAGTCTAGTCCCTGGTCCCGACAATATCTTTGTTATGAGTCATTCAGCTTTAAAGGGTTGGAGGGTTGGTTTTTACACCACACTTGGCCTATGTACTGGCTTGATAGGCCACACAATCCTTGTTGCGATAGGCGTTAGCGTTATCTTTCAAACCAGTGCCATTGCTTTTAATGGACTGAAAATCATTGGTGCATTCTACCTTCTTTATCTTGCATGGCTTGCGGTTCAAAACAAAGAGTTAAATTTAGGTGGAACTGACAAAAACAGTACCAATCGGTCCTATTACCTTACTGGTGTTGTAATGAATCTAACCAATCCAAAAGTGGCGCTCTTTTTTTTGGTTTTTCTGCCTCAGTTTGTAAACACCAGTAACGACAACGTCACCATCCAAATATTCTTACTTGGACTGCTATTTATCCTCAGTGCGCTTTGTGTCTTTACCTTGATTGCATATCTAGCGAGCTTTCTTGAAAACTTCCTTAAGCAATCAAAAACGGTAAACAAAAACCTAAACATACTGGCAGCTTTAATATATTTTGCTCTTGCTATAAACCTATTTTTTGTCAACTGGTAGACAGGATTATTTTCAATGAATATTACATCTATAATTTGTGACTATGAATCCCATACTAAAGATATCTGTGCAATAAGGTATGAGGTTTTTGTTGACGAGCAGAATGTCCCAGAGGAACTCGAAATTGATGGCCTTGATGGAGAGGCGAAACACGTTTTGGCTTTTGTTGATGGTCTGCCAATAGGTACTGGCAGAATACTAGATGATGGTCATATTGGCAGGGTAGCAATCCTAAAGAATCACCGAGGCCTTGGAATAGGTAAGTTAATTATGAGAGAGCTCGTTAAGTGGGCCGAGGATATGACTCTAGAAAAGGTTTGGTTGTCCTCGCAATGGCATGCTCATAGTTTCTATTTAGATCTTGGCTTTGTTTGTGTCGGTGAGATTTACAAAGAAGCTGGAATTGACCACATAAAAATGTTTAGGGCGCTCTAATTAGCTTGATCAATATAACAATGAATCTAGAGACCCAATTTACTTTCAGTAAAGCTATTACGAAAAACACCATTTGGATCATATTTAGAACAGACATCACGAAATGAATCGACTTTTGGGTAAAGTTGATTCACATGTTCACTGGTTTGCGGGAACCATTTACCCCAATGAATACGTGCCTGAAAAAGCTCAAACAAGCTATTTGCTAAAAAAGTTACCAATGCATAAAATTCTTCTCTTGGTTCGACATAAGTAATAAAGCTAATAGCATACCAATCTTCAGATACACCTGATGCCATAGATATTAAAGTGTCGTCCGGCATTATCCTACGAAAGCAGATTGGGTAGTGATGTGTAAAGGACCCCTTAATTAAAGATAATGAGTCAAACAGCTGTGTTTTTTGTATCAGTTCATTAGTAGAGTCAGACAGCTGATGATTGCCGTCGTCTGCGTACTGCAAAATATCTTTAACAAAACTAGCTGCTTCAACTACATGAGAACGCACGACAAAAGCCTCAAGCTCTAAATGCCTAAACAATTCATGTTTCATAACTAGGGCGCGGTCACTTCGATCGGTCACTATCCAATTATGAAATACAAGAGAGGGCACAATGGAACGAAAAAAGGTGTGGACTAATCGTCTGCTTCGAAGAATTGATACAAGAAACTTCAACACCAAATGCATACCGAGATCAATAACAAGAAACCAATATATGCGATAAATAGCAGCAAACCCTCGACGCCGTAGTTCAAGAGAAACTAGTCGCTCTTGGGCAAAAAATTTCCAAGAGTGCGGTATTAAAAAAAACTGCTGCAAGGGAGCTTTATTCTCCAATATAAGCACCTCTTCGATTGTTTCACAAAATGTAGCCTTCTCTTGAACAAAATATTGCGGAATACAAGGCAATTTTATCTCAACAACAACCCCAAGACAGCCAAGAGAACATCTTGCCGCCTGAAGTTCAACCCCTTCAGTAATATCTACAATCTGTGCAGATTCACCGTTCTCATCAAAACAAGCTAATTGTAGTGACTCGATATAGTGTGAAAGACTATGTTTTCCAGAACCATGAGTACCTGTAGCCGTTGCACCAGCAATCGTTTGCTGATCAATTAAACCAACTGAGGGTATGGTTAGTCCTTTTCGGTTTAGGTCTGCTAACAATTTTTTAACTTTACAACCAGCACCTACAGTAACGCTAGTTTTATGATCCTTTTCATGGATTTTGACGTAGTCGAAATGATTCATATCGATTAGAACGTCTTTTGTTTTGATTAAACCACTCCATGAGTGCTTTGAAGCAACAACTCGGATTTTGTCGCTTTTATGTTTTTCAAGTATATCAATCAACTCATCTTTATTGATTGGAGAGTAAAAATGTGATGGCTTGAAGTGTAAATTGCGTCCAAAGTTTTGTACGATTTTAGCTTGTTCCATTCGAGTTTTATAATTTCAATATCAATTTAAACCTAGTATAAATATAGAAATGATAAAAGTCCAAATTTCGTGTGATGTGTGAGGGAGGGTAAACATATATCTCTGAGAGGTCAAGAGGGGCTCCCCCTGCACCTCAGAGTGTGAATAAATATGATATGAGATATGCCTACTATTTTTTTATATTACCTCATCGAATATAATTATTACAATTGCAAAGTATTTAATACTCAATAAGGAGAGACTTTATGTCAGAAACAAAGATATTCCGTAAAAAAGACCTCGACCTTGAGCCTGTAAACGGCATGAAAACAATCGGTTTGGTCAATGTGTCGTTTTCCGATAAACTGGGAGCCGGGATTGGCGTTTTTGAAGATTGTTCTATACCTTGGAATATAACTTATGATGAGGTTATCAACATACTCGAGGGACAGTTCACATTACAAGTCGGTGACAAAATATACGAAGCTGGTCCTGGAGACGTACTATGGGTGCCACGTAATACAGATATTGTTTATATAGCTCAAGAGCGAGTGACATTTTTCTACTCTGTACTACCTGCCGGTAACGCGCCATCAACATCTAAACATATTGATTACGCCTCAACTTGAACTAAAGTCTAAAGTTTATTTGATGTGCTTAAATTTTTTCCTCATATACTTTTACTTCTTTATCTAGCTTTAATCAATTTTTACGGGATAATGTGCCATCAATTATTATTGAGTACAGCATTTAATGACTAACAACCTCAGAAATATCGCAATTATTGCTCACGTAGACCATGGGAAGACTACGCTTGTAGATAAACTGCTTTCCCAGTCTCAGACCTTGAATCAGTGATAGAGTGATTGTTTGAAAAATATCCATAGTTAATTTTTAAAGCTTGTTTAAAAGATTTTGTTCCCTAAAACCATTCAATTTTACTGTTAGTTTTTTTGACAATGCCAACACTTTGAAAGTTTCACCCATCGCACTTGGTAAAAGTAATTGTTTGATTTGTTGAGCGAGTGCAGTGCGTTTTGCATCGTCTTCCTCTGCAAGCAGGAAATTCTC
>KB889776.1 GCA_000372785.1 gamma proteobacterium SCGC AB-629-P17 | reverse complement strand
TGCCAGCCTCGCCCTGAGGCGCGGAAGGTGGCGAGAATGTCGTGGTCAAGCCGTATGGCGACTTGTTCTTTGGTGCTTGTGCCAGCGGGGCGGCCGCGTTTGGCGCGATAAGTAGCGAGTGCGGCATTGAGTTCTTCCGCTGTGGCGGGGCGGTCGTCTTCGGTTTTGCCATCCCAAACAAAATCTTGTTTAGCGGGAATGGCGCGCACCGCCGCCAACACTTCATCACGACTCATCGTATTCGTTTTGGAGCCAGTCATCATAAACCTCACGTTCTTTATTGCTTGCAGGGCGGAAACTGATAATGCGCGCAGCCTCGCCGCGTGCGGTATGCACCACCGTTAGCACGGCTAAAAATCCCAGTGCGTAGGAGATTGACTGCGTGCGGGATTCGCCCCCGCGTTGCACCAACACATCAAGGCGATAGCGCGATGCCAACACTTCATTGGCGCGTGCAAAATCGAATCCATGTTTACGCAAATTCTCACGGCGTTTGGTTTCATCCCAAATCAGCTTCATTTTTATGTGAATAATTGTATATGCGTTAATTAAAGTAAGCAAGTTGAAAATGCTATCACGCAACCCTAAGGCGGGTGGCTGCGCGAACCCAACCTATTTCGCGACATCCATTAAACCAACAACCCCGCCAATTCTTGATAATCGGGAAATCGTCCATCCACACTCAGCAATTGCGCTTGATGTTCAACCGCAGTGGCAATAATCAGCCGATCAACGGGGTCTTTGTGATGTTCCGTCAAGGCAACCGCACGTTCGGCAATGGCACGAGAAACGGGTATGACCTGCACACCACTGGCTTCAACTTGATCTAACCAATCGGCAACGGGCAAGCTCAAGGCAATCCGCCCATGCGACACCAACCAAGTCATTTCCCAACACGTCATTACCGAAATTGCCAATTGTTCGGCGGTTTCAATCGCGGCGAGTTGCGTGGAGCTTAAGCGGTCTGGCGTACCATTTACCCACCAAAACAGCGCGTGCGTATCCAGTATTAGCATGGTGAAAGCACATCCCAATCAGTGTCTGGTGCGCCATTCAAAATGTCGCCTTGTTCTATTCCCATGCCAAGCAAGGCAGGCGGCGGGGTGCGGCGTGTGCTGGGTTTAGCTGATTCCCACAACACAATGACGCGAGCGCGCACGCTGTGGGCGGGGAGTGCCATGTCTTGAATGACCAAACGATGATTGGCGATAGATGCCGTTGTTTCGAGAGCTAACATAATCAAGTCTCCTTGTGAAAAACGTGGGCAAGCATAGCATATTCGCGTTTACTCTCACTATGGTGGTTTGGGTCGGATGCCGTGCTTTCATTATCTTGCTCAATTTGCCACGCGATGACGCGTTTCATCGCCAATGCGTTGTATTCGTCCAAGATGGCTGCTTCTGCTAAAAAGTCATCAAAATTACTGCCGATATTTTTTGCGTCCATGGTGCGTTCCTCATGCTTTTTTGGCTTAAGCACCTATTACTAAGTTTTCGTGGATTACCCACTACGCAAAATTAAAGAGGATGACGTAGGAGCGCAATTTATTGGGCGATGCTTTTGACGTGAAATCGCGCAATAAATTGCGCTCCTACGCCTCGTGTTCCGATGTTAGCAGTTCACAAGGAAGCTTAAAAAATACGCGAAAACTTAGGTGCAGGTACTTATTCGTGTTTTGAAAAGTACCGAAGATGATGCACAAAGACAAGCAGTTTGGCGTTGTCCGCACAAGTTTATTTGGCGCAATGCGCTGGGCTTTGCCGCCCTAGCACCCTCGCTATGGCATAATCCCCCCATGAACTCTACTCTCCTAGCCAACCTCAATCCCCCGCAACTTCAAGCAGTCACCCTCCCGCACCAGTCCGCGTTGATTTTGGCGGGGGCGGGGAGTGGGAAGACGCGGGTTTTAACCACGCGGATTGCTTATTTGGTCAGCCATGATGGTGTGCCTGCGCAGCGCATTTTGGCGGTGACGTTTACCAATAAAGCGGCGAAGGAGATGTTGACGCGTTTGGCGGCGATGTTGCCGATTCATCCGCAGGGCTTGTGGATCGGGACGTTTCACGGGCTGTGCAATCGGATGTTGCGCACGCATTATTTTGAGGCGAACCTGCCCAAAACCTTTCAGATTTTGGATAGCGGCGATCAGTTGTCGGCGATTAAACGCTTGATGAAATTGATGAATGTGGATGATGAAAAATATCCGCCGCGTGACGTGGCGAACTTTATCAATCGCCACAAAGAGCAAGGACGGCGCGCCGCCGAGGCGGATACGTTTAGCGCGCATGACAAGCAAAAGGCGGCAATTTTTGCGGAATATGATTTGCAATGTCAGCGCGAAGGCGTGGTGGATTTTGCCGAGTTGATGTTGCGCTGTTATGAGTTGTTGTCGCGCAATGCCGAGCTGCGCGAGCATTATCAAGCGCGTTTCGCGCATATTTTGGTGGACGAGTTTCAAGACACCAATAAGCTGCAATATCAATGGCTTAAACTTTTGGCGGGAACGAAAAATGCCTTATTTGCGGTGGGCGATGATGACCAGTCCATCTACGCGTTTCGCGGGGCGAATGTCGGGAATATGCGCGAGCTGACCCGCGATTTTCAGATTGAAACCGTGATTAAGCTGGAGCAAAACTACCGCTCGCACGGCAATATCCTCGATGCGGCGAACGCGCTGATTCAAAACAACCGCAACCGCATGGGCAAAAGTTTGTGGACGGCGGCAGAGGGCGGCGAGCCGATTCGGGTGTATGAAGCCCCGAATGACGTGGAGGAGGCGGCGTATATCGTCGGCGAGATTCAGCAGTTGCACCGCGAAGGCATGGATTTGAAAGACATCGCCTTGTTGTATCGCTCCAATGCGCAGTCGCGGGTGTTGGAACACGCGCTGGTGTCGGCGGGCTTGGCGTATCGCGTGCATGGCGGGCTGCGCTTTTTTGATCGGCAAGAAATCAAACACACGTTGGCGTATTTGCGTTTGATGGAAAACACCGATGACGATAACGCCTTGTTACGCATCATCAATTTCCCCACTCGCGGCATCGGCGCACGCAGCATTGAACAATTACAAGAAGTCGCCATCCAGCAAGGCACGACCTTGTGGGATGCAGCGGCACGGGCGGGTGGCAAAGTGACGGCATTTGTCGCGCTGATCGAATCCATGCGCAGCGCGGCGCGCAGCTTGTCCTTACCCGAAACCATCGCACATGTGTTGCAACACAGCGGTTTGCGCGCTTTGTACGAAAACGAAACGGGCGCGAAACGCACCGAAGCGCAAGAACGCCTCGCCAACTTGGAAGAATTGGGCAACGCAGCGGTGTTGTTTGTGCATGAAAACGAAGACGACAGTTTGACTTCATTCCTGACCCACGCTTCGCTGGAAAGCGGCGAACACCAAGCGGGCGACCAAGACGACGCGCTGCATTTAATGACCGTACATGCGGCAAAAGGCTTGGAATTCCACGCGGTGTTTATCAGCGGGCTGGAAGAAGGCTTGTTCCCGCACCAAAACAGCCAACGCGAAGCCAGCGGTGTGGATGAAGAACGTCGTTTGATGTACGTCGCCATCACTCGTGCGCGCCAGCGTTTGTACCTCAGCTTTGCGCAAAGCCGCATGTTGCACGGCAAAGTTACCTACGGCATGGCTTCATGCTTTTTGGACGAATTGCCCGAAGAGCTGCTGCACTGGATTACCCCCAAACGCACCGCCTTCGCGCCTACGTTTACCCCGCAAAACAACCCCTTCGCCAACTACACCTCCGCCGTCGCCCGCCCCCTCCCGCCGCGTGCCAACAAACCGATGGCATCCACCACCCAACGCACCGTCAGCGGCACAGATTGGCGCATCGGGCAAAACGTCACGCACGCCAAATTCGGCGAGGGCGTGATTATCAATTTAGAAAGCAACGGCGCAGATGCCCGCGTCCAAGTCAAATTCCGCACCGCAGGCGTGAAATGGCTGGCGTTGGAATATGCCAAGTTGACGGCGGTGTAGTACTTTTATTTGAGAGGCGGCAATGACCTATTTCCAAGACGATAGCCGCGAAGCGGAGATGATTGCGTTGTTTGATTTGTTCAAAGATGCGCATGAAGGACGGGCGGGGGTGGATGCGTTTTTAGCGTTGGATGGACAGCGAATTCCATTTGAGCTGAAAACCACGTCCAATGGTTCGGTGACGACGGTGCGGGATTTTGGTTTGGATCACATTGAAAAATGGCAGGACAAACATTGGTTGATTGGTTTTTTCGTGCGTGGCGAGGTGTATTACCAGTATGGTTCGCCCGCGATGATGCAGGGATGGATAGCCGAAAAAGCAGCTTATATCGCGCCTGATTTTAAACTAGCGGGATTGTCGGCGAACAACTTGTCGTTGGATGATTTATACCAAGTGCTGGGGCAAAAAACACATTACAGCCTTGCGGATGCGCAATTGATTCAAAAACGGCAGTATGCGCAGCAAAAATATCGGGCATTGCAGGATATGGCGGATGGTTATAGTCCTGAACGAATGTTGGATATTTTGCGGGATCGCGTTCGATATTTAGTCGAGCGTGGCAGCACGTTGAATAATCCGCATGTTCCTGAAAGTTATTTTGCGACATGGGAAAAAATCACTGAAAACCACGCCGTGAAGTTGCGCCAGCAAGTGCGCGAGGCACTTCGGTCAAAAGAAGATACCAATTCAACTTGGAAACCCCGTTCCCCACGATTTTAGCCTCGTCAATCATTTCCCCAAAAGCGTGCGAATAAATTCGCACCTACGGGAGTGAGCCGCGTTATACCTATTCTTCAAAGGCGACGTGTATAGTTTACTTCAACGCATTCGCCACACTACACGCAACCGCATACGCCACGGGGGGCGAAACGGAATTGCCGATTTGCCCTAAAACTTGATAGACCGCCCCTGCAAATTGCCAATCTTCGGGGAAGCCTTGCAACAGTGCGCAGTCTTGTACCGACAGTCTGAAATGTTTATTTTTGGCGGGGAAGGCAGAGGATTTTTCGCGGGTGGCTTGTACGCCGTTAGGCCAAATCGCCATGTCGCCCCATGTTTTTTGTCCTGCCGCGCTGTTTAAAATAGACGTGGTGTTGCGCTTGCCCGTGAATCCGCTGCGCAAAGTGGGGGCGAGATCGTCAAAACCGATGTCATCCAGCCCTAATGCTTGCCTGACTCCCATGGTGGCGGGGAGTGGAAACAAGTCCGTTATCGTTGAATTTTCTCGTGTTTTTCTAAAATGCGCCCAAGTGTGGGTGGCTTGAGGTGGGATGAATCGGTCAAAATCTTGTTTGTCGGCAAAGCCCACAAAGAAAACCCGCCGCCGTATTTGAGGTGCACCAAAATCCGCTGCATTTAACGTGAACCTAGCGATGTGATAGGCGTTGAGTGGCGCGAGAATGTGGTGTTGCACAAAATGTTCAAATTTGGGGTGCAATATCCCCAAGACATTTTCAGCTACAAAAGCTCTGGGCTGAATGGTGTTGACCGCACGAATAAATTCGCCCCACATATCGCGCTCGTCTTCAATTCCTTTTTGTTGCCCCGCGACCGAAAACGGCTGACAAGGCGGCCCGCCGTGCAGCACGTCAATTTTGCCTTGATAACTTTGCCAATTCACTTGGGTAACATCGCCTTGCGCTAACCCGCTACGCACTTGCCAGTGCTGCCGATTTTGCTGAATCGTTTCTCCGCAAATCGGAATGAGCTCGAATGAGCCTTGATGAGCATAACCCGCCCGATCAAACCCCACATCCAACCCGCCCCCACCGCTAAATAAACTGAGGCAATTGAGCGCGTTGCGCGCTAATTGTGGCATCAGTGAGGCAGCAGACAAGCGTGGCATATTGATTGAATGCGCGACTTCCGCATGACCTTGTTCGGCGGCAATTTTGCTGAGTCGAGATTCGTGCGCCAGTTGACGATATGCGTCGCGTTGCAAGGCTGACAGTGCATAAACACGCTGAGAGGTGTTTTTATAGACGCTAGTTTGGGACATAAAGGGTAAATGCGAGCAAAATCCGTTAGTATGAAAGGTTCTGCATTTTATCAAATGCACATTCTATATGCTTGTGTGTTCAGGTGCTTGGATTGATGTTTCTTCCTTCAGCAAATAGCTCTCGCTCCAAATTCGGCGAAGGCGTGATTATCAATTTAGAAAGCAACGGCGCAGATGCCCGCGTCCAAGTCAAATTCCGCACCGCAGGCGTGAAATGGCTGGCGTTGGAATATGCCAAGTTGANGGCGGTGTGAGGTTTTAGTTGGGCAGGAAGCGGCATGTATCACGCCTGACTTTCAACTAGGAACTGATTGAAAGTTATCCATCAATAGAAAAGGCGGGACATTTATCCAATGTCCCGCCTTGCTTTTGCTCTTTAGGGTGATCTGAGTCCGTTAGTTCAAATTATCTGAAGGGGCGCACCCGCCCTACCCGCTTAGATTAGCCTTGATACGGCACGTTTATGCGTGCAGGGATAGGAACAGGGAAGCCTGCTTCTATGAGGGACTCGCGAACGACGCGGTTGGTGTCGAAATAAACTTGCCAATAGTGTGCGTTGTTGCAATACGGACGCACCGCCAATACGGGGCCCACCAGATTGAAGTCCAAAATTTCAACATCTACCGCAGGCTGTGCCAATACATTGGGGATGGCGGCAATTTTTTCGCGCAGCAATTTCATTGCAGCGGCGTGATCGGCTGAGCCCGCGAGTTGACATTGCAAATCCACACGACGGAATGGGTTGGTGGAGTGATTTTGGATGTTGTCGGAGAAAATTTTATTGTTACCGATCAAGGTGAGAATGTTGTCGGATGTATTGAGCGTGGTGGCAAATAAGCCAATTTCTCTGACCACCCCCGTGATCCCAGCAACGACGATTTGGTCGCCCACTTTGAAGGGACGCAACACAATGAGAAACACGCCCGCTGCGAAGTTTGACAATAACCCCGCCCATGCCATACCAATTGCCACGCCTGCGGCTGCCAACAAGGCGGCGAAGGTGGTAGTTTGAATGCCTAAATAACCTAAAATACCAATGATTAACAATACGTTAAGGGTGACTGTCGCAATAGATTTCACATAACGCGACATCGTAACATCCATCCCTTGTTTTTCTAGGGATTTATCAATCATGCCGACAGTCAGTCCAACCAACCAACGCCCAACAATCCAAAACGCAATCGCAGCAAGCATTTTCACGCCAAATTCTGTGGCATAGCCAACGATTAAGTCTTGATATTTTTGTATTTGCATCTGTTCCATCTCATTCTCCTTATTTAAATAATCGGGGGGATTCCCCCCTGCCTCCACTTCACAGGACTAGCTATCCAGCACCTGCATACTGATTCTTAACGCTTGCCATTGTTGAATTTCTGCTTGCAGCGCAGCGGCGGTAGCGGGGTTGTGTGCTAACCAATCGGCGGCAAGGGTTAAGTAAAATTTTGTACCGCTAAAACGCACGCCTAACGTGGGCAACGCAACATCGCTGCGACTGCGATAAAAGAGTGTGGCAAGACGTAAACTCATCACCAAAGCCGTGTCTTGCGCATTCATGTCCATAAACGGCAATTTGTCCAAACTGCCGCGTTGCGCCAAGGTTAATAAACTTAAGCGCGCTTGCTCTTGCTTGGAAAATCCTGGCATATCAGCGTTCGCCAAAATATAAGCCGTATGTTTGTGATAGCCGCTATGTGCCACGCTGATGCCGATTTCGTGTAAACGCCCAGCCCAGCCCAAAACGCGCAAGGCCGTTTCGTCCGCATCCTCGCCCAATAATTTCTGGGCGAATTGCTGACTTAATGCGGCAACCCGCACCGCTTGGCGTGTATCCACGCGATAGCGTTGCATCAACTGGCGCACGGTTAAATCGCGCATATCGTTGTCATGGAAACGCCCGAACAAATCATACAACACGCCTTCGCGCAACGCGCCTAACGCGGGCTGCATGTGCTCGATTTCCAGTTCGCAAAACGCCGCGTACATAATGGCAAAACCGCCCGCCAACACAGGCAAACGGTCACCGCGCAAGCCTTGTAAATTCAGCTTATTGACATCACCCACCGCCAACAAATGCGCGCGCAGCTTATCCATCCCTGCCCGCGTCATGCCATTGAGGCTAAAACCATTTAACACTAACACGTCGTTCAACATCTTCGCCGTACCCGACGAGCCAAGCGCGAGCTTCCACTGCCCACGATAATCCGCCACGATGCTTTGCAACTCACTGCGGGCGGCGGATTCAGCTTGTTTCAGATTGTGTTTATGGATTTTGCCATCGGGAAAAAAGCGGCTGCTATAACTGACACAGCCCATGTACAGGCTTTCTAACTTGAGCGGATTTAAGCTATTGCCGATGACAAATTCAGTTGAACCACCACCAATGTCCATCACCAAGCGATTATCCGACGAGGGCGGCAGACCATGCGCCACGCCCAAATAAATCAGCCGCGCCTCCTCGTGCCCCGAAATAACTTCAATGGGAAAGCCTAAAACATGTTCAGCTTGGGGAATAAAGTCAGCGGCATTTTTGGCGACGCGCAGCGAATTAGTGCCAACCACACGCACCGCCGCTTGCGGAAAACCGCGTAGCCGTTCGGCAAAACGACTGAGCGCGGTCAAGGCGCGTTGCTGGGCGGCAGCATCTAAATAATGATCGGCAGTCAGCCCCGCAGCCAATCGTACTGACTCACGCTGTCCGTCCAACATATAAAGCTGGTCGTGCTCGACCCGCGCAATTTGGTAACGGAAGCTATTTGAGCCGAGGTCAACCGCCGCGATTAAAGGTTGATGTTGCACTATTGTTGTACTTCGAGGTCGATTTCATCCATGGTGATATGGCGCACATCGCGCCCTTTGACCATGTAAATCACATATTCCGCGATGTTTTGCGCGTGGTCACCGATGCGTTCAATCGCTTTTGCCACAAATAAAATTTCCAAAGAAGTGGAAATCGTGCGCGGGTCTTCCATCATAAAGGTAATCAAATAGCGCATGATTGCCTGAAATTCGGTATCTACTTGTTCGTCCTGACGCACGACCTGTGCTGCCATCACCACATCCAAACGGGCAAATGCGTCCAAGGCTTTGCGCAGCATATCGACTGCGATTTCTGAGGTATGTTTAATTTCGTGATAACGGGGAATCGCCAAACCATGTTTTTGCGACAACATTTTTGCCATGCGTGCAATTTTTTCCGCTTCGTCGCCAATCCGTTCCAAATCGGTGATCGTTTTGACGACGGTCATAATCAAACGCAAATCGCCTGCGGTCGGTTGGCGACGGGCGATGACCTGACTACACGCCTCGTCGATTTTAACTTCCATGGCATTGACGCGATGATCTTCGGCAATCACCTGCGTCATCATCGCCACATCGCCACTCACCAAAGAATCAATCGCATTTTTAATTTGACGCTCGACTAGCCCCCCCATTTGCAACACATTCGCTCGAATGGCTTCCAGTTCAGTATCAAATTGTTTAGAAATATGGTCGCTACTTGACATGGTTTATCCTCAAAAAAATCAAACGGGTAGTGTGGGTGAAAAATATGACAGGGTGATGAATTTAATCGCTCGTTGGGGGGATGCGCTGAGCTCACCCACACAAGTTTATTTAGCTAACAATGAACAACTAACGGCTATTAACGCACCATCGTTTTCACGCCATCCGCCGTCCCTAACAACAAAACATCTGCTGCGCGACGGGCAAACAAGCCGTTAGTTACAACACCTGCGAGGTGATCCAACTCGGATTCCAATTCCACAGGATTTAAAATTTGCAGTCCGTGAACATCTAAAATCAAATTACCGTTGTCAGTGGTAAAGCCTTCGCGTAATTTGGGGTGTCCGCCCAAGGCGACCAAACGACGCGCCACGGAGCTGCGCGCCATGGGAATCACTTCAATCGGCAAGGGGAACGCGCCCAAAACATCCACCAATTTGCTTGCATCACAGACGCAAATAAATTTTGCACTGGCAGACGCAACAATTTTTTCCCGCGTCAATGCGCCGCCGCCACCTTTAACCATATGCAAATGGCGGGTGATTTCATCCGCACCATCCACATAAACAGGTAATTCGCCCGCTTCATTTAACGACAACACGTCAATGCCATGCCCACGCAAGCGTTTCGCCGAGGCTTCTGAACTGGCAACTGCACCGCGAATTTTGTGTTTGATTTTAGCCAGTTCATCAATAAAAAAATTAGCGGTAGAACCCGTGCCCACCCCCACAATACAATCCGCAGGCACATATTCAATCGCCGCTTGTGCCACCGCACGTTTTAAATCATCTTGACTCATCATTTTTATATTCCCCTCAGTTGTTATATAGATATTATTTTTAATTTGTCGCGATTATTGCAGGAATTGCTTGATAAAGGGAAGGGGAAAGCGGGAAGGGAGAAGGGTAAAACCCGCTTTTCTCACCCCCGCACGGGAAGCTACACCTTCACGACTCACCTTTGTGAAACGAGAAGCGTGAAACAAACCGTTGCACCCCACACCCTTTCCCCTTCCCTCTTCTCCCTTCCCAGCCCCTAAACCTTAGGCGTAAAAGTAAACGCGTCGGAGTAAAACGCTTCGTTGGGCAAGCCGCGCATATTGGTAAAGTCACGGTGTGAGGCTTCGACG
>KB889775.1 GCA_000372785.1 gamma proteobacterium SCGC AB-629-P17 | reverse complement strand
ATCACACTGAATTGGCGATTTTGCAGCAGCGTGTGCAAGAGTTGGAAAAAATCAGCGTGTCGGATCCACTGACGGGGGCTTGGAATCGTGCGCATTTTGATCGGACGATTATCAGGGAGCTGGGGCGTAGCGTGCGTTATCGCCAGCCTGTGAGTTTGATTTTTTTCGATATTGACCATTTTAAGTTGGTGAACGATCGCTATGGTCATGCGGTGGGGGATAAGGTGCTGTGTGAGTTGGTGAAGGTGGTCAGTGCCAACATTCGGATTTCGGATATGCTGTTCCGTTGGGGCGGCGAGGAGTTTGTGGTGTTAGCAACGTCTTCCTCCTATCGTGCCGCTGCGACGGTGGCAGAAAACTTGCGCAGCAAAGTGGCTGAACATCTGATTGAAGGGGCAGGGCGGATTACCATCAGCTTGGGGGTGGCTGAATATGTGTCGGGCGAAAGTGAGGAACGCTGGTTCCAACGTGCGGATGCGGTGTTGTATGAGGCAAAAAATACAGGGCGAAATCGGGTGGTGGTTGATTCGCGTGGTAGCAGTGATGTGTGGAACGACGAACGTGAACGTAGCATGATTTTGCGTTTGAATTGGCATGATTCATACTGTTGCGGGCAGCCCGTGATTGACGAAGAGCATCGCCGTTTATTTGATCTCGCCAATATTTTGATGAATGCGATGTTTACACGTCGTGAAAAACCGCAAGAGTTTGACCTAGCACTGGCAACCCTATTGGCACATGTGGTAAAACACTTTGCTGATGAAGAGGCGATTCTAGCGGCGCATCATTACCCAGATTTGGCTCTTCATGCGCGTGCGCATAAACGGCTGGTGGAACGTGCCTTGCAATTGCGTGATGCGGCGATGGCGGGCGGCGTGACCATGGGAGAGTTGGTGGATTTTCTGGCGGATGAAGTTGTGGCTCGGCATATGCTGAAAACAGACCGTGAATTTTATTCACTGTTTAATAATCAATCGTTTAATAAGGATGAAAAATGATGCGTTACCTCGTGTTGGGATGGTTGTTGGTGTGCCAAATGGCATTTGCATTGGATACGTCGGAATTGGCGCAAAGTCGTTTTGGGCAATTGCAGGTAAAAATGGGGGCGGAAGGTAAACGAGAATTACGTTTGGCGGATCAGCTTTTGTATCAAGATGTGGGTTATTTTGGCATGTCGCAGGTGTTACAGTTAGGTGATGCGGATGTGATTCTGGTGAAAAAAACACCTGCTACTGCATTGCCAAATGAGTTCTTTTTTATCACGCTAAACCAAGGGGCTCAACCTATTCTGTCGGAAAGTTTTTTGACAGGAGAGCGTCCCGCTCGCCCTGTGATTCAGGACGATAAAATCGTGGTCAATCTGGGGTTGAACGCGGGCAATTTGGAAGTGGTCACCTATCAAGCAGGCAAAATTACCCTGCAAAAAACCCCGATAGTGGGTAAAAAAGCCAAGGCAGAATACTGCGATTATTTGTATAAACAAATTTATTTGCCCTATATTGATGGCAAACAGTGTGAAGCCGCGCCTGAAGCCGCTGTGTTTGGCGAGGGGGAATCCCCTGCGGATGTGTATCGTCGCATGATGGACAATGATCCTCGTTTGAATGAAACTCAATTTCAAACTTTGGCGAAGTCGTCTTGTAAAAGTGGCAAAAGCGTTCGCTACACCGTGTTTAAAAAGCAAGTGTGTGGTGGATAAAGGTTGTTCCCTCGCTGTCGCGGGGGAGCAGGCAAAGGCTGAAAGGGAATATCATGGATAAGCGTATTTTAGTGGTATTGGCGATATGTTGGGGAGCAGGGAATGTGTGGGCGGCGGATGCCAAGCAGCCACGCCGTACCACATCGGGCAGCGGTTCTGCGCAAGTAATGGGTGGTGTGAGTCAGGCGGTGGGCGGTTCAGCACGGCTGACTTCAGGTGCTGTGGCGATTCCCTTGTCTGTCGGGGGGGCGGTGCTCAGTGTCGGCGGCGCAGTGAGTGTGGGGGCTGCACAAGGTTCGGCACACCAAGCGAACCCCCCTATGGAATCGACCCCCGTGGGCGCGCCCTTGAAGATCACGGATGAAGTCATCACCATTGCACCGCCGAATGAAGCATTGCGGAAAAAAACTGACAGCCAAACCGAGCCGTTGCATGACAAGACACTTTGATTTGGGTGTTCACCGCCAGCAGCTTTAATGATTCACTTAAAAGGAAATCACGATGAATAACAGATGGATGGTGGCATTGGCAATACCGCTAGTATTGGCAAATACGAGTTTTGCGGCGGATTCTGGCGCGGCGGCGGGGACTTCTGTTCAGGCGGGGGTGCGCGCAACAGAGAGTGGTGGTCGCCCTGTTGCGGTGTTGAAGAAAGCCAATGCGGTACGCGGCTCGGCTCAAACGGTAGGAAAAGTGGTGGGGAGTGGCGGCAACTCGGTGGGCGGCGTGGGACGCGTAGTATCGGGTACAGCAGTTGTGCCCCTGTCGGTTGGGGCGGTGGTATTGAGTGTGGGCGGGGCAGTCAGTGCAGGAGCTTCGCAAGGAACTGCATCGGGCACGCCTGCTGTGCCACCGACCGCCGTTCCCGTGGGATCACCGTTGGAAATCACCAGCGAAACTATCACGGTCATGCCGCCTAATGAAGCCTTGCAGCGTAAACCCGATACACAGTTAGAAGGTAAGACAAGCAAAACGACACCCTGAAGCAGCGATATAGCGTGGTTGGGTAATGCCCCTTGGGGAGATTGATGAGGAGAGTAGCATGATGAAAAATTTACTGAAGGGATGCTGGGGACTAATTTTTTGGGCATTGATTGCCGCCCCTGTTTATGCAGACGGGAGTAGCCAATCAGGGGGTGAAACGGCATTTACGGCGCAAGAAATTACCACGTTCGCCAAAAAAGTAGAAAAGACGCTCGCCAGTAAAGGTGCGTATGTTGCTATTTTGGCGCGTATGGGGCGACCCGCCGCCGACATGCCAGAGGGAATGCACTACACCCATGTTGCTTTCGCTGTGTATTCGCAAATCACCACGGGCGATGGGCGCAAAGTGCCTGGTTATGCAATTTACAATTTGTACCAAAATAATGACCAGCCCGATGTCAGCACCTTGGTGCAAGACTTTCCTGTTGATTTTTTTGGGGGTGTTGCGGTCTTGGAAGCAGGAGTGCTGATTCCTTCCATCGAATTGCAAAAACGCTTGTTGGAGGTGATTCGCGCTCCTACTTACAAAGACTTGCATGATCCGCACTATTCTTTAATCGCCAATCCCTACACCTTGGGGCGGCAAAACTGTACCGAACATACCTTGGACGTGATTAACGCTGCGATTTACGAAACCAGCGATATTAAAGTCATTAAGGCTAACGAAAAAGCCTATTTCAAAGCCCAAAGAGTCAATGTAAACCCTGTCAAACTTTTCTTTGGCTCTATGTTTAGTGCGCAAATTACCACCGTTGACCAACCCACTAGCACGCCTGAAACGGCTACCTTTGAAACTATTGTGCAGTATCTGCAAAAATACGACCAAGGTGCGGAGGTGATGACCATCGTGCCTGATGCCAATCAACCTGCGGTGCAATAACAAGCGGTGAGTTTAGGCAGGATGTGTGATCGCATGGGGCTGCCAGTGTGCGATAGCCCAGTCCCATAAGGTTGTTAGGTCGCTGTGTTGTAATTCGATAGGCGGGTGTTGTTGTAAAAAACACAATGCGTCATACAACGTGGCGACGGGGTGTTGTTGGCTGATGGCTTGTGCAAGGGTTTGTTTGCTGAGTTTTTCGCCTTGGGCGTTGACGACGAGGGGCAGATGCAAATAGCAGGGCGTGGGCAATCCCAGTTGGTGTTGCAAAAAAATTTGTCGAGGGGTGGAGTCTAGCAAATCTGCCCCGCGCACGACGTGATTGATGCCTTGTGCCGCATCATCTACCACCACCGCAAGCTGATAAGCAAACACACCATCCGCTCTTTTAATCACGAAATCCCCTACTTTGGTTGCAAGATGTTGTGAAATGTCGCCTTGTAAGCGGTCAGTGAAGCGAATGATGCTGTCGTCTATGTGCAATCGCCATGCGGCGGGTTGGCGTGTGGGAGATAAAATCCCGTTGCGGCATCGACCTGAATAAACCCCTTCACCTTGTTGCGCCGCGATGGTTTTACGGCTGCACACACAGGGATAGCAAACCTGTTGTTTTTTCAGTTGCTCGAGAGCTACTTCATACAAATGAATGCGTTGGCTTTGATACACCACCGTTTCATCCCAATACAGTCCGTAGTTTTCTAATGTGCGCAAAATCGCATCCGCTGCCCCCGCCACATTGCGCGGGGTATCGAGGTCTTCGATGCGCACCAACCATTGACCTTGTTGGTGTTTGGCATCGAGATAGCTGCCCACTGCCGCCACCAACGAGCCAAAATGCAGCGCGCCCGTGGGGGAAGGGGCAAAACGACCTTGATACCCCATTATTCAACCAACGCGGCTTCTTCTGCGAAAATGAGCGCAACTTTGCCTTTTTCGTCCATATCTACCGTCACCTCACCGCCATTCGCCAAGCGACCAAAGAGCAATTCATCTGCCAACGCGGCGCGAATGGTGTCTTGAATCAATCTTGCCATCGGACGTGCGCCCATTTTGGGATCAAAACCATGTTGGGCGAGATGGGCTTTTAAGGCATCGGTGAACACCACCTCCACTTTTTTCTCGTGCAACTGGGCTTCAAGCTGCATCAAGAATTTCTCCACGACCCGCAAAATCACATCCCTATCCAGCGGTGCAAACGAAATAATCCCATCCAAGCGATTGCGGAATTCAGGCGTGAACATGCGCTTAATGTCATTCATTTCATCGCCACTTTCCTTGTTGTGCGTGAAACCGATATGGCTTTTGTTCAAGGCTTCCGCGCCCGCATTGGTGGTCATCACAATGACTACATTGCGGAAATCCGCTTTTCGTCCGTTATTGTCGGTCAACGTGCCGTGATCCATCACTTGCAACAAAATGTTAAATACATCGGGATGGGCTTTTTCAATTTCGTCTAGCAACAGCACCGCGTGGGGCTGTTTGCTAATCGCTTCGGTCAATAAACCCCCTTGGTCAAAACCCACATAACCAGGGGGCGCACCGATTAAGCGCGATACTGCGTGACGTTCCATGTATTCCGACATATCAAAACGATGCAGCGGCATTCCCATCGAATATGCCAATTGGCGCGCCACTTCGGTTTTGCCCACGCCCGTTGGGCCTGAGAACAAAAAGCTGCCGATGGGTTTTTGCGGATTACCCAAACCACTGCGCGACATTTTGATTGCCGTTGCCAGCGCGTGTATGGCTTTATCCTGCCCAAACACCGTGGCTTTTAAATCGCGGTCTAAATTTTTCAAGGCATTGCGATCATCCACCGATACGGTACGCGGTGGGATGCGGGCAATTTTGGCGATAATTTCTTCGATTTCGTGTTTACCCACGGTTTTCTTTTGTTTGGATTTCGGCAAAATTCGCTGCGCTGCGCCTGCTTCATCCAACACATCAATCGCTTTATCGGGCAAATGGCGGTCATTGATAAAACGTGCCGATAATTCTGCTGCACTGGTCAATGCCGCCGCGCTGTATTTGATGTTGTGGTGTGTTTCTAGGCTGTTTTTTAAGCCGCGCAAAATGGCGATGGTTTGTTCAATCGACGGCTCCGCTACGTCAACTTTTTGAAAACGCCGCGATAAAGCATGATCTTTCTCGAAAATGCCGCGATATTCTTGATACGTCGTTGCACCGATGCACTTGATTTGTCCATTGGATAAAGCAGGTTTCAGCAAATTAGACGCATCCATGGTGCCGCTGGACGCAGCCCCCGCGCCAATCAAGGTATGAATTTCGTCGATAAACAAAATCGCCCCCGCTTGCGCGGTCAATTCTTTCAACACCGCCTTTAAGCGTAATTCAAAATCGCCACGGTATTTTGTACCCGCCAACAACGCGCCCATATCCAGCGAATACACGCGGGCATCTTTCAAAATATCGGGTACATTGTCTTCCACAATGCGGCGCGCCAAACCTTCCGCAATCGCTGTTTTCCCCACACCCGCCTCACCGACCAGCAGCGGATTATTCTTACGGCGGCGGCACAGGGTTTGGATCACCCGCTCCAGCTCCACTTCGCGCCCAATCAGCGCGTCAATTTTGCCCGCCAAGGCTTGCGCATTTAAATCCAAGGTGTAGGTCTTTAACGCCCCCTCAGCACTCTCTGGCGCGCCCGCCTCCACGCTTTGTGCGGGTTCGGGTTCAGTCTCTTTACGCACACCATGCACGATGTAATTGACCACATCGACGCGTTTCACGCCCTGTTCCGCCAAAAAATGCACCGCATGAGATTCTTTTTCGCCAAACAACGCGATCAAAATGCTCGCGCCATCCACTTCCTTACGTTGAGCCGATTTCTGCGTCGATTGCACATGCAAAATCGCACGCTGTATCACCCGCTGAAAGCCCATTGTCGGTTGAGTATCCATTTCCCCTTTGCCAGGGACAACAGGCGTGTGGGTTTCAATAAACGGAATCAAGCTGCTACGCAAGGCTTCAATATCCACTTTGCACGCCCGCAACACCTCCGCTGCCGACGCGTTATCCAGCATCGCCAACAAAAGATGCTCCAAGGTCATAAATTCATGGCGTTGTTGCCGTGCCGCCACAAATGCCAGATGCAAACTCACTTCCAATTCTTGCGCAATCATTTTAATTCTCCTCCATGCTGCACCGTAAGGGATGCTCGTGTTGTTGGGCATATTCGACGACTTGATTCACTTTGGTTTCCGCGACATCGCGTGAATACATGCCGCATACCGCCGAACCTGTGTTGTGAATTTTAAGCATCACGGTTTGCGCCTGCTCCATATTCATATTAAAAAACTGTTGTAAGACTTCGATGACAAAATCCATGGTCGTGTAATCGTCATTAAACAAAATGACTTTATACAAGCGTGGCGGTTTTGTTTTTTGACGTTCCAATACCAACGCGGTATCGTCCAGTGGCAATGCGGGCATAGCGGTTTCCCTCGTTTCAAACTTGACTAACCCCGTCATATTTGATGATTTTGCCTATTTTTTCAAGTGAAATGCAAAATAATACATTTATCGCTTGACGACTATTACCCAACCAGCGTAAAAAGCGCACTGGCGTTTGATTCAAAGTTTCTGCAGTACTGGTTTTGCCGTGTGCGGTCTTAGATTCAAACAGTTTCTCGGAGGAAATCCCTCTGTTTTTTTAGTTAGTAAGGAAATAATCACATGGCAACTGGTACAGTAAAATGGTTTAACGATGCAAAAGGTTTCGGTTTCATCACTCCTGATGATGGTAGCGAAGACCTGTTCGCGCACTTCTCCGCGATCAACATGAGCGGCTTCAAATCCCTCAAAGAAAATCAAAAAGTGACTTTTGACATCGTTCAAGGTCCAAAAGGCAAACAAGCCGCTAACATCCAAGCTCCTTAATCGGATCTGAGTTTGTTCAAAAACCCGACATGCAAGTGTCGGGTTTTTTGTGTCCTAAATTTAGGTATTACGATGACCTCCCCCAAAAAAACGCGTCACATTACGCAAAAAACAGATAGCCATATTGCTGTCAGCCCCAAAAAACGCCACGAAATAGTCGATGCCTTACGCGGCATTGCGGTCACGCTGATGTTTTTTTACCATTTTTGTTTCGATCTAGATTATTTCCATTGGGTATCCATAGACTTTTACCAGCAGCCATTTTGGCTCAATTTCCGTGCTTTTATCGTCACCCTGTTTTTAACATTGGTCGGTGTAAGCTTGGTTTTGGCAAATCCATCCGCAGCCAATTGGCGCGCAGCATTACCCAGACTGCTACGTTTGTTGGGTTGTGCGAGTTTGGTCAGCGTCGGCAGCTACGCCGTCTTTCCAGGCAGCATGATTTTTTTTGGCGTACTGCATTTTATTTTGATTGCCAGCGTGTTGGGCTTATGGCTACTGCGTTTTCGCGTAGTGCACTTGCCCTTGGGTGTACTGCTAATTGTGTTGGGCGCAATGGTGCAACATCCTTTTTTTGACCAAGCTGCATTTCAATGGTTGGGTTTAATGACCCACAAACCGATTACTGAAGATTATGTGCCCATGTTGCCGTGGTTTGGGGTTGTGTTAGTGGGGATGTTTTTGGCGAAAGCGGGCGAAAAATACCTAAAAACGCCTTGGCAAGCACGGGGCGTACTGCGTTGGTTCACCTTCGCGGGTAAGCACAGTTTATTGTTGTATATGATCCATCAACCTATATTGATGGGGCTGTTATGGGTCGTGCTGAGATAGTGCGCGTCGCGGTATTTCAAACCGTCCTCGTACATACTTTCGTTACCGAAAAAATCCGAGCAGAAATTTTTTGTGCTGCTATAATGCCGCTCCTTTTCGGGGCGTAGCGCAGCCTGGTAGCGTACATGCATGGGGTGCATGTGGTCGGAGGTTCAAATCCTCTCGCCCCGACCAAATTAAAAAACGACTTACAGTATTCCTGTAGGTCGTTTTTGTTTTGTCGCGTAGGTCGGGTTAGGCGCAGCCGTAACCCAACAATCGGTAGGGTGCGCTGTGCGCACCATGATGTGTTGATTTGCCGCGTGCGCACGGCGCACCCTACCCCGCAAAGGCTTCTTTGAGGACGGCTTGCATCAGTTGCTCGGCGTGGCGTTGGCGTTCGGCGACTTGTTGTTCTAGGGCGTTGACGCTGGCGAGTAGGCGGTCAACGCGTTCGACGATGGCGTGTTGTTCGGCGAGGGATGGAAATGCTAAAAGCGTATTTGCAACTGTATGTTGGTTTATTTTTGGCATACTCGTCTGAGCCCCTTTTGCTTGGCGACGAAAGTATTGTCTTGTCGTGAATGCAGACAAAGAGAGATGCGCAAAAAATGCTGTTAGTGGTGGAAAGATTTGCATCTTCATCATTAAATCGGGATAGATAAACCGATTTTTTTCACCCAAGTAAATTGCGCTGACACCGACATAATCCATTGAGTTACTTCTCTGAATGAGAATATCGCCATTCTCAAGCCAAAGATATGAATCTTCGGGTATATGTTCATCAATATACTTAAACTTGTTGGGATTGAAGACTCCTAGTGTAGTTGCGCCTAGCTTCAGTGATTTGACAGTGGTTGGATAGCTAACTTCCTTTGGAGAATAGCCGTTCCTTGGACTTTCCTTAATGATTTCACCCAACCTCACCCACACCCACCCCTCAGGCAAAGCAAACGGCATTTCGTTGTTGGAAATGGGGGGGAGGAGTTTTTCTTTTTTGAGTTTGCCTTGGGCGATCAGGGTTTGTTTTTCAGTTTGGATGGTGGCTAACAATGCCGCCGCGTCGGTATTGGGATCGCCCAAACAAACAGGATGCGCCGCCCGCCAATCCGCCGTGAGCTTGCCTTCAATCGCCTCTTGCAAAATGGACTGGCGCAGTTTGGCGAGGTAGGTTTGTTGGTTTGAAATCTCAGAGGCAAGAGCCACCAGCTCATTTTCAAAAGCATGAAATTTTTGATTGATTGCCTTTTGCTCGGTTAGCTCTGGCAATTTCACCACAATGGACAGCAAATTTTTTGCTTTGATTTCAGTTTTGATGCCGCCTTTCGTTTGCTCTTTTAACGCAGACATAAAGGCGGGACTTTTTAAAAATCGCTTGAGAAAATCAATGTCGATGAGTGAATCATTGAATTCGTAAGTTGAATAATGAATCGTCGCTGCAATGGGTTCTACGCCTTGATGAACGGCAATTGCGCCTTTGGCGACATTGATACCCGATATAACCAAGTCCCCCGAATGCACAATAATCATGTCGGTTTTTGTTGGTTTATCTGACAAATGAATGCGACCGCTAAAGTCGATTTTGTTTAGCCGTTTTAAACCCGCAATAGCAGGCGCATCGGGCTTGTGCTTGCCTTGTCTTTCTTTCAGAAACGCGCCAATTTTTACTTTCCGCCATTCACTCACACCCCGCCCTCCAACAAATTGCTAAACGGTTGGTGGTTTTTCCAGCGGTAGGTTTTAAAGTCGCGTTTATCCGTCGATAAAATGCGTCCGTGTCCCAATTCTTCGGCTAATAACACCAGTGAGGCATCGGCTAAATCCATCGGTAAATTGGCGTATTGCTGCATCAAAGCGTGCAGTTTGGCTAATTGCGTGTCTTGTAATGAATAAACAAAAAATTTGTTTTGTTTGTGTAAAACTTGTAAAAAATCTAATAAATCAAAGGCTAACTGGGTTTGTTCGCGGCGCATGAGCAGATGCAGAGCTTCTGTTAAAACGGGAAATGTTGTCATCATGGGCTCGGTGCATTGCATTAAAAATTTTTTGCAAACCAGATGATGCGCGTCTTTGCGGTCAAATAATCCAAACCAAAAACCACTATCAACAATAATCATTTTGCCGCGCCATGTTTAAAGGAAAAATCTATTTTCTCTTTGTAAGTTGTTGAGAGTTGCTCATCGGTTTCAATACAACCAATTAAACCCGCTTCGTCAAAGGCTTGGTAAATGGATGAAACTTGCCCTTCTTTAATCGGTTCGCTTGAATACAAATAGGCTTTGTAGTTTTCAGACAAATCGGCAGAATCAGGCAAACTGCCTAAAAAATCTGTTTTTTTCAGAACATCCAAAAGCTTTTCACCTTCGGTTTGTTGTGTATTTTGGCTTTCTGAATGTGTGAAATGAGGTTTTGCTTGCTGACGAGCCAATTTAGTTTTTAAGAACTGCATAAAATCAAATACTTCTTCTTGCGCCTGTTCAGGCAAACTAAAAAACGTTTTAGTCACTTCTTGGGCAGATAAATTCATTGTCCTAACTCCTGTTCTCATTGAATAAAAAACTTAACGCCATTCATCACGCATCGCCTTTTGCAATTCTAACGGGGCTTTGTTTTCAAAACAGGCTATTTTAGGCAGCGTTTTGGAAATATCAACCAATAAATCAACATCTTGCTTTTCTTTTGCATTGCGGTTGACAATCTGTAGAGTCTCTTTATTTTGGGCGGCTAAACTCATTGTCCTAACTCCTGTCTCAATTGGTTCAACAACGCATCGCTAGTTTGGAATGAATGATGCAACATCGTCAACAATTCCGCGCTGGTGTAGCTGTGTTCGACTTCGCCAATGTGCGGATTTTTGATGTCCAAATTGTAGTTGCTGGCTTTTAAGTCGGCTATCGACACTTTCCATGCGCGTTCGTTTTCTTCGCGCTGATGCCACCAGACTTTTAAATCTTCAAATTCGGTTTTTTGGATGGGTTTGGTTTTGGAATAGGCTTTTACGCCTGTGGGCAATTGATGTTGCCAGTACCACACTTCTTTGGTCGGCTGTCCTTTGCTGAAAAATAGCAAATTGGTGGCGACGCTGGCGTAGGGTTGGAACACGGAGTTGGGCAGGCGCACGATGGTGTGCAGATTGCATTCGGTCAGCCAGTGTTCGCGGATGCGGGCTTTGACCCCGTCGCCTGTCATCGAACCATCGGGCAAGACAATCGCCGCCCGCCCGTGTTGTTTTAGCAGGCGAATGATGAGCATCAAAAATAAATCCGCGCTTTCGGTGGTGCGGTAGGCAAGCGGGTAGTTGGTTTCCACGCCGTCGGACACGGACGCGTTCTTTGATGCTGGTGTATTCGCGGTTGAGGCTGTCGGCGTAGTCGATGTTGGGGACTTCGATGTCGTGCAAAATCAAGTTGGTGACGGCTAACATAAACGGCAGCGGCTTGAGTTCCGAGCCGCGTACATTGGCTTGCAGCGTGCGCAGTGCGTCGGCGGTGTTGACCCCTTGGCGGCGGATATGCTCAATGGCGCAGGTCAAAAAACCGCCCGTGCCGCAGGCGGGATCGAGCAGGGTTTCGTGGAGCTGCGGGTCAAGCAGCTCGGTCATGATTTCGGTCAGGGCGCGTGGGGTGTAAAACTCGCCGTAATTGCCCGCGCTTTGCAGGTCGCGCAAGATGTTTTCGTAAATGTCGCCAAAGATGTGGCGGTCTTGGGAATTGTTGAAGTCGATTTCGTTCAGCTTGTTCAGCACTTGGCGAATAATCGTGCCGTTTTTCATGTAGTTGTTCGTGCCTTCAAAAATCTCTTTGACGATGATGGCGCGTTTGTTGTCGTTGCTGACTTCGAGGTTTTTCAGCGTGGGAAATAAGTCTTTTTCGATAAAGTCGCGCAGCGGATCGCCCGTCAAACCTTCGGCATCTTGCGCCCAGTTACGCCATTTTAGACGGTCGGGAATCGGCGATTGATAATCGTCGTGCATCATTTCAAGCTCTTGGTCTTTGTCGTCCAGAATTTTCAGCGAAATCATCCAGCCAAGTTGTTCGATACGTTGCGCGTCGCCCGATACGCCTTGGTCTTTGCGCAGGATGTTTTGCAGGGTTTTGATAATGTTGCCGATATTTTTCATTATGCTGCCAGTCTATAAATTTCTGTTTCTAAGTCGCGGATTGCCGCGAGGTAATTGGATTTGCCGCCAAATAGCGTGACGATTTCTATCGGTCTGCCGAGGGTGTTGAGCGGGGTGGCTTTTAACACCTCAATGTCTTCGATGTCCTCAATGCCCGTGTCGGCGTATTTGTCCAGCAGGGCATTCAACACGCGCTGGGCGGGTTCGCTGTAGCGGGCAAAATAATCGCGTTTGCGCACATTGTTGGCACGTTCGCGCCGCGTCAAAGTGGGTTTGTCCCATGCGATATGACAAATCAAATCAAACGGGTCGAGGTCTTTTTTCACCGCTTCGCGCAAATTGTCCAACAGGATGCCCTGCGCGAAGAGCTCGTCTATTAAGGCTTTTTTCTGCGCCGCCGCGTTCCAACGGTTTAAAAAATCATCCAAGCTGCTGAAATTTTTGAGTAAATTTCTCTTGGTGTAATCTTTGATGCTTTCAATAATCAGTTTGCCGTCCGTGCCGATGTACTGCACGCGCTCGTTTAACACTTCTACCTGAACCCCCGCAACGTAGATTTTGTTGCGCGGCTCGTTGATTTCGCCGCCGTTGGGTGGTTCGGTGGGCGGGTAATCGGAAGGCGGCACATCGGGGTTTTCCGTGGCGTTGCCGTCGTCAGTTTCAGCTTCATCCTCCTCGTCCGCTTCCCCTTCTTTGATGATTTTCACCTTGACAGGATCGCCGTCAAAATTCGGGTCAGCAAACTTATTCGTCACGTTGCGGAAGTCCATGATGGTGAAATACAGCTTGCCGTATTCTTCATCCACCCGCGTGCCGCGCCCAATGATTTGCTTGAATTCGGTCATTGAGCCGATATTGGCATCCAACACGATGAGCTTGCAGGTTTGGATTATTTGACCGCAAAGACGCGCATCATCTGGTTTGCAAAAAATTTTTAATGCAATGCACCGAGCCCATGATGACAACATTTCCCGTT
>KB889774.1 GCA_000372785.1 gamma proteobacterium SCGC AB-629-P17 | reverse complement strand
GGTGCTGATTTTTATGCGTCATCAATCAGAATTTTCCACACAGTAATGAAGACATCATGGCAAAATGCCTGCACGTCAATTGCTTGGAGGGCATGATGGATACATATTGGGTGTGGTGGGGGATGGCGTTGATTTTGGTCATTATGGAAATGTTCAGCGGTACGCTGTATTTGTTGGCGGTAGCGTTGGGATTGGCGATGGCGGGTGGTTGCGCTTATTTGGGGATGTCTTGGGGCGTACAGGTAACCGTGGCGACTTTATGGTGTTCAGGGAGTTTGTGGGCAATCCATCGTTGGAAAAAAAACAGTGCACCGCCGAGTTCGCAAGCTAATTTTAGTTATGACCTAGGGCAATCGGTGAAGGTAGTGAGTTGGATGGATGCGCGTCATGCACGGGTCAGTTATCGCGGAGCGGAATGGGATGCGGAGTTATCGGCTGAGGCAGTCGGGGATGCACAAAAAGTGGTGTGGCGCATCAAAGCCATTGCAGGTTCACATTTAGTCATTGAATAAGGAGCAGGAAATGGAAGCGTTTTATATCATCTTGGGGGTGTTTGCGATTATTTTAGCGTCGCAAACCATCAAAATTGTCCCGCAGCAAAATGCGTGGGTTATTGAGCGATTCGGTAAATATCACGAGACCTTGCAGCCAGGGTTAAACATCGTTGTGCCGTTTATGGATCGCATTGCGTATCGCCATCGTTTGACTGAATTCCCCGTCGATATTGCCCCGCAAGTGTGTATCACCCGCGACAACACGCAAGTGCAAGTTGATGGCGTGTTGTATTACCAAGTAACCGATGCCGCCCGCGCCAGTTATGGCACATCGAATTATCTGGCGGCGATTACCATGTTGGCACAGACCGCGCTGCGTTCTGAATGCGGCAAGCGCGATTTGGATAAATTATTGGAAGACCGCGATGCGATTAACCGCACGGTGGTGTTCGCGCTGGATGAGGCGAGCCCAAACTGGGGTGTGAAGGTGTTGCGTTATGAAATCAAAGACATCACGCCTCCACCTCAAGTATTGGCATCCATGCAAAAACAAATCACGGCGGAACGTGAAAAACGTGCATTGATTGCCCAATCCGAAGGTAAAAAACAAGAGGAAATCAACCTCGCTGAAGGGAAAATGACCGCATCCATTCGGGAATCCGAAGGCTCAAAACAAGCCGCGATTAACAATGCGCATGGTGAAGCTGAAGCCTTGATGCTGGTTGCCAATGCCACGGCAGAGTCAATTCGGATGGTGGCAAATGCGATTCAAACGGAAGGCGGGCTAACGGCGGTGAATTTAAAAGTAGCAGAAAAATTTGTCGATGCGTTTGGCAATATCGCCAAACAAGGCAACACCATGATCTTGCCCACCAACGCGGCAGACATTGCGGGCTTGGTTGCCACGGCAATGCAAGTTGTGAAAAAAGGCTAAATTCCCCGCTGTAAAAGGCAAGCATCGTTATAATGCCCACGTTTTTCGCATTACGGGAAACATCACTTTTTAATGACCTATAGGAGAATTCCATGAAGAAACTAATTGCATTGACCTGTTTAGGTTTGGCTGTTGCCGTATCTGCCCCTGCTTTTGCAGGTTCGCAGCAAGAAAAAATGAAGGGCTGTAACGTAGAAGCCAAAACCAAAGCATTAAAAGGCGATGAACGCAAAGCCTTTATGAAAAAATGCTTGTCCAAAGACTATGTGCTACAAGCGGATACGGCAGCAGCAAAACCAGCGGTTGCAGCCGCCACTAAACCTGTTGCGGCAATGAAACCAGCCGCCAGTGCCGTGGCAGCTAAATTGCCCGCAGGTGTAAAACCTGCGGTAGCCGCAACGTCAGGGGTTGCGGCTACCGCCGCCAATAGCGCGGCTGCATCAGGCAAACAACAAACCAAGATGAAAACCTGCAACGATGAAGTAAAAACCAAAAACCTGAAAGGCGACGAACGTCGCAAATTTATGTCAACTTGTTTGAAAGGCTAATCCCTTTTTAAGTTGGATGAGAAACGCGCCTTCGGGCGCGTTTTTTATGGGGCGGTGACTAGCGAGCGCGGGTAAACACCACATCCCACACCCCATGCCCTAAATTCAAGCCGCGCTTCTCAAACTTGGTCAGCGGGCGGTACTCAGGGCGCGGGGCGTAGTCGGCGCAGGTATTTTGCAACAACGGCTCGGCGGACAGCACCGCCAGCACTTGCACCGCGTAATCTTCCCAATCGGTCGCGACGTGAATGTATCCGCCGATTTTCAGCTTTTGCACCAGTTGCGCGATAAACGGCGATTGAATCAGCCGCCGTTTATTGTGGCGCGCCTTGTGCCACGGGTCGGGGAAGAAAATGTGTATCCCGTCCAAACTGCCGTCGTCCAACATATCGCGCATCACCTCCACCGCATCGTGCTGAATAATGCGGATGTTGGTCAGTTGCTCACTGGCTATCAGCTTCAGCAAATTGCCCACCCCAGGGGTATGCACTTCCAAACACAAATAATCCAGTTCAGGATGCGCGGCTGCGATGGTCGCCGTGCTGTCACCCATGCCAAAACCGATTTCTAAAATTTTCGGCGCGGGGCGAGCAAAGGCGGCTTCAAGGTCGAGGCGGGCGGCTTGATAGGCAATACCAAATTGCGGCAATAAAGTCTCACAAGCGCGTTGTTGAGCAGGCGAAACCCGCCCTTGGCGGCGCACAAAACTGCGGATGTGGGGATGTTCGGGGGTGGTTGAGTCGGTCATGGTTTAAGTTTTTGAAGAGGTAGATTATTCGGGTAGTCTGTAGATTTTAAGATTAGTTAAGTGAGCGAGCGCGCTGACATCTGCGGTGCCCGTGTTGCGAATACTAAGCCAACGTAAATTGACCAAACTCGCTAAAGGAGTTAGGTCGGAAACCGCCACATTCTCAAGGTAGAGAAACTGTAAATTATGTAATCCCGCTAGAGGGCGCAAATCAGATACCCCAAGACGAAGAAGGATCAGAGTCTGCAAATTGCTTAATCCCTCCAATGGTCTTAAGTCAGAAATCTGAGTACCTGAGAGACGAAGTTCCTGCAATTGGTGCAACCCTGCCAATGGACTCAAGTCAGAAACTGCTGATTTAATGAGCTCAAAATGGCGCAAATTTCGGCACTGTGCCAAAGGGTGCAAGTTTACCAACGTAGTGTCTTGTACTCGTACCGTGCGTAGCTTTTCGCTGGGAATAAAGTCTTTATCTAACAGTGCTGCATAGCCGAATTTTCTAACCACGCGCCAAACATCGAACTGAATCCAGTTTGTTGCTGCCGTGAGCCAACAACGAAAGGCAAGGCGATCTTGCCATTCAACGCTCAAACGAACATGTCGATCCAGAATCAGCCGAACCGCCAAATCAGGACGACCATCGAAGGGTGGGTTGCCGAACTGAATTTCCTCCTCAAATTCCCCAAACACAATCCCTGTTAAATCCTCTATCCAATCCGCATCTTGTTCGGCGGAAATCAGCTCAAAAAGATTGATTAGCGTTTCACGCCAGACATTAGTTTTGCTCCATTCCGCGAGGGCTACTTTGGTGACGGGTTCGTCGGGTTTGAGTTTGTCTTTAACAAAGGCGGGGCTGACGATGCGAGTAGCTAGGTGACAAGCGCAGAAATACTCTTGAAAACTGAGATGCACAAAGGCGTAGCGACCTGCGCCGCGTGGCAACAATAACCCGCTGCGGCGGGCAACCCAACGTAAATACTCTTGTGCGGTGGCTTCGGGCTGTGCCACACCCGACACTCGCATCGCATCGCCCAGCCAAGTCAACACCTCTTGCTCAGTCACCAATACGCCTGCGTCTTTTTCGTCGCGGCTCCGCAGTCGTTGCATTTGAAAAGCAATATACGCCAACCAGCTTTTGCGGGCTTTCCACGCATAAGGAGCAAGCGCATCGTTGGGCAAAATTTTGCGTTGCTGGTCGATGGTGTTGATATAAGCATTGGCGATTTCTTCGTATAGCAAAGCTTTGCCGTCAGGCAAATGGGCGCGTTCGCGATGCACAATCGCCATCATACTCAGCAAATTCGGCGTGCGTGCCAGTTGCCGTGTGGTGTCAGATTGCGCAATTGCCATAAGAAAATCATTGGTTTTTTGCCGCGCTTCCTGCTCCGTGCCACAGCGTTGGCGATACCAGTTTTCGGCAAAGGCGGCGATGCGTTGCGGGTCGAAAGGCAAGAGATAGCGGCGTTCTGCCCAATGCTGCTGCACTTCCGTGGGCTGCTCTTGACTTTCATCAAGCCGAAAAAATTTATACCAACTCGGCCCTGAATCAAGTTCGTGTAAGGGCTGGTCAATCACACCATCCTCATAGCCCACAATGCGCGAAGTCGCCAACACGCAAGCGTTTTGCTCATGCGCTTGCCGCATCCAATCTGCAATCACTTTGCGATGACTGACGGCGATTTCATCCACACCGTCCAAAATCAGCACGTACTGCCCCGCTGCCACTCGCGCTTGCAAACTGTCCATCAGCGCGCTATCAGCTTTGTCGCCCAATAAGTGCTGGGCAATTTTGACCGCCAAGTCCGACACCGTGGGTGCATCGGCAAATAAATCCGACGACATATCACGCAGCACACAGGGCAGGGGGATGCGCTCGGTCAGCACTTCGGGCAAAGGGGCGGTCAAGCCCGCCGACAATCGCCACGCCAACCAGTTGCTCAAGGTGGTTTTGCCACCGCCAGGATCACCCAACACCACTAAGCGCGGATGCGACTCCAAGGCTTGAAACAGCCCTAAGCCTGACGGCCAAGTTTCAGGGTCACTTTCCGCATTGACGGAGCTTTCCGCCAACAAGGGCGAGACAAACAAGGTTTCAATGCGTGATGGCGGCAAGTCGTGCATGGACGGCATCGCCAAGGTTTCGATGATGCCGTGACGACGGTTGATTTCGCCTAAGTATGGACGTAGGCAAGAATCACTCCACAGTTTGGGTAGCGCGGTTTGGGTCATGATTTTCCTTGCAGCAGCGGAATAAAGTCTTCTGGCAAAAGATTATCGCGATAACGTCGGATCAAGTCATCGAGCCAGAAAATATCAATGTCACCAGGGTTGGGGAAGTTGGTTTGCCATGGTCCATTCGATTCTTTTTGTTTTTGCGTCAGTTTCAGCGCGCTTGACCATGCGGGGGGAGGAAGCGATGAAGTCACGGTGTCGCACCATATCTTTACTTCGCGGATAAAGTCGGGGGTAAAGTACCAACGTTCCCACAAGTCTCGATGGAATTGATGAATGTATGCCGCAATCAACACGTGCACCGCCCAGATTTCTTGATCTGATTGGCTGGCAGGAAACGCAACGCAATCTGCAAAACGATCCCATTGATTCGCCAAGGCTTTTAAGCGGCGTGGATTGGGCGGCAAACAAATCGTCTTACCCAGCGCGGCAGTCAAGGCGTTGCGCTGTTCGGTGTTTTCTATCCACTGCCCCAACAAAATGCCCGCATCTTTGGGCAATGGCAGGCGATAAATGTCGGTACAGATTTTTTCCAAATAGTGCGCGGCGCGCAGTTTCAACTCTTCAGGCGCGATTTCTTTGGGCGCGGAAATTTCTTCTCGAATCGCATCCACCAAAATCCGTTCATTCATCCCCAAGACAAACACGCAGTTGGGAATGTTGAGATAAATTTTCAGCCCTTCCAATAGGCGAATTGCAGCTTTGGGATTGCAGCGGTCAAGGTCATCGATGAACACTACGACGCGGGCATCCTCACTGGGTAAGAGTGCTTGAATTGTGACGTGTAAATGACTGCGCAACGAATCGCTAGTCGAAGTTTGCGCATGGTGTTTAGCTTCCCAATCATTGCCCAGTTTTTCGACTTTATCAGCACTGGGTAAACCTTCTATGCCGATAGACTTCCCTATGTCAGCAAGGCTATTCAGCGTGTAGCGCAACGCAATTTCCATCGTCTTGCCAAATTTTTCTTTCAACACAGACATGGTTGCCATTTGTCGCCGCATTTCATGCAACAAGGCGACCACAGGCACGACTTCGTTTTGATAACGCCATGCGTCAAACCAAATGGTAATAATTTCTTTCTGACGTTGTTTTTCTTCTGGTGTGGGTTGATATTGCTCAGGTTTGACAGGTGAGCCATTGGCGTTGAAATCAACGACGGATGCGTCATTAGGCATTTCTCCGCCTAGCTTTCTTTGCAACTGCCGCATAAAGCTGGTTTTGCCACTGCCCCAATCGCCATGTACGCCCAGTACATGGGGCGTGTGACAATCCTGAATGCGCTGACTGAGGCGTTTCAGCTCTTCTGTCCAGTCCAGCTTATCCGCTAGGGTGGGTAAATCATTGTGCGGTTTAGGTGTGGACATGGTGAGATGGGGATGGAAAACAGGCGGCGGATTCTAAACAAAAAATAGCTGAATGGGGTTAATTCGTGTGTTTTTATGCTGGGGAGCAGGATTCTCACCTCTCAGCAGGGACGCACTGTTTGGTTTATTCGTGGTATTTTTGCTGGATGTCGAGTATGTCGGGGATGATTTCCATTAGCAGGGGGGCGAGCTTGGGGTCAAAGTGTTGTCCTGCTTCGCTGGCGATGTAGGTGAGTGCTTTGTCCAGTGGCCACGCGGGTTTGTAGGGGCGCACGCTGGTCAGTGCGTCCAAAACGTCGGCAAGGGCAACGATACGTCCTACCAACGGGATTTGTTCACCAACCAGCCCGTTTGGATAACCGAGTCCGTTCCATTTTTCGTGATGGGTGAGTGCGACGGTGCGTGCCATTTGCATGAGCTCAGAAGGGTCGTCTCCGATAATCAGCGCGCCTTTTTCGACGTGGCTCATCATCACTTGCCATTCTGCGGGAGTGAGTTTTTCTGTTTTGAGCAGGATGTGATCTGGAATGCCAATTTTGCCAATATCGTGCATTTGTGCCGCCAGCAATATCAGTCCCGCTTCATGTGAACTCATCCCCGCTTTTAAGGCGATTAGGTGCGCATAGCGGCTCATCCGCATGACGTGCATCCCTGTTTCGTTGTCGCGAAACTCTGCGGCTCGCCCCAGCCGCTCTACAATTTGTTGGCGTGTTCTAGTGAGTTCTGCGGTGCGCACTGCGACTAATTTTTCCAGATGTAGGCGGTATTGTTCATTTTCGTGCGTCAAACGGGCACGTTCTATACAGAGGCGCACGGTGTGTTCCAATGCCGCCATGTTGAGAATAGGCTTAGTGACAAAATCCCACACCCCTTTGTGCACCGCATCGACCGCGCTTTGCAAGTCGCCTGTACCCGAAACAACGATAATGGGCTGTTTGGGGACTTCTTGCCGTAGTTGTGCGATAAATTCAAGCCCATTCATCACGGGCATGGTGAGGTCAACCAGCACGATGTCGGGGTGATGGGTATGGAACATTTCCAGTCCCGCCCGCCCATCTTCCGCCTCGAACACGGTGATGCCTGAATCTTCAAAATAGACACGAATGCTACGGCGCAAGCGTTCGTCATCGTCTATCGTTAGGAGTGAAAAGGGCTTGGTGTAATTTGTGGTATTCATCGCGTCCTCGATTTAGGGAGAAAGAAACTACTCACACGCTTTTTATGGTCAAGGGGAAAGAGGGCGGGAAAAGGGGGTAGGGTAAAACTCTCTTTTCTGACAAGGGATACGAGGCTATTCTCTTCTTTCTTTATCCCTTTATCCCTCGCCTTTCCCCTTGTCCTTCCCGCTTAAAGTGCGTAAACAAGTGAATAGCGCGTGAATGTCGGATAGGGGTTTCTGGAACACGCGGTCTTCTGTTAAACCCAAGCGGCGTAACTCATCGGGCATCGCATAATTTGCCACGCCAGTGTGGATCAAAAAATGGAGGGTTGGATACGCCGCGTGGGCACTTTTGATAAATTCGTTGCCATTCATGCCAGGCAGACGAATGTCCACGATGACCACATCGACTACCGTGTTGTGCAGCATTTGCAAGGCTTCCTCACCACTGTTGGCTTCTTTCACTAAAAAGCCTTCATCTTCCAGTAGTGCCATTAGGTTACGCCGCAAACTGGCATGGTCATCCAAAAGTAGTACGAATACGGGTGCTGTCATCATCATTTGGCTGTCGCTCCTTCCAATGGCAAGGTCACCGCAAATGTACACCCCTTGCCTAGTATAGAGTCCAGCGTTATTTCTCCACCATGTTTATCGACCACAATGACATATGCGATCCACAACCCCAGCCCTGTGCCGCTGCCAGGCGGCTTAGTGGTAAAAAATGGCTCAAATACGCGTCGCCGTGCCTGTTCACTGAAGCCTGTGCCATTGTCCTGCACTTCAATGCGTGCCCGCCCCGCAACCCGTTGTGCCCGCAAGGTAATCTGCGGGATAAAAGTATCGCTTGCCGCTGCGGCATTTTTTTCAGTCAGTGCCTGCGCACTATTTTTGAGTAAATTCAGCAAGACTTGTTCGATTTGGCTGCGCACCATGGGAACGGGTGGTAAGTCGGGATCGACCTCAATCACTACCTTAATCTGACGGAAGTCTAGGTTATGCTTCAGGTCATAATCTTTCTGCGCCAGCTCAATCGTTTGACTAAACAAAATATCCAGCGAGATGGGGGCGTAGGTCGTTTCACTGTTGCGACTGAATTCCAACAGGCTGCGCACAATTTTGGAGGCGCGAGCACCATCAGACTGAATGTCGTTCAGAAACTCCAAAATGTTGCGTTTTTCGAGATAACAGCGGAGTGTGCCAATGGTCGTGCTGCATTCTGCGGCAGCCCGATGGTTGGCTTCCAAACTATCGGATAAACGACGCTCAATGTTTTGCGCTGCTTGCACCATGACCCCCAGTGGGTTATTGATTTCATGTGCGATGCCTGCCGCCAGCCCGCCGATTGACACCATTTTGTTGGTTTGCAACATAATTTCCTCAATGCGCACGCGCTCGGTGATGTTCTCGATGTAGATCACCGCACCGCCTGTGGTCGCGGAGGATAGTGGATAGACCGCGACCTCAAAGGAACTCAACTGGTCAGCAATGTGTTTTGTCATCACCCTCCGCTGGATAGTTTGACAGTTGCGAATTGCCTCCAGCACAATTTGAGTATGCTCTTCTGAGTAAGGAAATGCCTCCCGCAACGGTTTACCCACCATGCTATCCGTTGGATGTTGATGTTCCCCAATGGCAGCCCGATTACAAAATGAGATGATGCCTTCACGCGTGACGACGATCAGTGCGGAGGGCATGGCGTTGGTGACATCGACCAGCAACGAGCGAGCGGCGGCAATCTCGACCAGCATCGCGCTACGGGCGTGGTCGCGTGATTGCAACCCCTCTAACATGCTAGAAAAACGCTCGTGTAATAGGTCAATTTCATCTTGTACGCCCTGATGCCACGAAGACAGTTTGACACGTTCAGGTAACTCTGCGGCGATGACTTGTTCGGTGAGTGACTTCAAGTGCTGAATGCGCTTGATAACCAGTCGGCTGAGCAAGAGGCGCAAAATTAAGCTAAAAAGCATTAAAAACAATAGCATATAGATGACCATGTTTTTAATATGTGTGGCGATGATTGCCTCATTGTCACGCTCAGAGACCAGTAGCTTGACCTCGCCTAACTTCTTTTCTTTCCTTGCAGCATCGTGTAGCACGACATCTGCATGGGAGATCAGCGCGTTGTCCGTGGAAGATTTACCATAATGGGCAACGACCCGCCCATTTTGTGACACTTCGACCAGTATGATGTCATTGCTCTCGCGCCCTATGGTTTGCAACGCCATTTCCAGTGCGGGGTAATCTTCAGCAACTAACATTTCTACGCTATACGCGGCAACCGACTGAGCGATGGTGTTACCTTGCTTGTGTAAAATAGATTGCAAGGCAAAACGTTCCGCATTCACCGATAGCACACCGAACACACATATCAACACGGTGGGGACGACAATAATGCTCAAGGTGATCCGAGTGGAAAGACGCATTTATTTAGAACCTGTTTTTGATCTGTCGCGAGCGGTCGTCAGTGGGGCAAAGCGAAGCGCAGAAACCGCCGCTTACTGGGTATAAATGAGGATTTCGAGCAGCGAATTCGCCCAGATCACGGCATCGCAGTAAGATCGTAAATAGGTTCTTAGTCATCGAAGCTTTTAGTCTTTATCATGCTGTTGCGCATCCCGTTATAGTCGCTATCCTTCGCGGGCAGGAAACCATCACGACCAATATATTCCAAAGCCTCTCCCTTCATGCCAAATAGGGATTTTTGCAAGGATTCGACGATACGCGTGGTAAGACCTGCCTTTACCACCCAAGCATGAGTCGGACTGGGAAACGTCACTAAGGCGCGTAAGCGTTTGGTTTGCCCATATTTTTCTAGGGTTGTCTCGTTGACCGCACCTGCATCGTAATTGCCTGCGGCGACGGCAAAAGCCACTTTGTCATGCCGACCAACGAATTCGTAATAGGCGAGCTCCCGCGCTGTAATCCCTGCTTGCATTAACACTTCTTGGGCAAGATAACGCCCCGTGGTTGAGTTGGGTTCGCCAAAGGCAAAACGCTTCCCTTTTAAATCGGACAAGCTCTTGGCTGGAGAGTCGGTCGCCACGAGAATGACACCGTTGAAATACTTTTCACCATGATTGCTTTCCATTGCCAGCAATTGGATATTGGGGTTTTGTTGTTTAGCGATTACATAGCTGACGGGACCAAGCCGAGCGAAGTCGGTTGTCCCGTGTTTCACCGCGTCAATCGCTTCTTCATAGCTGGGGAAGATGCGCATTTTGACTTGTATGGGCATACCCTGCTTTGCCAGCTCTTGCTCCAGATATAGGCGAAAGGGCTCCATTTTTTTGAGCTCCTCGGACGGTCGCTCACTGGCGTAGGTGGCGAAGTGCAGCACCAGTGGCTCCGCGCTTGCGCCTAAACTATGCAGACAGAGTAAGAGTAAGCAAATGGCTGAGATTGAGTTGATGAGTAGTCGTGAGGGCATATCGTATGGCGATGGGTGTGCGAGTGGCTAATCAGGTTTTATTTCAGTAAGTTCTAGGCTTGAAACGGGGTCATGAAAGTAAAAAATGGGCGGATGTAGGCGGAATATGCCAGTGGTACGGAGGTCGAGATAGAGCTGATTCGCCAGTGTCAGTAAAGATTCATCCCAGTCCGCTTTCATTGACTTGGATACTTTATAAGATAGTTCAGATTCGACCAAGGTGTGCGTTTGATGATCCCATCGGGTAATTAAGTCCCATTCAAGGGTAATGCTGCCCCAGCTTGTGACCATTTTGCCGCACACCGTTTCTTGCCAATGTGACACGGGGTAGAGTGGCGTGGCGGATGGCGCGATTTGTTCGATGCGGGGGAATAGCTTGCTAAAATCGCCTACGGTGGTGATTTTGGTGTGCCGTCCTTTGCGGAATAATGAACCTGAGGCGCAATACTTGCAGTTATTAAAGTGGATATCTTGTTCTAGTTTGAGTTTGACATCGGTACCTTTGTTTTTGGGGTAGCACAATGCGGCTTTGGGGCGGCGGTAGAGTAGTTCAGGGATGAACTGGTGTTGTTTGCATTTGTATTTAGTTTGTTTGTCGGTCGCTTCGATGGCGAGTGACATGTTGTGCTTGCGGAATAGTCCGTTGCTTGATGTCGCATCAGTGTCGTAGCGTATGCCTTCACGTATCCATGGTTCGGGGAACTCTAATTTCAACTTGGTTTTTCCCGCTATTTTTTTGACCGTTTGAAGGATGATTTGTTGTACTTTGGTATAGAGTTCCGCATCAATTTCAGCAGGCGGGGTCTGGGGCGTGAGCTGGCTGGTGTCAACCTTGAGTTGAAATTCTATACTTCTTTCGTGCCAAATTTTGCTAGACATATTCGTATCCTCTCTTATTGATGAACGACCATACTGCGCTTAGTTGGAAGCGGGTTGGCTGTGTTGAGGATTTAACGTCGATATGCCCCTCTCACAGTGCGCGAATCATAACATAAAAATGATAGGTGACGGCGTAGGGGGTGTGCAGCTTAAACGAGGATGTTAAATATCTAGTTAATTGATTTTAATTGACTTAAAAATATATTTTACCGTTTATGATACGCAATATACGAGCTAATTTAGGATGGGGAACGCGTGATGAAATCCGAATATTTATACCCGCTGATGGACATCGTTTTCGCTTACCCCTCCTGAATCACACTATGGACAAATTATCCCCGCACCGAACTAATCATTCCCGTCGTTGGGGAGCTGGGGCTGGCACTGTAGAGTTTTTTCGGCATCCGTCCCGCTAAATACGCGGCGCGTCCTGCTTGTACGGCCTGTTTCATGGCGGATGCCATCAGGACGGGTTGTTGCGCTGCTGCGATGGCGGTGTTCATCAACACACCTTGGCAGCCGAGTTCCATAGCAATCGCAGCATCGGAAGCCGTGCCTACACCCGCATCGACAATCACGGGGACTTTGACGCGATCCATAATCAACTCTAAATTCCACGGGTTCAAAATCCCCATGCCTGAACCAATCAGCGAGGCTAACGGCATAATGGCGACGCAGCCAATGTCTTCGAGTTGTTGGGCGATGATGGGGTCGTCGGAGGTATAGACCATGACTTCAAAGCCTTCGGCGACCAGCGTTTTGGCAGCGGCGATGGTTTCGATCACGTTGGGATAGAGCGATTGCGGGTCGCCCAGCACTTCGAGTTTGACCAGACGGTGGTCGTCCAGCAGTTCCCGCGCTAAACGCAAGGTGCGCACGGCATCATCGGCGGTGTAGCAGCCAGCGGTGTTGGGCAGCAGGGTGTATTTGGACGGTGGCAAAATTTCCAGCAAACTCGGTTCGTTGGGATTTTGCCCGATGTTGCTGCGGCGAATGGCGATGGTGATGATTTCCGCGCCGCTGGCTTCAATGGCGGATTGGGTTTCAGCGAAGTCTTTGTATTTGCCTGTGCCGACCAAGAGTCGGGAAGCATAGCTTTTACCTGCGATGATGAGATTATCGTTGTTCATAGTGTTGTCCTTGTAATTAAAATGCAGAGAAGGGAGAAGAGGGAAGGGTTGGGCGTGCAAGGGGGTTTCATCTCTTCCCTCTTCTCCCTTAACCCTTCTCTTTATTAGCCCCCGCCCACGGCAACGACGATTTCCAGTTTGTCGCCGTCTTGCAGTGTTTGGCTGGCAAATTGGCTGCGGGGAACAATGTCGCCGTTGCGTTCTAGGGCGATTCGTTTGCCTGTGAGTCCCCGTTCGGCGAGTAATTCAACGAGATTGAATGTGTCTGGAAATTGGCAAATTTCGCCATTTAGCGTAATTGTTTTCAAAAGTAGCTCACTTGCGGTAAAATGCGAATCCTAACACGCGGGTGTAGTTCAATGGTAGAACGGCAGCTTCCCAAGCTGCATACGAGGGTTCGATCCCCTTCACCCGCTCCAGTTTATTTCTAGCCGCGATGCGGCTTTTTTGTTGCCTGTGTTTTTGATGAGAAGGGGGAAGGGAAGCGGGTGTGCAAGGGGTTGTTTCGTTTTTCACCCCCCTTTTGAAATGAAAAAGGTGATATGTGAAACAAACCGTCGCACACCCACACCCTTCACCAAGCTGCAAAGCAGCGCGTCTCCCTTCTCCCCTCTCCCTTCTCCATCACTCATCATCCTTGCCAACTGACCCAGCGTTGATTTTTTTCCACACTTTGTAGTCCTGCATAAGTATCAATATGCTGTTGTGCTGCCACTTTATTTAACGCCAGCAACAACTGGGCGGTACTTACGGCATCCGCTAAGGCGTTATGCCGAGCGTCATTTTGAATGTGGAAGTAATTGAGCCAATCGTCTAAGGAATGCAAGCGTTGTTCGGGATGCAGTCCAGGGGCAACGTAGGCTAAATCTACCCAGTCGTGTTTGAAATTTAAGCCCAAAAATGACCGTATAGCACGACATAACATGGTTTGGTCAAAGGTGACATGAAATGCAACCAAGGGCGAATTCCCCAAAAAATCTAAGAAATCTAACAGTGCGTCAGCGGGCAACTTCCCGTTTGTCTGCGCACTCCCCCCGATGCCATGAATGAGAATGTTGGCCTTGCTGCTGGCTTGAGGTTGTTGCAATACCACTTCAAAACTGTCGTTCAGGTTCACTTTGCCATTCAGCACAGCAACTGCACCAATGGCAATCAGTTTGTCCTTGCTTAAATTTAACCCGCTGGTTTCAACATCAACCACCACCCAGCGCGTCTGTTCTGTATCTGCTTGAAAATTACTTTTGGGTAAAGCTTGCCAAGCCTTTAAACGGGCAGTTTGTATCGTATTTAACGGTGCAACACGTCCCAACCATCGGTTTATCCAGTACATTCGTTCACCCCTAATTAAAACGCCTCGGGGGATACCCAAGGCGTTCTATTTTAACCCCGTCGGCTTGTTCAACGCCGACTTGCTACAGGTTTAATGTGCCGATGCTTGTTCGGCGTTGATGCCTGTGTTTTGACGCACATAAAGTTCATCCCACATTTCTTCAGCACGTTTGTCGCGTGTGAACAATGAGCCCAAAATCACCACCAAGAAGCCCAAGGGGATCGAAATCAGCCCAGGATTTTTCAGTAGGAAGTAAGGTTTTTCCAAGCCCATCATGCTGGTGGTTTCACCCTCTACTTTTTTCAGGTCAGCTTCTGCTTTGTCATTGGCTTTTTGAGTTTTAGCCAAATCAGCTTCGATTTTGGCTTTGTCATTCGCATCGACTGTTGTTTCCAGTTTCAGTTTCAGCGCAACCAATTTCTCACGCGTACCAGGAGCGGCTGCTTTTTCAGGTTGTGCTGCTTTAGCAGGTGCTGCCAAAACGCAACCATCCATGGCAAACAGTTCGCACATAAAGCTGCTGCGTTCTTTAGCGGGTACTGCCTCAGTTGCAGGCGTTGCAGGTGTGCCATTCAATACTTTGTTTGCACCTGCGATCACCGCTTTAGGATAGGTCATGTTAGGTGAAATCATCACCAGACCAATTGCAGTCAACGAACCGACCAACATACCGCCCACGATACCTGTGGTGTTACATTTTTTCCAGTACAGGGTCAGGAACACGGCTGGCAAGTTTGAAGAAGCCGCCACCGCAAATGCCAACGCGACCAGATGCGCCACGTTTTGACCTTTTGCCATGATCCCCACGGTAAT
>KB889773.1 GCA_000372785.1 gamma proteobacterium SCGC AB-629-P17 | reverse complement strand
TTAAACACTACGCCACCAGCACACCAAACACCCTGCAATTCTTTGCTGTGCTGCACGGCGAGCCGCCCCTTTTTGCACCTCGGCGACTTCGCTGGGGGATAACAGCCCAACCCGAAACATGCTACGGACAGATCGGGCGACGCGACCTAGTGCGTAGCCTAACGCGTCGGCAATGCTTTTGTAGCTTTCGCCCAGTAACACACGGCGACGAATTTCAACCCAATGCGGGCGACGGGTGAACCAGTAGTTTTCGTGCTGAATATTGGGTTGAATAAATTTACCCAGCATGATCGAATCATAAGTGCGAATCACCTTCAGATGGAATTCTGGGCTGATCCACATGGCGTAGGCGTAAACAAGTTCCTTTACAATAAAAGTACCAACTTTTTGAGTCGCAGATAAAGGCGGAATTCCGCCTTTTAGAATCTGAATATTCTCCCCAGCGAGAGCAGTCAATAAATCTTTTGTTTGTTGATTTTCCAGCCAGTATTTAGGTCGATGCTTTTGATGTCCACCAGATGCTTGGTGCAAATCATTCAAACAATACCGCCCGTCAGCGTCCTGCCGTATGGTTATATCGGCGATGGTCATAAAATTCTTCATGGTTATTCCTTTCAAAAAAAGACTCCCCAAAGGCGGGGAGTCATGTGGTTAATTGATTACGGGGCGAGACATACGGCTTTCATAACCGAGCACAATGTTATCCAATTCGGTGGATAAACCCCACAGCATTTCGTGCAGGGATTTGACGGTGCATTCTGGCGTGCCGTTTTTGTTCTTGACCGATGCCATGCCGAACACGTCGCATAAGACGGTTAAGGTACTGCGGACATAGTCGAGTTTTAAGGCTTCGTCTTCGGACAGGCTATAGGGAAAGTCGCAATTGAAAGCAGGTGTAGATTGAGACATGGTAAGACTCCTTTTTTTAACATTAAGGAACCGCCGACCACTGCTAAATGGGGAGGCGGAACTGTGCGGGTTAGCAGACTGGAGAAAAGGAAACCAGCAGGGCGCGAGCCCTCCCGCACAGCCCGCCAAAACTGGACGTGCTGCACTGCTTTTTACGGACGTAAAAAAACCGCTGATGGCGGTGTCCGCCTTTTCGATCCGAGCTGCTAAACCCGATCCCTGATGTGCAGGGACGGGCAGATTATACGCTCGGATTTTCAAGGAAGTAAACATGATTAAGAAAATAAATCACCGTTCCTATCCTCAGCATCACGGCGGATATTGACGATTTGACGGCTGGACAGGTGGTATTCCCGCGCTTGGGCGGTGATGCTGTGGCGGTGTTTGGACTTGCGAATATGCTCGTTGCGGACGCGGTGAAAGAGCTTGTCCATCTTGGGCAGGGTAATGCGCCCTTTGTCATCGACGTAGTCGTGCAGGACAACCAATAGGCGTTGGTGTTCGTCGGGTGATAGCCCGTTATTGTCGCGATAGGTTTTTGCTAGGTAAAAATGCACCCCGCCGTTTTGCTCTAACCAACGCTGTGCGCGCCCGAAGCCTAGCGCACGCACCACCTCGCGCAGGATACCGCGAGGCATGGCTTTGATAAAGTCATCGTCCAACGCTGGCCATTCGCCCGTGTAGGTGGGCGGGAGGTTGGGTTGGTAGGATGATTGACGTGGGATGCCCATGATGTTACGCCCGCCCTGACCAGCTTTTGAGGGCTTCGATGATGGCTTGACGGGCTTTGGTATCTAGCACGTCAAGGTTGACTGGCACGTTGCCGCTGTTGAACTTTTTGCAAAATTCTAGCAAGGCGGGGCGGGTGGGGTTTTTGACCTTACCCGCCGTGCCTAACTTGCCCCAGAGCTTGACGATCAGGGAGATATTGGCAGGCACGGACTTAGCGGCAGGCGCGCCTTTGGTTTGATACTGTTTGGTGCGCGCCCAGCCACGACGTTCGTAGTCATCCAACACCGCGCCCAGTTGGGCAAGGTTTAAGGTTGAGGCGGACACCCGACCGTCGATATTCTTTGCACCATGACGTTGCAGCAAGTCGCGGTGGCATTCGTCCGACCAACCTGTCAGGCTCTTAGCAGCCCAACCTTTGGCGATGCCGACCAACTGGCGATAGTGTTTGATGAGGTCGCTCATGGTTAGATTGCCGCGAAGTCCAGATTGATGGATTGGTATTTGTCGCTGTCACCCACGCGTTCGTAAAATCGGATGTAGTGATTGCTACCAACAATTTGTACCGATGCACTAACCGCTACCATCGCCAGTTCCCACTTTTTATTTTTGATGTTCAAACGGCGCAATGCCAATACCCGACCGACGCTAACATTCCCTTCCTTGTCCACGTCAAACGCGCCTTGAATCAGCGTTTTGACTTCAGGCGAGCTGTCCTTCGACAATTCCATAATGCACTCGTCAATGAGGGTTTTGGCAGACTGCAAGCGTTCGTCAAAAGCGATTCGTTCCGATACCGCAATTTGAATTTTCATGGACGCGTCGAAGTTGTATAGGGTGACATTACCTTTGCGCTTGCCCACTTTGGTTTTTGATGTTTTGGCAGATGCTGCCAAGAAAATATCAAGGTCAGACTGCACATTGCGTTTGAACTTGGTCATCAGTCCGCTGGCTTTTTTGGCTTTGCCAACTAACCCAGTGACGAGCTTATCGCGAGCCAAGTCTATTGCTGGGATAGACGCTTCATGGACAAGATGCCCAATGCTGTTTTTGCGGTATCCTTTTGGGATAGGTGTTGTATCTTTCATGGTGGACTCCTTCGTGGTTTTAATAGGGTTTGATACGTCTTTTAAGTGGGTTTAATCTCTCGTCTGTAGTCCCCTTTTAATCTCTATAAATCTGGCTTTAACATCCTCGGACATCGGCTTAGGTGGCTCTCGTGGCGGTAGCTTTGCGGGTTGGTGGGCGGCGATTGTGCCGACTGTAGTTACCCCACTGCGCTTGGCTTCGGTCTGTGCTTCCGCTTTTGCGGCATCCTTGCGGCTATAACCACAAATCACCTCAATCAAATAGCCGTGGCTTTTTAGCGGCAAAGTGAGCGTGGGGCGGCGCACGGTCAGCATTTCTTCAAACGCCATTGCCCAATAATCCTGAGGAGCGGGGTACGGAATCCCGCCACGCGTTACCCGCGCCTCATCAATCATCGGTTGCAGCTCACGCAGCAGACTCGCTACTCGGCTAAACGCCAGTGCCGTTTTGGCTGGGCGAAACAAAGCGATGTATTCAACAATCAGCCGCGAAAAACGATTCGGCACTTCCAATGAGGCTAAAATCGCCTCACGGGCTTCATCTTCGACCATCGCGGCAACCAGCAAAACATCTAAGCTAAACGACGCACGGCAGCATGGGCAGCGGAGCTTCATCCCAACCTCACGCAGCGGGTGGTGTAGTCGTTGATGTGCTCAATCACATAGCCCGTGCGTTTCGGTGGACGCTTAGGTGCGTTTTTACGGGTTTTTGTTAGACCGTAATCGCACTTGTAACTTTTGACTGTCGTTTCTGATACCCCGAAGTGCTTGGATAACTGCGCATTGGTCATGGTCTTAGCCAGTTCTTTAAACGATAAAATTACCGCATCAGTCCATTTCTTCTCGGTACTCATATCAACTCCCCTCACCTGTCATTCGGCAGTTATATTCAGCAAGGACTTTCTCAAACTCCGTAAGCTGTACCGCCAGATGCTTGTCCAGTTCGGCACGATCCCCAGATTTATAGACTTTAATGATAGAGACCATCACCTTGACGTTATGCCCCAGCAAACTTAACCGTACCGCTGCCAGCTCTTGATATTCGCTTAAGTCCATGGCTAACCCCATCAAGTCACTATTCGCTTGATGCAACGCGGCACGGAGTTCCTGCACACTGTGCAATTTGTCAGGGTTGGTCATCGTTGGACAGACTGTTACAATCGTATTCATAGCCGACCTCCTAAGCTCACAGTCACCCCACGGCACTGCGCGTTTTTGATTTTCAGGTCGGCGTTTTCTTGCTCCAGGGCATCGACATAATCCATGCGACCGACTATGCCAAGCAACGAAAATACTGCCGCCGCACCTAACCAAGCTTTCAGTTTCGGACTCATTGCAATGTCTCCTCGTGGCTTTTTTTGTCAAAAATATCGACCAAAACGTCAGTGATAAAACTGGCATTGCGCGTTTTGAAAGCAGCATCAACCCTCTCAACAATCTCAATTACTGCGGTTGATTTAGCTTTAAGGCTCGCCATGCTCTCAATGATATTTTTTGTGAAAGCAATCAATTGTTTCCGAGATAGTCTTGCCAACTGTTCATCAATATTGTCTTGGGTGATAATCATTTCACCCTGAACGCCATCGTCATCTACGCGGCGATTCCACATTGCCGCCGCCTGACTTTCAGTACTGTGCATAGATGTGATTGCGTGACATTCGCACCGAACCCAGTATTCATGCACTGCGTGCATCATGTTTGGTTGCGCCCCGCAAAACGGGCAGGGCTTTAAATCAATCTCGCTCATCTCACACCCCCACAATCGGTTTCAGGTTCAAGGCTTGTTTGGCGATGGCATCAATAAACTTGATGTCTAGCTCGCGTCCTTTGCGATAGTCTTTGATGGCGGGCAACAATCCCTCCACCAACATCCGTGCGCTGCCTTTGCTGTATTGGTAAAGGCGTTTTAGGACTTCATCGCTCACTTCTTCTTTACCGAATGCAGACTGGGTTAAGGCGGCGGCATCGTCTTCGGTGATTTGTTGTACGGTTTCAGGCCAGAAGCCTGTGCGGCTGCGGATTTGGTCAAACTGGCCATGCTGCGGCTTGATTAACCCTGACAGATGCTCGGTGCCTGCTAAGACGATGCCGATGTTGGACAGATCACGAATACGGCGCAGGGTGTGGAGCTGGTTGGGGGTGAGGGTTTCGGCTTCGTCGATAATCAGCAGGCTGTCGGTATTGCGCAGGGCATCGACCACGGCACTGAATTTGGTGTCGATGCTGCCTTTGCCGTCAAACCCTGCCACGACCCGTGCTAACAACTTAATCAGGCTTTGTGGGGTCATGGTGGGCGTGGCTTCGATGACGTAGGTGTTTGGTGTGCTGGTGGCGTAGTGTTTAAGGGCGAAGGTTTTACCTACACCTACAAAGCCAGAGAACACCGCAAAGTTTCGCGAGGCACGGGCGCGGCGGCAGCAGGCGACGGCGAGCAGATAGACGCTGGTCTCGACCACGGCGACGGCGTTGGAGGTGGTTTCTTCGGAATGGATGATTGCGCCTTCGACATTGGCTAACAGCTTGGTGGGGCTAGTGGCATAGCCGCCTTTGAGCATTTGATTAAGCGTGCTGGGCGAGATACGTGCCAAGCGTGCCAGGGCGGCTTGGGAATAACTCTTTGCTTCCAACCAAGCCGCAACGCGTTCGATGCGGGTGATGTCTTCTGCGGTGTAGTGGCTTGCCCATTTGGGTTTTGTGGTGTCGTTCATAGTGGTCTCCTCGTGTTGTTAGTTAAAGTCAGTCAGGTTTAAAACAATCTCATCTTTATCGTGTTCAATTCGTTTGCATTCTCCTTCTAGCGAGGGGAATTCGCCGTGCGCGACGGCTTCTACGTCGATCAATTGCCCTGCGCGTTTGGTGGCTTCGTCCATCTTCTTTTGCAGGCGTTTGGTTGCATCGGTCAGGGCTTTGGCGCGTTTTTCGTCCAGGAACGATGTGGGCAACATGTCACGCTTGGTAACCAGTACCGCGTCGCAAATCCACTCGCCTTTTAGCGTGCGTATCGTGGTTGATTGATCGTTCATCAGGTCATACTCAACCAGTACCTCTTTGTGATTCCATTCGTGCAGATCAGCATTAAGGTAGTGACGACCGAGCATTTCGACCTTGGCGCGGCGGACGATGCGCTTAACCGCAGGTCTAGCAATCTCCCGTGCCGAAGCGTGTGGCGGGATAGGCGAGAGTTCTTGCCAGATTTGCAGGTGCGTGTGGTATTTGTCTTCTGGGTGAGGACGGTTGTTGTAGCGCACGATCCAGTCGTTGTAGGCTTCGATAAAAGAAGCCAATGATGGCGGGGTCATGCGTTTAGCTTTGCATTCCGTGACCACTTTGCTCAGGCTGTCAGGGGCTGCGTCTTCGCCACAATAAAATTGCGGCTGCCACATTTTCAAAAAGTCATCCTTTACGATGCGGTGATAACGTTCGATATGCCCCTTACCATGTGGGTTATGCGGGATAGAGTGGATGACGTATTGCACGCCCGCACGGGTGTAATAGCTGCTGGATTCATCTTGCGTCAGCATGTTTTTGTATCCGGAGCCGTTATCGACATACAACATGGGTGGTACGTGATTCCAGCGGGCAAAGGTTTCTGCCCATGAGATCATCACGTCATACGCACCTTCGTGGGCAATGACGCGATACCCAACCATCAAGCGACTGCGCAAGTCGATGATGTGGACGATTTCAGGTCGCCAGATGTCACCTGTCATGGGGTGGGCTAAATACACGTCGGCACGGTATCCGTCCGCCATGTACACATCACCAGGCAGTAAGTTCGTGGTGCAACGTTCTACCCATTTACGTTCGGTCAGTTTGTAGAGTTTGCGACCGATACGCGCTGGGGACATCTTGCCGAAGTTGGCTGGGATGCCGTTCAAATAGGCGCGCACTTGGTCGTAGGTACAACTAATTTTGAACACTTCGACAATCTGACGATGTACCGCTGACATATCTGGTTTGCTTGGTTGGCTGTAAAGCTCCAATGCCAATCCTTCCCAACCGACCGACTCCACCACCCGCCCCTTATGGTCTGGCAACAAATCCACCACGCCGCCTTCTTTGTATGCCGCACACCACCCGCAGATTGCCGAGCGGGATGGCATGGTGCGCCCTGCTTTGGCTGCGCCTTTAAGGGCGGCGAAGTAGTGGGCAGACAACACGCCGCTTTCTGCCCGTTCTAACATCAGGTTGACCGCGTTGTTTTGCGATACGCCTTGTTCGGTTTGTTGGCGGATGTACAACACCACGGTCTCGCGCAGAATCGCCACTTGACGGGCGCGCTCGGTGGATTCTTTCCACGGGTCGCGCTGTTTGAGCATCAGCACCTTGCCTGTGGTCATCACGTCAAATTTTCTTGACGGCTGACGATCAGGGGGTAGAGTGGGTTTTGGCATGGTGTTCATGGCAGATTACTCGCCAGCCTTTTTGCTGACCGCAGGACGACCAGGGCCTTTGGGTTTTGCCATGTCTCGGTGTTCGGCGCGCATAGCTTTACGGGCTTCAAACTCGTTTTTAATCATGGGCGATTCGAGATACCAGCGTTCGGCTTCCTCGACGGACAAGACGTGTTGCCCCATGATGCGTTCTGGCATATCGCCCACTTGAATGTGCGCTTTGACATATTCCAGTGCGTCCAAGGCTTGTGCTGCCATGACGTGCGCCGTCACCCATACTTGTTCCATCTGCACCCGCCACTCAGGCAAGCTGCGGTCGTCGGTGTTGACCTCGTCAAACAGGCTACGAAGGCTATTTACATTGAGTTCACAGCCGTATTGAAACGCCATACATTCTTCGCGGATTTGTTCGGTGCGCAGTAGGTAGGTGGTGGTGCGGCGTTTTGTTTCGGCTAGGCGTTTGGCGCGCAGGGATTCGCGTTCTAGTTCGGATTCCAGATTACGCGCACGGTTTTGCATGGCTTTGATTTCGGCTTTAAGCTCTGCCACGGTCATCATGTCGGCTTTTTCAAATAGCTCGCTGTTTTCACCGACGGCTTTGTCGATGACGTTTTGCGACAGACTGGCTAACAACATGACTTTGCTTTTACCAAGCGCTAACACGCTGTTGAGTTGGGCGGGTGGCATCTTGGTGACGAACTTGGCGATGCGCATGGCTTCATAAGCGCGTTGCATCTCAAAACCATTTTGTGCAAGCCAACCAGTAAAACTAGGTTCATTTTCAAGTTCCGAACGTTCGGAACTTGATCGGCGGTCGCCACCATGCCCCATTGATAACAGCTCTTTTGCTCGCATAAACGCAAACCCCGCCCGTGCCACTTGATACATGGCAAGGTTCATGGCTTCGCAGCCGATGCGGGCGAGTTCTGTCATATCGTCCGTGGTCACACCGAATTGCAAGGCAATGCCGCTGGCGTGCGATCTTTCGGTGGGGATGCCTGCGCCTGTGAAGTTAGTTATTACCTCACGCGGTGCGGGTTGGGTTGCCACGGGGAAGTCGGGAACATCAAAGACATGTTCGTCTGTGGACAGGGGGTCGGTGATACCGAGATCGATTTCATGGTCAGACATTTTTACTTTCCTTTTTAACTGGGTGTCCAATGGCTCTCACAACTTTACCCACACTTAATTCACTCGATTGGTCATAGCCAAACGAACAGACCTTATAGGCAGCTCCGTTATCAATGATTAGAGCTTTTGGTGTGGCTCTAGCGGGCATCTTGCGGATCGGTTGTGAGCTTGCGAATTTGAACCTCTGTTCAATGATTGATTTATCTTTCATGGCTATCTCCTGACGATGCGGTTTACTTGCGGAATGTGTTTGGGACGGCTGACAAACCAGCCGCCTGTGATACTGCCAACCACGGCAACGTCACGAAGACGTGTAGTACCCCATGTGGTAGGCGTACTTTTCAAAGGCGTTGCCTGTTCCATTGGTCATAATTCCCAGCACGAGATTAAAAACGGATTCAAGCTCTGCACCCTCAAGACACAACCGAGCCAAGCGATTACGAATAGAAGCATTGACGGTTTCATCTGCTACGCGAGCATGTTGCGCGGCAGCCATCTGTTTAGCGGTTTGTACTTTGTCAGCCGTTGTGGTTTTGTTCGTGGTCATGGCAATCTCCTAATGCACACTTGGTTGAAAGTGAGCGATCAAGTCGGGAATGAGGGCTTCTCCGCTTTTGGTCAAAGCGGCAAAGATGCCGCGATGGACTCGGATAAGGCGCATGTGCTGAAGAAACAGCAGCGCGAAATTCATCTCATACTTATTAATGCCTTGTGAGGGCAGCCCTGATTCAATGAGCGGTAACAATGACAATGGGCGTGGGTGGCGTTGAACGAATACCCACAAGACTTGAATCTGATGTGAGGTATTGCAACGGCTTTTAAATTTAGCAGTATCACCACCTAGGTCATGCAACAGGGCTTGTTGCAGCACGGTTAAACGTTGCGTAAACATGCTGCCCCCGCCGCGACAATTGCAGACACTTGGTCATTGGCATCGACAACCCGCTTCACCCGTCCGCTTTCGCTAATGGTGAATTTTCCTTCCAACACGTAATACAGCGAGGTTTGCCCGAAGCCTGTGGCACGCGCGATGTCCTGCAAGGTTTCACCTTGTTTACGCAGTTCAAAAATGGTGGGTAGGTCATCCTCATAGATGGGTGGGCGACGCACCTTGGGCTTCTGTGCGTTGAGAATGGCAGGCAAGGCTTCAATCAATTTTTCGACCACGCCGATGAGGCGGTCAACCCGCGGCAGCACTTGCGTCAGCTCATCCATCGGTGCGGCATTGGGCGCGCTGTAGCTGCCCGTTTTACGGATGCTGGGGAGGACTTCGCTGGTGACCCACTTGCGGAAAGTGTGGGCGGGGGTGCCAGGCGTGGTCGCACCTTTGGAACGCAGGATTAACGTGTAGAGACCTGACTCGTTGATGACGGCCATTTCTTGCTGACCGCCAAGGGTGTCCACTTTTTCCGACCCCCTTTCGTCATCATCGAGTCTCGTTAAAGCATCACGATAATTTGTGATACCAAGGCATTCGCAAACATCCTTGGCGACGAACCAGGGGGAATCTTCTTTCATCACCACGCGGACGGCGTGGCTGTCAAAGGCAAAAGCTTGTAGTGCTGTTTTCATGGTTAAATCTCCTTATTTCGTTTAGAATCAGTTCGACTTCATACCGAGCTTGACGGCGATTTCGTGCCCCCTGCCATACAGGGCTTTCACTTGGCCGTTGAGGACGAGATAGACGTAATGTCTGGTGTAGCCGTTGTTTGCAGCCCACTTGGTCACGGTGATACCCTCGCGTTTGAATTTGGCTTTTACTTGTTCTGCTGTCATGTTCATGGTGTTATCCTTTCGTTTTGTGGTTATAAGATGATTTAATCAACTTTAGATGATTTAATCATCGTTTGGTTCACGGGTCAAGGACTTTTTATGGATTTTTTTGAAGAAGCAACGCTGCGTCTAAAACAGCAACTAAAAGTAACGGACGACAAAGAGGTTGCCGATCGACTAGGACTGTCAGCATCGGCACTAAACATGAGAAAGAAGCGCGGAAACTTCCCAATAAAAGAAGTATTTGCCCTAGCCGCGCAACGCCCAGAACTAGGGCTAGACCCTGACTGGATCGTTACGGGTAGTAGCAGCAAAATGGAAACGGCGGGGAGTGATGAAGCAAGCTTGCTTCAGTGCTACAAAATGATGAATGCCCAGCAGCAACACCAATTACGGCAGATTGCCTTGCTGTGGGCGGGGGTGATGGAGTTAAGCGTATCGACTGAAAAGGAAACGGCAGAAAAATGAATCCAGTCTATTTCTTAATAATTATAACTTTGGCAATAAGCACATCCGCCGTTGCTCAAGATGACGCTGAAAAAAGTGATTGTTTTTTTCTAGATAGAGAATGTATCAGTATGGAGCGAATAAGAAAGAGAGATGAAAATGAAAAGAAGCTTGCTAGAGAACAGAGAGAAAACTACTTAGCAGAAAGAGCGCGGAAAGAAGCCGAGCAAAAAAAACTAGATGCACTACGTACGGAAGAACGGCTCAAACGTGACATTGCCGATGAAACGGCTCGAAANTNNNAAAAAACTAGATGCACTACGTACGGAAGAACGGCTCAAACGTGACATTGCCGATGAAACGGCTCGAAAACAAAAAGAAGCAGAACAGAAAGAGGCTGATAAGAAATACAGAGAAAAGTATTTAGCAGATATGGCAGCAAAGAAAGCTGAAGAGGATAAACAAGAAGCTGAGTGGGCTAGACAGGATAGGAAAGTTCAAAAAATCCGAGAGGAAAAGATTGCTGAAGTAAAGTCACGCTGTGGGAATGACTATAAGAACCCTGCTATTGGAATGACGGTTGAACGAGTCAAAGAGTGCGTTGCGCCGATAAAAATGACAGGTCAAATCAATAGAGCCGATGGTGTGGCGAGTGTTTATCAATATGGTTCTTTGTGGTTTAACGTGATGTCGGGTCGCGTTATCGCATGGGGAAGATAACGAATCACCTCCCACCAAAGGATAGAAGGTGATTTTCCCTTACGGCGCGCAACAATCATCCCCCTAAAAAATCGCGCATAAAAACCCCCTCGCCCACGGGTGGGGAGAGGGGGATTTATAGACCTAACGAAAATAAGGAGCGGCGGTCTCTTCAGTCAAATAAGTAAACTTCGGCATCCGATCCGCCGTAAACATCCCGTTAATCAGCGCAATCGGCTGTATCAACTGCTGATTGATGGTCGGCTCAATTTGCTGCGCGTCGTGTAGCATAATTTCACGCCGCACCTCGTTATGCACATTGCCAAGGGCATTGGTACTGGTTTTTCCATCCGCCTGACTGGTCAACGTCCCGCCCAAAATAGCAATAGACTGCTTACGCTCCCACCACTCAACCGCCTTCAGAAAGTCATCTACCGTCCCAGCCTTCGCGGCTTGAATAAAATCAATGGTCATCGTGTTAGGAATCACGCCCGCCCCATTGTTCCCAATGTTGCGCACTGCCTTTAACAACTCATCTCGTTGTTTGGAATCAATCCCCGCAGGATATTTGCCCAAGCGCAACGGCAAGCCATACAGCTCAAGGAATTTTTGCATATCCATGATGTCATAAGCCTTATAGGCATACGCCCAAGCCAATACCCGAAACAGCGCAGCCGATTCAATATAACCAGACTTCGCCCGATGGCTATGCACCACCCAACCAAACGGGCGCAACGGCTCACCCAATCCATTCCGCAAATACTGCAACACCCCCGTGCCCATCTCTGTTTGAAACATCCGCTGAGGGATGAAATGCACCTGCTTAGGTAACCATAAATCACCCGTTCCCCATTCCATCTCCTGCGCACTGAATCCCTTACTTATCGCATCCGTGATGTCGAAGTGCATATCGGCAAAGCGCGGAATAGACCGCACGGAATCTTCCAATTCAACCGTGCGGTCGATTTCAGACTGATTCGCATCTTTAGGTGGGTCAAACTTAAACCCCAAGCTGGTAATTGCCAAACGCCGTTTAGTCATATCACCGAAGACGTGTGTATCTTGCTCTTCAATCAACTCATACAGCTTGGCTTGCTCGCTCAAATACCCTTGGTCAGCCGCAGCAAACGCCGATGCCAAGCGCGACGGGTCAATCGTTGAAACTGACAAATAATTCAGCGGATGCGCCTGCGCAGCACGAGGCCCAGCCTGCACCTCACCCACTTTCGGCTTAACAGTCAACGCCACTTTTTGCTTTCTTCTACTCATCGCCCCAGTCCTCATCATCTTGTCTTCCTCCACGACTCACCACCCGCCGCTGACCACTGCTTTTTGTCGCAGGCGTGTACTTATACTCCCCGCCAAACTGCTGCGCGATCTTCCAAAGCATCTCAAGGCAATCAATCCCATCATCGTGATCCGCTTCAGGGTAAAACTTCACATGCTCGTTTAACGTCGTATGATCGCGATGACTCCGAATCTGCCCATTATTTACATAAGGCTGGATCGACATAATCCGCAAATTCTTATCATTGATCGGCAATACAGGCACCGCAGGAAAAGCAATACCACGTTGCGCAGCACGTTTAATCAGCTCAGAATACAAAAAGGCCTGAAACTGCACTGTCTCAATCGCCCAAGCCAAACAGCCATATTCCTCCTGCAAATCAATCGCCCGACTAATAATTAAATCGGGCACGCGTCTGGATACATCCGCCTTCACCACATCCATCACCATCGTTTCACGATTCATCCCCCCGACCAAAATTGCCGAAGGGTCACGCGCCGCACCTTGCTTACCTAAAGATGGGTCAATCGCCCCAAAAAATACCCACTGCGGTAAACGATTTACCCAAAATTGCAACGACTTAAACGGTGCAGTCTCATCATTCCCCGCCTCATTCTGCTGTTCCTGGCTAAACGCATCATGGTTAATAGCCCGCATACACATCAAGCGATACAGCGGTCTTACCGCCGCCCAGCTACATTCCGCGCCCGCATCCATTGTCTTTTTATTCTGTTGGTAGAATGCCAACGCCTCTGCTTCCGCCGAGGCCTTCTCATCATCCTCACCTGATCGTGTGTAGATCGTCTCCCACTTCTCCCAAAGGTGCATATTGTCTGGCCAGCGCATAATGCTTTTGAAGATGCGCCGCCGCCAACCAGGTGCGCGAGAGACACGGTTAATGGCCGCGTCGTAATGCAGCGATGTTCCCACCCAGAACACATCCATACCACCACCAGGCGGAGCCAAGCCCAAGACGGCAGATAAAACAAGTTTTTCAATCTTATCCCGCTGAGTTTTTTGACGTACTTGTTCATCATTTTCAAGGTCATCCAAAAAAATTAAATCAGGGCGATGCGGCCCATGCTTCATCCCACGAATCTTCTTACCCGTGCCACCAATCCGAATCTTGATATTGCTCGCTGTAATCGCCGTGGTCGCCTGCCATACCCGTCCTTGTCCACATGCTTCGGGGAAATCCATTGCCAAACGCGGATTCGTATCCAACTCCGCCTTAATCGACTCCAGCATCTCCGCCGCTTGCTCCTCGGTATTCATAATGATGCCGATCATCTTCTTGCGACCTGTGACGATGCACCACAAGCTGCCCAACTGCGTGCAATAGGTCGATTTAGCCTCACCACGCGGGGCTTCATACACCTCGCGCCCATCACCCGCCCCGTCAATAATTTCAGGGAAGCGGGTAAACACAAACTTTTGAAAGATGGAAAAATGCGGAGTCGGGACGTAATGCGGAAAATATGTCTGCGCAAAAAATTGGTAATCGTGGCTAGCCCGCTCACGGCGGGCTTGACTGGCAACAGGATCGGTGGGAAAAGACTCACATTCCAGCTCAATCTGGTTACGAATTTCCTCCCCCAGCCGCATCAGCTCCTGTTCAAATTCGCGCCAGGAGCGAATATCTTGCATCTCATCCATAGCGTTTACCCAAGATACCGCCCACCGCTTCAATGTGTGGTTGAAGAGCCTTTAAAGCCGCTGGGTCATTGGCTTTTAAATGCTCGGCTAAGGTGCGCAAGGTATCCATTGCCACCGACAACCCCGAAAATTTAGGATTCACCCGCGCAAAAGACTTACTGAACTTGGCATACGCATCCGCCAACTGCGCTAATAACTGCGCCTTGGCCACTGAGGGAATGTTAGATTCCTCAATCTCGCGTTGGGTAATAATGACGTTGCGGGTAAAACCCTCAACCACCTGCTGATTCAGCGCATCAATGCCAGATTCGCTAATTTGATAAGCCGCCCGCGCCGTATCCCAATCATCCCCCCGCGCTTGCGCCTTGCCCTTCCAGTCGCGTGCCGTGTCATAGCTCACCCCACAGCTCACTGCCGCGCCAGACAAAGGCAAGCCCTCGATATACAGTTTGCGCACCGAATCGCGCGTATCTTGAGGATGTGCCATTATCGAATATGCTTCAGCAACTCAATCAACCCAGCCGCCAGCATCCCGCCCGCGCCGCCGCCCATCGCACTCAAACGCGCCGTCTTATCAATCAGCCGCTTATCTTCCGCTTCCAAATTGTCCACACGCCGACCTAACAGGTCGATATGCTTATTAACAGCCACTTCCAGCCCGTCTACGCGCTGATTGATATTCCGCTCTAAACGGTCAACCCGTTCCACTTGCGAGCTTTCTAATCGGCGAATATCCGCCCGAATATCGCCAAGCTGCGCCGTAACCGCCTTGCTCATCTCCGTGATCACGCCCGTCAGCTCACCGATGCTGCGCGCCACTTGCAAGTTGTTTTGTTCTTCACTCATCACCTACCCCTTATTCAACGCCGCAGACTTAGCAATCCGCTCAAAGTCATCCCGACAATCCGCATCACAAAACAACCCAACCGCCACCACCTCATCACAATTCAGGCATTGCCCTGTTGCGCGCAAAGACGGTTTTTTAGCTTGCTCACTCAGCGCGCTGGCAAGGAAGAATTCCGCCTGCTCACACGCCTGGTCAATTACATCCGTCATTTGTTACCGCCGTCATCCGTTGGCATCAACACAAACCAATCAATCAACGCGTCGAGTCTGGCAGCGCAGGTTTCGTAAGCTCCGTTCGCGAAGGCGACCCACTGCCCGACATCGGCATCGGAGGCAAATGCTTCGGCATCCGCTGCAACAGGTGCGCTGGCGGCTTGGGTTGCAATACCACTGGCGGCGGTGGGCTGGTTGAGCACCCCGACAAGATTAGAATCAAGACAGCGACGACCACTAGCAAGACGAGAGACTTCACGCGACACCTCCAAGGTTTTATGGTTAAGGGCAGACTCGGTTTCAGCGAGTTTTTCGGATAACGTGTCACCACGTTGTTGGGCAAGCTCAAGGCTATGTCGGGCGGCTTTTTCAGCAGCCGCGACCGCCTTGGCTTGTGTTGATTCCATTGCTGAAATCTTTGTCTGGTAATGGTCAGCCGTCATCCACCACGAACCAAGCCCAACAAAAACCATGGCAACGACGCAAACAGCCAGTTTTATTTTGTCGATGAGATTCATGTCCGCCCCTCCGCAAAGCCAATCATCTTGCCCAATTCTGTAATCGCAGTATCCAATTCATATACATGCTCTTTTTGCTTTTGCAGTTGGTCGCGGGATGGATGCGCAACGGGCAGACGCGCCCGTCTAGCCCGCGCTTCCAGCGAGCCTTTTAAATTCCGACGTTCAGTGAGTAATAAGGGGGACACGGCGGCTCTCCAATGAATGAATGCCGCAAGATTACGCGTGCGCGTGAGGGTGAAACAGGCGGGAAACGTTTCCCGTGTAAAGAATAGCGAAGCGGAATGGTGTAATGCAGTCGTAGCCCACTGACGCGCAAGCCGAAGCACCACAAGCCGTGGTGCAACATGGATGCGATAACTGAGTCAGGGCAGGCTACATTGTGAAACGGTAGCAACACCCAATGCGATGACCTGAGTCACCAGATGACCTGAGTCACCAGATGACCTGAGCCACCAGATGACCTGAGCCACAAATTGGGTGTTCTATTTTTTAGGAGAAAGTGATGGAAGGGACTAAACATAACTGGGCTGAAACCCTATCAGCCCAACACGAACAAGCCTTTGATACCGCACATGACTATATTTTTCATGACTACCGCGAAGTGATCGAAGCCGCGCGGGAAAAGGCAGCGTTACTTGATGCCTCAATAAACCCACGGCAGCCACTTACCCCATACTCATTAGACAACCAATCTCGAATGGTAAAATTCACCGTTAAGCTCCTACTTGCCCTTGATGACATTCGTTTTCGGGTGACTTATTTCTGGCGTTGGTGGGGCTGGTTGGTCGTGCATTTTCTGGTTTCCGTTGCTATTGGTTTTTGCCTCGGTTATATACCCTGGTATTTGCGCCAATAAAAACCCCAGTACAACGCCCGCAAACCCCATCCAAGCAGCATACTTCGTTGCCTGCACTTGCTCGTGAGTCAGTCTTCGCTGCCATTCATGCTCGGCGAGTCTGTAATGTGGGCTTTCTTGCGAGTAATCAGATTGCCAGAGAGCCAAGTCAGTATCCGACATTTTTAACAGCTCTTTGCGATCAACACGCTTAAAGTCTTGTTGGACTTTAGAGTGGTTATAGCCTGCCAGTGATTTACGATAAAAATCATCATTATCCATACCGCCCCTCCTTATTTTCGTTAGGTCTATAAATCCCCCTCTCCCCACCCGTGGGCGAGGGGGTTTTTATGCGCGATTTTTTAGGGGGATGATTGTTGCGCG
>KB889772.1 GCA_000372785.1 gamma proteobacterium SCGC AB-629-P17 | reverse complement strand
TTGGTGATTCTTCGATTCGTAAAAAAAGTAGTCAAGAATCCAAAGAAAGTTGCTAGTCGTTTATTCATACTTGGATTATAAGTCCAAATTTCGTTTGATGTGTGAGGGAGAGTTAATTAATACATAGCCGAGCACGAGAGGGGGTCCCCCTATGGCTTCAAAGTCTGAATATATATGCGAATAAATAATCTACATTTTGTCGATTATCTTTTGCTTCATTTTCTCGAAATCTTCTTCATTAATAATGCCTGAATCTAGAAGCGATTTTATCTCTTTGAGTTTTTCAATATAGTCGACTGGTTCACTTGACTCACTTTGAGAAGGTTGAGCGGCTTCTTCTGTTGTTGGAGATATAGTTGCCTTACTTTCTAAAGCAAGTTCCGCTTCTAGTTCGGCTTCAAACGCCGCAATTTCATCTTCTACTGATTGCTCAGTATCAACAGTGTCGGTTTCTGCTGACTTAGCAGCTTCTTCAGCGAGACGTTTGGCTTTAGCTGCCGCAGCTTTTGCTTGTGCAGCTGCGACTTTTGCTTTTCTTTTAGCTACAGCATCTTCGGCTTCTGCGGCAAGTTCCGCTTCTAGTTCGGCTTCAAACGCCGCGATTTCATCTTCTACTGATTGATCTTGCACAGCTTGTTCTTCTTCTAAAATTCTCTTTTCTTCAGCAAGTCGTTTGGTTTTTTCTTCCTCTGCTTTAATAAGCTCTTCTACATTAACTGACCTTTCTCTTCCGAGCACAGTGTAACCAAATACCGTGTTATAAGCGTATAAGTTATTTGTTGTTAAGTTAGGTGGAGAGCGCATAAATGAAACATAGTCAAGACGACCAACACCATCGATGTCAATAGGATATCCATAACTTACTTGAGGAAGATTATAATTATAACCATCAAACATATCTTCTTTAAGTATTACCAGTTCACTTTCGGGAATGACAGTAAAGCGACCCTTGCCATCGTTTTCAAAAACTGTATATCCGAAACGACCATTCTGCTCAAAAGATCCAGCGGTAGAATCAATAATATCCAAGTCGCCATCCCTATCATGATCAACTAATCGAATCATGCCCTCGCCATGATTTTGGAGCTTTCCTTTAACATCCTGATCTCTAACATCCTGAATTAAAGTTTTCGTTTTTTCAATAAGCTCACCTCCTTCATTGATGAATATTATTATCTTCCGCCCTTTGTAATATGGATTTCTTCGGGTAACTGCCGTCACAAGATCAGGATCACCATCACCGTCTATGTCACCAGAGGTCATATCGTTAAATCCCATATTACCCTTGCCATAGTAGTTCTCCATTTTTAGTTCTTTGAAGGTTCTTGGCAAATGTTTTCCATAGTGTGACAGCCAGATATTTATTCCGTCCTGAAGGTGCATAACAACATCTCCGCAACCATCTCCGTTGAAGTCTGCTATCGTTGATGCAAATGAGTTTGCTTTTTGATGACTATGAATACCTTGTGGTAAATCTCTAGATTTATTGCTAAATCTACCTGTACCGTCACCAATTAATAAAACGTTTCCAGTATATATATCAGCAAAGCCGTCGCAATTTATATCGCCACTGGTGGTTGCATGTGAAAAAGTGTAATCCTTGATCATACCGCCATTTTCTTGACCTTGAATAAGGTGGCTTGCATCCTCCATCTTTCCGTCTTTTGTGCTTAAAAGTAGTAAATTTGGCTCAAAATCATTCAAGCTGTACTTTTGACCCTTGACCCGCATAATCACCCCCATAGAGCCTACAAACAAATCATCTTGTCCATCGCTATTAAAATCATTAACAGTCATTCGGTATAGCTTATGTCTCAAAGGGACTTCTCCTAAAGCGTATATGTCAGGTGAGGAGATTAAGTTGTTATTGCCGTCATTTAGATAAAACCTAACGTGTGATGGTGTTTGTTTCCTTAGAGTAGTGTGAATCATATATTCCCAAGCAATAGCCAAATCCTGCAAACCATCGCCATTAAAATCACCAGCTACTATATTAGAAGGTTCAGGAGTATATGTGCCCCAAGCATCAAAACAATCCTCAGGGCTTGGGTAGCAAAACGCTAAAGCTTTCTCTTCAGAAGTCACGACAGCGAATTTGAGTTGATTTAGTTTATACCAGGGCTTTTCAACCTTAGAGATATCATTACCCTTTAATCGAATTTCATCAAGCATTTCATCTTTCTCAGCAAATGACAATGGACCAGAACGAGGCATAATAATTAACCTTCTATCTCTCAAATCAGACAATATTTGCGAACTCCATTTGCCGTCAAAATTTTGGCCCGATTCCTGATAAAACTTCTGAATAGCAGATTGTGTTTCCCATGTCCATTGCCCATTGGGTGACCCTACAGAATAGCGGTGGAACCTATTCAATAACATTTGAGCCTCATATATTTCGGCATCGCCCTTTGTTATTGTTTTATATATTGATTGTCCTATTGTCGAACCCCCTGATTCACCAGTAACATCATTATTTGTATTATTACTACAGTTATAAACATAATAAGTTCCATCCGCAGAAACACTCTTAACTGGCTCACTGCCATCAGGACATGATGCTGCGAGACCTTGAGCTGAGAAGAAGGATAGAATTAAAAGTAGGATTAGTTTTTTCATACTATGATTGTATATCAACTTGAGCTAAAGTCCAAATTTCGTTTGATGTGTGTGGGAGGTTATATTAATACATAGCCAAGAGAAATGAGCCTCCCCCTAGGGGTCAAAGTGTGAATATATATGCGAAGGAGGGTGGTTTTTATCTAATCTTTATCAACAGGAAACTATTGTTCTTGTAAGTCATTGATTTTCCTACATAAATAGTATATTTATATTACATAGATATTTAGTTTGATGGTTGATTGATAGTAAATAACTATTTAGAGATAGGGTTTACAGGGGGGTTTTGCTTAATCCAATTGTAGCACATATGTAGCACATTGCTAAATTCAGATATCTTTAATCCCCTGAAAACCTTGTTATACGTGGTGGTTATGGGTGGACTTGAACCACCGACCCCAGCATTATGAATGCTGTGCTCTAACCAGCTGAGCTACATAACCAAAAGAGCGACTATTATCGAAATATTTTAATCAAAAGTCAAGACTAACTATCAAATAAGTAATTGATTAATATCATTCACATTTCATCAGCTAGGTTTTCAATATAAAATTTAGTAATATCTTTTATTACAGTTATTCTTTAAATGTCAAAGTCAAACCTTAAAGTTGCTCTTACCGGAGGTATTGCTTCAGGTAAAAGTCAAGTCAGTGCCCTTTTAGAAAGCCATGGTTGTTTCATCATTGATTTAGACGTTATTGCAAGAGAAGTAGTAGAACCAGGTACCGCTGGTCTTAACGAATTAATAGAAAATTTTGGAAATTCTATTTTGTCAAATGATGGAACGTTGAATCGCAAATATTTGAGAGACCAACTGTTCAAAAAAGGTCGCAATCGAGCACTCATTGAGCAAGTCCTTCATCCAAAAATATTACAAAAAATGAAAGCCACTATGGACGTATGTACACAAGGCATCGTAATTGTAGTTGTCCCACTTTTAGTGGAAAAAAAACTTTGGAAACCTTTTGACAGAGCGATTGTAGTTGATTGTGAGGTTGACAATCAAATCAATCGGCTCATGACTAGAGAAAGCATTGATCAATCAAAAGCAAAGGCCATGTTGCTAGCACAAGCTAGCCGTAAACAACGTCTACAACTGAATAATCACCTGCCAACTGATATTATTGGAAACAATGCAAAGATTGTCGACTTAGATGAAAAAGTAGCCAACTTGTATCAAAAGCTTTGCTCTCTCCTATAAATAAATTGAAAGTCAGCTTATTCTTGGAATCTTTTTCTATTTATTTGATTATGAGACGCTCGACCTTTTTATCCCTCATCAGGTGGGACTCAATAATCTCTTCAACGTCTTCTTCATCAATATACTGATACCAAACATCGTCCGGATATACTACAGCCACTGGGCCATGCTCACATCGTCCTAAACAACGAGACTCGCTCACACCGAAACGTCCCTCACCTAACATCAAATTCTCACGGCAGCGATCTTTGGCAAAACGATAGAGCTCTTTGGCGCCATTTTGTGAACAACATTGCTTACCATTTGTACGAATATTGTTACAGAAAAAAATATGGTGTTTGTAAAAGTGACTCATAAGTCTATGGCTCTCTTATAGCATTTTTTTTTTGTCAATGCCGGTAATTTTAGCAGCTAGCTTAGCCGCTTTTGATGCACCCATTTCAGCGCAAAGAATGGGCAACAGAGTGTCCAATTGCGTCTCAGCCCCTGTCCTATCTATTTTATCAGTTGCAGAAACCAATATCACAAATTCCCCTTTCTGGTGTCTCTGGTCAATCTTGAGATATTTCATTAGATTTGGAATTGAGTCTGTCTGAATTGTCTCGAATGCTTTGGTTAACTCCTTAGCAAGACAGACTTTGCGACTGTCTCCAAATATTGCATGCATGTCAGCCAAGGTCGCCAATATACGTTTAGGTGATTCGTAAAAAATACTCGTCACAGTTTGATTAAGAAGGGTTTTAAGTAGCTTTATTCTTGCAGCTTGTTTGCTAGGCAAAAAACCTAGAAAAGTGAAGCTGTCGCTTGCCAAACCTGAGGCAGATAAAGCAGTGATTAGTGCGCTTGCACCCGGAATGGGAACAACTCTTAGATCTTCCTTTTTTGCTTGAGTCACTAAAAAATAGCCAGGATCGCTAATAAGTGGTGTGCCCGCATCGCTTATCAAGGCAATAGATTTACCAGAATGAAGCTCCTCAATGATAGCTTTTGTTTTTTCTCGCTCATTGTGTTCATGAAAAGCGCGAATGGGCTTTGCAATATTTAAATGTTTCAATAGATTTTTACTGTGTCGAGTGTCTTCTGCTAGGACAATGTCAACACTTTTTAGAATTTCAACAGCTCTAAATGTAATGTCATCTAAATTACCGATTGGAGTGGCAACAATGAAGAGTATTCCTTTCATATATTTAACTTAAAGCCATGATTAGCATTAGATTGATTGAAAACAAACATCATTATGCTTGATTAATTGATTAATTATCAAAATTTATGTGTTGCTTTAGTGTTAATAGTATTAAATCTGATTTAAAATATTGTTTAAGTTAATTTGAAATTACGCCTTTTTTGGTGTAAGGAGTAATAGTGAAAAAAGTTATACTGTTATGCGCCTTATTAGCTTCATCGTTTATCTTGTCTTCATGCTCACCAATAGTTCAAGGTGCGGCCGCCGTAACTACGGTTGCTACGATGTCAAATGATCGTCGCAGTGCTGGCGAAATTCTTGATGACAAAAATCTTGACTTTAAACTTAGTAGCATTGTCAAAAAAGATGAAATACTTGAAGATATGCATATTAACTTCATGGTCTATAACAAAGCTGTACTAATGACTGGCGAGTCTCCAAGCACCGAAGCAAGAGATTACCTCGAAAAACAAGTTAAGATAAATGCACCAAAAATGAAGCAACTCATTAATGAAGTTGCAGTGACCCCAAACAGTGGTTACTTGTCGAGAGCTAAAGATGGAATCATTACTGTACAGATTGAGACATTATTTCTTGACCAAGAAGTTTTTCATCCAACCCATATTCGTGTCATGACTGAGCGAAGAATAGTATATCTAATGGGATCAGTCACCAAAAGAGAAGCTGAGCATGCAACTAATCTAGCCACTAGAGCAAAAAATGTTGACAAAGTCGTTAAACTATTTAACTACTTATTGGTTCGTCCTGCCAAAGAAATTGAGAAAGATAATAAAAGGAAAGCAGAAGCAGAAAGGAAGGCAGAACTTGAATCTAAAAGAGCAGAACTTGAAGCTCAACAAACAGCACTTCAGCAACAAATTGACGAACTGAACGCTAACTGAACTCTTTTATCGGACCAAAAGTATGCCGGTGAATACCTTGGATAGGTCCATATTTTGACAAAGCTAGGAGGTGTTTCCGGGTACCATAACCTTTGTGTTGAGCAAATCCGTATTGTGGATATTGTGAATCTAGTTCTTTCATTTGCCGATCTCGAGTTACTTTTGCGATGATAGATGCAGCCGAAATTGTCGGCTCACTCAAGTCCCCTTTTACGACGCAGATACAGTTGGCGATGTCCGGACAATGATTTCCATCTACCATTACATTGAAAATAGTTTTAGCTCTGTACTTGTAATATTCCTCCTGTAAATCAATAATAGCCCTCCTCATTGCCAGCATGGTTGCTTGCAAGATATTAATTTGGTCAATCTCAATACTGCTTGCCTCGGCCACAGACCAGTCGCATTGTTCAGTAATCTGCTGATAGAGTGAATCACGTTTTTTTTCGCTCAGTTTTTTTGAATCTGTTAAACCATATAGGTGGAAATCGGGCGGTAAAATAACGGCTGCAGCAACGACACTTCCCACTAACGGCCCTCTTCCGGCCTCATCAACGCCTATGGTTTTCAAATCAGAGCTATGCTTAAATTGCTTTGAAGCCAATGTCAGTTCGGTAGTAGGCGCCTTGCCAGTCAACTTTTTCTAGAAACTTGTAGGCATTTATTTGTGCTTGATGAATATCTTTACCCAAAGCTGTGGCACACAGAACTCGTCCACCATTACTATAGATATTATTGTTGTGTAACTTCGTACCTGCATGAAAAATCTTGGTATTGAACGAATCATTTGGAAGTTCAATTTTTTCGCCCTTGGAATATTTTTCTGGGTAACCTTCGGCTGCCATTACAACTCCCAAACAGGCCCTTTCATCCCACTCAACAGCGACCTCATCTAACCTGCCTTGAGTGGCAGCAATACATAGTGAAGCAAGATTAGATTTCAAGCGCATCATGATAGGTTGTGTTTCTGGATCACCAAATCTGCAATTGTATTCCAATACTTTTACCTTGTTGTTCTCATCAATCATCAATCCCGCATATAGAAAACCAGTGTATGGCATACCTTCTGATACCATCGCATCGACGGTAGCTCGAATCACTGCATGCATCACATTCTCAAAAATGGTTTCACTAACAATTGGTGCAGGTGAATAGGCTCCCATGCCCCCAGTGTTCGGTCCTTTGTCGCCATTATCTCGAGCTTTATGGTCTTGTGAGGTTGCCATTGGCAGAATATTTTTTCCGTCTACCATGACAATAAAGCTTGCCTCTTCACCAACTAAAAACTCCTCAATTACAACACGCGACCCAGCGTTACCAAAACGATTTCCTTGCAACATATCGTGAATAGCGTCAATTGCTTCTGGTTCTGTATTAGCAATAATGACACCCTTCCCTGCCGCCAAACCGTCGGCTTTAATCACTATAGGGGTCCCTTTTTCCTTAACATAATGAATGGCTGATTCCTCTTCCGTAAATACTTTATAAAAGGCAGTAGGTATCTTATTTCTATACAAGAAGTCTTTACAAAAAGCCTTGGAGCCTTCTAATTGAGCTGCAAGTTGGGTGGGTCCAAAAATAGCCAAACCTTGAGCTCGAAAGTCATCCACAATACCAATCACAAGAGGAGCCTCTGGGCCAACAATTGTAATATCGATGGCTTCACTTTTGGCAAATTCTATTAGTGTTGGAATGTCTTCAGAGTCTATCTCAATATTTGATATTTTGTGTTCTAACGCGGTACCTGCATTTCCTGGCGCAACAAAGACATGTTGAACTTCTTTAAAGCAAGAACACTGCCAAGCTAGGGCATGTTCGCGCCCTCCTGATCCGATTACCAAAACCTTCATAATATTACCCTTGTATTGTTTCAACCCAATCAATCAAAGGTCGTAATTATTACAAATTATAATCTAGCAAAATATGGTTGCTAAGAAAATGTAAAACAAAGTCAATGATTGGATGATTATTATTACTTATTTAAAGTTACAGAGCTTGATCTACACTCAAACAAATAGCCGTTTAGGTAAGATTTCTGACATTAAATTGCTTTCTCCGATACCTAGAAATTGTTTATTATGATCAAACAGCTTAAGCTTGTGAGAAGCACTAAAACCTATATATTGAATTTTCTTACCTAGTCTAATATCTCTCGTTTGCTCTGAGTCTAAATAAACACTTTCAAGATTTGGTAGCATTTCATCGGCACTTAAGATAACTGAATCAAGAGACTCAAGGTTTTGCGCTTTAAGTTTTGATAATTGTTCATAAGTTTTACTTACACTGAGATCAAGATGAGCAAACCCTGTGCGCCTTAACTCAACAACGTGTCCGCCACACCCCAGAGATTTACCTATATCTTCAACCAACGTCCTGATGTAGGTGCCTTTAGAACAAAATACCTCTAGGCTTAAAACTGCTTCCTCGAGATTAAGGAAATTGATTTCGTGAATAGTCACAGGCCTTGAAGATCTTTCAATCTCGATACCTTTTCTTGCAAGCTTATACAATGGAGTGCCATTACGTTTTAATGCTGAATACATTGGCGGAACTTGATTAATACCTCCTATAAACTTCAACAAAATGGCTTTGATAGAGCTTTCATCAATTCCTTTAGTTGATCCAAAGTTAACTATCTTGCCCTCTGAATCACCGGTGCTACTGACCTGGCCGAGCTTGGCACGAACAAAGTAGCGTTTATCAGCATCAAGTAGAAATTGCGCTACCTTAGTGGCCTGACCTAAACAGATAGGTAACAAACCACTTGCGAGCGGATCTAGGCTACCGGTATGCCCGGCCTTGTTCGCTCCAAATAAGCTTTTAACCTGCTGTAAAACATGGTTTGAACTGCTGCCACTAGCCTTGTCAAGTAAGACCACACCACTAATGTCTCTAACTTGTCGATTGAGTTTAGACATTGAGGGCAAATAATTCAGAGTTTACTGAGAAGGTCGTCTATCCTAGCCCCTGTATTAGGAGCCGTATCATAAATAAAACTCAGAGTCGGTGTGTGTCGTAAATCCAAGGTTTTAGATAAGCTTGAGCGAAAAAAACCACTAGCCTTATTGAGCAAGGATGCAACAATTTTGATAGAATCTTCGTCTACTGAAAAAAATATTTTTGCACTAGTTAGGTCGCGACTAACAATAACATCAGTTATAACAACCTCCTTTAATCGAGGATCATTAGTCTTTTGTTTTAACAACAAAACTAATTCACGTCGCATAAGCTCATTAACTCTTTCAGTTCTGTAACTAAGTTGTTGAGCCACTAGAGAAATCTCCTCTATAGTGTACGAGCTCGCTCAATGCGTTCGAACACTTCAATTTGGTCTCCCTGCTGGACATCAGTATAGTTGAGAACACCGATACCACATTCAGTACCTGACTTGACTTCTTTGACATCATCTTTAAAGCGTCGCAATGACTCCAATTCGCCTTCATATATAACCACACTTTCACGCAGCACTCGGATTGGTCTATCTCTCTTAACGACACCTTCGTCTACCATACAGCCAGCAATATCACCAAATTTAGGAGATCTAAAGACGTCTTTGACACTCGCTATACCAATAATATTTTCACTAAACTCTGGACTCAACATGCCACCCATGATGGCCTTCATGTCATCAATCAGATTATATATTACGCTGTAATATTCAATACTAACGTCTTCAGTGTCAGCGGTTTTACGAGCAACAGCATCAGCACGGACATTGAAACCAAGCACGATTGCATCAGAAGCACTCGCCAGCGAAATGTCTGTGTTATTAATTGCACCTACGCCGGAAGAAATAACTCTAATCTTGACTTCGTCTGTTGAAAGATCTTCTATTGCTTCAACTAATGCCTGGGCTGAACCATGAACATCAGACTTAAGTAGAACATTAACGGTCGAAACTTCTCCTTCTTCCATTTTTGAAAAGAAGTTATCCATCTTTTCAGCCTGCTGTTTTTGCAATTTCGTTTCTCGGTCTTTCGTTTTTCTAAAATCAGCGACTTCTCTTGCCTTGCGCTCACTCTCTACAACCAATACTTCAGCTCCTGAGTCTGGTACACCGGACAAGCCTATAATTTCAACTGGTGTTGAAGGGCCAGCCTCTTTTATAGGCTTGCCGTTGTCATCAATAATTTGCTTAATCTTTCCATATTCTAAACCAGCAATTACAATATCGCCTTTTTTCAATGTACCTGATTGCACTAAAATCGTAGCAACCTTGCCTCGACCTTTATCTAATCTAGCCTCTAGAACAACACCACTTGCTGATTGATTTACAACCGCTTTTATTTCAGACATTTCTGCAGTCAGGGTGATGCTTTCTAGGAGCTCATCAATACCTTCACCAGTATGGGCTGAAACTCCAACCATCAAAACGTCACCACCCCATTCTTCGGAAATAACATCGTGGGTAGAAAGCACCTGCTTCACTTTGTCAATTTCCACACCCTCTTTATCTATTTTGTTAATCGCCACAATAATGGGGGCTTCTGAATCTTTAGCATGCTTAATTGATTCAATGGTTTGTGGCATGACTCCGTCATCAGCAGCAACGACAAGAACCACGATGTCAGTAGCATTAGCACCTCGAAGTCTCATTTTGGAAAAAGCAGCATGACCAGGTGTGTCAATGAAAGTAATAATATGGCCTTTTTGAGTGACCTGATAAGCGCCAATATGCTGAGTGATACCGCCTGCTTCTGCAGATGCCACTTTGGATGTTCGAATGTAATCGAGAAGAGATGTTTTTCCATGGTCAACGTGACCCATGATGGTCACTACCGGTGGCCTTGGTATCGCCTCAGTGCTGTCAGTTTTATCTTGAACTAGAGTGTCCTCTATAGTTTCTTCAGTGCTGGCTATCGGTGTATGACCCATCTCCTCAACTACAAGCATTGCGGTATCTTGATCAATCACGTCATTCAGAGTTGCCATCACTCCCATACTCATCATCACCTTAAGAACTTCGCCCGCCTTGGTGGCCATTTTTAAAGCTAATTCAGAGATTTTTATTGTTTCAGGAATTAGGACTTCATGAGTAATTGGTTCTACCGGCATATGAAAACCATGTTGTGCCTGCTCATCTTGGACTTTTTGCGAAATTTTAGTTCTTTCCTTTTTCTTGAGTTTACGATTTGGATTGTGGTGAGCAACATGAAGTTCTTTACGTTTTGATGAAACCCCTGAATTATTGCGAAGTCTTTTCGGTTGTTTTTTTGTTTCTTTGGCCTTTTCAGGAACTGGAGGTTCTGCAGCTTTTTTCTCTTCTTGTTTTTTTGCAACGAGCTCTTGATGATTTTTTTGAACAATTAACTCTTCATTCTTTATCTTTTGTTGACGAATCATATCTTGACGTTTGGCGTCGTGGTCTTGATCCTTTTGGTCGGCCAATTTGCCAGCTTTGAGAGCTTCTTGAGCTTTCAATCTTGCCTCATCTTGAGCGGCATCTAAAACAACATTAGGCGCCTTGCGCTTCTTTTTCACCTGAATTTTGACACCACCTGTTAAGGTTGAAGTTGTGTTTGACTTGGGTGTTTTGCGTGAAACAGAGATAGTTGATTTGGTGCCAGAACGTTTAGTAAGGCTGGACATTAATATCTTTCTTTCATCCACTGAAATGATTGCTTCCGCCGTTTTCCCTTCTATACCAGCATTAGCAAGAATCGATATAACCTGGTCAGGTGTCTTTTTGAGTAGTTTTGATAAACTTTCTACCGTATGTGCCATATTGATTGCCTATAAATCTATTATATTGATCGTCATTTATCCATAAAGAGTTGTCAGTCAAACCATCCTTCATTTTCTCTGGCAGCCATAATAACAGTTGAAGCGTTGTCATTGCCAATATCTTGAATTTCTAGTAGTTCAACAATGGCTAGCTCAGCTAATGCATCTACCGTCAATATTTCTGCTTCAACCAGTGCAGTTGCAAGAGGCTCATCTACACCCTCAAGAGCTAATAGAATCTCAGTGGCTTCGGCATCACTCAGTGCTTTAACCAATTGGGCGTCCTGTGCTCTTTCTTGGAGCTCGTCTACCATTTCAGAATCGAATTCCTCAATTTGTGATAAGGTATCAGCTTCAGCTTCAGCAATTTCATTTAGGCTGGTATAGCCTTCGTCAATCAGGACACCTGCAACTTCGGAATCGATGCCTAGCTTATCTGCCAACTTTTCACCCGTTTTTTGTAATTCTTTTGCCTGCAGTTCATCCGCATCAACAAGCGACATAACATTAAGCTTCCAGCCCGTCAGTTTGCTGGCTAATTTAATATTTTGACCGCCTCGGCCAATGGCAAGTGCCAATTGATCTTCAGCAACTGCGATGTCCATTGAACCTTTTTCTTCATCAACTACAATTGAGCTGACCTCTGCTGGAGCCATCGCGTTAATGACAAACTGTGCAGGATCTTCGTCCCAAAGAATGATATCCACTCTTTCTCCATTCAGTTCATTCGAAACCGCCTGAACGCGCGCACCTCTCATGCCAATGCAAGAACCAATTGGGTCTATGCGTTTATCTTTGGCTTTAACCGCTAACTTGGAACGCAACCCTGGATCTCGAGCTCCAGCTTTGATTTCTATTACACCTTCGCTGATTTCAGGAACTTCCATCTCAAAAAGTTCAACCATCATCTCGTTTGCTGTACGACTTAAAAAGATTTGTGCACCCCTAGGAGTCGACTTTACCTCTTTAATAAAGGCTCTTAAACGGTCATTTTTTCTGATTGATTCGTTTGGTATGAGATCATATTTCGAGATCATGCCGTCGATACCACCCATGTCAACATAAACATTACCTCGATCAACTCGTTTAACCGTGACCATGACAACTTCACCGACGCGCTGGGAGAAATTATCTACAACAACAGTTCTTTCCGCTTCACGAACTTTTTGAATAATGACTTGCTTAGCAATTTGAGCAGCAATTCTGCCAAACTCGATTGATTCCATTGTCTCTTCAACATAAGAGTCTGTCATTACGCCATTAGACTCAGCTTGATAGATGTGTAATTCAGAGTCGAATTCAGTTCCATCGTCATCAATAAAATCAGCGCCATCTTCTACCACCAACCAGCGCCTAAAGGTTTTAAATTCTCCGCTATGCCTATCCACTTCTACACGAACGTCTACATTATTTCGCTTTTTTGTTGCCACCGCCAAAGCTTCTTCCAATGATTCAATGACATCCTCTTTGGTTATATTTTTCTCGTTCGAGATTGCCTCAATCATTAAAAATAATTCTTTTCCATCCATGTACTTCTCCTAAAAATGAGCAACTAAATTTGCTTTTTCAATCAAATCTATGTCCAAAGTGACTGGGCCGAGCTCTGTTACCAATTCAATTGTATTACTGGTTTCTCCGACACTACCAATAGAGCCAGTAAAATTTCTCCTACCATCAATTGGTCTGTATGTCCTTAAACAAACGTCATGGCCAAGAAAACGCTGGTAATGTGCAATCACAAACAGAGGTCGCTCAATGCCTGGTGACGACACCTCTAGATTATACTGCCCGTTGATTGGGTCTTCAACATCCATTATTGCGCCCACTTGTCGTGAAACAGTTTCACAATCATCTACTCCAATACCTTCCTCACAATCAATATAAAGCCTCAATACTGAATGCTTGCCACTGGCAACATATTCAATTCCCAATAATTCATAACCCATATCGATAACGATAGGATTTATTATTGAAAATACTTTGTCAGCTATTTTGGCCATAAAAAACTTCTAATAAAAACCCCCAAAAGAGGGGGTCTAAATTGGTAGCGGGGACAGGATTTGAACCTATGACCTTCGGGTTATGAGCCCGACGAGCTACCATACTGCTCCACCCCGCACTAAAGAGGCAGAATTATACGCCCAAAAGCTTGTCACTTCAAGAATTTTTGCCTTGTAAGCGCATTCATACCTAAACCGATTACTTTATAATATTCGCATGCAACCAATCATACTCGCTGTATTGATGGACGACATCGCCAGCATCAACCAAAAAAAAGACTCTTCTTTTGCAATGATGCTTGAGGCACAAAGCAGAGATTGGGAAATCTTCACCTTTGATAGTGTTGATATGTTTCACCTAAAAGGACAAGTATTCGCTAATGCCCGAAAAACTTTCGTTACCGACTCGGAGAATGATTGGTATTCATGTGAACAACAAAAGTTACTCACAATTTCGAATGTTGACGTCATTTTTATGCGCAAAGACCCTCCATTCGATATGGATTATATTTATGCCACCTATTTACTAGAGCAAGCTGAAATCGATGGCGTCATGGTTGTTAATAAGCCTAGCTCACTAAGAGACGCCAATGAAAAATTGTTTGCATTAAACTTTCCTGATTACATACCTGAAACACTTGTCAGCTCCAATATAGAACAACTTATTGCTTTTATCAATGATAACGAAGAGGCCGTTGTAAAGCCACTTGATGGTATGGGCGGAAAAGATATATACAAACTAAAAGCTGGTGATGAAAATATTAATGAAGTGTTACTAGAATTAACCAATCAAGGTCAGCGCTACATTATGGCACAGGAATTTTTGCCGGAAATAGTACATGGAGATAAACGTATTTTATTGATTAACGGCATTCCTATCGACTATGCACTCGCTCGATTGCCTAAAGAGGGTAGTTTTAAAGGGAACTTGGCTGCTGGCGCTAAAGGTGTGGGCCAACCTTTAACTGAACGAGATCGATATCTATGTGAAAAAATTGCCCCAATGCTGATTGAAAAGGAGCTAATCTTTGTAGGTCTCGATGTTATTGGTGATTATATTACCGAGATTAATGTTACCAGCCCAACCTGTATTCGTGAACTGGATAAGCAATTTGGCCTTAACATCTCCGCCCAATTGCTAGATGCTATCGAAGAGAGGTTAGCTTTGCGCTAGATTAAAACCATATTTAGCTAGCATCACACCAAGACCAGCAGCCAAAAGTGACAGCCCTATGTTCAACAAAATATTCAAAAGTGCTTGGCCATAATTCCCTCCACTTAACATCTCAAGAGATTCAAATGAAAGTGTCGACATAGTCGTCAAAGAGCCGGTCAATCCAACTAACAACATCAGCCGATAGGTCTCACTGAGTAAGAGTTTTTCCAAAATAACTACCACCAAGATGCCGGCAATAAAGGAACCAACAACATTCGAAATCAATGTGCCATAAGGAAGCGTTTTTCCGAGGTACTGTAGGGATAAAACCCCTATATAATATCGACAACTAGCACCAACGGTTGCACCTGCTCCAATGCTCAAAATTGACGTTAGTGTATTCATGAAGTCGACCTAAGTTGTTTTAATTTTTCCCTAATTTTAATCTCTAGTCCACGGTCGGTGGGTTCATAATAAATCTGTTCGCCCATCTCCTCAGGAAAATAGCTTTGCCCTTTACTAAAAGCATCTGGCTCATTATGGGCATAACGATAGCCTTCACCATAACCGAGCTCTTTCATCAATTTTGTGCTCGCATTGCATAGATGAATCGGGACCTCCAAGTCGCTACTGCCCCTTGCATCCTCCATTGCTTGGTTAAATGCCGTATAAACCGCGTTAGATTTTGGTGCACAAGCACAAAAAATAGCGGCTTGCGCTATAGCACGATTACCTTCTTTGTCGCCCAAGCGTTCGTAAACATCCCAAGCGTTCAGAGTAATTTGCAGTGCTCTCGGATCAGCATTCCCTATATCTTCAGAGGCTATTGCAAGAAGTCGTCTGGCAATTACCTTGGGGTCACAACCGGACACAAGCATCCTCGCCATCCAGTAAAGAGCTCCGTCTGGTGAGGAGCCACGAACGGATTTATGAAAAGCGGACAACTGTTGATAGAAAATATCACCGCCCTTATCAAAAGTGCCGACTTTTTCTTGAAGGGTTTTGGCAACATCATTCTTATTGATAGTTTTGTTTGATTTTTGACTTAACTGCTCGATGATGTTAATGAGTCGGCGTGCGTCACCACCACTAGCTGCAATAATTTGTGACAACGAACCGTCATCTTCAAGGTTGATTGATTGGCTCTCGAGAGCTCTTTTGGCAACAATACTAAGTTCATCATCGTTTAGTTTTTTTAGGACATATACCCGCAACCTGGACAACAAAGAGGAGTTGATTTCAAACGATGGGTTTTCTGTAGTTGCACCAATTAGTGTAATCAGTCCAGATTCAATATGAGGTAAAAAGGCATCTTGTTGCGCTTTATTGAAGCGATGAACTTCATCAACAAACAATACTGTATTTTTGTCATGTTGCTGGTAACGTTGAGCATGGTCGAGCACATTTCTAAGCTCTTTAACACCGTCCAACACTGCAGACATCTGTTCAAAGTGGACGCCCAACTGACCACAGATAATACGCGCCAAAGTTGTCTTTCCTGACCCTGGTGGACCCCATAAAATCATTGAATGGAGTTTACCGTTAGCTAATGTTTTGCCAATAGGTTTATCAGCGTCTAATAGATGCCATTGGCCTACAAAGTCTGCCAAACTACTAGGCCTTAATATTTCAGTAAGTGGCTTATAAGTGGGCATAGTTAGGGTAAGTTAATTTTTATGATTTGATCATTATCTTCTTTAATCGTTATAAGTAATGCAGTTAATTTCAATTTATTTGCAAACTCAATAGCCTTCTTTCTGCCCATTGCCATCATTGCAGTAGCGTAAGCGTCGCTCATAGCGCTTTGAGGATGAATCACAGTAGCTGAAGACAGGTCGTTGTTGGCTGGCAAACCAGTTGAAGGATTGAAAATATGCATATATTTTTTACCTTCCCAAATAAAATAATTACGATAATTCCCAGAAGTGGCAATAGATGCGTCTTTCAATGTAATTGGAATCGGTGCTTTATTGTCTGGACGCTCAACACCTACAACCCAATCATCTCCTCTATTGCTTCCTGAAGCAACAACTTCACCACCAATCTCAACTAGAAAATTCTTGATACCGGACATCTTAATAAGGCGAGCAATCTCATCTACCGCATAACCCTTGGCAATCGCTGAGAGATTAATGTGTATGTTTCTGGTTTTTTTAACTCTGCTATCCTCCATCAATAGGTACCTAATTGATGAATTTT
>KB889771.1 GCA_000372785.1 gamma proteobacterium SCGC AB-629-P17 | reverse complement strand
TTCCGAAATTTTTTCGACAATTTTTTCAGCAATAATTTGTTTACTATTTTTACTAATTTTGTCAGACCCATCTCTTGTTATAAAGTAAACCTCATTGTCATCAGATTTAAGACCAATTTCGCTATTAGAAACATCGTTCAAAATAATTGCATCGCAGTTCTTATTTTTGAGCTTTTGATTTGCGTTATTTATATAATTTTCAGTTTCCGCTGCGAAACCAATACAAATTGGTTTGTTTTTTAATTGACATACGTCACTCAATATATCTTTGTTAGCAACAAGCTCAATTGTTTTCTGATTACTGGTTTTTTTTATTTTATTAGTGCTCGCTTTTGTAGGTCTGTAATCAGCTACTGCGGCACAACTAATAAATAAGTCTTGGTCATGGATATTTGCCATAACAGCTTCATGCATCTCATTTGCACTAGTTACAAAGATAGTTTTTGCTCTTTTTTCGACATCAACAGAAATTGAGCCAATAACAAGTGTTGTTTCTGCTCCGGCTTGTATAGATGCGTATGCGAGGGCCATGCCCATTTTCCCACTACTATGGTTTGATAAGAATCGAACAGGATCAATTGCTTCAACAGTGCCACCAACCGTTATTAGTATCCTTTTACCACCAAGGTCATTATTCTGAAACAGTTCAGAAGCTTGAAGTGCAATTTCGGTTGGTTCGGCTAATCTACCCTCACCAACATCACCGCAAGCCTGTCCACCAAAGCCTGGATCTATAATTTTTACACCACGTTTTTGTAGCAATTGCAGATTATCCTTCATTGCAAGTGAAGCATACATTTGTTGGTTCATGGATGGTGCAACCATAACCGAGGCGCTTGTAGCGAGAATAACAGTTGAAAGCAAGTCATCGGCCTTGCCATGACAGAGTTTGGCTATTGTGTTAGCTGAAGCAGGGGCGATGATAACAACATCCGCCCATTTTGCGAGCTCGATATGACCCATTGAAAGTTCTGCTTCAGAATCCCAAAGATTGTCATGAACTTTATTTTTTGAAACTGTCTGTAGTGACCTCTCACTAACAAACTCTCTACCACCAATAGTTAGAATCACTCTAACTTCAGCACCCAAATCCTGTAATCGTCTAACAATATCAGGTGATTTATAGGCTGCAATTGAACCACTAACTCCCAGAATAATTCGTTTGTTCATTAATGTACTCATTTAAGAACTGCTTTAATTTTAATATCCTCACCAATTTTTCGGATATCAAGAATATTGAGTTGGATTTTTTCAGAAATTTTTATCAGTGGAATCTCTATCATCGGTTTGGTTTCGCTCCCGAGGATCACTGGAGCAGTATAGATAATAAATTCATCAATTAGTCCGGCCCCTATCATAGCACCATTTAATCCACTACCAGCTTCAAGAAGTAAGTTATTGATACCCATTTCACCGAGCATAATTAGAGCAAATTTTAAATCTATTTTGCCATTAGGCAAAAGTCTTGAATTGTCATCATTAAGGACTAGTGTTGAAGCATCTGATGAAAAGATATTGAGTTTTTGGTCGGTAATCTTTTTTCCACTATCAACAATGATTCTTAACGGGTTGGGTTCAGAGTCATTAGGCCTGGCAGTCATCTTGGGATTATCATTTATGATTGTGCCAGAACCAGTCATAATTGCTTGATTATTGCTTCGCAGTTTATGGACATCAAGTCTCGCAGCTTCAGAAGTGATCCATTGGCTTTCACCACTACCCATTGCAGTTCCACCATCGAGACTCATGGCAATTTTTGTGGTAACGAATGGCATCCCAGTTTCCATTCTTTTAATAAAACCTCTATTTAGTTCCATTGCTTCACTTTGCAACAAACCAATGTCAACTTTAATGCCAGCATCTTTGAGTAATTTCATGCCTCTTCCGGATACCATAGGATTTGGATCAGGCATTGCTACAACAACATTTTTTATACCAGCCTTTATAAGAGCTTTTGTACATGGCGGCGTTTTCCCTTGATGAGAACAAGGTTCAAGTGTCACATATAATTTAGTACCCTTGCCCTGGTGTTTAATTTGATTCAAAGCATTAACTTCAGCATGACTTTTGCCATACTGTCGGTGGTAGTCCTGAGCAACAATTTTACCGTCGCGCGTTATCACACAACCAACCATTGGGTTGGCGCCAACCGATGCACGTCCTTTCTTTGAAAGTTTGAGTGCGAGGGCCATACATTCTGTATCTTGTCGAGAGAAAGCCATTATAATAATTGCAATAAATTAATTAACATTTTACGCGGGAGAGTGGTGTGGATGAACAGAAAAAACAAGCACTAAAAGTGGCTCTTGGTCAAATTGAAAAACAGTTTGGTAAGGGGTCAGTCATGTTTCTGGGAGATGAAGAGTCAAGAGTTGATATTGAGAGCGTCTCTACAGGCAGTCTGAGTCTTGATATTGCCTTAGGGATAGGTGGCTTACCTAGAGGCAGAGTCGTTGAAGTTTATGGTCCGGAATCTTCCGGAAAAACAACTCTAGCTTTGCATGTGATTGCTGAAATACAAAAACTAGGCGGAACAGCTGCCTTTATTGACGCTGAACATGCACTCGACCCTTCATACGCAAAGAAGCTAGGAGTGAACACTGACGACCTTTTAATTTCACAGCCCGATACAGGTGAGCAGGCACTGGAAATTACCGACATGTTGGTACGATCAGGTAGTGTGGATATTGTTGTTGTAGATTCGGTTGCAGCTTTAACGCCTAAAGCAGAAATTGAGGGTGAAATGGGTGCTTCTCATATGGGTTTACAAGCAAGGCTGATGTCTCAAGCACTTAGAAAGCTCACCTCGAATATTAAGAGGACAAACACCATGGTGATTTTTATTAATCAACTTCGTATGAAGATAGGTGTTATGTTTGGCAACCCAGAAACCACAACAGGTGGCAATGCACTTAAATTCTACGCCTCTGTTCGTTTAGATATTCGCAGAATAGGTGCTATTAAAAAAGGCGATGAAGTATTGGGTAATGAAACCCGAGTTAAAGTTTTGAAGAATAAAGTCGCACCACCATTTAAAAAGGCAGAATTTCAGATACTTTACAATCAAGGAATTTCAAGAGAAAGTGAAGTGATTGATTTGGGCGTTGAGCTTGGTTTCGTTGAAAAGGCTGGTGCTTGGTACAGTGTCGATGGTGAAAGGATTGGTCAAGGTAAGGATAATGCCAGAGATTACTTAAAAGAACACTCAGAAATGAGTCAGCTGCTTGAGGAAAAAATTCGTGAAAAATTAATGAGTAGCGATCATGACAACTCACAATCAACAGAATAAGTGCTTTTCGGCAGCGCTAAAGATGCTGATGAGCCGTGAACATTCTCAGTTAGAACTCTCTAATAAATTACAGCTAAAAGGTTTTGACGATGTTGACATCAAGCACTCAATTGACTTATTGATTAAGCAAAAATATCAGAGCGATGAGCGTTTTTCTGAGGCTTTTATTGTTATGCGTTATAACCAGGGTAAAGGACCTGTAATAATTTCTTCTGAGTTAAAGAAACGAGGTATTGAGAGCTTTGACTTATCTATTTTTGATTGGTTTGAGCTTGCGAAAGACGTTAGAGAGAAGAAGTTTGGTCAGGATTTACCATCAGATTACAAAACCCAAGCAAAGCAAAAGCGTTTTTTAAAGTCCAGAGGTTTTGATTTTGATGAAATCAACAAAGCGTTTCCTAGGTAGTATTTAGAACAATAATATTTTTTTCTCGGTATGAAATTTAAAATAACCAATACAGACAAAAAGGCTCGTCGTGGAAAAATGATCTTTGAGCGTGGCGAGGTTAATACACCAGCCTTTATGCCTGTAGGCACTTATGGTGCTGTCAAAGCGATGACTGTAGATGAGGTTTACTTTATAACAAGAGATGGGTCTGACAAAATTAGTAAAAATAGTAAACAAATTATTGCTGAAAAAATTGTCGAAAAAATTTCGGAAGAATTCTTTTAGCCACTCAAAATCCCTTTAAATCAAGGCTTAACAGACTTACTCACAAAACTGTGGAAAACTCTGGTGATATCTCTTATTATCGACCAATAATATGCACCACAATAACAATTGTTACGGTTTTGGTTAATAAATAATCATATACAATTTTTCTATATAAATCAATGACTTATAATTTTTTTTTTTTGAGAATACATTTAGAAATAACTGAGTAAATTAGTTTTGATTCAAATAGCGGATAACTTTTATGCTTTTTCCCATTAAATAGGGCTTTCCGGTGGGTACGAAAAAAAAATTATATATTTTTACAATTTTATAATTATCTAAATAATTAAGTAAATCTGAGTAAAAATATCGAACGAATATTGGTACTATAATATGATGATTTACCATTAAATAAATAGCATTCGATTGACTTGGGTTTATCGCTTATTCTTTGTTGTTTATTCTGAATATTAATATTGAATTTTGTATTTTCCTTGCCCAAAATTTTCATCAAGAGCGTCTAATAGATCTCTATGAAGAGAAACATCATATTCTGACTTAAGAGGAATGTTCCCGGAGGCATTATTTGAATGATATTCAATCATAACCGGACATTTGCCGCGGAACTCTTTCAATAGCCGACAGATATCTTCATATTCTAGTTTATTTTTTTTGCTCAACGACAACTTTAAATACTTAGCATATTTCACTTGAACTTTTTCAATTGGCTCAATACGTTCAATCACAACCTGCCATTGGTCTCTAAAGTCTTTATTGACTTTACCACTAATAACTACAACTTCATCCAAAATCAGCTGATCACTATTTACCCCAAGTGCTTGTGTGAAAAGTACAGCATTAATTTGTCTGATGCCATCCTCAATAATTAAACTTGCCATCTGCCCTCTTTGTGTTTTACGATAATTAACTTCCGAGATTAATGCAAGAATACGTACTTCACGATTATTTCTAAAAACAATATCTTTTGGTAATGTGCAAACTATCGACTTTAAATCAGCTTTATACCAATCAGTGGGATGTCTATCGAGGTAATAGCCCATCATACTTTTTTCAAACATCAGCATTTTCTTAAAGGATAAATATTCCCCTTTTATATAATTTTTTTCGTATTCGACATGGCTTTCAACTTCAGAAAACAGACTCACTTGTCCTTTTGAAAAATCATTTTGTCTCTGTTCTGCTTGCCTGATAGCTCTAGGATAAGTTGCTATCAATGTCGCTCTATTATGACCAAAAACATCAAATGCACTACTATATATGAGAGCTTCAATAGCTCTTCGATTTAAGTACTTCTTTTCTATGCGTAAGCAAAAATCAAAAATATCACTATAACTTCCATTGTTTTCACGCTCTAGAACTACCGCTCTTACTAATGATTCACCCACACCTTTTATAGCTCCTAGTCCGTAAATTATTGTCTTGTTATCAGTAATACTGAACTCATACTCAGATTGACAAATATTTGGCGCATCAACGATAAGTCCACTTTTCTTTGACTCAGCTACTGTAAATGCAACTCGATCCGTATCATCCATCATTCCAGATAAAACTGCTGCCATAAAAGGTGCTGGAAAATGCGCCTTTAACCATGCCGTTTGATATGAAACATAAGCATAGGCAACAGAATGAGACTTATTGAAACCATACCCTGAAAACTTATCAATCAGATCAAATATTTCATTAGCTTTTTGTTTCTTAATATTATTATTACCAGCGCCGGTTACAAATACTTCTCGTTGCTCTTCCATCTCTTCAACCTTTTTCTTTCCCATTGCGCGCCTTAAGATATCTGCGCCGCCCAATGAATAACCCGCCATCACTTGGGCTGACTTCATGACTTGTTCTTGATAAAGAAAAACACCATTAGTTGGTTTTAAAATTTCTTCAAGCATCTCGTGAGGATATCTCACTTTAGCGCCATGTTTTACCTGGATATAATCATCTACCATTCCAGAATTTAATGGACCTGGCCTATATAGGGCCAACGTCGCTACAATATCTTCAAAACAATCGGCTCGTAGTTTTTTCAAGTAACCGCGCATACCATCAGACTCTAGTTGAAAGACACCTGTAGTATCACAGCGTTGTAATAGTTTATACACCTCTGGATCGTCTAAATCCAGCCCATCTATGTCTATTGGTTTTTTACTTAAACCTTTTTTTGCAATTATTTTGATTGCTTTATCAATCACAGTTAAATTGGATAAACCCAGAAAGTCAAATTTTACTAAGCCAACAGCTTCTACGTCGTCTTTATCAAATTGAGACACGACCACATCAGACTCCTCGGAGCCCTTATAAATTGGACAAAAATCACTAATCTTGCTAGGTGCAATTACTACGCCACCGGCATGAGTACCGACATTTCTAATTAACCCCTCTAAATCTTGAGAAAGATCAATGAGTGTTGAAACACTTTCCTCTGAGTCATAGCGTGACTTGAGTTCTGAAGAGTCTTTTAAAGCCTTACTTAAGGTTATTTTTAGTTCATTGGGTATCAATTTCGAAATAGTATCACTGAAGCCATAAGGATGGCCTAATACTCGTCCTACATCTCTGACCACTCCTTTTGCTGCCATCGTGCCATAGGTAATAATCTGTGAAACTTTTTCCGAACCATATTTTCTGGCAACATACTCAATCACCTCATCTCGACGATCCGCACAGAAATCAATGTCAAAATCTGGCATTGAGATTCTCTCTGGATTTAAGAAACGTTCAAACAAAAGTTCATGTTCAATTGGATCAACATTTGTAATGGAAAGTGCCCAAGCCACCAATGATCCCGCTCCAGAGCCCCTGCCTGGACCAACAGGAATACCTCTTTTTTTGGCCCAACGGATAAAGTCAGAGACTATCAAAAAATAACCAGGATAATCCATCTCCAAAATAACAGACAACTCAAAATTTAATCTTTCGATATAAATATCTTTATCTACTGAGCGACCCTTCAGTCTTTCATTAAGGCCTTTCTTTGACTCTTCTTTAAAAAATTCAGAAATAGATTGACCTTTCGGGGTTGGAAAGATAGGTAAATAATTTTTCCTGAACAATTCAAAATGAAGATTACAACGTTTTGATATCTCAACAGTATTGTTTAAAAGTTGCGGAAAGTCAGCAAAAAGCTCTGACATTTCATCGGCAGTTTTTAAATACTGAGATTCACTAAAGTTTTTTAATCGCCGAGTATCATCTAAAAGCCCACCTTCAGCAATACAGATTCTAGCTTCGTGAGCCTCATATTCGTTTTTAACTAAAAATTGAACGTCATTAGTAGCCACAATCGGAATATCTAATCGCAATCCAAGTGCAATTGTTAGGTGCAGGAGTTGCTCGTCTGACGATCTATCAGTTCTCTGAACAGACATGTAGTAGCGGTCAGCAAAAATAGATTTCCAATTGAGAGCCTTTTCCTCTACCAACTTTGACTCATTGGCAAGAAGTAATTGAGCAATGTCAGAACTTACAGATGTTGCAATCATAATCAAACCACTCTGGTGCTCTACAAGTTGTTCTTCTGTGACACTGACACCCTCAATTCCATGTTCACTCAAATATGCTTTTGAAATAAGTTCAGAAAGGTTTAGATAACCTTCATTATTTTGACACAACAAAATCACATCGTATTGACCTAAACTAAAAGCTACAACCACTTTAGCACCAATAATAGGTTTAACTCCAGATTCAAGAGCTTTTTTATAAAATTTAACTGCTGAAAACAAACTCATATCATCTGTCAAAGCCACACTATCCATGTCGGCTTTTTGGACACTTTCAACAAGTTTTGGTACACGAATCAAGCTATTCTTAACCGAATATTCACTTTGACATTGAAGATGAACAAAACTTGATGAAGCCATTTAAGGTAATAAAAATATGACAAATATAGATTTCATTTTACAAACAAAGTTATCACTGTCTTTGGGGATTTTTATAAAATTAATGACTTCTTAATCTGAAACCACGGTGAAATGTATTTGATCGCTAAAACCACTGATCACCGCATCAAGGATTTCCTAGGCTAACTCTGCTTCTAGCTTCCGTTGCACAATATTACGGGTCACAAGTTTAAGGGTCCCGCGCGATCGCATGTGTAGAGCACGATATGCAACCACCCCAATAGCTCACGTGATCGTAATCGATTTCTATTGGCTCTATACCACGACGCGAGAGTTCCTCACCCACTCGACTAAGATGACTCGGCATCACATATCGCTTGTCATCGAGACTTACACCCACGGTTGCATAAGCTCTGGCTTCGTCTTCACTGAGTTCGATCACATCCCAGTCCCGAAGTGGGTCTGGCAATTCGCAATCGAGCTCATCACGAAAAAGGAGTAGAACACCTTCGCACACCAATACCATAATGCCAAGCAGATGCAGCACTGAGCCTTTCATTGGCATCGGATGAACAGTGTAGCCGTAAGGTTCGATATAGGTTCGTAACCATTCGGTACCAGCTCGGTTGCTGGCAATATCAGACTCACCAACAAACAGATGATGCTTATAACAGATAATATCACCCCCTTCGAGAAAGGGGCCAGGACCACCACTCGACGGCATAAACGGCTGAGCCGGCGGCATCACTATATGATGGGTATCATCATCTGCGGCCAGCAGTGGCGCAACTAAGTCGCGCAGTGGAAACACTTCCTTGCGCCGGTAGGCACGGCGAATATTCACTTCGATGTAATGCTTGCCGAGTGTGTACACCGGATCTGCGGGATAGAGTAATGAAGTGCCGGGCTGCAACTCAGCTAGATAATCCGACTCTTCAGTTGTATACGGGCGTGGCCGGTATACACGGATGCCATTTTTCTCATAAAGGTCGGCCAGGTCATCCAGCTGCGCGGTCGTCTTTTCCCATCGCTCTGGCATTGCTTTGAAAATTTCGAGCGGCCGGTTACCACTAGCTTTCAGTGCGGCCTGAACTTCATCATTGTAATGGTGTAGCGTAGGATTGAATGGCGGCAAAGCCAATCCTTCTGCACTACCTACAATCGCCGCACGCAACGTTCCGAAATCCGTGTAAGTGCCAAATTCGAAGTCGTGTTGAGTCATTTTGGTCTTTTCCCTCCTGTTGTAAGAAAACACACCCCAGCGGGGGTGATCATGTACCCCCCGCCTTCTCAACGATAGCGTGCAACATCACATTTGCCCCAGCGTAGGCCCATTCAGGTTTAATGTCTTCTTCTTCGTTATGGCTAACACCACCAATACAGGGAATGAAAACCATTGAAGTCGGCGCCACTTTGGCAATAAAACACGCATCATGCCCGGCACCGGTAATCATTTCTCGGGCGTCGTAACCGAGTTTCTTTACTCCAGAACGAACCGCAGCAACACACGTTGAATCGAAGGGAACCGGCGCAAAGTAAAAGATCTCCTTCAGAGAGAATTCCAGCGACCCGGCCTTCGAAATTTGTGCAACTTCTTCCTCTACCATTCGACTCATTGTCGACAACACCTCATTATCCGGATGCCGGAGATCGATCGAGAGAAATGCCCGGCCCGGTATCACATTCCTCGAATTCGGGTAGGAATCAATCATACCCACAGTTGAACACGCGTTCGGTGCATGCTCTCGACCCACTCGGTTGACCATGTTGATTACCCGTGCAGCACCTAATAGTGCGTCCTTCCGCCGATTCATCGGCGTCGGGCCGGAATGGGACTCCTTACCGGTTAACACTAACTCGTACCAACGCTGCCCCTGAGCATCGGTCACAATACCAATCGTCTGACCGTCTTCGACAAGTATCGGGCCCTGTTCAATATGCGCCTCGAAATACGCATGCAGCGGACGACCCCCGACTGTCCCGGGCCCGGCGTACTCAATACGCTTGAGCTCTCCCCCCAGAGTCTTGCCATTAACATCTGACCGGGATAACGCAAAATCAAGATCGTAAATTCCGGCAAAAACCCCTGACGCTAACATCGGCGGTGCAAACCTGCTTCCTTCCTCGTTGGTCCAACAGACCACCTCAACCGGATGTTCGGTCTCAATGCCTAGATCGTTTAAGGTCCGAACCACCTCTAGCCCTGTCAAGACACCATAAACCCCATCAAAGCGACCGCCAGTGGGTTGAGTGTCAAGATGACTTCCCGCGACCACGGCCGCCGCATCTGGGTTCCGGCCCGCTCGACGGGCGAAAATATTGCCCATCTGATCGATGTTGATTCCACAGCCCGCATCTCGGCACCACTCGATGAAAAGATCGCGGCCCTCCCGATCCTCATCGGTCAATGCCAACCGGCAGCTACCACCTTTTTTGGTCGCACCAATTTCGGCCATGCTCATCAAGGAAGCCCACAGTCTATCTCCATCGATTTGCATCACATTACTGGTTGACATATTTGGTCTCTCCGCTTGCTATTAAATAAGCCTAATGCCCATTATGGGACATCTTGCTCGTTAAGCCCTCCTACGACCGCACCACATACTATACGCAGGTCCATGAAAGATAAATAACAATAAAATATTTAATACGAGTAGTGCTTAAACATTCTTTGCAGCTTTAATTAAAGCTTGTGCTTTATCCATGGTTTCCTGCCATTCTAATTCTGGCACCGAATCATAAACTATTCCTGCACCAGCCTGAACATATAATACTTCATCTTTAATTACCGCTGTTCTAATGGCGATTGCCAAGTCCATTCCACCATGCCATGATAAATTACCAATGGCGCCAGAATATATATTTCTTTTCAAGGATTCAACTTCGTCAATAATCTCCATAGCTCTAACTTTAGGTGCACCACTCAAAGTGCCCGCTGGAAAAGTTGCCCTTAATACGTCAATGGAGCTCATCCCTTCTTTTAACTGGCATTCCACATTCGAAACAATGTGCATCACATGGGAATAGCGCTCAATAAACATTTTATCAGTGAGGGTGACACTGCCTGTTTTGGCGATCCGACCTAAATCATTACGACCTAAGTCAATTAGCATTAAATGCTCTGCAATTTCTTTGTCATCTGATAAAAGATCTTCTTCCAGTTGTTGATCTTCCTCAGCTGTTTTACCTCGTGAACGGGTTCCTGCTAATGGTCTCACAGTCGCTATATTATGATTATCAACACGAGTTAAAATTTCTGGAGAGGAACCAACTATAGTAACATCATCCAAATTCAAAAAATACATATATGGTGAAGGGTTAAGTATCCTTAGTTGCCGATATAGGTCTATTGGTTTAGCTTGGAATGTGCAGCTCAAGCGCTGAGATGGGACCACTTGCATAACATCTCCAGAAACAATATAACGCTGAATATTTTCAACCGTTTTCATAAAATTATCTTTACCAAAACTTGAGACAAAATCATCAGTCTGAATTCCTGCAGGAGGACTTGGCGAATGCTGGAAAGACTTCTTGATATTGCCTTCAATCAGATTAAGTTTTGATAGTGCATCTTCGTAAGTGCTTGTATCAGGATTAATGTGGGTGATGATGTGAACTTTACTGAATAAGTTGTCAACAACCAATAAATCATTCGAGACCATCAACAAGATATCGGCAACATTTAACTCATCTGTTTTGTCAATACTTGCAAATCTTGGTTCAATATAACGAATAATTTCATAGCCAAAATAACCCACTAGACCGCCATTAAAGTCGGGTAAATCATTTAATTTAGGGACATTAAATTGATTTTTGTAATTCTCTATCCACGCTAAAGGATCCTCAACTTCATGCTGGTCTACCAATACACCATTTTTTTCAACCCTAACTTCATAATCATATACCTTAATGACCGTTTCAGCAGCCAAGCCAATAAATGAATAACGACCCCATTTTTCGCCACCCTGAACTGACTCTAAAAAATAACTGTAAGGAGAATTAGCAAGTTTTAGATACAATGCCAAAGCAGTATCAGTATCTACGACAATCTCTCTGGAGAAGGGTATATGATTGAATCCTTGTTTAATTAGGTCAATAAACTCTGATTTTTCCATGGGTGCATTTTAACTTACCCTGATAATTATTGGTTTGCTTTAGTTAAAGTGAACACTCACTCTTCCTTAAGAAACTAACTCATTTTTGTTAGAATTTATAGATATAAAAAAGTATGCATCTGAATAAAATTAACTTTTTTTTGAGATGCATACTTTATACAATCAGTATTCTTATTCCTGTACCTCAGCTCCAACTTCACTTAACTGTTCAGACAGTTCTTGCTCAGCTTCAGTGACCCGCATTGATTCTTCTAAACGACGCATCCTTTTATCTTGGTGATGTTTAAAACCAGTACCAGCAGGTATCAAACGACCTACAATGACATTCTCTTTTAAACCTTTAAGGTTATCAATTCTTCCAGTAATCGATGCTTCAGTTAAAACTCTAGTTGTTTCTTGGAATGATGCTGCTGATATAAATGACTCAGTTGATAATGACGCTTTGGTAATGCCCATTAGCAATCTCTGGAATACAATCTCTTCTTTGCCCTGAGCTTCAAGTTGTTTATTTTTCTCAACAACATGTGCATATTCAACAGTCTCACCGTTGACATAGTTAGAATCGCCATTATTAACAATTTCTGCTTTCCTTAGCATCTGTTTTATAATAACTTCAATATGTTTATCAGAAATTTTCACACCTTGAAGACGATAAACATTCTGAACCTCTTTAACAATATAGTTCGCTAAAGCTTCAACCCCTAGTAAACGCAGAATATCATGTGGATTTGAGGGACCATCGGAAATCATATCACCCTTTTCTACAGTCTCTCCATCAAATACATTGATTACACGCCAGTGATGAATCATCATTTCAGTTACTTCACCCTCTTCACTAGTAATTAACAAACGTACTTTTGATTTAGTCGGGTTACCGAAACTCACAACACCTGCTGTTTCTGCTAGTATTGCATGATCTTTAGCCTTACGTGCCTCAAATAGGTCAGCAACACGTGGCAAACCACCAGTAATGTCACTTGTTTTTGAAATGGCTTTAGGAATTTTAGCAAGGATTTCACCTGCTTCAATTAATTTACCATCTTCCAAGGTAATTTTGACACCTGATGGCAGATAATGCGTTGACAAAACAAGTTTTTTATCTTTTTTATCAACCAACTTTATCATTGGCTTCATGTCCCTAGCTGCCGAAGCTCTCTCACCTTCTTCAATCATTTCAAAGAAACTCAATCCAGTTAAAGGGTCTGAATTTTTGACTACCGTCACTCCTTCAACAAAATCAATAAAAACTATACGACCAGAGTTTTCAGCAATAATTGGATGTGTATGTGGATCCCAATCAGCTATTTTATCTTTCGCTTTTACTTCACCACCATCTTGAAAATGAACCACTGCACCATATGGCAATTTGTATCGCTCTTTTACTTGTCCCAATTCATTACGAATTGAAGCCTCAGAAGACCTTGAAATAACCACTAAATCACCATTAGAGTTAGCAATAGATTTCATGTTTTCAAAATGGACAATACCATTGGTATTGGTATTGATACTATTAATAGCCGTAGACGCGCTTGCAGCTCCACCAATATGGAATGTACGCATCGTTAACTGCGTTCCAGGCTCACCAATTGACTGTGCAGCAATTACACCTATAGCTTCACCTACACCTATCTTATGACCCCGGGCCATATCATTGCCGTAGCAAGCTGAGCAAACTCCATAAGAAGTCTCACATGTAATAGCAGAACGGACTTTAACAAATTCAATACCCAATTCATTAATCTGATTTGAATCATTTAAAGTAATTAAATGATCTTTTTCTAAAAAGACTTTCTTCTTATTTGGAATACGTACATCTTCAGCAACAATTCGGCCAAGAACAGCCGAACCTAAAGTTTGAACCACATTACCACCCTCAATTACTGCTTTCATGACCAAACCATTTTCAGTATTACAATTCTCTTCGGTGATTACTAAATCTTGACCAACATCAACCAGTCGACGTGTCAAATAACCTGAATTAGCTGTCTTCAATGCAGTATCAGCTAAACCTTTTCGAGCTCCGTGCGTTGAAATAAAGTATTGCATGTTATTCAAACCTTCACGAAAGTTACTTGTGATTGGAGTTTCAATGATAGAGCCATCTGGCTTCGCCATTAATCCACGCATACCAGCTAATTGCCTAATTTGAGCTGGAGAACCTCTAGCACCAGAGTCTGCCATCATATAAATCGAGTTAAACGATGGCATCCTCTCATTATTACCTTCAGCATCAGTAACATCTTCGTAACCCACTTTATCCATCATGGCCTTTGCAACCTCCTCTGAGGTACGAGACCAAATATCAATAACTTTATTGTAACGCTCTCCATTAGTCAAAACACCCGAAGCAAATTGCTGCTGCACACCTTTAATTTGGGTATTGGCCTTCTCAATCATTTCTACTTTCTCTTGCGGAATAATCATATCGTTTGAACAGAAGGAGATGCCTGATTTTGTTGAAAACTCAAAACCCATATACATCATCTGATCAGCAAAAATAACTGTCTCTTTTAATTCTTGTGTACGGTAGCAAACATGGATTAAATTAGAAACTACTTTTTTTGTTAATGATTCATTGATTAGATCATAAGATAAGCCATTTGGCAAAATTCTTGAAAAAATTGCTCGACCAACAGTAGTATCTACTATGCGTGTAGAACTTGGCTCAAAACCACCCTTAATTTTTATATAATCTTGAACTCGTAATTTAATCCTTGAATGAAGAGACACGACATCTTCTCCATAGGCTTTAAGCACCTCATTATTGTTGGCAAAAATCATTCCTTCGCCCTTTTGATTTACCATCTCTCTGGTCATGTAATAAAGACCTAAAATAACGTCTTGAGATGGAATAATAATAGGGTCACCACTGGCTAAATGTAGAATATTGTTTGAAGCCAACATCAAGGTTCTAGCCTCTAACTGTGCTTCTTCAGAAAGTGGTACATGTACTGCCATTTGGTCACCATCAAAGTCTGCATTAAATGCGGTACATACCAAAGGATGCAACTGAATCGCTTTACCTTCAATCAAGAGTGGCTCAAACGACTGAATGCCTAATCGGTGAAGTGTTGGCGCACGGTTAAGCAACACTGGGTGTTGATGAACAACTTTTTCCAAGATATCCCAAACCTCTGGGATTTCACTTTCAACCATTTTCTTAGCAGCTTTAATTGTTGATGCTAACCCGTTCGCCTGCAAGCGATTGTAGATAAATGGCTTGAAAAGCTCAAGTGCCATCTTCTTTGGAAGACCACACTGGTGCAACTTAAGATAAGGACCACAAACAATTACAGAGCGGCCCGAATAATCAACTCTCTTACCTAATAAATTTTGACGGAAACGGCCCTGCTTACCTTTAATCATATCAGCAATTGATTTAAGTGGACGTCGATTATTGCCCATTACCGCACGCCCTCGACGACCATTATCAATCAATGAATCAACAGCCTCTTGGAGCATACGTTTTTCATTGCGAACAATAATCTCAGGCGCATCAAGTTCTAATAATCGTGCAAGACGATTATTTCGATTAATCACACGACGATACAAGTCATTCAAATCTGACGTTGCAAAACGGCCACCATCTAAAGGCACCAAAGGTCTTAAATCTGGTGGCAAGATAGGCAATACATTTAACACCATCCATTCAGGTTTGTTTCCAGATTGAATTAATGAGTCAACCAGCTTAAGACGCTTATTAATTTTTTTCAATTTGGTTTGTGATTTTGTGTTTAGTGCATCTTCACGGAGAGTTGCAGCTTCTTTTTCAAGTTGCATTTCAGAAAGAACATCTTGCATAGCTTCGGCACCCATTTTAGCAACAAATTCATCATCACCATATTCGTCCAATGAATCATAATACATTTCTTCCGTAAGTAGCTGTTTTTTAATTAAAGGAGTATTACCTGGATCAGTTACCAAGAATGCCTCAAAATAAAGCACCCTCTCAATATCTTTTAGTGTCATATCCATCAACAGGCCTAAGCGTGATGGTAATGATTTTAGATACCAAATATGTGCAACCGGCGCAGCTAATTCAATATGACCCATCCTTTCACGACGAACTTTGGAAAGTGTAACTTCAACTCCACACTTTTCACAAACTACGTTACGAAATTTCATACGCTTGTATTTACCACATAAACATTCAAAATCCTTCATAGGGCCAAAAATTTTGGCGCAAAACAAACCTTCTCTTTCTGGCTTAAAGGTACGATAGTTGATAGTTTCAGGTTTTTTTACTTCGCCAAAAGACCATGAGCGAATTTTTTCTGGAGAAGCTAAACCAACTCTAATCGCATCAAAATCTTGTTCTTTATTTTGCTGTTTTAAAATTTGTAATAAATCTTTCAAGGGATTCTCCTAATTTAATTTTGCTCAAGTTCAACATCAATACCCAATGATCTGATTTCCTTCACCAGAACGTTAAATGATTCTGGCATAACCGCTTCAGTACGATTTTCACCATCTACTATATTTTTGTACATTTTTGCTCTACCACTGACATCGTCAGATTTAACGGTTAACATTTCACGAAGGGTGTAAGCAGCGCCATAAGCTTCTAGAGCCCAGACTTCCATCTCACCAAACCTTTGTCCGCCGAACTGTGCTTTACCACTCAGTGGCTGCTGGGTCACTAATGAATAAGGCCCAGTAGAACGTGCATGCATCTTATCGTCCACTAGGTGGTTAAGTTTCAGCATATGCATAAAGCCAACAGTTACATCACGATCAAAAGCATCGCCAGTGCGACCATCAAACAATTTTATTTGACCGCTTTCAGGTAAATCAGCCATTTTCAGTAATGACTTAATATCTTCTTCTTTAATACCATCAAAAACCGGTGTCGCCATTGGCACACCAGTTCGAAGATTATTTGCCAACTCAAGTATTTCGTCATCACTAAAAGACTTTATTTCTTCTCTCTTGCCATAACTATTGTAGATATCATCTAACATTGAACGTACTTGCTTAACTGTATCTTTTTGGTGCTGATCAAGCAAGTTGCCTATCTTATAACCAAGACCTTTTGCAGCCCAGCCTAAATGAACCTCTAACACCTGTCCAACATTCATACGTGAAGGAACACCAAGCGGATTAAGAACAACATCGACAGGAGTACCATCTGCCAAATGAGGCATATCCTCTACAGGCGAAACTCGTGAAATAACACCTTTGTTACCATGACGACCAGCCATCTTATCACCCACTTGAAGGGTCTTTCGTGTCGCCACATAAACTTTGACCATCTTTAGTACCCCTGGTGGTAATTCAGCACCTTCTTTAATTTTTTCTTTTTCTTGCTCAAAGAACATTTCAAATTCTTCTTGCTTAGCTTTAGATTGCTTCACCAAAGATGCTACTTCTTTATTAATTTCAACATCTTTAACTTTTAGTTTTACTAAGTCACTGTGTTCAAGAGGCTTCAAATTTTTTAAGCTTAACTTGTCACCAATTTTAATATCTGCAACATCTTTACTAGCAATATTGCCAGAAAGCTTTAAGCGAATACGTCGGAATATATCACCATCAATGATGTCAAACTCATCATCAATATCTTTTTTAATATTCTCTAAACGCTCTTCGTCTATTACTACTGCACGCGAATCTTTTTCAACCCGGTCACGAGTAAAAATTTGCACGTCAATTACAACACCTGATTTTGAAGCACCCATTCTCAACGAAGTATCTTTTACATTATTAGCTTTTTCACCAAAAATAGCACGTAATAGCTTCTCTTCAGGAGAGAGCACAGTTTCACTTTTAGGAGTCACTTTACCAACTAAAATATCTCCACCTTTGACACGCGCACCTACATAAACAATGCCAACATCATCTAACTTAGATAAGGCAGATTCGCTTACGTTTGGTATATCTGCAGTAACTTCTTCTGAACCGAGCTTTGTATCTCTTGCATAAGATGTTAATTCTTCAATATGAATTGAGGTATAACGATCTTCCTTAACAATCTTTTCAGAAATTAGTATTGAGTCCTCAAAGTTGTAGCCATTCCAAGGCATGAAAGCAATCATCATATTTTGACCTAGAGCAAGCTCTCCTAAATCAGTTGATGGTCCGTCAGCAAGAACATCACCTGCAACAACTTTATCACCTGGTTGTACGAGTGGCTTTTGATTAATACAAGTATTTTGATTAGAGCGAGAGTACTTGACCATGGTATAAATATCA
>KB889770.1 GCA_000372785.1 gamma proteobacterium SCGC AB-629-P17 | reverse complement strand
AAACAACCACATCTATTCATTTGCCTCTATTGGCGGCGACCCCCAAGATATTACCTATCAAGATGGTCAAGAAAGTAATCTTGTTATTGGAGATGACAATTTAATTCGAGAATTTTGCACCATTAACCGTGGCACAGAAAAAGAAAACTCACTAACAAGGATAGGCTCAAATAACATGTTGATGTCTTATGTTCACATTGCTCATGACTGCCAATTAGGTGACCATATAATCATGTCTAATAATGCATCACTTGCTGGACATGTCCGGATCTCTGACTGGGCAATATTAGGTGGATTTGTATTAGTTAAGCAGTTCTGTAATATTGGAAGACATACCTATGCTGGCATGGGAAGCCAAATCAATAAAGATATTCCTGACTATATGGTTGCAGCAGGAGTTCTTCCAAAAATTCGTAGCATTAATATAGTTGGAATGAAGCGTAGAGGATTTAGCGCGAGTTCCATTGGATCAATTAAACGTGCATTTAAAGTTGTTTACCGTGATTCACAGGGTAGATTATTAGATCATGCACTCAATAAATTAGAGATATCAGAGTCTGACAGTCCTGAAGTAATGCAGTTTGTTGAATGTATTCGAAATTCTCGAGTAGGAATCATGCGTGGACCTACTGACGGATAATTAAGTTTTTCGTCATGACAAAATCTTTCATTAAATCTAGCAGTATTGTTACTGCGATGACTTTTTTGTCGCGTATTTTAGGCCTAGCGCGAGACTTTATTATTGCACGCTATTTTGGTGCAAATGAACTTTCAGATGCTTTCTTAGTGGCATTTCGTATTCCTAATTTTTTCCGACGCTTGTTTGCAGAAGGCGCTTTTTCTCAGGCATTTATACCAATATTGGCAAATGCGAAGGCTAGTCAGTCAGATGATGAAGTTCAAACCGTTATTAATCATATTGCCACCAAACTACTAAGTATATTAATGATTATTACTTTGGTGGCTGTGATTCTGGCACCCGTTGTAATCTTTTTGTTTGCTTGGGGATTTTATTTTAAGTCTGATTCAAGCCAATTTTATTTGGCTTCAGATATGCTAAGAATTACCTTTCCTTATCTACTTTTGATTTCTCTAACAGCCTTGTCTGGTTCAATTCTTAATACTTACGATAATTTCAGTGTTCCAGCTTTTACGCCTGTACTCCTTAATATCTCATTAATACTTAGCGCTATTTTCCTCTCACAATATCTAGCAACGCCAATAATGGCTTTGGCTTGGGGGGTTCTTATTGGTGGTGTTGCTCAGTTGTCCTTCCAGATACCTTTTTTATTAAAAATTAAAAAACTTCCAAAGATACAGTTTGGACATCATAAGGCTATCACAACCTTAAAAAAAAGAATGATACCAGCGCTCTTTGGTGTTTCTGTCTCTCAAATTAATTTATTGATTGATACAATGATCGCTTCAACTCTTGTTGCAGGAAGTGTTTCTTGGCTGTACTATTCAGATCGTTTGTTGGAGCTTCCGTTGGCGCTAATTGGAATTGCTTTGGCGACTGTTGCACTGGCAAAATTAAGTAATTATTATGCGAATAATGATTCTAAAGGCTTTAAGGAAACCGTTGACAAGGCTCTACTCTATGCACTTTTATTAGGTATACCATCATGCATCGGTTTGGTACTTCTGTCTGAAGAATTGATTATAACTCTTTTCCAATATGAGGCATTTGATGCCTATGCTGCGAAACAATCTTCTCTGAGTCTACAAGCCTATGGATCAGGACTAATGGCATTTATTGCAGTTAAGATTCTTGCTCCTGTTTTTTTATCAAGGGGAGACACCAAGACTCCAGTTAAAGCCGGCATTGTTGCTATGACTTCTAATATCTTATTAAATCTTATTCTAGCTTACTACTACGGGCATGTTGGTTTGGCGGCTGCGACATCAATCTCGGCTTTAATTAATGCCTCTTTATTATATTATTTTCTACTGAAACAATCTATTTTCAAATTCAGTGCAGCTTTATATAAAATGCTATATCAAGTCATATTAGCAAGCATTATAATGGTAGTTTATATTTATTTTTCAGCTTCAAGTGTAGATCACTATTTGCAGTCTTCAATGATGGAAAGAGTCACAATGACTTCAGAAACAATCATTATTTCTGCCTTAATATATTTTTCCATTTTGTATCTTCTTGGTGTGCGACTAAAACAAATATGACCATACTTCACTGTATCAAATTAGACAAAGATTTAGAGAGTCTTGAGAGAGCCCCCTACCCTGGTGAATTGGGAAAGAGAATTTTAGAGAATGTTTCTAAAGATGCTTGGCAAATGTGGCTAGACCATCAAACCATGCTAATTAATGAAAACAATTTAAACCTATTTGAAGCCTCCTCTCAAAGCTATCTTAAAGAACAAATGGAAAAATACTTTTTCTCAGCTGATGATCTAGACTCGATTCAAGGCTATATACCAAAATAATGCATTAAAAGTTTGTATGTTTTCTAACCAATATATTTAATTTAATTCCAATTAATAATGGCTAATTTATTTATCATTGCTGCCCCATCTGGTTGTGGAAAAACCTCTCTTGTTGAAGCGTTAATCAAAAAAACAAAAAACCTCTGGGTCTCTGTTTCTTACACCACTCGCCCACCAAGACCAGATGAAGTTAATGGAATTAATTATTACTTTATCTCTAATAATGAATTTGATGGAATGGTTAACAATGGCGCCTTTGTTGAACATGCAATGGTCTTTGATAATCATTATGGAAGTTCCACTAAGTTAATTAAGGATAAACTTAATGAATGTGTTAATGTGATTTTAGAAATTGACTGGCAAGGTGCACGTCAAGTGAAAGAAAATATGCCTAATGCAATAAGTATATTTATCCTGCCACCCTCTAAAGAGGCGCTTCTAGGAAGACTTCAACAAAGAGCACAAGATAATGATGCAATAATCAACAAAAGGATGTCTGACGCTCAAAATCAGATGCAACACTTCAATGAATTTGATTACCTTGTCATCAATGATGACTTTAACAGTGCTTTGAATGACTTAAATCTCATTATATGTAGAGCAGACAGGGATTCTGAGAGATTTAGCCTCTCTCTTTCTGAGCAGTCTAAAAAGTACAGAAAATTGCTCAAAAAATTGATATAACAATAGATTTAGGTATAATTTAGCTCTAATTATCGTTTTGAAGAGAAATTATGAGTGAATTTGCATTATCGATAACGAATACAGCTAGAGATCTAGAGGTACAAAAGTACCCACCGATTCTCTCTCCTGAGCAAGAATATGAGCTGGCTATAGAGCTTTATGAAAATGGTAACTTGTCAGCAGCTAAAAAACTAGTCCTAGCGCATATGCGCTTTGTTGCATTTATTGCTCATGGCTATAAAGGTTATGGATTAGAACAGGCAGACCTAATACAAGAAGGCACTATCGGCCTGATGAAAGCCGTTAAGCGTTTTAATCCTCACAAGAAGGTCAGACTATCTTCTTTCGCTGTGTACTGGATTCGTGCAGAAATTCATGAATACATTTTCAAAAATTGGAAAATTGTTAAAGTCGCCACGACCAAAGCTCAGCGCAAACTATTTTTCAAGCTTAGACAGGCCAAATCACATATATATCAGTCACTCACCAGTGACCAAGCAGAAGAAATTGCAACTGATTTAGGCGTAAGAAAAAAAGATGTTATCGAAATGGAATCACGTCTTCAGTTAAACGATGTAGCCTTTGAAGTTAATGACGACGAAGACACCTACACGCCCGAGCAATATCTCTCAGATCCTGGCGAAACACCGGAACAATTATTGTTAAATGACAGAAGCCAACAGGATCAGCATAATAAGCTTTATCAAGCTCTTTCCTCTTTGGATGAAAGAAGTATCGATATTTTGCAGTCAAGGTACTTGAAAGAAGAAAAATCGACCTTACATACTCTAGCAGACAAGTATGGCGTTTCTGCTGAAAGAGTTCGTCAGCTTGAAAACAAAGCTATTAAAAAGCTTAAAGAACGTCTAGAAGAATAAACCTTCTACGACAAATTTTTTAGTCCAATACTAGGAGAAAGTATGGAAATCCGTCCCTTACACGATCGTGTTATCGTTCGTAGAGTAGAAGAAAAGAAAACAACAGCCAGTGGCTTAATTATTCCTGATTCGTCAGCCGAAAAACCTTCCAGAGGTGAAATCGTAGCAGCCGGAAAAGGCAAAACAAACGCCCAAGGAGAATTGATTCCCTTGGATGTAAAGGTTGGCGACACAGTTATGTTTGGTCAATATTCAGGTTCAGAAATCACTGTTGGCGAAGAAACGCTACTAGTGATGAGCGAAGATGAAATTGTTGCAGTTATTGAAGAATAGAGGAGATAAAGCATGTCAGCAAAAGACTTAAAGTTTGGCCCAGAGGCCAGAGAAGCAATGTTGTCAGGTGTTAATTCACTTGCCAACGCAGTAAAAATTACACTTGGACCCAAGGGTAGAAATGTTGTAATCGATAAATCATTTGGAGCACCGGCCATAACCAAGGATGGTGTGACTGTCGCTCAAGACATTGAGCTCGAAGGTAAATTTGAAAATATGGGCGCCCAAATGGTTAAAGAAGTCGCCTCCAAAACTAATGAAATAGCTGGTGATGGAACAACAACAGCCACCGTTTTAGCGCAAAAGATTGTCTCTGAAGGTGTTAAATCGGTTGCAGCAGGTATGAACCCAATGGACCTTAAACGTGGCATTGATAAAGCAACTGAGGCCGTTGTTGCGGCATTACAAAAGTCATCTCAACCCTGCAAAAATAGCGCTGCAATTGCACAAGTAGGCACAATCTCTGCAAATTCCGATGCCTCTGTTGGGGATATCATCGCTGAAGCAATGGAAAAAGTTGGCAAGGAAGGTGTAATAACAGTTGAGGAAGGCTCAACACTTGAAAACGAACTTGACGTTGTCGAAGGTATGCAATTCGATCGTGGCTACCTTTCACCTTATTTTATTAATAACCAAGAATCTATGACAGCAGACTTAGAGTCACCGTATATCTTGTTGCATGACTCCAAAATTGCCAATATTCGTGACCTATTGCCTACACTTGAATCAGTTCAAAAAGCGGGAAAACCGCTACTCATTATTGCTGAAGATATTGAAGGTGAGGCTTTGGCGACTTTGGTCGTTAACAATATGCGCGGTATTGTCAAGGTTGCCGCTGTTAAAGCTCCTGGATTTGGTGATCGTCGTAAAGCAATTTTGGAAGATATTGCAGTACTTACTGGTGCTACAGTCATTTCTGAAGAGGTTGGGTTGTCACTTGAAGGTGTTACTGAAGAACACTTAGGTACAGCAAAACGTATTGAGATTGGAAAAGATAACACAACCGTTATTGACGGTTCTGGCGCAAAAAACAATATTAAAGCCAGAATTGGTCAAATTAAGACTCAAATTGAAGTGACCAGTTCTGACTATGACAGGGAAAAGCTACAAGAACGTCTAGCAAAACTTTCTGGCGGTGTCGCTGTGATTAAGGTTGGCGCAGCAACCGAAGTTGAAATGAAGGAGAAAAAAGATCGCGTCGATGACGCTCTTCATGCAACCCGTGCTGCCGTTGAAGAAGGGGTTGTTCCTGGCGGAGGTGTTGCCTTTGTTCGTGCAATTTCATCGCTTAAATCTCTCAAAGGTGATAATAATGACCAAGACGTTGGTATTGGCATCTGTAGACGAGCTCTAGAAGAGCCTTTAAGACAGATTGTCGCCAATGGCGGTAACGAAGCTTCTGTCGTCCTTAATGAGGTAATGAAAGGTAAAGATAACTATGGCTACAATGCCACTACAGAAAAGTATGGTGATATGCTTAAAATGGGAATCCTAGATCCTACCAAAGTAACACGTGCAGCACTTCAACACGCTGCTAGCATTTCTGGCCTTATGATAACTACCGAAGCAATGGTTACAGACATACCTCAAGACTCAGCTCCTGCGATGCCTGATATGGGTGGCATGGGTGGTGGTATGCCAGGCATGATGTAAATTAAATTGCAAATCTAACAAAAGCCCCATTTTTTGGGGCTTTTTTTTTGGTATTATGTGTGCCAATTATTTCCTTTACAGACTATGTCAAATTACGACGCCTCTTCGATAGAAGTCTTAACTGGCCTGGAACCAGTCAAAAAACGCCCAGGCATGTATACAAATACTGAAATCCCTAACCATCTTGCGCAAGAAGTGATGGATAACAGTGTCGACGAAGCAGTCTCTGGTTACGCAACCCAGATTAATGTCACTCTTCATCCAGACGGCGCCCTATCGGTTGAAGACAACGGCAGAGGAATTCCGATAGACACTCACCCAAAAGAAGGCACCCCTGCCGTTGAAGTTATCCTAACTAAACTTCACGCTGGAGGTAAATTCTCAAATGATTCTTATCAGTTCTCGGGCGGTCTTCATGGTGTTGGAGTTTCTGTGGTGAATGCACTGTCTAGTTCTTTTGAAGTATGGATTAAGCGAGAAGGTAAACAATACTACATGAAATTTAACTCAAGCGTAAAAACAGCTGACTTGGAAGAATTGAGTGATGTTGGAAAACGTAATACTGGTACTCTAATTAAGTTTAATCCTGACCCTCAATATTTTGATTCTGTTAAATTTTCCGTCAAACAGTTACGTCACAACCTCCGTTCCAAGGCTGTTCTTTGTCCTGGATTAGAGGTCAATTTTGATAATCAAATTGATGAAACCAAGGATAGATGGCTCTATGATGATGGCATTAAAGATTACCTTGCAGTTTCTCTGGATGGGCTTGATTGCCTGCCTCCTTCACCCTTCTTTATTTCATTTAAAACTAAGGAAGAGCAACTCGATTGTGCGCTTACTTGGACTGAAGACACAAACAATGTGACTGCTGAAAGCTTTGTTAATTTGATTCCAACAATCGGAGGCGGTACTCACGTTAATGGTCTTCGATCGGGACTCACGGAAGCTCTAAAGGAATTTTGTGAATTCAGAAGCCTACTTCCAAAAAACCTGAAATTGACTCCTGATGATGTATGGCAGAGAATAGCCTTCGTCTTGTCGATTAAAATACTAGACCCTCAATTCACAGGCCAAACAAAGGAAAGGCTTTCATCGAGAGAGTGCGCTTCATTTGTTTCAGGTGTTGTTAAGGACTCTTTCAGTCTTTGGCTCAACCAACATACCGATATAGCTGAAAAAATTGCGGAGATAGCAATTCTTAATGCCCAGTCTAGACTTAAAACTGCTAAAAAGGTGGTTCGTAAAAAAATTGTTAGTGGCCCTGCCCTACCAGGCAAGCTTTCAGACTGTGCAAGCATTGACCTTGACCAAACTGAAGTTTTTTTGGTTGAAGGTGACTCAGCTGGAGGATCGGCAAAACAAGCTAGAGACAAAGATTATCAGGCAATATTACCGTTGAGAGGTAAAATTCTTAACACTTGGGAGGTGGACTCAACCCAAGTCCTTGCGTCTAACGAAATTCATGATATCAGTGTTGCCATTGGTTTAGAGCCAGATAACAATGATCTTTCTGGTTTGCGCTATGGAAAAATTTGTATACTTGCTGATGCAGATTCTGATGGTGCTCACATTGCCACTCTGATCTGCGCACTATTTGTTAAACACTTCCCTAAACTTGTCAGAGAGGGTCATGTATATGTTGCAATGCCCCCTCTTTATAGAATTGATGCAGGAAAACAAGTTTTTTACGCCCTGGACGATAAAGAAAGAGATGCTATTTCTGCAAAACTAGTAAAAGAAAATAAGCGACAAAAAGTTCAGGTACAAAGATTCAAAGGGTTAGGAGAAATGAATCCTAAACAACTCAGGGAAACTACCATGCAGCCTGACACCAGACGTTTAATACAACTAACTCTCAGTAACACTTTGCAGGTTTCTGAAACAATGGATATGTTGCTTTCAAAAAAGAGAGCGTCTGATCGAAAATCCTGGCTCGAAAGCAAAGGAAATTTGGCTAATGTCTAAGGCAGTTATCCTTCTTTCCGGTGGACTAGACTCAACCACAACTCTGGCAATAGCATTATCACAAAGCTTTGATTGTTATGCGTTGAGTTTTGATTATGGTCAAAAGCAACGATCTGAACTTATCTCAGCAAAATCCATCGCCAATGAGTTCGGTGTTACCGAACATCGAATTATGACAATTTCCTTAGCTGATATTGGTGGATCAGCACTCACTGACGTTAAACTTAAGGTACCAAAATATAAAGAAAGTAATGAAATTCCAACAACCTATGTGCCTGCACGAAACACTATATTTTTGTCTTTCGCGCTTGCTTGGGCTGAGGTGATTGATTGTCAGTCAATCTTTATCGGAGTCAATGCTCTAGATTATTCAGGTTATCCAGATTGTAGACCAGAATACATCAAAGCCTATGAAGAAATGGCAAACCTGGCTACCAAGCAATCTATCGATGGTCATAGATTAACAATTCATACTCCTTTAATCGACCAAACGAAAGCACAGATTATCCACCAAGGGCAAAGCTTAGGAGTTGATTATTCTCAAACTATTAGTTGCTACCAGGCCAACGATAATGGCGAAGCTTGTGGTGAATGTGACGCATGCATTCTTCGAAAAAATGGCTTCGCTCAAGCAGGTGTAACTGACCCTACAAAGTATCAATGAAATATTTAGAATTTAGTATTATCAGATTGTTTTTTGACGATAAAATGTAGTCTTTTAGACTATTAAAGGATTAATCTCAAAATGAGTATTGAAGACAGAGTGCGTAAAGTTGTAAGTGAGCAGTTGGATTTAAGTGGTGATATTGACAATAATGCCTCTTTTATTGATGATTTAGGTGCTGATTCGTTAGATACTGTTGAACTAGTGATGTCACTCGAAGAAGAATTTGATTGTGAGATTGCAGATGAAGAGGCAGAAAATATTACAACCATTCAACAGGCAATTGACTATATTAACGCAAACACGTAACAACTTCAAAATAATCTAAAAAGGCGCTTTCTTTAATTGTATAAGGCGCCTTTTTTATATAATATAGAAATCAAATCAGCCATCAATAAAAAACTTTTTGGCTAAATTCGCCAAATACACTAGCATCATATGAAAAAGAGAAGAGTTGTCATAACAGGTTTAGGAATAGTTTGCCCTGTAGGTAACACGATAGATGAAGCTTGGGGTAATATCTTAAACGGTATTTCTGGTATCGCTACACTTGAAAATATTGACACCGAAGGTCAGGCTGTAACTTTTGGAGGCTCAGTTAAAAACTTTGACGTCTCTGAGTACCTTAGCCCTAAAGAAGCTAAAAAAATGGACATCTTCATTCATTACGGCATGGCGGCAGGCATTCAAGCTATCGAAGATAGCGGAATCGAGGTTACTGAATCTAATGCCGACAGAATAGGTGTTGCTATTGGCGCAGGTATTGGAGGCCTAACAACCATTGAAAAAACAGCAGATCTTTTCCGAGAAAGAGGCCCTAAGAGAATTTCACCGTTCTTTGTACCCTCTTCTATTATTAACATGGTTTCTGGCAATCTATCAATTAAGTACGGCCTTAAAGGGCCTAACTTTGCAATTGTTACCGCTTGCTCTACAGGAACTCACAATATCGGAGATGCTTCAAGAATTATCGAATATGGCGATGCCGATGTGATGATTGCTGGTGGAACTGAAATGTCGACAACTAACTGCGGTCTTGGTGGCTTTGCTGCAGCTCGTGCACTTTCTACGCGAAACGATGATCCAAAAACAGCCTCTAGACCTTGGGACATTGATAGAGACGGTTTTGTTCTTGGCGATGGTGCTGGTGTAATAGTGCTTGAAGAGTATGAGCATGCTAAAAAGCGTGGCGCTAATATTTATGCTGAGCTTTCTGGTTACGGCATGAGTAGCGACGCCTATCATATGACCCTACCTTCAGAAGGTGGTGAGGGTGCTGCAAGATGCATGACAAATTGCATCAATAATGCCGGAATTAACCCAAATGAAGTTGATTATATCAATGCCCATGGAACCTCAACGCCAGCTGGTGATATCGCTGAAACCGATGCAGCCAAGTTGGCTTTAGGCTCACATTCAAATAATATAGTGATGAGTTCAACAAAATCAATGACAGGTCATCTATTAGGTGCAGCAGGTGGTATTGAGGCAATTTTTTCTACTCTTTCAATCAAAGATCAGGTAGCTCCGCCAACAATGAATATATTTAATCAAGATCCACAGTGTGATTTAGATTATGCTGCAAATGAGGCAAAAGAAATTAGCATTAATAACGTCATCTCAAACTCTTTTGGTTTTGGTGGCACCAATGGTTCTATCGTAATATCTAAGTTAACCTAGCTTTCTTCTATAACGATCGATGATGTATCCGAGATATCGGAACCTGAAATTAGTTCTTCTACAATTTTATAGATGCGAATGGCACCATTTGTGACGCTATGAAGAGCCTCTTGCTTATGAATGATGAGTTGCCAGCTGTGTTCATCCGACGCAAACCTAATAGCACCGCCAATGAGGGCTAAAGCTATAATCGCACCTAAGAAAAATTTAATCATTTATATTCAAACCTCTGTTGTATCGAACACATTTTACCCAGTTTATTAGTAATCTTGTCTACCTTTAATCACCACCTCATAGCCAGACTCTTCTGGCTCATCATCAATTATTTCTGCTGGGAAACCTCGACCCAATACGTCTACATCAGCTGACTCTTCTAGTCTTTTAATAATGTTAGGTGAAAGCTCTCGCGGACCGTAACGTTCCTCACCATCCTTAAAGATGTCAACAATAAGAGGGGCGATTTCTAAATCTAGTCCTTTACGCTTTGCCAATTCATTAAAAATTCCAATATCCTTGGAGACTAGATCCATCGTAAAGCTAATATCACGACTCCCATTCAGAATAACTTGTGACTCTGTCTCGTGAACAAAAGAGTTGCCAGAAGAGGCCTTAATCGCTTCATAAGTAACGTTCATATCCATTCCGATTAACTTCATTGTTGTTAAGGCCTCAGCGATTGATGCTAGGTTCACTGTAGCTAAATAATTCGTCATCACTTTAAGGATAGATGCAGAACCTAAGCCTCCAGTGTGTAGGATGCGACAACCCATGGTTGTTAATATTGGTAAGACTAACTCAAAGGTTTTACGGGAACAACCTGCAAAAATTGATATATTTCCCGTATCAGCCCTGTGACAACCTCCTGATACAGGACAATCAACTGGCAAAGCGCCAGTAGCTTCAACCAGGGCTCCAATACGTCGAACTTCAGCTTCATCGGTGGTGCTCATTTCCAACCATATTTTGCCTCTACTAATTCCTGCAAGCACACCATCATCAGCTTCCATCACTTGGGAACAGGCTTTAGGGGATGGTAAACAGGTAATAATCACATCGCAAAGAACAGCCATTTCTTTAGGAGAATCTGCACTTTTTGCACCACGCGAAACAAAATCACTAACAAATTCCTCGTTTAAGTCCCTAACAATTAGATCATAACCATTACGCAATAAACTACCGGCAAGTTTCCCTCCTACATTACCAAGGCCAATAAATCCTATTTTCATTTCACACTCCTTTTATAAGTCACTTAAATCGTCACTAACTGAATAAGGCCTAGAGTTCATTGAAAGGTGAAGTTTTTGTCCCTTGTAAGGTGAATTCGCTTTTACAATATCATGATTAAGTTCTATACCTAGACCTGGCTTTGTTGAAGGAATAATGTGACCATGAATCCACTTTATTGGTTCCTGTAAAACCTCTTGATAAAAACCATCCCAGGTTTTAATGCTTTCTTGAATCAAAAAGTTAGGGGTAGCTGTTGCAAGCTGAATGCTTGCAGCAGCTCCAACTGGACCGTTATAGACATGCGGTGCAATTTGAGCATAATAGACTTCGGCAAGGCTGGCAATTTTTTTAGCCTCTAAAATGCCACCTACCCTGCCTAAATTCATTTGGATAATTGATGCTGAATTACTCTTTAGAATATCATAGAATTCATATTTTGAAGTCAACCTTTCTCCAGTCGCAACAGGAATACTGGTTTTTTTTGCAACTTCTGCCATAGCCCTCGACTGACCTGGTGGAACTGGCTCCTCAAACCACAATGGGTCAAACTGTTCTAATCGTTTTGCTAAGCGAATTGCTGAGGATGGAGTCATCTGACCATGAGTACCAATTAATATATCGCAACTATCTCCGACGGCATCTCTGATCTTTCTACAATAGTTTTCACTGTGTTCTAGACGATGCAATGATATTTGATGTCCAGAATAGCTTGAATATGGCCCTGCTGGGTCAAACTTGATAGCAGTGAAACCTTTTTCTTTGTACTTAATGGCGCACTCTGCACCCAGACCTGGGTCTTCATAATTATGCTGGCCATTTTTGTCTACCGGGTATAGGTAAGTATATGAACGTAACTTTTCATGAATCTTACCTCCAATTAGCTCATAAATGGGCTTATTTGCCGATTTTCCAACAATATCCCAACAAGCCATTTCAAGACCACTCAAAACACCCATCATCGTCAAATCAGGACGCTGAGTAAATCCGCTCGAATAACACTCTCTATAAAGGCGCTCAATATGGTGTGGATCTTTCCCCTTTAAATATCTTTCAAAAACATCTTCAATTGCTTTAACTACGACTTCTGGGTGAAAAGATGCAGAGTAGACTTCACCAACACCTTCTATACCGCACTTAGTTTCCAAACATAGAAAAATCCAATACATACCACCCACATGCGGCTCAGGAGTACTGACAATATGAGTAGTTAGTTTTTTAACCTGCATTTAATTATCGAAAAAATATTAGATTAATAAATATAGATGTTATTTTTATACTTCTTACACTAAACATGCAAATAATCTTTCAATAGACAATCAAGAACTTTTTAATGGTCTTTTGACTTCTCTTTGGCGTTGAGAATTTTGCCAATCCGAATCAATCCAAACATTAATATTACTAATCGAAAGTGGTTGAATACCCAATATTGAATCAGCAATTTTTTCGGCTGCCATAATGGTAGGTCCATTCAGGTTGCCGTTAGTTATAGTAGGAAAGATGGAAGAGTCTACCACCCTCAATTTATCAATACCATTTACTTGACCTTTATTATTTACAACTGTCATTGGGTCGCTCTCAGAGCCCATTTTGCAGGTACAAGATGGATGGTAAGCACTCTCAACATTGGCCCTAACCCAGGCATCTATTTCATCATCGGTATTGACTTCTGATCCTGGATTTTCCTCATCACCTCGAAAATCGTCAAGAGCTGGTTGATTTAGTATTTCCCTTGTCAACCTAATACAATCCCGCCAGTCTTGTCGGTCTTGTTCACTTTGTAAATAATTAAACAAGATGGTTGGTTTTGCTTCTGGGTCGGGACTGTTAATTTTTATACTTCCTCGACTTCTTGGCCTGTTGACACCAGCATGAACCTGGTAACCGTGACCGTCCATAGATGCTTTACCGTCATAACGCATCGCTGCTGGAAGGAAATGGTACTGAATATTAGGCCATTCAATACCCTTTCTAGAACGAATGAAGCCACACGATTCAAAGTGGTTGGTGGCACCCAAACCTGATTTAAATAGTAGCCAACGTGCACCAATAAGCGCCATACTCAAATAATTTAACTTACTGTTTAGGGTGATTGGTTTTTTACAATGATATTGAAAATATACTTCCAGATGATCTTGTAGGTTTTCACCAACACCCGGCAGTTCATGTAACAACTCAACACCAGCGCTTTTTAATACATCTGCAGGTCCAATTCCAGATAATTGGAGTAATTGTGGCGAGCCTACAGATCCAGCACTCAAAATTACCTCTTTATTGGCATTAACTGTTTTAATTTGATTATTTATTTTGTACTCAACACCTATTGCAGTTTTACCTTTAAGCAGAACTTTTTGAACCAAGACACTTTGAACTATCGTTAGGTTTGGTCTGTTTTTTGCTTGATTAATATAGGCATTGGAAGCTGATGCACGAACACCTTGATTAACCGTCATATGCATAGCACCAAAACCTTCTTGCTGTTTAGCGTTATAGTCATCAGTTTTTGGATATCCCGCTTCATGGCCTGCTTCTATAAACGCTTGGTAAAGTGGATTTAATTTCATATTGTTACCACCACAGGTTACTACAGGGCCCTTTCCGCCACGATAGTCGTTTTCTCCACCCTGCCAACTTTCAGAGCGCTTAAAGTAAGGCAGACAATCTTTATAAGACCAACCCGCTACTCCTTGTTCTTCCCATTGATCATAATCACGTGCATGACCACGAACATACACCATCCCATTTATCGAAGAAGAACCACCCATTACCTTTCCTTGAGGGCAGTGCATTTTACGATTATTAAGATAAGGTTCTGGTTCAGAATAAAACTGCCAACAAAACTTTTCAGTGTTCATTGGATAAGATAACGCTGTCGGCATTTGGATTAAGATATTGTTATCACTTCCACCGGTTTCTAGAAGAAGAACTTCATTCTCGCCAGATTGTGTCAAACGATTAGCTAAAACACAACCCGCTGATCCTGCACCCACAATAATGTAATCAAATTGTTTGTCCATATCTTAATAATCACCTTTCTACGAATTATTTCATTAAAACAAAGATGAAATTATATAGCAGGATTATAATATTTATATGAAAGAAAATTTCAATCAAGAACGTGTCGATCTCGCCGCAGCATTTAGATGGGCTGCTCGACTAAACATGCACGAAGCTGTTGCTAATCATTTCAGTTTAGCAGTTTCAGATGACGGCTCTCAATTCTTGTTAAATCCTATTGGAATGCATTTTTCACAGATTTGTGCAAGCGACCTACTTTTAATAGACTCGAATAATGCCGAAACAATGTCTCAGCCTAACGCCCCAGATGCCACAGCTTGGGCTATCCATGGCGCAATGCATAGAAACAATCCTCAGGCTCGTTGCATCCTTCATGTTCATTCAAAATATGCCACTATTCTTGCCTGTCTAGAAGACAAAGTCATGAAACCTATTGACCAGAATACAATGCGCTTTTATGAAAAGGTGTCAATTGATTATGATTATGATGGCATGGGAGTTGGAGATGAAGCTGAAAGATTATGCACTATTTTGGGTGATAATTCAGTTTTATTAATGGGAAATCACGGTGTACTGACAGCTGCTGATTCTGTAGCACTAGCATTTGACTACCTTTATCATTTTGAAAAGTCCTGTGAAAATCTAATCGGAGCCTATCAAACAGGTAAAAAGTTGCATTTAGCCAGTCACGAAGTAGCAACAAAAACTGCCCGGCAATGGGAAAAATATGATGCCTCAGATCTTCATTTTAATACTCTAAAGGCAATACTCGATAAAGAAGAGCCTGATTATAAAAAATAAGTCAATGAAATTAAAACATGCTCAGCAATAAGGAAGAAAAATGTCAATTAATAATGTCTCATTGGATATAGACTATGTAAGAGCTCAATTTCCAGCTTTTAGTGACCCTCTAAGTGCTAAATGGTCTTTTTTTGAAAATGCAGGTGGTAGTTATGTCCCTCATAACGTCATCAACCACTTAAATGATTTTATGACTTCTACCAAGGTTCAGCCCTATGCTGAATTTGATACATCGGCAATTGCTGGAAATAATATGGATAAAGCAACTGAATTATTTGCAAAAATGATCAACGCGGATAACGATGAAATTATCATTGGTGCTTCCACTACAATGAATATGTATGTTTTATCAAATGCAATGAGGCATTTTCTAAAGCCTGGTGATGAAGTGATAGTAACCAATCAAGATCATGAAGCTAATGTTGGAGCTTGGAGAAGACTAAAAGAGCATGGAGCGGTTATAAAGGAATGGAAAATTAATAGTGAAAATGCTGAGCTTGAAATCACCGACTTAGAATCTCTGCTGTCTGATAGAACTAAAATTGTTGCTGTTACTCATTGCTCTAATATCGTTGGATCAATGAATGATCTTGAATCTATTACTAAACTTGTTCATCAATATGATGCTTACGTTATTGGAGATGGCGTGTCTTATGCGCCACATGGATTTCCTGATGTAAAAGAACTTGATGTTGATTTTTATGCTTTTAGCCTCTATAAAACTTATGGTCCTCACTTAGGCTTGCTATATGGCAAAAAAGAAATATTAGACCAACTTCCAAATCAAAATCATGAATTCTTAGAGGGAGATGTTCCCTATACTCTTAACCCAGGAGGCCCTAACCATGAAGAATTGTCTTGCTTGATAGGCGTCTATGAATACTTCAATAATTTGTACCAACATCACTTCAGTGATGACGAAGCCTCTATTAGACTAAAAATTGAAAGAGTTAATGATCTGATTTCAAAACATGAAGAGGAAATAGCAAACCCTTTATTAGCATATTTAAACTCTCGTGATGACATCAGATTAATTGGAAAAAACAAGATAGAGAATAAAAATAGAGCCCCTACAATTGCTTTTACTATTAATAAAAAGTCGTCAAAGGAAGTTAGCAGTGAACTTGTAAAGAATGGAATAGCAACAAGAAATGACAACTTCTATGCTTGGCGTTGCTTAAAAGCTTTGGGCATAGATACTAAAGATGGGGTTGTCAGAACAAGTATGGTTCATTACAACACTCATGAAGATGTTGATAATTTAATCAAAGCCTTAAAGAAGATCTAGACTAAAATTTTTCATCACTGATTAGCTTCATAGAGGGTTGGAAACATTTTCCCAGATAAATCGTCTCCATTCTTATATCCATTTGCCTCCATAATCGCCCTTTCCTCTTTTGCCCAATCACCTCTATACTCTACTCTAGAGCCTTCTTTAGCCATTCTTAAAGTGTATCTGTGAATGTTATTTTTTGGAGTGACTTCATTCAAATTTCCGTGCAATGTTCTCATATCGAAAAACACACAATCACCTAACTCGAAGTCCCACTGCAAAAATTCATAATCATCTTTGTTTTTTATTATATTAGGGGTAATTTCATATTTTTTACCATTAACAACACCAGCCTTGCCATCAACTAAATAGCCGTCATTGAATCTTGTTCTTATAAACAACTTGTTCCAGAGGTGAGAGCCTTTAATCCATGCAATGCCCTCTTCTTTTGTAACTGGCTCGAGCGGCAACCAGAGAACACACATGGAACCTTCAAAATCAAAATAAGTAATATCGTGATGAAAAGGAGCACTTGATTTTGATTTTGCTTCCCTATAAAACCAATTATCCATAACTAAATTAATTTTTGTCGCATCTAAAAGCTCTGCTGCAATTTTTGGTGTTGGAGAATTAAAAACAAAATCCTTAAATTCTTCATATAAATTCCACGTCCAAAAATCTTCATAATAGCCAGGAGAATTTTTATTTTTCGTGTGGTTAACAAATCTTGGGCTAGGATTTTTTATATCTTTTTCAATTCCTGTTTTTAATTTTTCTATCCAATCAAGATCAAACTTACCTTGAATTTGAATAGCGCCATCTTTTTTAAACTGATTGATTTCTTTTGTAGTTAAGAGATTTTGCATAAACATTTTAAATGGTTGTTTTGTTAGTTTGCCTTCGGCCAGAGTTGAGGAAACATTTTTCCGCCTAATGCATCACCATCCTTATAACCAGCATTTTTCATTTCTTTCGTATAAGTAAAATTAGTCCGGTCTCCAACATAACTAATCTTAGCATCTTCTTTGGCCACTCTCAATGTGTAACGACTTAATGTCCTTTTTGGTATAGACGAACTCAGTACTCCATGAAGAGTTTTGATATCAAATATAACACAATCCCCAATTTCAAAATCCCATTGCAAGAATTCATATTTATCTTTATTTCCTAAAATATCTGGAGGATTTTCATACTTGATTCCGTTTATTGTGCATTCCTTCCCTTCAACTACATGTCCATCTTTAAAAAAGACTCTTAAAAAGCGTTTATTCCATAAATGTGAGCCCCTAACCCATGCAATTCCTTCATTTATTTTTAAAGGTTGTAATGGCAACCAGAGAACACACATAGTACCCTCAATATCAAAATAACTTATATCATGATGGAATGGTGTTGCAGATTTAGACTCAGCCTCTCTCAAAAACCAATTATCCATCACAAGATTTATTTTGTCAGCTGACATCAACTCAGAAGCCATTTCTGGGTAAGGCGAATTAAATACAAAGTCCGTAAATTCAGGAACCAAATCCCATGTCCAATAATCTTCTAAATATGCAGGGAAATTATTTTTTTTTGTATGAGATTTATATCTAAGGCTTGGATTTTTTATATCTTTTTCAATTCCAATTTTTAATTTTTCTATCCACTCAAGATCAAATTTTCCCTTGATGAAGATAGCGCCATCTTTTTGAAATTGTTTGATTTCTTTTTGGGTTAAAAAGTTCTTCATAGGAATGGAGTTTGAGCCATAAATAGCGCGTAAATACTATATTCTAAATACCTATTAGAGTGGAGTGTATTTCTCTAATACTACAGAATTTTCAATTTGTTTTGATGAAATTTCCCAATATTTATTAAGTAGTTGAGCTGTTTGTTTTTTGGTTTGACGAATAAAGCCGAACTTCTTATAAAATTGGATTGCCCAAGTGGCATCTTGCCATGTACCAACAAATAAATAAGGATTTTTGTTGATTTTGAACAAGTGTAGCAACAATGATTTTCCGATCCCCATTGCTTGATAATTAGTCAATGTATATGCATGCCTTATAAGAGTGACATCTTTTAGTTCCTGAATGCCCATTACACCCAATAATTTATTATCTTTGTTATACCCAAACATGCGAACACCACTATCAAATTCATTGACTAACCCCTCCTTTAGCATGTATGGTTCATGCCAACAATCAGCCGGAATAACGCCCTTGTACTTTATCGCAGCATCATTGATTACATATAGAATGTCAGATAGGTCTTTTACTGTATTTTCTATTATCATTTAATACCTAAAAACTTTATTCTATTAGCACTAGGATGATGTTAATAAAAAAAATAAATCATTAATTTGACAGAAATGTTTGAAAAGAGTAGCATTAATTTTAAACCATAATAGTTTGTTTTTTTATGCCTAACAGTCGATTGAAAATGAACAGAAAATTAATTTCTACTTTAGTTGTAATTTTTTTAATGATTACTCCATACGCGTCAACAGCTCACGAAATACCAAAACCTTCTTTTACTATTGGCGTCTCGCTAATAAACGATAAGGCACTTGATGACCTGGCAGGAACTGGTGTTACGATTAATGATAATGATATTGCAGCTTACTTTACAGTAGATTACCATGTTTCACCAAGCCTGTCCTTTGAGGGAGGTGTTATTACTGGTCACGAAGTTTCGGCTAGTTTACCTAGTAGTGCCTCAGGAACTTGGCATGGTACTAAATCTTACTCAACAAGTGGCGCTCTAACTATAACAACTAAAACTGATAATAGCTATTTGTTTGGTGTTAAATATGAACCTTCTACAACTGGCACTCTTGGTGTTTACGGTAAAGCTGGCTTACTGTTTTGGGATGTTGATTATATTGTTAGTGGAAGTGGAACTCTTACCTACAACGGCTCAACATACAATTCGAAAACGTTTTTGCAAGTTGATGGTAGCGATCCCTTCATTGGTTTAGGGTTTTCTTATGAAATTAGCAAGAATACTTCACTTGCTTTTGACTATATAACTACAGCTTCAACAAACGCTATCGAAGGTGTTGCTATTGATCTTAATGGGTACTCACTATCTTGGTTGCGTAACTTCTAAAAACAAAAAATATGGTGGAGGGAATGGGATTCGAACCCATGATACCGTGAGGTATACACGCTTTCCAAGCGTGCTCATTCGGCCACTCTGACATCCCTCCGAATTTTTTTATTAATAAGTCTATACTTTGGAGGATTCAACCATTTGATCAATTTGCTCATCCTCTATACGCGTCATTAAAGCTTTAAATTTATTGATTTTATGGTTTGTTAAAGGGTTCTCAATATCAGACCAATTTAAAGAGTCAACATTGAGAAATTCTTCTGAACTTTTTGCCATCTCTGGTAGAACCGGTTTG